>NZ_JBEPEI010000015.1:158207-215527 GCF_040300765.1 Streptosporangium sp. NPDC000239 | reverse complement strand
TTCAGCGCCGATGGTACTGCACCGGGGACGGTGTGGGAGAGTAGGTCGCCGCCGGACAATCTTTTGTGGGGGGTCATCCTTTGGGGTGGCCCCCCCTTTTTTTTTGTTTTTGGGGTGGTGTGTGGGGGTGGCTGTGGGCCGCCCCCCGTTTTTTGTGTGTGGCTGTTGGGGTTGTTCCCTGGGTGTGGGGTGGCGAAGGCCGCCCCTTTTTTGTGTATGCCTGGCTTTGGGGTGCGTGTGGGTGTTTGAGGGGCGGCGGTAGCTGCCCCTTTTTTGTTTCAGGAGCGGGGCGGGAGGGCGTGGAGTTCGCCGGACAGGACGGTTACCGCTCGGCCGGCCAGCTCCACCCGGTCTCCCCGTACGGTCGTGCGAACCAGGCCGCCACGCTCGGACAGCTGGGCGCCGAGCAACGTGTCCGAGCCGAGCCGGCTCGACCACCAAGGCGCCAGAGCACAGTGGGCCGAACCGGTCACCGGGTCCTCCGGGATGCCGACCCGGGGGGCGAAAAACCGGGAGACGTAGTCCACGCCAGGCTGCGATGCTTGGGCCGTGACGATGATCCCTCTCGCGTCCACGGCCTCCAGCGCGCGGAGGTCGGGAGAGGCGGCCCGTACCGCCTCCTCGGACTCGACCTCGACCAGATAGTCCCAGACGTTCTTACCGACCCACCGGGGCTCGACCCCGAGTGCCTCCAGTAGCCCTTCGGGAGGGGAGACCTCCTCAAGGGTCTTACCGGGGAAGTCCATGCTGATCAGGCCGTTGTTCTCCCTGGTCGTGGACAGGATTCCGCTCCTGGTGCTGAACCTGAGGGTGTCCGGCGTGGGCCCGGTGGAGTAGAGCACATGCGCCGCGGCCAGCGTCGCGTGACCGCAAAGATCAACCTCGGTCTTCGGCGTGAACCAACGCAGGGAGTACGGCTCGCCGGGCTGTCCGCCGAGCAGGAACGCGGTCTCGGAGTGCCGCATCTCCGCGGCGAGGTCCTGCATCCAGCCGTCCGGCGTGGGGTTATCGAGTATACAGACCCCCGCCGGGTTGCCCTTGAAAAATTGATCAGTAAACGAATCAACTGTGTATATATGCATGGCGTAACTCTAGCCATGTGGGAGATAAGCAGCCCAAAGCGGGTAGAGAGGCCAGACAGGACCGGTGCGCTAGCCGTACAAAGTGGGAATATGCGCTGGGCGTGTCGCGCGGCGAACCTTACTTCGTCGGTTAACGTCCAAGGTTGTAGGGACAGGCCGAGTACGGCGCGGTCCTGTAGGAAAGGACAAGCCGATGGGGGCAGTGCGTAAGGTGGCGAGCTACCTGGGGCTGGGTGGAGCTGAGGACTACGACGAGGCCTACGACTACGAGGACGAGGTCGAGGGCGAGGATTGGCAGCCGGCCTCGGAGCGTGCGGCCAAGCGCTGGCGTGCCGTCGTCGAGCCCTCCCGCATCGTCATGCTCACTCCGCGTAAGTACAACGACGCTCCGATCATCGGCAAGCACTTCCGTGAAGGCCAGACCGTCATCATGGATGTCAATTGCATGAGCACCGCGGAAGCCACAAGAATGGTGGACTTCGCGGCGGGGCTGGCCTACGGCTGCGAGGGGCACATCGAGCGCATCGCGGAGAAAGTCTTCCTGCTGGCCCCCGCGGATGTGGAGATCACCACCGCCTGATCCCCGAAGTCACAGCGGTGCCCCGGGTCGTGTGAGGCCGTACGGCTAGGCGGCCCGGGGGCCCCTGCGCAGCAGGCGGGTGAGTTCCGCCAGGTCGGAGGTGGCTCCCTGGGCGCGTTTGTCGGCCTCACGGGCGTACTCGTGCAGGGCCCACACCGCGCCGTCGGCCAGTTCCCGCAGCTCGGAGAGCTGCTTCGTGACATATTCGGCGTCCGCCCGCTCACGTCGGCGGCGCGACCAGAGCTGGTGCGCCCCTCCCGCGGCCAGCAGTAGTGCCAGCACGGCGGAGGGCAGCGTGGCCGGGGTGACGGCCGCGACGACCAGGGCGGTCACCGCCAGGGCCAGCAGGGAGTAGGCGAGCCAGGGCTTGCCCAGGGTCTGCACGCCTTCCACGGCGATGTGCCGTTCGGCGGCGGCCAGGGATTCGGGGTCGGGACCCGAGGGCCGCAGGATCACCCGGTGACCGAGGAGCGGGATGGAGACCGACTCGGGCGGCGCCACCTGCGTGGCCCTGGTCAGGCTCTCCGCGGCGGTCCGTACGATCGGCGCGGCGACGTGCAGCGCGATGGCCGCGAGGGCCGGGTCGGAGGAGGGTCGCAGGTCGTCCAGCAGGTGCTCGGTGAGCGGCTTCTCCGGCCGCTGCGGTCCCTTCACGACGCGCTCCGGCCGCACCAGGCCGCGCAGTACGGTCAGGGTCTCCTCCGCCGACCACAGGGCGCGTGACGTACGGCCCGTGCCGGCGGCCCTGGTCGTGGTGATCTCGGTGCAGCGGCCGAGCAGGCGGGCGAGCTGGGCGGAGGCCTGGACCGGCTGCGCCAACTCGGGGAACTCGGCCAGTTCGGGGAAGTCGACCAGCGAGGGCGGCACGACCATCGACGGTTCGTGCGGGGTCAGCGCGCTCAACCATCTGGCGGGTTCGGATCGTGAGGGTACGGCGACCGCGTCGAGTTTGCGGAGCACGAAGATCTTGCCCGCCGGGCCGTACGCCCCCTGGGCGGCGGCGAGCCAGAGCGCGCGCTGGCCGTGGGACACCGGACGGTCGAGGGACAGTTCGCCGAAGGCGGTGCCCATCCAGGAGGCGTGGATGCGTTCGCCCTGCCCGCACAGGGCCAGGGAGAGACACAGGAACAGGGCGGTGCGCCGATCGTCGAGTTGGGCGGCGCGGCCGAGCGGTTCGACGGCGTCCTGTCCCCGCAGGAGGAGCAGCAGGGCCTCGACGGCGGGGGACAGCCAGTAGCCGGGAACGTTCGTCGAGCTCGTGGGGGCGGGAATCGTGGAGCAGGTGGCGTCGGCGGCCAGGTTCGTCAGGAGCGCCTCGGCGTAGCGGTGCAACTCCGTCTTGGCGTGAGGGTTCGCGGTCAGGTCCATGCTCAAGGCAGAGAACTCTCCGAAGTTGTGACCGATGACCGCGCCAGCGTAGTGCGATTCGGTCATCCCCCTCGGGAGGCGCGCCGAATCGAACTTTGCCGGATGATCACCTCGATTTGCCGAATCGAGGTGATCATCCGGCGGAACGGCTCACATACGGTCGGGTACCGGGACGCCGAGCAGGCCCAGACCGGTGTCCAGGACACGCAGGGTGAGGGCGCACAGGGCGAGCCGGGAGGCGCGCACGGCCGGGTCGACGTCGCTCTTCAGGACGGGGCAGTTCTCGAAGAACGTCGTGAAGGCGCTGGCGGTGTCGAAGAGGTAGGCGGCGAGCTTGTGCGGAGCGGAGCTTTCGGCCATCTCCGCGACGGCGGCACCGAACCCGAGCAGTCGCAGCGCCAGGGCCCGTTCGGCCGGGTGGCCGATGACGATCGGACCGGTCGCCTGCGCCGGGTCGACCTCGCCCTTGCGGAAGATGGAGCGGATCCGCGCCTGGGCGTACTGCAGGTAGGGGCCGGTGTTGCCGGTCAGGGCGAGCATGCGGTCGAAGTCGAAGACGTACTCGCTGTCGTGACTGACCGACAGGTCGGCGTACTTGACCGCGCCTATGCCGACGGCGTGGGCGATCTCCCTGCGCTCCTCGTCGCCGTAGTCGCTGTCGCGGATGACCTCGGCGGCGCGGACCTCTGCCTCGTTGAGGAGTTCGAGGAGTTTGACCGACTCGCCGCTACGGGTCTTGAACATCTTGCCGTCGCTGCCGAGCACGCTGCCGATCTGGACGTGCTCCGCGTGGACGTGGTCGGGCAGCCATCCGGCGATCTTGGCGGAGGCGAACAGCATCGACATGTGCTGGGCCTGGGTCGCGCCGATCACGTAGAGGAGCCGGTCGGCCTTGAGGTCCTGGACGCGGTAGCGGATCGTGGCCATGTCGGTGGTGGCGTAGCCGTACCCGCCGTCGCTCTTGCGGATCATGAAGGGGAGCGGCTGGCCCTCGCGCCCGGTGAAGCCGGGCGGGAAGACACACAGCGCGCCGTCGCTGACGACGGCGATGCCGCGCTCCTGGAGCTCGTCGCAGACCTGGGCGAGCACGGGGTTGTACATGCTCTCGCCGGCGATGTCGTCGTCGGTCAGCGTGACGCCGAGCTGGGTGTAGACCTTGTTGAAGTAGCGGACGGTGGCGTTCATGAAGATGTGCCACAGCCGCATGGTCTCCGGCTCTTCGGCCTGGAGGGTGACGACCCGGGAGCGGGCGCGCTGGTTGAACTCCGGGTCGGAGTCGAACTTGGACCTGGCCGCCTGGTAGTAGGCGTTGCCCTCGCCCGCCTCCAGCTGGGCGACGGCGGCCTTCTCGCCGATGTCGAGCAGGTGCTCGATGAGCATGCCGAAGGGGGTGCCCCAGTCACCCAGGTGGTTCTGCCGGACGACCCGGTTGCCGATGTGCTCGTGGACACGGGCCAGCGCGTCGCCGACGATGGTCGTGCGCAGGTGGCCGACGTGCATCTCCTTGGCGGCGTTCGGCGCGGAGTAGTCGATGACCACGGTCTGCGGGGAGCCGGTCAGGGCCACGCCCGTGCGCGGGTCGGCGAGCGACTCGTTGGCCTGGGCGGTGATCCAGTCGTCGGAGAGGGTGATGTTCAGGAAGCCGGGGCCGCTGACCTCGACGGTGCCGGGGAAGTCGGTGAGCCGGTCGGCGATCTCCTGGGCGACCTCCCGCGGGGCTCGTCGCAGTCGCTTGCTCAGACTCATCGCGACGTTCGCCTGGTAGTCGGCGAACTGCGAGGGACGGATCAGCGGGTCTGCGTCGGTGGACTCAGCACCGAAGGCGGCGCCCAGCGCCTGCTGGACGCGCTCGGTGAGCACGAGTTGCGGGTCGGTCATACCTCAAGGGTATCGGTTGGTCTGTCCTGAACCGGCGATTTATCGACCGGTCGCATGACCCGGAAGACGATCGTCAGGGCGAGCGCGGCGACCACGCTGATCGCGATCGAGACCACGTCGTCGGCGGGGTCGCTGAGGGTGAGCGCGAAGAACTCGCGGGTGAACGGTACGGCGAGGGAGAGCGCGAACAGCACCACCATGGCCCCGACCAGTGTGACGCGCCACCACAGGTACGGCCTGGCGATCAGGACCAGCGCCCACCAGGTCACCAGGAAGAGGGTGATGACGGCCGCGGTACGGCTCTCCTCCGGGGTCGCGCCGCGGGTCTCGGCCAGGAGGTACGACAGGTGGACGGCCAGCGCGCAGACCACTCCCCAGGGGATCGCCAGGCGGAGCACCCGGGGCACGAACCCCGGTTTGGCCCGTTCGCTGCTCGGCGCGAGCGCGAGGAAGAAGGCGGGGACACCGATGGTCAGCGCGTTGACCAGCGTGGAGTGCCGGGGGGTGAACGGGAAGGCGAGCCCGAAGATTCCTGCGAGCAGCGACAGGACGAGCGCGTAAAAGGTCTTGGTGAGGAAGAGGCTGGAGACGCGTTCGATGTTGGCCAGCACCCGTCTGCCCTCGCCGACCACGGAGGGCAGGCTGGTGAAGTCGTCGTCCATCAACACGATCTGGGCGACCGCCCTGGTCGCGCCGCTGCCGGAGCCCATCGCCACACCGAGGTCGGCGTCCTTGAGGGCCAGGACGTCGTTGACGCCGTCGCCGGTCATCGCGACCGTGTGGCCCCTGGACTGCAGGGCGCTGACGAAGAGCCGTTTCTGGTGCGGGGTCACTCGGCCGAAGACGGTGTTCGTGTCGAGGATCTCGGAGAGTTTGTCCGGGTCGTCCTCCGGCAGAGTGCGGGCGTCGACCGCGTCGCGCCCGCCGGGGACGCCGAGAGCGGTGGCGATGGCGGAGACGGACTCGGGGTTGTCCCCCGAGATGATCTTTATGGCGACACCCTGTTCGGCGAAGTAGCGCAGGGTGTCGGCGGCCTCGGGGCGGATGCGCTGTTCGAGCACGACGAGGGCCCGGGGCTCGACGGAGCCCACGGGGTCGTTCAGGGTGGCGACCCTGCCGAGGGCGAGCACGCGCAGGCCGGTCGCGGCCAGGTCGGCGGCCTGGCCGTACCCGGGGGTCTCGGGGGTGAGCAGGACGTCGGCGGCGCCGAGGACCCAGGCGCCCTTGCCGGCGAACTCCGCTCCGCTCCACTTGCGGGCCGAGGAGAAGGGGACGGCCGTGGTCGCGTGCCAGCCGGGCGGGGAGGGGTGGGCGACCCTGATGGCCTGGACGGTCGGGTTGGGGGTCTCCTCCAGGTTGGCGAGCGCGGCCAGGGCCTCAGTGGTGAGCGAGGGGGTGAGCGGGTCGTCGGCGAGGGAACGCACCTCGGCCAGGTTCATGCCGCCCGCGGTGAGGGTGCCGGTCTTGTCGAGGCAGAGCACGTCGACCCGGGCCAGGATCTCGATCGCGGGGAGTTCCTGGACCAGGCAGCGGCGGCGGCCGAGCCGGACGACGCCGACGGCGAAGGCGATGCTCGTCATCAGCACCAGCCCTTCGGGGATCATGGTGACGATGCCCGCGACGGCGCCGGTGACGGCCTGGCCGAAGTCCTCCGCCTTGTTGAGCTGGCTCCAGGTGAGCAGCATGCCGATGGGGACGACCAGCCAGGTGATGTACTTGATGAACCTGGTGACACCCGCGCGCAGTTCGGAGTGCGCCAGGCCGAAGGCGCTGGCCTCCTGGGCGAGTTTGGCGGCGTAGGCGTCGTCACCGACCTTGGTCGCGACATAGGACCCGGTGCCCGCGACCACGAAGCTGCCGGAGAGCACCTGGTCGCCGACGGCCTTGTGCACCGGGTCGGCCTCCCCGGTGAGCAGGGATTCGTCGATCTCCAGGCCGCCGGAGCCCGTGATCTCGCCGTCGACCAGCAGGCGGTCGCCGGGGCAGAGCAGGATCAGGTCGCCGAGCACGACCTTCCTGGGCGGGATCTCGGTCTCCGCGCCGTTCCTTCTGACCCTGACCGGGGCCTCGTTGACGACGGCGAGCCGGTCGAGGGTGCGCTTGGCCCGTAACTCCTGGACGATGCCGATCGCGGAGTTGGCGACGATCACCAGCCCGAAGAGGCCGTCCTGCCACTGTCCGAAGATCATGATCAGGACCCAGAGCGCGGCGATCACCGCGTTGAACAGGGTGAGGACGTTGGCGCGGACGATCGCCGACAGCGACCTGCTCGACCGCCTGCTCACCTCGTTGACCTGTCCCCGGGCCGTGCGTTCGGCGATTTCGGCCGTGGTCAGCCCTCGGTCGGCCAGCTGCTCCACGTGTCGTCCCCCCGAGGTCGGTGCGAATCCCACCATACGGGGATGAGGAACGCCTGGGGCGTCACCACAGACGATGGGGACGGTGCGCGGCCAGGCGTTCGCCGACGCGGCCGACCACGCCGGTTCTGGCCAGCTCCGCCGCCAGCACGCACGCGGCGCTCACGCCGGTGGCCTGGGAGGCGCCGTGCGCGATGACCACCGTGCCGTTCAGGCCGAGCAGTACGGCGCCGCCGTGCACCTCGGGGTCGAGACGGCGCTGCAACCGCTTGATGCGGCCGCGTTGCAGCATGCCGCCGACCCTGGCGACGGGGCTCTCCTGGATCGTCCCGCGCAGTTCGGCGAAGGCGTAGCGGACGCTGCCCTCCATGGTCTTGAGCGCGACGTTGCCGGTGAATCCGTCGGTGACGATGACGTTGACGGTTCCGGTGAGCAGGTCGTGGCCCTCGACGTTGCCGGTGAAGTTCAGGCCGGGGGCGGCGGAGAGCAGTTCGTGGGCCCGTTTGACGAGCTTGTTGCCCTTCTCCGGTTCGCTGCCGATGGTCAGCAGGCCGATCCTGGGGTCCTCGATCCGCAGCGCGGTCTCGGCGTAGGCCGCGCCGAGGTGGGCGAACTGCACGAGCATCTCCGGCTTGACCTCGGCGTTCGCCCCGGCGTCCAGCAGGATGGTCGGGGAGGGCAGGGTCGGCAGGGCGACGGCGATGGCCGGTCTGAGCACTCCCTGCTGGCCACGGAGCCTGAGTTTGCCGGTGGCCACGATGCCCGCGGTCGATCCGGCGGAGACCACGGCCGACGCCTCGCCGCGCCGTACGAGGTGGCAGGCGACGGCGATGCTGGAGCGGGGGCGGCGCAGGCTGGCCAGGGCGCCCTCGTCCATGGCGAGCGCCTCCTCGGCGCGGACGATCGGGATCTCGGCGGTCGCGTCGTGGAGGGAGAGCGCCTCCTGGAGGGGGCGCGGCGCGCCGACGAGCACCACGCCGATCCCGTGCTCCCTGACGGCCTGTACGGCTCCCGCCACGATCTCGTGGGGAGCGTGGTCGCCGCCCATCGCGTCGAGGGCTATGGGCGCCATGTCCTGCGAAGCGGCATGTGAGGAGGCGTGCGGGGCGGCCGCTGCGGCGCGGGGAGCCTCGGTTTCGGGCAAGCGGTCACCTCGTGCGGGATGGTTTGTCCGCATCGTAGGCGTGCTCCGTGGTGAACGACGCAGTCGGGGGGACCGGGGCGTGTTTCCCAGGCCTCTCACGGAGGGGCTAGGGCCTGTCCGGGAGGTTCCAGTCGCTTCGCTCCCTGGAGACGATGATCTTACCGAAGGTCGCCTTGCCGGTGACCCTGATGACGGGGCCGTTGCCGGAGCCGACCCCGCCGGAGATGCCGCGCTTGGCGAACAGCGCGCCGACCTCGTCGATGACGTGGGCGTTCTCGGGAACCCTGACGATCAGCTTGCCGAACAGGGAGGTGACCTCCAGGGTGATCTCCCGGCCGGGCAGTACCGCGTCGGACAGGTCGACGATCAGCGCGCCGAAGGTGGAGGACAGCTTCGTGTGGCGGCCCGCGATCCACCGGCCGCTCCTGACGACCTTGCTGAAGACCGCGCTGACCTCCTGGTTCTGGGCGCCCAGACCGCCGGACGGGGTCGTGACCTCCGGCAGGTCGTGGATGATCGGGGCGAGTTCGCCGACCGTGACGGCGGAGTAGGTCGCCTCAAGACGGTCGGCGTGCTCGACGCTGGTGAGGCGCCCCGAGGCGAGGGCCTCGGCCAGTACGGTCGCCACCTGGTCGCGGTCGGCGTCTGAGGCGCGCAGGGTGGGGCCGGCGCCGTTGGCGCCGTTGAGGCCGGGGTCCCGTGACATGGGGGACAGGGGAGCGAACCGAGATGTGGGTTCTGGGGAGGTCATGGGGCGATTGTACGACTATTCGAGATATATCGCGATGGTGGATGGCAAAGAAATGACGAACCGGGGAACCGGCCGCTGAGCTGGTTACGTCCGGGTATATAAGCGCCAACGACGCGCGAGAAGCGGGAGAGGTTTACGTCAAAAGCAACAAAAATCGGAGGTAAAACTTAGTGAGCGTACAAGAGAGCGTGGTGCGCGGGTTTCGCGCCTACACCGCGAAACACCTCGACGGCCTGTTGCGACGGGCCGGACTCGACGAGGAGAGCCGGATCCGGGTCAGGGCGGTCGCGACCGTGCTGCCCTTTCGCACGAACGCCTACGTGGTCGACGAGCTCATCGACTGGGCGGCGGCGCCCGACGACCCCCTCTACCGGCTGGTCTTCCCCCAGCCGGACATGCTGCCCGAGGCCGACGTCTCCCGGCTGGCCACCCTGCTGAGGGAGGAGGCTCCCCAGGGAGAGGTCCAGGCCGCGGCGCACGAGGTCAGGCAGCGGCTCAACCCGCATCCCGCGGGGCAGCTCAACCTCAACGTCCCCCGTGTCGGGAACGACCCGGTGCCTGGAATGCAGCACAAATATCCAGAGACTGTCCTCTTCTTCCCCAAACAAGGACAGACCTGCCACGCCTACTGCACCTACTGCTTCCGATGGGCCCAGTTCATCGGCGAGCCCGACCTGAAGTTCGCCTCGGGCGACGTCGCGAGCCTGGTCGGCTACCTGAAGGAGCATCCCGAGGTGACCGGGGTGCTGATCACCGGCGGCGACCCCATGATCATGGGGGAGCCGGTGCTCAGGCGCTATCTGGAGCCGTTGCTCGACCTTGAGCAGCTGGAGTCGATCCGCATCGGCACCAAGTCGCTGGCCTACTGGCCGCAGCGCTTCGTGTCCGATCCGGACGCCGACGACACGCTGCGCCTGTTCGCCTCCGTGGTCGAGGCCGGCAAGAACCTGGCCTTCATGGCGCACTTCTCGCACCCCCGCGAGATGGAGCCGCCCGTCGTCAGGACCGCCGTCGAGCGGATCCGTGCGACGGGCGCGGTGGTGAGGACCCAGGCCCCGCTGATCAGGTCCATCAACGACCACCCCGAGACCTGGGCGTCCATGTGGCGTGCCCAGCAGACGATGGGCATGGTGCCGTACTACATGTTCGTCGAGCGGGACACGGGGCCCCAGGACTACTTCGCGGTTCCCCTGGCCAGGGGGTACGAGATCTTCAGGGAAGCCTACGCGAGCGTCTCGGGGCTGTGCCGTACGGTGCGGGGGCCGTCCATGTCGGCGACGCCGGGCAAGGTGTGCGTGGACGGTGTCACGGAGGTCGAGGGCAGGAAGGTCTTCGTGCTCCACCTCATCCAGGCGCGTGACCCCGGTCTGGTCGGACAGCCCTTCTTCGCGGAGTATGACCCGAAGGCGGTCTGGCTGACCGATCTGCGCCCCGCGTTCGCCGACCGCTTCCCCTTCGAACCCTCACTGGCCGAGCGCGTGCCCCTGGCCCGGCGGTTGACGGCCTGATCGGTCGGCCGGAAGGGGTTTCCGGCCGGTGCGTTTCCCGCTGCCCTCCGTGTTGATCGCTTTCCGCGGTGGATCAGAGGTTCTGCGGGTCCTGGGGGCGCGGGGGGCGGACGGAGGTACGGCGGGCGATCTGGGCCTGGAGCCTGGCCATCTGCCAGTGCAGCTCGATGAGCTGCTCGGCGAGTTGCAGGCGTGGAATCTCGGACGGGTCCTCTGTGGCCAGGTGGTCGATCGCGGCCGACAACTCTCGCATCGCGCGCTCCCACTCCATGACGACTTCCTCGGATCGAAACAACGTTCGAATCATAGCGGAACGTCGATCACGATGTCCGTCAATTGCCGTCCGGTGTGGCTCGTCCCGAGGTGGCGCGCCGCCGACCAGGCGGGACGCCGGCGGTCGTGACGCGACACGCCGGTGCCCGCCTGGGGACGGGTCAGTTCTCGTAGACCGGGGCGATGTAGCCGCGGGCCACGGTGTGGGCGGTGATGTTGAAGCCGACGACCGCGGGCGGGGAGTCGGGGCTCACGTCGAGCTTCTCCACGTCCAGGGCGTGCACCGCGAAGACGTAACGGTGCGGCCAGCCGGGCGGCGGGGCGGCGCCGCCGTAGGCGTTGATGGAGTAGTCGTTGCGGCCGTGCACGCCGAAGGTGGTGTCCGGGCCACCCGCGCCCGCGGGCAGCTCGGTCACGTCGGCGGGGATGTCGAACAGCAGCCAGTGCCAGAACCCGCTGCCGGTGGGGGCGTCGGGGTCGAAACAGGTCACCGCGTAGCTGAGGGTGCCCTCCGGGGCGCCCGACCAGCGCAGGTGCGGAGAGACGTTCTGCCCGTTGGACCCCCACCGGTCGAACACGTGGGTCAGGGACAGGGTCTCGCCGTCGCGGACGTCGTCACTCTCGACGGTCAGCGCGGGAACCTGGGGCAGGAACTCATAAGGAATCGGTGGCCGTGAGGACACGGATTCACCTCCGATGGGAGCGTAGTTCTTGGTCGCTCCTCATCCTGCCCTGTCAGGTGATCACATAGGTGTCTCAGGCGTTGTAGGCGGCGAGGACCGTCTTGGGGTCGCCGTCCATCTTGATCTTGCCCTTGTGCAGCCAGATGACGCGGTTGCAGGTCTCCTCGATCACGTCGAGGTTGTGGGCGACGAGGAAGACGGTGCCCGCCTCCTCGCGCATCTGCATGATGCGCTCCTGGCTCTTGCGCTTGAAGTCGCGGTCGCCGGTCGCCAGGGCCTCGTCGATGAGCAGCACGTCGTGGGCCTTGGCCGAGGCGATGGCGAAGCGGAGCCTGGCGCCCATGCCCGAGGAGTAGGTGGACATGGGGAACTGGACGAACTCTCCGATGCCGGAGAAGTCGACGATGTCGTCGTACCTCTCCTTGACCTGGGAGGGGGTCATGCCCATGGCGTAGCAGCCGAGGACGATGTTGCGCTCGCCGGTCAGTTCGCGCATCAACGCGGCGTTGACGCCGAGCAGGGAGGGCTGGCCGTCGGTGTAGACCGCGCCCGAGTGCGGCGGCAGCAGTCCGGCGATGGCGCGCAGCAGTGTCGACTTGCCCGAGCCGTTGCGGCCGATGATGCCGATGGCGTCGCCGTGGTAGGAGACGAAGGACACTCCCCGTACGGCGTGCACCTCCTTCATCTCCGGCCTTCCCTGGCGCTTGACCAGGCGCATCAGGGCGTTGGCGGCGTTGCCCTTCTCGCTGTCCGAGGCCGCGCCGTACACGCGGTAGATGATGTGCAGGTCGTCCACGATGACCGTCGGGGTGCCCGCGCGGGGGTGTGGAGCCTTCTCCGGAGCGGGATGCACTCTGACGTCCGTGCTGGGGACGGCAGGCTTGTCGGCCTTCACTTGGGGCAGCTCCTCGGTCAACTCAGCCACGGCCGTACTTCTCCTCGGCTCGCCAGAAGTACCAGAAGCCACCGATCAGGGCGAACAGTGCCCAGAATATGCAGGTGAACCACACCCAGGGGCGGGTGGGGTGGAACTGGATGAGCAGGTCGCGCATCAGTTCGATGTAGGAGGCCGCCGGGTTGAAGTACATGAGGTCGGCGATCCACTGGGGCATGTGCCCTTGGGCGACGACCCTGTCCTGGATGGAGAAGAACACCCCGGAGGCGTAGAGCCAGGTGCGCGTGATGAAGGGCAGCAGCTGGTTCAGGTCACGTGCGGTCGAGCCGACCCTGGCCAGGACCATGCTGGCGCCGATGTTGAACATCGTCTGCAGCAGCAGGGCGACCGGGATCAGCAGCCACATCCAGGTGATCGGCTGGCCGGTGACCAGCACGAGCACCATCAGCACGCCCATGGAGATCAGGACCTGCTGGAACTCCTGGATCGTGTAGGCCAGGGGAAGCGCGGCCCTGGGGAAGTGCAGGGCGCGGATGAGCGACAGGTTTCCGGAGATCGACTTCGCGCCGCTGGTCACCGAGCGCTGGGTGTAGGTGAAGACGAACACCCCGGTGACGAGGAAGGCGATGTAGACGTTGGGGTCCATGTTGCCCCGGGCGCCCAGGATCACGCCGAACATCAGCCAGTAGATCGCCGCGTTGAGCAGGGGCGTCAGGACCTGCCAGAGTTGGCCCAGGGCTGAGGTGCTGTACTTCGAGACGTTGCGCGAGGTCGCGTACGTCATGACGAAGTGCCGTCGTTCCCACAGTTGGCGTAGGTAGACGGTCAGACGAGGGCGTGCGATGGCACGCCGAAGTCCGTAACGCTCGGCGAGCTTGGCCAGCGGCTCCTGCGGCTTGGCAGGGGTGCCGTTACTCGGGCCGCCCGCCTGGGCGTCCGCGATCGCGGATTCCGGCTGGCTCATGGCAAGGACTCTATTGGATGCGGGTGGATGGGGTGCCTGCGGCGGTGGTCCGCCGCACACATTGGACGGGATCTCCGAGAAAGAGGTTCCAGGGCAATTGTGCGGTTCGCCGCCGGAGCCTCGAACCCCCCGCGACCTCGCCAACGTTAGCCCAGCCGCGGCCCACCCGTGGGCGATGAACGCGAGCATCCTGGACGCGAGGGTATTTTTGCGTGACCCTTCCCGTATCGCATATGACTCTATGTCGGCTTTATATCCTGCTGTGAAGTTGGGCTGGGCCAGTTGGCGGCCGTACGGCATCCGCCGGACGTGTACGTGACCGAACTGCAACATCACAGAGACAACTCGGTGTGGAGCGGTGCGGGATAGTCGCGTCCGACCGGTGTGACGTCGGCGCGTCAGCCGGGACGGCGGGAGCGGAGGGCACGAGATCCTCCGCCGGTCGCGCGGGCTTCGGTAGCTCGCGGCGGCGCCGCCTGCAAAGGGAGGAAACACCGTAATGCGCGTTACTAAGGGCGCACAGGTCATCGCTGGTATCGCGCTGCTCGCTCTCGGCCTGGCCGCGTGTGGCGGACAGGGGGCGACGGGCACGGCGGCGGGCGATCCGCCGGTACGTATGCGGATCGCCGAGCCACAGAAACCGTTCTACCCGGGTGACACCATCGAGACCGAGGGCGCCGAGGTGCTCGGCGCGGTCTTCGCCCCGCTGGTGAGCTACAACGACGACAAGCAGGTCGTCAACAACGTCGCCGACTCCATCAAGACCAGTGACAGCCGGGTCTGGAAGATCGTGCTCAAGTCGGGCTACACCTGGCACAACGGCGAACCGCTGATCGCCGAGAACTACGTCGACGCGTGGAACTACGCCGCCAACCGCGACAACGCCCAGGGCGCCAACAGCTTCTTCAGCCGCATCGAGGGCTGGGAGGACCTGAACCCGCCGGAGGGCAAGCCGGTCACCGTCAAGGCGATGCGGGGCCTCAAGGCCCTTGACGAGCACACCCTCCAGGTCACGCTGAGCAAGCCGTTCTCCCAGTTCAAGACGATGCTCGGCTACGTCGCCTTCTACCCGCTGCCCAAGGCCGCCTTCGACGACAAGGGCAAGGTCACCGAGACCTACGCCAAGCAGCCGATCGGCCAGGGCTACTTCAAGATGGACCGGCCGTACAACAAGGGCGTCGACCAGACGATCGACCTGACCCGCTACGACAGCTTCCCCGGCACGAAGCCCAAGTTCGACAAGCTCCAGTTCAAGATCTACGCGGACTCGGAGACGGCCTTCAACGACCTGCGCTCCGGCGGGCTGGACATCCACGACGCGCTGCCGCCCGCGGCGATCGCCAGCGCCAAGGCCGAGCTGGGTGAGCGCTACATCGACCAGGCGGACGCCGGTATCGGCTACATCGGCTTCCCGCTGCAGTTCAACAGCACCTACTCCAACATCAAGGTCCGCGAGGCCATCTCGATGGCGATCGACCGCAAGACGATCACCGAGACGGTCTTCGCCGGGACGCGCTCCCCGGCCGACGACTTCATCAACCCCCTCCTGGACGGCTACCGCCCCGGCATCTGCGCGGCCTGCACCTACGACCCCGCCAGGGCCAAGATCCAGTACGAGGAGAACAACGGCCCCAAGCTGATCGAGCTGGGCTACAACACCGACGGCGCGCACAAGGAGTGGATCGAGGCCATCGCCAACAACCTCCGCGCCAACCTCGACGTCGAGGTCAAGGTCAAGACGTTCGAGAAGTTCGCCATCCTCCTCGACGGCCTGGTCAAGAAGGACTACGGCGGCATGTTCCGGATGGGCTGGTTCATCGACTACCCCTCGGTCGAGAACTACCTGACCCCGGTCTTCTCCACCAACGCCATCAAGACCGGTTCCAACTACGCGGGTTGGTCGAACAAGGAGTTCGACGACCTGCTGACCCAGGGTGACGGCGCGACCTCGCTGAAGGACGGCCTGAGGTACTACCAGCAGGCCGACGACATCCTGGTCAGGGAACTGCCGTACATCCCGATCTTCTACTACCGCACCAACGCGGCCTACTCCCAGCGGATCAGGGGACTGAAGATCAACCTGATCAACCTGGTCGAGTGGAACAAGATCGAGAAGGTCGGCTGAGAGAGGGCGGGGCCGTTCCCCGGCGCCGGGAGCGGCCCTGACGGGTCCCGGCGCCGTGTGAGCGACCGGCCCGGGAAGAGCGTCCCCGACGTGGTACGTACCGGAGGCTGAATGGGCCGCTACATCATCAGGCGCCTGGTCCAGGCGATCCCTGTCCTGCTTGGCGCGACCCTGCTCGTCTACGCCGTGGTCTTCGCGCTGCCCGGTGACCCCGTGGAGGTGCTCGCCGGGGACAAGCGGATGGACCCGCACATCGCCGCCGTCCTGCGGGAGAGGTACCACCTGGACGACCCGTTCCTGCTGCAGTACTGGCACTACCTCACCGGCCTGTTCCACGGCGACCTGGGCGTCACGGTCTCCGGCGGGTCGGTCTCCGACATCCTGGCGGGCCGGTTCCAGGTGACCGCCAACCTGGCGATGACGGCCCTGGTCATGGAGGCGCTCGCCGGGGTGGGCCTCGGCCTGTACGCCGCGCTGCGCCACGGCAGGGCGCAGGACTCGCTGGTCCTGGCCGCCACGCTGATACTGATCTCCATCCCGCCCCTGGTCACCGGCTTCGTGCTGCAACTGCTGCTGGGCGTCAGGCTCAAGCAGGCCGGGCTCGACCTCTTCCCCGTCGCGGGCCTGGCCGAGGGGTGGCGCGGCTACCTGCTGCCCGGCCTCGTGCTCGCCGGGACCTCGATCGCCTACCTGACCAGGCTCACCAGGACCAGCCTCGTGGAGACGCTGCGCGCCGACTACATCCGCACCGCGACCGCCAAGGGGCTGCCCCGGCGCCGGGTCGTCGGCAGGCACGCGCTGCGCAACGCGCTGATCCCGCTGATCACCTATCTCGGCGCCGACTTCGGCACGCTGATGGGCGGCGCGGTGATCACCGAGACGGTCTTCAACCTGCCCGGCATCGGTCAGCAGCTGTTCACCTCGGTCTCCCTGCGCGAACAGCCCGTCGTCGTGGGCGTGGTGACGCTCCTGGTGCTGGTCTACGTCCTGGCGAACCTGGTCGTCGACCTGCTCTACGCCGTGCTCGACCCGAGGATCCGCTATGAGTGAGACCGCGGCCGGGCGCCGGGGGCGAGGCGGGTCAACCGGCGGCAGGCACGCCAGGGACACACCCACGGGGCCGGCGGGCGGGCCGTCCAAGCCCGCGAGCCTGTGGAGCGACGCCTGGCAGGACCTGCGGCGGCGGCCGATGTTCGTCGGCGCGGCCTTCGTCATCGCCGTCTTCCTCCTGATGGCGGCCTTCCCCTGGCTGTTCACCTCGATCGACCCGCACAACGCCGCGACCTGTCACCTGTCGGACGCCAGGCAGGGGGTGGGCGACCTGCACTGGTTCGGCACCGACAACCAGGGCTGCGACGTCTACGCCCGCAGTGTGTACGGCGCCCGCAACTCGGTGGTGATCGGCGCGACGACCGCCGCCCTGACCGCGCTGGTCGGCGGCCTGCTCGGCCTGCTGGCCGGGTTCGCGGGAGGGGCGCTCGACGCCCTGCTGTCCCGGGTCACCGAGATCTTCTTCGCGATCCCCTCGGTCCTCGGCGCCCTGCTCATCCTGTCGGTCTTCCGCACGGGAAGCGTCTGGACGGTCGTCCTGGCGCTGGCCGTACTGGCCTGGCCGATGACGTTCCGCATCACCCGGGCGGCGGTGATCACGGTGAAGGGGCAGGAGTACGTGCTCGCCGCGCGGGCGCTCGGCGCCTCCGCGGGGCGGATCATGTTCCGGCACATCATGCCCAACGCGATCGCCCCCGTGATCGTGGTCGCCACGATCAACCTCGGGACGTTCGTCGCGGCCGAGGCCGGGCTCTCCTTCATCGGGGTCGGGCTCCAGTCGCCCGACATCTCCTGGGGGCTCATGATCTCCGACGCCAGGAGGCGCTTCCTTGAGGCCCCGGAGCCGTTGCTGTTCCCGGCGCTGTTCCTGAGCCTGACCGTGCTGGCCTTCGTCATGCTGGGCGACGCCGTACGCGACGCCCTCGATCCGAAACTGAGGTAGGGAAGCCGTGTGGAGGTCCTCGACGGCCGAGCGGGACGGGCACGTCCCCGGCGGGGAGGCGCTGCTGACCGTGGACGGCCTGCAGGTGGAGTTCGTCACCAGGCAGGGCGTGGTCAAGGCGGTCAACGGCGTCAGCTACCGGATCGATGCGGGGGAGACGCTCGCCGTACTCGGTGAGTCGGGCTCGGGCAAGTCGGTCACCGCGCACGCGATCATGGGGCTTCTCGACACGCCGTCCGTCCGTGTCCCGGCCGGAACGATCCGTTTCCACGGCACCGACCTGCTCGCGCTGCGGGAGGACGACCGGGCCAGGATCAGGGGGCGGCGGATCGCGATGGTCTTCCAGGACGCCCTGTCCGCGCTGAACCCGGTCTTCACCGTGGGCGCGCAGATCGGGGAGATGTTCCGGGTGCACGAGGGCGTGTCGTGGCGGGAGTCGGAGCGCAGGGCCGTCGAACTGATGGACCGGGTCCGCATCCCCGCCGCCGCGCAGCGGGTGCACGACTACCCGCACCAGTTCTCCGGAGGCATGCGCCAGCGCATCATGATCGCGATGGCGATCGCGCTCGGTCCCGAACTGCTCATCGCCGACGAGCCGACCACGGCGCTCGACGTGACGGTCCAGGCCCAGATCATGGACCTGCTGGCCGAGCTGCGGCGGGAGAGCGGCATGGCGATGATCCTGATCACCCACGACCTCGGCGTGGTCGCCGACACCGCCGACAGGATCGTCGTCATGTACGGCGGTCGCGTCGTCGAGACCGCTCCCGTGCACGAGGTCTACCAGGCGCCCGCGCACCCCTACACCAGGGGCCTGCTGGAGTCGATCCCCCGCCTCGCCCGCAAGGGCAGGGCGTTGCCGGCGATCGAAGGCACCCCGCCGGACCCGCTGGCCATGCCCTCCGGCTGCGCCTTCCACCCCCGGTGCTCCTACCGTCAGGACAACTGCGTCACCGACGCGCCGCCGCGCTACCGGATCGGGCCGACACGCGACAGCGCCTGCCACTACTGGAGAGAGGTCCTCGATGGCAGCCACGGGTGAACCGATCCTGGAGGTCGGCGGCCTGGTCAAGCACTTCCCGATGTACCAGGGCGTCGTCATGCGGCGGCGGATCGGGGAGATCAGGGCGGTCGACGGGGTGTCCTTCACGCTCAGGCGCGGCGAGACGCTCGGCATCGTCGGTGAGTCGGGCTGCGGCAAGTCCACCCTGGCCAGGCTCCTGATGGCCCTGGAGAGGCCGACCTCGGGCTCGGTGCGGATCAACGGACGCGAGATCACCCGGGCCAGGGGCTCCGAGCTCAGGCAGGTCCGCCGCAACATCCAGATGGTCATGCAGGACCCCTACACCTCGCTCAACCCCAGGATGACCGTCGGCGACATCGTGGGAGAGCCGTACGAGGTCCACAGGAAGGTCGTCCCCAAGCGTGAGCGGCGCCGCATGGTGCAGGAACTGCTTGAGGTGGTCGGTCTCAACCCCGACCACGTGGACCGCTACCCGCACCAGTTCTCCGGCGGTCAGCGGCAGCGCGTCGGCATCGCCAGGGGGCTGGCGCTCAGGCCGGAGATCATCATCTGTGACGAGCCGGTCTCCGCACTCGACGTCTCGATCCAGGCCCAGGTCGTCAACCTGCTCGAACGGTTGCAGGACGAGTTCGGCCTGGCCTACGTCTTCATCGCCCACGACCTGTCGGTCGTCCGTCACGTCTCCGACCGGATCGGCGTGATGTATCTCGGCAAACTGGTCGAACTCGGCGCGGAGGCCGACGTCTGCGAGCGGCCGGCCCACCCCTACACCCAGGCGCTGCTGTCGGCGGTGCCGGTGCCCGACCCCCGGGGCCGCGAGACACGGGGGCGGATCGTCCTGCAGGGCGACCCGCCCTCACCCGCGAACCCGCCGTCGGGCTGCCGCTTCCGCACCCGGTGCTGGAAGGCCAGGGACGTGTGCGCGGAGCAGGAGCCGCCGCTGCAGGCGCGGTTCAGCACCGGGCACGCCGTCGCCTGCCACTTCGTCTGACCCCTCCTCAGAGGGATTCGAGAGGGGCACGGCGGGGGCCCGAGGACAGGCGCACGTGCGCGCCCGGCGGCAGCGCGAGCCGCTGGGAGGCGTCCCCGGCGTTGACCGCGAGCGCGACCAGCCCCGCCGAGTCGGTGAAGGCGACCAGCTCGCCGGGAGACACCGCGGCGAAGGTCTCCCTGAACGGCACGGCGGCGTGCCTCCTGCCCAGCCAGACCACCAGGGAGCCGCCGGGCCGTACGCCCACGACCGCCAGGTCGGCCGCGCTGACCGACAGCTGGACGTTGCCGTGGCCGTCGACAGAGAGGACCTCGCCCTCGACCTCGTCGTCACGCACCAGCGACGTCGGCGCGCGCAGCGCGACCAGCCGCTCCGGCGGGATCGGCGGTCCCAGCTCCGCGAGGGGCAGTCCGGTCGCCACCCGCGCAGCCACGGGGGCGAAGACGTCACGGCCGTGGAAGGTCGGAGAGACCGGCTTCCTGAACAGGTCCTCGTTGGTGAGCTCGTAGGCCGTCCGCGCCCCGCCCGCGGCGGAGACCGCCCACGAGAGCACCCCGTTGTCGGGGCCGAGGAAGACGTGTTCGCCGGCCTCGATCGCCACGGCTCTGCGCGAGGCGCCGACCGGGCTCACCGCGGCGACGTGGACGCCGGGCGGGAGATGGGGGATCGTCTGGGCCAGGATCGCCGCGGCGCGCCGTACGTCTCCGGTGGGGACCAGGTGGCACACGTCGATGATCCGGGCCTGCGGCGCCGTCAGGACGATCACACCGTGGCAGGCGGCGACGTAGCCGTCCGCCAGCCCGTAGTCGGTGAGAAGGGTGATCACTGGAGTCACATCTGGTGACTGTACGTCTCCGAACCGGCCATGAACAGCAGGAAATTCCCGACTATCCTGGCATCGCGCGGAGCCGTACGGCCTGCGGGGCGCGACGGGAGGCGACAGCGATGAACGATGTGCCACCTCCCGGCGAGGGGACGGGACCGGAGAACGCTCCCAGGCCCCTCACCGAGAAGGAACGGGAACTGCTGGCCTTCGAGCGCCGCTGGTGGCGACGTCCCGGGGCCAAGGAGCAGGCGGTGCGGGAGGCCTTCGGCATCTCGGCGACCCGCTACTACCAGCTGCTCGCCGAGCTGATCGACCGGCCGGAGGCGCTCGCCCACGACCCGATGCTGATCAAGCGCCTGCGCAGGCTCCGCGAGACGCGCAGACGCGAGCGCGCGGCCAGGAGACGGGGACTACGTCCCTGACGTCCGGGGTAGAGCCGGTCATGCGCGCCTGACGCCGCGCCGTACGATCCTGGCCTGACGACGAGCGGGAGAACACCCCATGGAGACCCCCGAAGGACTGCGCGCGATCCTGGCCGACCCCGCCGGAGCGGTGATCGGCCTCGACTTCGACGGCACGCTCTCCCCGATCGTGCCCGACCCCGACGCGGCCAGGATCCACCCGCGCGGCCCGGAGCTGCTGGCCAGGCTGGGCGGACGGGTCCGCGCCGTGGCGGTCGTGACGGGCCGTCCCGCCGCGACGGCCGTCGAGTACGGCTCGCTGGCCGAGGTGCCCGGGGTGGTCGTGCTCGGCCACTACGGTCTCGAACGCTGGGAGGCGGGCACGCTCACCGCCCCGCCCGTCCATCCCGGCCTGGACAGGGCCAGGGCCGAGCTGCCCCGGCTGATCGAGGGCGTCGCGGGCGCCAGGTTCGAGGACAAGGAGCGCTCGGTCGCCGTGCACACCCGGGGAACCGCCGAACCGCAGGCCACGCTTGAGGCGCTGCGCGACCCGGTCGCCAAGCTCGCGGCCGAGGTGGGGCTGGCGGTCGAGCCGGGCAAGTTCGTGCTGGAGCTGCGGCCTCCGGGGACGGACAAGGGGGCGGCGCTCGGCGCCTTCCTCGCCGAACGCGGGGCGCGCTCGGTGCTGTTCGCCGGTGACGACCTGGGGGATTTGGCGGCCTTCGCCGCCGTACGGGCCTCAGGGTTGCCCGGCGTGACGGTGTTCAGCGGTTCGGCCGAGGCGAGCGCGGAGGTCGCCGCCCAGGCCGACATCGTCGTGGACGGCCCGGAGGGGGTGATGGACCTGCTGGCGTCGATCGCCGATGCCATTGAACGTTAAGTGACCGACAAGTGGGGACGGTTAACGTCCCCGGCATGAGAAAACTCGCCTTCGCCGCCGCCGTGCTCGCCGGCGCCACCCTGTTCACCGTTCCCCAGGCGGCCTCGGCCTCGACCGCGCAGGCCTCGGGAACCCTCACCTTCCGCGGCATGACCCTCAAGCTTCCCTCGGGCTGGCGGGTCTACGGCGGCGCCGACGGCGTCAAGGTGGTCACGGGAAGGTGCGCGAAGCCGCACTCGGCGTATTTCACCCCGAACTGTGAGGCGTTCTGGGTCTTCGGCCCCAAGCAGATCAAGTACGGGCGTGAGCTGTTCTCCGCCTACCGGGGGGACCAGCCGTACTACCCCGCCACCGATGTGCAGCGCTGCCCGTTCGACGCCAAGAGCGGCCAGACGTTCGGCAACGCGTACGCCTCGGGGCTGCGGCAGGTGGGACGCGGGCACAAGGCCGCCTTCAAGGGCTGGCGCGGCGAGTGCTACAGCTACAACGGCAGCAAGCGGACCGGGACCTTCCACCAGCGTGAGTGGTTCCTGCCCACCTCGAAGATCCTCGTCGTGGACGTGTGGGACAACCCGCGCCTGGCGTCCGTGCTCGCGGCGGCTACCTGGAGCTGACCAGGATGCCGCCGACGGCCAGCACGATCATCACGGGCACCATGAGGAAGGCCTGCTGGGTGCCGGACACGTCGGCGAGCGCTCCCAGCAGGAAGGGCCCGACACCTGTCGCCGAACTCGAATAGAGGGAGGCGACGCCCGTCGCCCGCTCGGGACGTCCGGCCGTGGCCGTCAGCACCCGTGAGAGCGCGAGCGGGAAGTGCAGCGAGACCCCCACTCCTGAGACGAGCAGCCCCGCGTAGGCCGCCGGCGGGGCCGTACTCGTCCAGAACAGCAGCCAGCCGACGAAGGTGAGCCCCAGTGCGCCGATGAGCAGCGAGGAGGGCGGGATCCGCAACGCCAGCCTGGCCCCGCCGAAGCGCCCGAGCGCCAGCCCGGCGGTGAAGGCGGTCAGCGCGCTCGCCGCGACCGCCGCGGACAGGCCCGTGTTGTCGCTGACCAGCTTGGCCGCCCAGAGGTTGAACGAGAACTCAAGCCCGACGCAGCAGAACAGCACCGCCCCCGCCAGGTGGAAGCGCATGCCGAGCCCCGGGGAACCCGCGCTCCCGGAGGGCGCCGCCTGCTCCTCCCGGGCGGGCGTGGGAACCCACACGCGGCCCATGGCGAGCGCGAGCAGCACGGTCAGCAGCGGGGTGAGCAGCAGCGCCGTCCGCCAGCCGAGCGCGCTCTGCGCCGCGAGACTGACGACGAACGGGGCGAACAGGCCGATGGTCCCACCGACCGCGTTGGCCTCACTGATCGCCGACGGCCCCGCGGGACCGTGGTGCCGGCCGAGGACGGACATGCTCGTGTAGAGACTGATCGAGCCCATCCCGCCCGCCAGGCAGTACGCGAGGAGCGTGACCTGCGGTGTGTGGCCGAGGACGACCAGCAGCACCCCCACGTTCATCCCGGTCAGGCCCGTCCAGACGGTGACGCGCGTGCCGAGGCGGCGGGTCAGCCGGGGCAGCGCGAGGCCGGTCAGGACGCCGCCGACGGCCATCATGGTGCCGTGCAGCCCGGCGACCGTCTGCGAGAGGCCCAGTTCGGCGCGGAGCATGGGCAGGGCGGCGCTGAGGCCGTACAGGTAGGTGGCGAAGACACCAAGCTGCAGGTAGACGAGCCAGGTCGGACGGTCACGGGTGAGCCTGGCGGTCACGGGTTCCCCCGAACGTCAATGAAGCGCGAAGTCCCCTGAACTATCTCATATCAGGGCAAAATCTCAGCCGAGTGCGGCGAGCTGGTCAGAGAACCAGCGCTGCGGGGGAAGGGCGGTCGCCAGACGGGCCAGCCTGTCCCCCCGGACGGCGCGCTCGTGCTCGGGCATGACGAGGCCCTCGTGGATGGCCCGCGCCGTGGCCGAGACGTCGTAGGGGTTCACCAGCAGCGCGTCCGCGCCCAGCTCGGCCGCGGCCCCCGCCTCGCGCGACAGGACCAGAGCGCTGTTCGGGGACAGCACCGGCCCCTCCTTGGCCACCAGGTTCATCCCGTCGCGGATCGGGTTGACCAGCATCACGTCGGCCAGCCGGTAGGCGGCCAGCGACCGGGGATAGTCGTCCTGGACGTTGAGGATCAGCGGATCCCAGTCCTCGGTGGCGTACTCGTCCTCGATCTCCGAGGCGCAACGCTGCACCGCCGCGGTGTACTCACGGTATTCGGGCAGGTCGTGGCGGGAGGGGTAGGCGAAGGCCAGGTGCACGACCCTGCCGTGCCACTCGGGGTGCGCCGCGAGGAACTCCCGGTAGGCGATCAGGCCCCTGACGATGTTCTTCGACAGCTCGGTCCTGTCGATGCGCACGATCAGCCTGCGGTCGCCGACCAGCTCGCGCAGGGCGGCCATGTGGGACTCGACGTCGGGCTCGCGGGCGCGTTCCCACAGCGCCCGGCCGTCCACACCCAGGCCGTGCACGCCGATCCGGGTGGTCCGGCCCGCGTGGGTCACCGTACGGCCCGCGCGCTCGACCCGCGCGTCCAGGACGCTCTCGCAGCAGTCCATGAAGGCCCCGGCCCAGCGGTCGGTCAGGAAACCCGCCTGGTCGGCGCCCAGGATGCCCTCAAGCAACTCGGCGGCGACCTCGTCGGGCAGCAGACCGAAGTACTCGGGAGGGGCCCAGGGCGTGTGGGAGAAGTGGGAGACGCGCAGGTCGGGCCGTTCGCTCCTGAGCATCGCCGGGACCAGGGCCAGGTGGTAGTCCTGCACCATGACCTTGGCGCCGTGCGAGGCCTCCTCGGCCAGCGCCATCGCGAACGCCTCGTTGTAGGCCTGGTAGGACTCCCACTCCCTGCCGAACCTGGCGTCGAAGTGCGGCCTGTTCGGGGTGTCGTAGAGCAGGTGGTGGACGAACCACAGGGTCGAGTTGGCGACCGCGTTGTAGGCCCGCTGGAAGGTCGCCGGGGGGATGTCGAGCATCCGCAGCGCCCCGGTCTCGTATCCCGCCTGGTCGAGCCGCCCCCCGGGAGCGAGCCGTACGGCACCGCGGTCGCCGTCGGACAGGGCGGCGCAGACCCACAGGACGTCGAGCTCCTTGGACACCTCGGACAGGCCGGAGACCAGGCCGCCGCCACCCCTGCGCATGCTCAGCGCGCCGCCCTCCGACATGGTGAAGGAGACCGGACCGCGGTTCGAGGCCACCAAAATCCCACTCATCTGACCTCCTCGCCCGGGAGGACGTGGCTTGTCCCGAAGGTTAACCAAACGATAACCGGCGACCATAGGATGTCGAGCGACCGTGACCGTTGATGGGAACCCGTGATGGCGCTGGACGAGACGACCGAGGAACTTGCCCGTGCGGCCGCCGGAGGCGACCACCGGGCACTGGGCGAACTGCTGAAGCGGATCGAGCCCGAGGTGCTACGGCACTGCGGGCGGATCCTCCCCTACCGGCAGGACGCCGAGGAGGCCTGTCAGGACACCCTGCTCGCCGTGGCCCGCAACATCGCCAGGTTCGAGGGGCGGGCGCGGTTCAGCACGTGGCTGCACATCGTGACCGCCAACTGCGCGCGCACCACCTACCGCTCGCTCAAACGGCGTTCCGCCGAGCAGAGCTCGGAGGAGTTGCCGCTGCACAACAAGCCCGACGTCGCCAGGGTGAGTGTGATCGCGGGCTCCCGCCTCGACCTGCTCGACGCGATGGAGGCCCTTGAGGCGGACAAGCCCGACCTGGCCCAGGCGCTGGTGCTGCGCGACATCTGCCAGCTCGACTACAACGAGGTCGCCGAGCAGCTCGGCATCCCCCTCGGCACCGCCAAGTCGCGCATCCACCAGGCCCGCAAGTACGTCCAGGGAGCGCTCGGCGACGCCTACGGCTTCTGAGGTTTGTCCGGTTAATGACACACTTCATCTCGTTTGGTGAGACAACTGGTCAGGAGGGGCACAAGGCGAGGTAGAGTGCTTGAGACCTGCATGTCAGGTCCACAACTGAACATTGCTCATCCAGAGGGGTGGAGGGACCGGCCCTGCGAAGCCCCGGCAACCCTCCCGGTTCAAGACTCGCGATCTGGCGAGGGGTCGACCGGGACAGGTGCCAATTCCGGTCTGTGACCAGGGTGGTCGCAGACGAAGATGAGGGAAAGGCCTCGCTTCATGGCGCTCGCGAACACCGCAACCACCACCGCTCTTGACTTCGGTCCCGCCGTCGCTCTCTCCTGTCGTGAGTGTGGTGCCCGCTACGACCTCGGTCCCAGCTTCGCCTGTATCGAGTGTTTCGGGCCCCTTGAGATCGCCTACGACTTCGGGAACGTCACCCGGGAACAGATCTCGCAGGGGCCGGCCAACATCTGGCGCTACCGCTCCCTCCTGCCCGTCCCGGCGGACGTCGCCTCCAAGCCCAACACCGAGCCCGGCTGGACCAGGCTCGTCAAGGCCGACAACCTGGCGCGTGAGCTGGGCCTGCGCTCGCTGCACGTGAAGGACGACTCGGGCAACCCCACGCACTCCTTCAAGGACCGCGTGGTCGCCATCGCCGTCGAGGCGGCCAGGAACTTCGGCTTCCACACCCTGTCCTGCTCCTCGACCGGCAACCTGGCGGGCGCGGTGACCTCCGCCGCCGCCAGGACCGGGCTCGACGCCTGCGTGTTCATCCCCGCCGACCTCGAACAGGGCAAGATCGTCATGGCCTCCGTGTACGGCGGCAAGCTGATCGGCATCGACGGCACCTACGACGACGTCAACCGCTTCTGTTCCGAGCTCATCGGTGACGAGCTCGGCGACAAGTGGGGCTTCGTCAACGTCAACCTCAGGCCCTACTACGCCGAGGGCTCCAAGACCCTGGCCTACGAGATCGCCGAGCAGCTCGGCTGGCGGATCCCCGACCAGATCGTCATCCCGGTCGCCTCCGGCTCCCAGCTCACGAAGATCGACAAGGCGTTCAAGGAGCTGATCGCCCTCGGTCTCGTCGAGGACACGCCGTACAAGATCTTCGGCGCCCAGGCCGAGGGGTGCTCCCCGGTCTCCGCGGCCTACAAGGCGGGCCACGACGTGATCCGCCCCGTCAAGCCCGACACGATCGCCAAGTCGCTGGCCATCGGCAACCCGGCTGACGGGCCCTACGTGCTCGACATCGCCAGGCGCACCGGCGGCGGGGTCGAGGACGTCACCGACCCCGAGATCGTGGACGCCATCCGCCTGCTCGCCAGGACGGAGGGCATCTTCGCCGAGACGGCGGGCGGTGTCACCGTCGGGGTGCTGCGCAAGCTGGTCGAGTCGGGTCGGCTCGACCCTGACGCGGAGACCGTGGTCCTCAACACAGGTGACGGCCTGAAGACCCTTGACGCGGTCGCTGACCAGGCACGTCCCACCGCTGTCATCCGGCCCTCACTCGACGCGTTCCGCGCTGTCGTCGCCTAGAGCCCTGAAAGGTACTGAATTATGAGTGTTTCTGTACGGATTCCGACGATTCTCCGTACGTACACCGGCGGCGCGGCCGAGGTGAACGGCGAGGGCGGGACCCTGCGTGAGGTTCTGCAGAAGCTCGACGCCGACTTCCCCGGGATCGGTGCCCGTATTCTCGATGAATCGGGCAAGATTCGCCGTTTTGTGAACGTCTATGTCGGTGATGAGGATGTCCGTTTCGCCGACAACCTCGACACGGTGACGCCGTCCGGCGTTCAGGTCTCCATCATTCCGGCGGTCGCCGGAGGCTGATCCCGGCGGAGGCCGCGCGGGGCCCTGGGCGGGCACTGGGCGGCCTTCCGGGGCCCGATGTCGTCCACTGTCATGGAACGGCGCCCCTAGAACACCCTCACGACACCCGCACCGGCCTGGCCGCGTGCGGGTGTCGTCTTTTGTGATGCAAGCTCACATTTTTGCGCGAAGACATAATGTAATATTTAACTAACTAGTAGTGATAGCAAAACTATGTTGGCGTGTTGAATGCGTCCGTAAAGCGGTAGTTTGCTGGTTGACTCTGTTGCCCCACGGGCTCTCACAGGTATGGTCGAGGGCGATCGACGTAGGCGATGTCTCCGCCTCGGAGATTGAGGACCTCGCGAGAGGAATGGGCGACGTCCTCAAGCCCAGTAAGAGGAGTCGGAAGTGGCGCAAGGCACCGTCAAATGGTTCAACGCGGACAAGGGCTACGGCTTCATCGCGGTAGACGGTGGTAAGGATGTTTTCGTCCATTACTCCGCGATCATGATGGATGGCTACCGTGCGCTCGAACAGGGCCAGAGGGTCGAGTTCGAGATCACGCAGGGACAGAAGGGACCTCAGGCGGAATCGGTCCGGACGGTCTGATCTCGTCCTCCGTCAGCTCGTCGGGAACCCGCTGGCGCATCCCGCGGCAGCGCAGTTCGCGCGGATCGCCCTCGGCATGTCGGCCCGGCTCGTCGCTCCCATCGGCGGGCCGGGCCTTCGCCTAAGCTGACACTCAGGTCAAAGGTCCTTGGCTTGCACTCGTCGGGGGAGAGTGCTAAACAGTGGTTAGCACTCCTCATTGGAGAGTGCCAAACCTGGATCGAGACGATGGGGCCCGCCGAACGGAGTCGTGGGCCCGTATGCCGTCGCGGGCGTCGCCTCGGTCTGGTGCAAGCCACCCTGTGTTTGGGAGGTCTAGCCGTATGGCAGCCAAGATGATCTCGTTTGACGAGGACGCCAGGCGCGGTCTCGAGCGTGGCATGAACCAGCTCGCGGACGCTGTCAAGGTGACCCTCGGCCCCAAGGGCCGCAACGTCGTGCTGGAGAAGAAGTGGGGCGCCCCCACGATCACCAACGACGGTGTCTCCATCGCCAAGGAGATCGAGCTTGAGGACCCGTGGGAGAAGATCGGGGCCGAGCTCGTAAAGGAAGTCGCCAAGAAGACCGACGATGTCGCGGGTGACGGCACCACCACGGCCACCGTGCTTGCTCAGGCGCTGGTCCGCGAGGGCCTGCGCAACGTAGCCGCGGGCGCCAACCCCATGTCCCTGAAGAAGGGCATCGAGGCCGCCGTCGAGCGTGTCTCCGAGGAGCTCTCCAAGCTGGCCAAGGACGTGGAGACGAAGGCGCAGATCGCCTCCACGGCCTCCATCTCCGCGGGTGACCCGCAGATCGGCGAGATGATCGCCGAGGCGATGGACAAGGTCGGCAAGGAAGGCGTCATCACCGTCGAGGAGAGCAACACCTTCGGCCTTGAGCTTGAGCTCACCGAGGGCATGCGCTTCGACAAGGGTTACATCTCGCCCTACTTCGTGACCGACCCGGAGCGCATGGAGGCCGTCCTCGACGACCCCTACGTCCTCGTCGTCAACTCCAAGATCTCCGCGAACAAGGACCTGCTCCCGGTCCTCGACAAGGTCGTGCAGGCCGGCAAGCCGCTGCTGATCATCGCCGAGGACATCGAGGGCGAGGCGCTGGCGACCCTGGTCGTCAACAAGATCCGCGGCCTGTTCCGCTCGGTCGCCGTCAAGGCTCCGGGCTTCGGCGACCGCCGCAAGGCCATGCTGGGCGACATCGGCATCCTGACCGGTGCCCAGGTCATCAGCGAGGACCTCGGTCTGAAGCTGGAGTCCACCACGCTCGACCAGCTCGGCCGCGCTCGTCAGGTCATCGTCACCAAGGACGAGACGACGATCGTCGACGGTGCCGGTGACGCCGAGCAGATCGCGGGCCGGGTCAACCAGATCCGTGCCGAGATCGACAACACCGACTCCGACTACGACCGCGAGAAGCTGCAGGAGCGCCTGGCCAAGCTGGCCGGTGGCGTGGCGGTCATCAAGGCCGGTGCGGCGACCGAGGTCGAGCTCAAGGAGCGCAAGCACCGCATCGAGGACGCCGTGCGTAACGCCAAGGCGGCCGTCGAGGAGGGCATCGTGCCCGGCGGTGGCGTGGCGCTGCTGCAGGCCGGCGCCAAGGCGTTCGACAAGCTCGAGCTGGCCGGGGACGAGGCCACCGGTGCGGCGATCGTGCGCAAGGCTCTTGAGGAGCCGCTGAAGCAGATCGCGGTCAACGCCGGCCTTGAGGGCGGCGTCGTGGTGGAGAAGGTGCGCAACCTGACCCCCGGCGAGGGCCTGAACGCCGCCACGGGCGAGTACGTCAACCTGTTCGAGTCGGGCATCATCGACCCGGCGAAGGTGACCCGTTCGGCGCTGCAGAACGCCGCCTCGATCGCGGCGCTGTTCCTGACGACCGAGGCCGTCATCGCCGAGAAGCCCGAGAAGGCCGGTGCCGCTCCCGCCGTTCCCGGCGGCGGCGACATGGACTTCTAGTCCGGAGCTTTCCCAAAAGAGGCGACCCCGAGGTGTCGGGGTCGCCCCTTTTTGTTTTCCACCCGATTTCTCACCGGCCCGTAAGGCGGGCCTTTCCGGTCGGCCAGGTGTTTTACCCGGGCCGGGCGTGCGTTTCACGGCCGCCGCGTTCGGAGACCGGACGTTTCCGGCCGCCAGGGCCTTCGGGAGGGGTGGCCTTTTCGGCCGGACGGACTTTCACGGCACGCCGGGGGAACCGGTCAGCGGAGCTGGGCGGGCAGGTCGCCGGTGTGCAGGACGGTCAGCGAGGTCACCGCCCTGGTCAGAACCACGTAGAGACGGGCGAGGCCGCGTGGTTCCGCGGCCACGATGTCGGCGGGCTCGACCACGATGACGTGGTCGTACTCCAGGCCCTTGGCCAGGCTCGCGGGGATCACCAGGAGCCGGTGCTCCTCGGTCGCGTCCTGGCTCAGCACCCGGTGCTCCACGGCCTCCAGGATGGCGGAGACCTCGGCCACCGCGGCGTCGGGGGCGATCACGCCGATCGAGCCCTCGCGGGAGAGCGTCTCGCCCACCACCTCCCTCAGGGACGCGGCCAGGTCCGCGGCGGGCCGTACGGTGAGGGAGCCGACGCCGGGTCGCAGCGAGCGGGGCGGGGCGAGGTCGGGGGCGACGGAGGGCAGCAGCCTGGCCGCGTAGTCGAGGACCTCACGGGGAACGCGGAAGCCGAGGGTCAGTTCGGTGACCACGCCCTCCTCGAACCCCAGGTGGGCCAGGACCTCCTTCCACGAGCGGGCCGACCAGGGGGTCGTGCCCTGCGCGAGGTCACCCAGGACCGTTGCCGACCCCGTACGGCACCGTCGTCCCAGCGCCCGCAACTGCATGGCCGACAGGTCCTGGGCCTCGTCGACGACCAGGTGACCCAGCGGGGCGGTCCGCTCGATCATGTCGCCGAGCTCGTCCATCAACGCCCCGTCGGCGGCCGACCACTTCGCGGAGCGGAAGGTCTTCGACGGCTTGGCCCACAGCAGCACGGCCTGTTCCTCGGCGGTCAGGTCGTCCCTGGCCGAGTCGGCGAGGAAGGCGGGGTCGCTGAACAGCCGGTGGAGGACCTGCTGCGGGGTCACCTTCGGCCACACCGTGTCCACCAGCTGCTTGACCGGCTTGGACCTGGCGACGGCGTCCTGCACCCGGTCGTCGGGGGACTCGCCGCGCTGTTCCATCCGGACGAGGACCGCGTGGGCCAGCCGCTGGGCCAGGGCCGCGCGGCCCGGGGCGTAGCGGGTGGTGCCGCGCAGGGAGGCGACGATCTCGCGGACCTCGTAGTCGGCAACCCGGTAGCGGTTGACCCCCTTGGTGAACAGCACGCCCTCGGTCGGCTTGACGATGTACGCCCACAACGCGCGGTTGAGCACGGGCACCATCCGGGCGTCGCCCTTGATCGCGCTGACCGCGGGGTCCTCGGGCGTCGCGTGGTCGCCCAGGATGTCTGCGACGGTGGTCTGGTCGACCTTGACCTCGCCGAGCGCAGGAAGCACCGAGGAGATGTAGGACAGGAAGGCCCGGTTGGGGCCGACGATCATCACACCGGACCTGGCTAGCCGTTCCCGGTGGGTGAAGAGCAGGTAGGCGGCCCGGTGCAGGCCGACCGCGGTCTTGCCGGTGCCCGGCGCCCCCTGGACGCACACGGTCGTGCCCAGTTCGGAGCGGACGATCTCGTCCTGGTCGGGCTGGATGGTCGCGACGATGTCGCGCATCGGCCCCGAGCGGGGCCGTTCGATCTCCTCGGTGAGGATCCTGCTGTGTCCGGCGCCGCCGCCGGGGGAGTCGCCCTGGTCCAGACGTTCGTCCTCGTAGGCGGTCAGCTCCCCGCCGTGGTAGCCGAACCTGCGGCGGCGTCTGACGCCCATCGGCTCGGCCGGGCTGGCCTGGTAGAACGCACGGGAGATCGGCGCCCGCCAGTCGATGACCAGGGGGCGGCTGCGGTCGTCGTGGACGTGCCTGCGGCCGACGTGGACGGTCGCGGGCAGGTCGTCGTCCGTCGCGCGGTCCAGGCGGCCGAAGAACAGCGGGGTGCCCGCGTGGTCGGCCAGCGCCGCGACCCGCTGGTCGAGCAGCGCCTGGAGGATCTGCTGGGACACCCAGTCGCCCGCGGCGTCGGAGGACAGGGACTGGGCGTGCTCGCGCATGGCGCGCAGGGCGGTCCGGGAGAGGGCCAGGTGCTCGCGCTCGGCGGCGAGGATCTCGTCGGGGTCCGTGGGTTCCGCGGACCCTGAGGACCCCGAGGATTCTGTGAGGTCTGTGGGCTCTGTGAGGGGGTCCAGGGATATGTCGGGGGACAATGGATGTCCGGACACGGGAAAGCGCCTCCTGTTCGGTAAGCGGTGGTGGCCATCAGGCAGCGAATCCACCAGCCTAGCGACGCGCTTCGACGGCTCAAACCGATTAACGGCCGCATCCCTTGCGTGAGCGCGTTACCACCGTCCGTGTTTGTGCGTCCAAATCGCTAAAAAGGCGGGAAAATCCAGTGACGCGCGCAGATCATGGGGGTATGTCGCCAGTGGCCGTCGAGGCCTAGCGAGGGGGTGGTCGCTTTGGAGAAAGCCTGCGGAATCTCGTGGACCTGACACGAACGACGGCGTGTTCGCCATGGGAACGCTAGTCGTCAGCGAGCACGTCGTCAGCGTCGATGATCTGGTAGGCGTATCCCTGTTCAGCCAGGAAACGCTGCCGGTGCGCGGCGAAGTCCTGGTCCACCGTGTCACGGCTGACCACGGAGTAGAACCGTGCCCCGCCACCGTCGGCCTTCGGGCGCAGCACCCGGCCAAGCCGCTGGGCCTCCTCCTGCCGTGACCCGAAGGTTCCCGACACCTGTACGGCCACCGCCGCCTCGGGCAGGTCGATGGAGAAGTTCGCCACCTTGGAGACGACCAGCACCTGGATCTCCCGGTCGCGGAACGCCTGGAACAGCCGCTCCCGCTCCTTGACCTTGGTCTCCCCCTTGATCACCGGAGCGCCCAGGTGCTCGCCGAGCTCGTCGAGCTGGTCGATGTACTGACCGATGATCAGCACCTGCTCGTCGGGATGGCGCCGGACGAGCGCCTCGGTCACCCGGGTCTTCGACGGGGTGGTCGCGCAGAACCGGTAGCGCTCCTCGGCCTCGGCCATCGCGTAGGCGAGCCGTTCCTCGTCGCTCAGGGTGACCCGCACCTCGACGCAGTCGGCCGGGGCGATCCAGCCCTGGTTCTCCATCTCCTTCCACGGCGCGTCGTAGCGCTTGGGGCCGATCAGGGAGAACACGTCGCCCTCCCTGCCGTCCTCGCGCACGAGCGTCGCGGTCAGCCCGACCCGCCGCCTGGCCTGCAGATCCGCGGTCATCCGGAAGATCGGGGCGGGCAGCAGGTGAACCTCGTCGTAGACGATCAGACCCCAGTCACGGGCGTCGAACAGCTCCAGATGGCGGTAGACCCCCTGCCTGCGGGTCGTCATCACCTGGTAGGTGGCGATGGTGACCGGGCGGATCTCCTTCTTCGTCCCGGTGTACTCGCCGATCTCGTCCTCGGTCAGCGAGGTCCGCCTGATCAGCTCCTGCTTCCACTGGTGGGCCGAGACGGTGTTGGTCACCAGGATCAGCGTCGTCGCCTTCGCGTGGGCCATCGCCGCCGCGCCCACGATCGTCTTGCCCGCGCCGCAGGGGAGCACGACCACGCCGGAACCGCCGTGCCAGAACGCCTGCGCGGCCTCCCGCTGGTAGTCGCGCAGCAGCCAGCCGTCCTCCCGAAGCGTGATCGGGTGGTGCTCGCCGTCCACGTATCCGGCGAGGTCCTCGGCGGGCCAGCCCAGCTTGAGCAGATGCTGCTTGATGTTGCCGCGCTCACTCGGGTGGACCGCGACGGCGTCGGCGTCGATGCGCTCACCGAGCAGCGGCTGGATCTTCCTTGAGCGCAGGACCTCCTCAAGGACGGCCCTGTCGGTGCTGGTCAGGACGAGCCCGTGGACGGGGTGCTTGTCGAGCCTGAGCCTGCCGTACCTCGCCATGGTCTCGGCGATGTCCACCAGCAGGGCGTGCGGCACCGGGTAGCGGCTGTAGCCGATCAGCGCGTCGACGACCTGCTCGGCGTCGTGCCCGGCCGCCCGCGCGTTCCACAGCGCCAGCGGGGTCACCCGGTAGGTGTGCACGTGCTCGGGGGCGCGTTCGAGCTCGGCGAACGGCGCGATCGCCTTGCGGCACTCGTCGGCCCTGTCGTGGTCGACCTCAAGCAGCAGGGTCTTGTCCGACTGGACGATCAGCGGTCCGTCACTCACGGCTTCTCCCTCGTTGTACGGCGGGCGAGCCCATGGTCGCACTCCCCCGGGGAACTCGCCCACCGCCTCCCCGACCTCGTATGTCCAACGGCGCCGAGGCCCGGGACAATCCCGGAGGGTTCAGTCGAAGGCGCCGTTCACTCCGGCGAGGATGATGGCGCCGACCCCCAGAACGACCAGCCCGACGTTGATGCCGATGCTGATCCAGGTCCATTTGAGCAGTCCCTTCGCTCCCTGGGGGTCGCGCTCGACCTTGCCGAGCGCGACGCCGGCCAGGACGGCTCCGGTGATGCCGCCGATGCTGACGTAGCAGGTCAGGCCCATGAGGATGCCGACGACCAGCGCGATGATCGCGTGCGTCCTGACGCCGTCGACGTTCTGCGGGGGACCCGGGTAGGGGCCGGGGCCGTAGGCCGGGGTGTACTGCCCGTACGGCGACTCGCCGTAACCCTGGACGGGGCCGTAGCCGGGCTGGCCGTAGCCCTGCCCGTAGCCCTGGTCGTAGCCGGGCTGCCGGCCGTAGCCCTGGTCGTAGGAGGGCTGCTGCTGACCCGACCCCTGGCTCGGCTGGGTGTTCTGCAGGCCGTACGCGGGAGGCTGGCCGTAGGCGGGAGGCTGGTTGTACGTGGGGGCGTCGTAGCCGGGGGTCTGCCCGGGGCCGGTGCTGTAGGGGCTCTTCCAGTCGTCGGGGTTCGCGCTGGGGCCTTCGGGGGGACCACTGCTCACGGGAGCCTCTCACTTCCTTCTTTCGTGCGCCAACGATCCCACCGTAGGGGAAACCCGGAAATCCGGGCGTTCACTCGACGTCGGAGATCCCGGTGATCCCGGTGATGCGGTGCAGGGCGAAGCGGTGCACCGCCGCCCGGGTCTCGTCGTAGGCGGTGAGGTAACCCCCCTCCATCCGGGCGGGTTCGAGAATCCTGCTGGTCGCGTTGCCCTGGGAGTCGAGATAGCCGATCCAGACCTGGGACCCCTGCCGGATGGCCTCCCGCAGGGCGTTGATCGTCGCGGTCGCCGGGGAGCGCGGGACCTGCCCGGTCGGGGCGTCGACGGGCGCCCTGCGGGCCAGGTGCGCCGCGTCACCCGCCCTGACCGCCCGTACGGCCGCCGCGACGACCTCGGCCTCCGGGCCGGTGAACGTGACGACCTGACGCGGGAGGGGCTGCCCCTCGGTCCTGCGGACGTCGAGCTGCGCGATGATCACGTCACCGTCGAGGGACTCGGCGGCCGGGGCGTATCCCATCGCGCGCAGCGAGTCGACCAGCGTCCCCCGCGAGGTCTTGGAGGCGATCACGGTGGGGGCGAGCCTGCGCAGCCGCAGCGGGACGGCCCGCCGGTCGGCCATCACCTCGTCGAGCAGGGAGGAGTCGTCACACCTGATGTACGCGCTTGCCGTACCGACGCGCATGCGGCCGTGCCTGCGGGCCACGTCGGTGACCAGGTAACTCAGGGGCTGCGGCACGGGCGTCGTCGAGTGGCGCTCCAGCATGGACAGCATCTCGTCGGCGCCCTGTCCGGCGTCGAGAGCCCGCCTGATGGACTGCTCGCAGAACCGGTAGACCGTCGCGCCGCCGGTCGACTCGACGTCGGCGGCCAGCGCCAGCCAGCGCCTCAGGTCACCGGTGAGGGGACCGGGCGCCACGGCGGTCAGGTCGGCCTGCAGGAGCACGTGGTCGAGCGGCTCGGGCAGCAACGGCGCCAGGGCCAGGGCGACCGCCCCGGAACGGCCGCCGCAGGACAGCAGGGCGCGGCCGTGGCCCGCGAGCGCACCGAGACCGGTCACCCCGATCTGCTCCGCCTCACGCAGCGTGAACTCGACCAGCTGGTCGCGCCTGCCGCCGCGACGGCGCGGCTGCTCCCACGTCAGACGCCCGAGCACCGACTCAAGGCCGGGCGCGACCCCGGGGCCCGCTGCGGCGAGCAGGCCGAGCGTGGTCGCGCGCACCTCGGGGGCCGAGGAACGCCGCAGGTCGGGGTGGAGGGCGTTGAGCAGCCGGTCACGCTCGTCACGCTCGCCGATCACCCCGGGAACCCGGTCCGTGGACAGCCAGCCGGACGCCAGCGCCACCCAGCGGTCCTCGGTGCTCTTGATCCGCCAGGCGTCGTAGAGCGGGGTCGGCAGCCAGTCACCGTCGACCGAGCCGCTCGCGGCGATCAGCCCGACCGTGTGGGCCACCTCGATGACCAGCCCCGTCGCCCACTCGGGCAGGTCGAGCAGGCCGGAGGTCCGCTTCAGGTCGCGTACGGCCAGCCCTCCGCCGCGCAGCACGCCGGGCGGGTCGGCGCTCCAGCGCTCGCACAGCTCCTCGACCGCCCGCACGAAGGTGAAGGCCTGCCCCGCCGCGGTGCGGTCGACCAGCGCCTGGTCACGGCCTGCGCCGTTGAGCGGGGGCGGGACGGGTGAGAGGTCACGGTGTATCCGGCCGTCGCGCAGGAACAGGCCCACCTCGCGGGGCAGGGTGACGCTCTCGTCGCCGGTGGCGGCCAGCAGCGCGCGGGAGAGCAGCTCCTCGATCGGGGAGTGGGCGTTCGCGACGCGTACCTGCCTGCGGGCGTTGGGCACCCGGCCGCTCGGCGGCCCCCAGGCCAGCTCGTTGAGCGCGGACCTGGCCTGCGGCGAGACGCCCTCGACGAGCCGCGCGACGACCTCACGGTCACCGAGCAACTCGGCCAGGGCCTGCCTGGTGTCGCCGCTCTCACCACCGGCGTCCCGGATCAGCTCGGCCAGCCGCTCGGCGGGATGGTGCCTGAACGCCTCGACCGCGGGCGGGCCGAGCCCGGCGGGTGTCTCCAGGATCTCCCGCACCCCGGGGGCGGGCAGCAGGGCGTTCTGCGGGCCGTACACCAGGGCGAGGGTCCGCAGCCGCTCGACCGTCTCCTTCAGGGCGGCCCGCAGCGCCGTGGCGGTGACCCCCTCGGGCAGCGCGCGGGCCATCTGCTCGCGCAGCGCCCGCTGGTCGGCCGGGGAGGGCAGCACGACGAGCGTCTCGACGACCGAGAGCGTGAACCGGTCGAGCCGGTCGAGCACGCGCCCGACGGCGGAGGGACTGCTCGCCCGCCCCGCCAGGCCCTCGACGTGGGCGGGGACCGGTGTGATGAGTTCGGGGCGCACCGTGACCAGCGCCCGCAGCTGCTCGTCGCTCCGGTCGCGCAGCCACTCGGTGAACTCCGTGCTCATTCCGTCAATGGTAGGAGCCCTGACCGACAAAGCTAGGTTTGGGAAAGTTCGGGTTCACGTGGACATCCTTGGGCCACGGGCAGCAGGCCGAGTGCGAGGGACACCCAGGAGGTGACGAAACGCTCGCGTTCCGCCCGGCCGGGGGGTTCGCCGACGGTCTCCTCGAAGAGGAGACAGTGGACGAGGGAGCCGCCGAGCACCGCGCCGACGGAGGACCGGTCGAGGCCGGCCCCGGCGTACTCGGGCTGGGCGCACAGCCAGGAGCCGATCGCGTCGAACATCGGCTGCAGCAGCCTCGCCCGCACGACCTCGACCAGCTCGGGGAAGCGCCCGAGGTCGCGGAAGAAGACGCGGACCAGCTCGTCCTCCTCACGGATCACGGCCAGCCCCGCCTCGCACAGGCCCGTCAGCCGTTCCGTGACGGGGGCCGCGGGGTCGGCGGCGCCCATCGCGGCGACCCTGGCCTCGACCCGCACGACACGTTCGTTCACCGAGGCGGCCAGCACCTCGTACTTGGACCTGAAGTGCCGGTAGAGCCCGCCCGCGCCGGGGGACAGCCCCGCGGCTGACTCGATCTCGGCCACCGAGGTCGCCGCGTAGCCTCGCTCAGCGAACAGGCGCAGGGCCTCTTCGAGGATGCGCTCACGCGTCGATCTGGTCATCTCTGTGCAGACACCTCCACCGCGACCCTATCCAGCGAAAATACGAAGTGTGGGTTCTGCCGGGCGGGGATTTGGCATCCTGCCGGGAGCGCCGCACGGAGGACTCCATAGGGTCTTTCCGCGAGGGTCTTCGGCAGGAGAAGGCCTTTTCGTGAGAGCTCTCACGAGGGTTTCGTGGGCTCCATGGGGCTCTGTGGGAGCTCTGTGAGGCTTCGCGGGGTTTTCGCGGGCGGGAGAGGAAAGGGCGTGGGCGGGGCGATGGACGCGGTCGGGTTCGACCTGGACATGACACTGGCCGACACACGCGCGGGCATCGCCGCGGTCTACGACGAACTGGCGTCGCGCGTCGGGGTGCCCATCGACAGCGCCGTCGTGGTCTCCAGGCTCGGGCCGCCCCTGGAGTGGGAGCTGGCCAACTGGCTGCCCGCCGAACGCATCCCCGAGGCCGTCGCGCTCTACCGGGCGCTCTACCCCTCGATCGCCGTCCCGGTGACCACCCCGATGCCCGGAGCCGCCCAGGCCGTCGAGGCCGTACGGCGCGCGGGCGGCAGGGTCATCGTGGTGACGGGCAAGAACCTCCCGGACGCCCAGCGGACGGTCAGAGCCCTGGGACTCGACGTCGACGAGGTCGCCGGATCGGTCTTCGGCCCCGCGAAGGGGCCCGCGCTGGTGGCCTTCGGCGCCGCCGCGTACGTGGGGGACCACGTGGCCGACATCGAGGCGGCGAAGGCGGGCGGGGCGTTCAGCGTCGGGGTCGCGACCGGGCACCATCCGGTGGAGGAACTACGCGGCCACGGGGCGGATGTGGTGCTCGCCGATCTGACCGAGTTCGCCGAGTGGTACGGCGGTTGGCGCAGCCCAACCGTATTCGTGTAATTCAGGGCTGAATACACGGTCGCTCCCAGCCCGCGCTGGGCATAACCTACATCCATTCCTTTTCACGACAGTCTGAACGAGGTCACCCCTGTGCCGAGTGGCAAGGTCAAGTGGTACGACGCCGACAAGGGTTTCGGCTTCCTCACCCGCGACGACGGCGGTGAGGTGTTCGTGCATTCTTCCGCGCTCCCCGGTGGCGTGGAATCCCTCAAGCCGGGACAGAAGGTCGAGTTCGGCGTGGCCGAGGGGCGCCGTGGACAACAGGCGCTCTCGGTGCGTGTGATCGACCAGCCCCCGACTCTCGCCAAGACCGCCAAGCCCAAGGGCAAGCGCAAGAAGCCCGACGAGATGGTGGTCATCGTGGAAGACCTGATCAAGCTGCTGGACTCGGTGTCGATGTCCTACCAGAAGGGCAAGCACCCCGAGCCCGTGCACGCGAAGAAGATCGCCGCGGTGCTGCGCGCCGTGGCCGACGACCTGGAGGACTGACCGCCTCCCGACGGCCTGATCCGCCCGCCTCTCCCCGCGTGAGAACCGCCTCTCCCGTGTGGAGGGGCGGGCGGCGGTCCATCCGGCGGGGGTCAGCCGTGCGGATTGGTCAGCGGCTTGGTACGCCTGTCCGGCGGAGGGGCGTCACGCCGGACGACGGTGGTCGTCGTGTGGCCTGAGCCGTTCCCCACAGGGGAGGCCGGCCGCTCCTCCGGTCGCTGTTCGGTGTGTTCCTCGGGGTCTTTCCCGGGGTCCTGTTCGGGGTCCTGTTCGGGGCGGGGCCGGGCCGCCCTGGCCGCCTCGACCCTGGCGTCCCGGGCGTCCACCCTCCTGCGGCGCCGTACGAGGAGCCAGCCCAGTGAGCCGGCGAGCACGACGGCCATCACGGTCAGCCCGGCCGAGCCGTCGGTGAACAGCGAAAGCAGCAGTCCGACCAGGCCGCCGCCCACCCAGGAGACCTGGAGGAACGCCTCGACCACTCCGAAGGTGGACGAACGCACCTCCTCGCCGATCTCCCGCTGCACGATCGCGTCGAGCGCCAGCTTGCCGAGCCCCTGGGCGAACGCGGCGACCAGCGCCACGGCGACCGCGGCCCACAGGGTGAAGAAGACGGCCGCCACGACCGTGGTCACCAGTGAGAGCGCCAGTGTGAGCAGCACGATCACCTGCGGGGAGCGTCCGCGCGTCCACGAGGCGACGGCCGTACCCGTCAGGCCTCCGACGCCCGCCGCCACGGCCAGCAGGCCGATCGTGACCGGAGGGGCGAGCCCCGGCAGGTTCCTGTCCTGCACCAGGAAGAGCAGATAGAACAGCAGGAACCCCGAGTAGAGACGGACGGCCACGTTGGCCGCCATCGCCTCGGTCACCACCGGCCCGACGTTCAGCAGCGTGCGCCAGCGTGCGGGCCGCTCCTGACCCTCCTCGTCGGGGTCCCCGTCGAGCACGTCGAGGTCGGGGGAGTCGACGTGCCGCGGCAGCCGTACGGCCAGCACGCCCAGCAGCAGGAAGAGGACCAGGGCGGCGCGCAGGGTCCACTCGGCGCCGAGCCAGGCGCTGACACCCGCGCCGACCGGCACCGCCACACCCGCCGTGACCAGGGCGAACAGGGCGACCCTCGCGTTGGCCGTGACCAGCGCGATGTCGGCGGGCAGCACGTTCGGCATGATCGCCGCCCGGGAGACGCTGTAGGCCTTGGACAACACCAGCACCGCCAGCGCCGCCGGGAAGATCGTGAACACGTCACCGGGGACGATCGCCGCGGCCATCGCGAAACAGAGCAGGCCCCGGCCGAACAGGGTGCCCGCCATCACGAAGCGCCTGCCCGAACGGAACCGGTCGAGGACCGGCCCGACGAACGGCGCGACCACCACGAAGGGGATCATCGTGATCAGCAGGTAGAGGGCGACCTGCCCCCTGGCCTCGTTGACCGGCAGTTTGAACAGCGTCCCGGCCAGGGCGGCGGTGACCAGCGCGTCACCGGCGCTCTCCAGCGCGGTCAGCTCGATCAGCTGGCCGAGCCCGGTACGGCCCGCGCCCTGGGCGTGGGTCAGCCGCCGGGAGGCCGCGCCGACCCGGCGGGTCCCGCTCGCCGCCCCCCGCCCGGCGCGGACGGTCATCCGGCCCGCCCCCCGGCCCGCGCGCGCCGTCGCCCGGCCGGCGCCCACCGCGGAGCGTCCGATCCGGCGGGAGACGTCGCCTGCCGTCCTGCGTGCTTGTTCCCAGCCACCTGCCACGCATCCAGTCTTACCCATAGGGCGGATGGGATGTATGTGGCGGTCCGTCCTATCTAAGCCTTGAATGGTCAGTGAACAACGGGACAGGTTGCCGGTCGAGGGGAGAGCGCGTTACGGTCCGTTGGCGGCGACCCGGCGCGACCCCGCCCGGGGCCGGTGAAGGTGCTGTTCGCTCCGGGCATGGGTGAGAATGAACTGTGAGTCAGCGTAGCGAGCTAGGCAGTGGGGACAGCGGCCGTCAGGTCGCGAGGCCTGCGGAGGAGGACTCGTGACCCGTCCGAGAACCCGTGCCGTCGTCGTCGACGAGGCCTGCGCCGCCGCCGTCGACCTGGCCCGCTCCGCGATCGAGGAGAACGTCAGACCGGAGGAGATCGGCGACCACCTCGGCGTCGAACCCGAGGGCGACCGCGTCGTCACCCACTACTTCACCTGCCTCGACCGTGCCTACCGGGGGTGGCGCTGGGCCGTCACCGTCGTCAGGGCCTCCAGGGCGCGCAAGGTGACGGTCAGTGAGGTCGTGCTGCTGCCCGGCACCGGAGCGCTGCTGCCGCCGGAGTGGGTGCCGTGGAGCGAACGGCTGCTCCCCGGCGACCTCGGCGTCGGCGACCTGCTGCCGACCTCCGCGGACGACGTACGCCTCGCGCCCGGCTTCACCCAGACCGAGGACGACGTCGACCGACAGATGATCTTCGAGTACGGCCTCGGCAGGGCCAGGGTGCTCTCCCCGACGGGCAGGGACCGCGCCGTGCGCCGCTGGCACTCGGGTGAGTCGGGGCCGCACACCCCGCTCGCGCACGCCGCGCCCGCCCAGTGCTCGACCTGCGGCTTCTACTGGCCGCTCGCCGGTGCGCTGGGCATCGGTTTCGGGGCGTGCACCAACGAGTACGCCCCCGACGACGGCCGTGTCGTCGCCGCCGACCACGGCTGCGGCGCGCACTCCGAGGCCGCCGTGCTTCCGCACCAGGTCGAGCCGACGTCGCCGATCCTCGACGACCTCGCCTACGACATCGCAGAGGAGTCCTCGGAGACGGACCTCGCCGGCTCCGTGGACGACACCGCCGCCGAGCCGCTGGGTCACTCCTGATCCGACGTCATCACAGGCACGCCGGAAGACCCCGGCGTACCCCGATGCGACGTGACCTGTGGGGCCCCCGACCTTTGGACTCATCGCTGTGACTGACATCTTCGGCACCGACCGAATGCGCTCCGCCGTACTCGCGGCCTGGACCGCCTCGCCCGCGAGGTTCCGCGAGGACGCCAACGCGGAGGAGGACTTCGCGCTCGGCGGTTACCGGGACCGGCTGATCGTCGAGCTCGCCCAGAACGCCGCCGACGCGGCACTGCGCGCCGGGGTGCCCGGACGGCTGCGCCTCTCGCTGCGCGAGGGGGTGCTCTCGGCCGCCAACACCGGCGCCCCGGTCGACGCCGCCGGGATCGAGAGCCTGTCCACGCTGCGCGTCTCCAACAAGCGCGACGACTCCGGCGCCGCCGGGCGGTTCGGCGTCGGTTTCGCGGCCGTGGTCTCCGTCTGCGACGAGCCGGTGATCGGCTCACTCGGCTCCGGCGTCGTGCGCTGGTCCCGTGACCAGACCGCCGTGCTCGTGGCCGCCGAGGTCGCCCTCTCCAAGGAGTTCGCCGAGCGTGGCGGGCACGTGCCGCTGCTGCGCCTGCCCTTCCCCGCGGGGCCGGTCGAGGTGCCCAGCGGCTTCGACACCCTCGTACGGCTGCCGCTGCGTGACAAGGCCGCCGTCGACGCCGTGCGCCGCATGCTCCAGGAGACCAGCGCCGCGCTGCTGCTCGGCCTGCCCGCCCTTGAGTCCATCGAGATCGACCTTGAGGGCGAGACGCGGACGATCCTGCCCGACGGCTGGAAGGTGGTCTCCACCTCGGGACGGTTCTCCCCCGAGGAGGCCGCCGAACTGTTCGCCGACCGGCCGACCGAGGAGCGGGCCAGGCCGTACTGGCTGGTCCGCTGGGCGGTTCCTGTCGTCGGCACGGCGACGGGGCAGGAGGAGCCCAGGCCGCTGCCCGCCCGGGTGCCGCCCGTCGTGCACGCGCCGACGCCCAGCGACGAGCCGCTCGACCTGCCCGCGCTGCTGATCGCCTCGTTCCCGATGGCCACCGACCGGCGGCACGTGGCCATGGGGCCGCTGACGGACTTCCTGGTCGAGCGCGCCGCCGACGCCTACGTCGAACTGCTGTCCGGCCTCGCCCGTACCTCCAAGCTGCTCGACCTCGTCCCCGGCCTGATGGGCAAGGGCGAGCTGGACGCCCACATCCGCAGGGCCATCCTGCGCAGGCTGCCCGACGCCGCGTTGCTGCCCGCCCTCTCTCCGCCCGCCGACGCGGAGAACCGGCAGGACACGGGTGAGGAGTGGGTCGTGACCGGGCGGCAGGCGTCCGTGGTCTCCGCCCCCGGCGAGCTGCTGCGCAAGGTCGCCCCCATGGTCCCCGGCCTGCTGCCCGCGGGATGGCCGTCCAGGCACCCGGCGATCACCTCGCTCGGGGTACGGCGGGTCGAGCTTGCCGATGTGGTGGACATGCTGTCCGGCGACGTCGTCGCCGACCGGGAGCCGTCCTGGTGGCGGTCGCTGTACGAGGTCCTGCCCGCCGACGACCCCGAGGCGCTCGGCGCGCTGCCCGTGCCGCTGGCCGACGGCCGCCTGGTCAGGGGGCCGCGCGGCACGCTGCTGCTGACCGAGGGCTCCTCCCTCGACCCGGCCGTGCTCGCCCCCCTCGGGCTGCGCGTCGTCCACCCGGACGCCGCCCACCCGCTGCTGCTGCGGCTCGGCGCCGCCGAGGCCACGCCGAGGACGGTCCTTGAGGACCCGCTGACCCGTACGGCCGTCGCCGAGTCCCTGGACAGCGCGGACGCCGAGCCGGTCGCCCAGGCGGTGCTCGCCCTGGTCGACGCGGCCGGGCTGGTCGCCGGTGAGGCCCCCTGGCTGTCCAACCTGGCGCTGCGCGGCACCGACGGCGAGCTGTACCCCGCCGGTGAGCTGCTGCTGGCCGACGGCTCGCTGGCCGGGCTGCTCGACCAGGAGACCCACTTCGGCACGGCCGCCCCCGAACTCGTCGACCGGTACGGCCCGCGGGTCCTGGCCGCGGCCGGGGTGCTCGACGGCTTCGCCGTGGTCAACGACACCGACGTGATGATCGACCCCGACGACTGCGACCACGACCTGGACCGCGAGGACGAGTGGCTCGAAGCCGTGCTCGACCTGCTGCCCGAGGTGGACGTGCCGCCGGTCGCCAGGGAGTTCTCCGCGGTCCGCGACCTGGAGTACGTCGCCGACTGGCCCTCCGCGCTGGCCCTGCTGTCCCGCCCGCCGCTGCGCGCCGTACTGAACCCGCTGCGGCTGCTGGTCGCCGGCGAGGTCGTCGAGGTGCCTTCCTACACGGCGTGGTGGCTGTCCACCCACCCGGTCCTCGGCGGGCGCCGTCCCACCCAGCTGCGGCTGCCCAACGCCGACCCGCTGCTGTTCGGCCTGTACGGCGACGCCCCGGCGGTCGTGGACGAGGCGGCGCTGTCCATGATCGGCGTCCGGACGACCCTGACCGACCTGCTGGCCTCGCACGGCGGCCCCGACGAGCTGCTCGAACTGCTCGGCGACCCCTCCGTCGAGGTGGACCGGGCCCAGCTTCGTGCCCTGTGGGTGGCTCTGGCGGGGGTTGACCCGGTTCGCGTCGCCCCGCCTCGGGCGGTGCGGGCCGTGCTTGACGGGGAGATCGTCGTCGCCGACGTCGAGGACGGTCACCTGCTGTCGTCCGGGTCAGAATCGGACTCCGAACCGGATTCGGCAGCGGGGGAGCCGGTGGTCGTCGAGGCGCCCGACCTGCTGCCCCTGGTGGCCGACCGGCCGTTGGTGCTGGCGCCGTTCGACCTGGCCGAGGCGCTGTCCGAGCTGCTCGACCTGCCGCTGGCCGGGGAGGAGGCCGCCGGGGAGGTGACCTCGGAGGGCGCGGTCCGCGAGGTGCCCGCCGCCGTGCGGTCGCTGCTGCCCACGGCGCCGACGACCTACGTGGAGCACGAGAAGCTGCTCGTGGACGGGGTCGCCGCCACCTGGCGCTTCCACGAGGGCACCGTGCACGCCTCGGGGGTCGAGGGCCTGGCACGCGGGCTGGCGTGGGCGTCCGGCCAGTGGGGTGACCGGCTCGCCGTGGCGGCCCTGCTCCGTGACCCGGCCGCCGTCCCGCTGCTGCTGGCCGAGGCCGACCTCGACAGCTGGACCGCCTCGACCTGACCCCTTTTCCGGCCGGTCGTCCGGGCCGCTCAGGGTCGTCCAGGAGTGTTCAGGGGCGTTCAGGGTTTCAGGGGAGGGGGGCGGGTTCGTCCTCCTCCCGGGACGCCTTGGAGGCCCGCCGGTCGCGGCGCCGTACGAACCACAGGCCGAAGAAGCCGCCGCAGATGCCGGACACGCAGGTCCACATCCACCACTGTTGCTCGGGGGCGGGCCGTACGACCAGGAGCACGACCAGGGCGACCGCCCACAGGACGGTCCCCACGAGGATCGTGGCCGTGTCGTTGGTCCGCAGCGGTCGCAGGTCCTGCGGGCGAGGCTGGTTCACGGCTCCAGCGTAGGCGACGAGCCCTTCCCCCAGGCAAAGCCGTACGGGGTCATCCTCGACCGAGGTCCCGCAGGGCGCCGGTGGGAAGCGCGATCCACCCCTCGGAACGCGCTGTGGGAGCCTGCTCCTGAGTGGGGGCCGTCACGCGGCCCAGAGCCGCGGCGCGGGCGGTGATCGCGGCGACGACGGCGTCCGTGGCGTCGTCGGAACGTCGGCACAACTGTTCGTGCGTCCCCAGATCCAGCCAGGAGGCCGTCTCCTGGAGCTGGTCGACCAGCAGTCCGAGCGTGCCGAGGTTCGCCGCCCGCTTGTAGCCGTTGGACGTCAGTCCCCAGCACCTGAGCGACGCCGCCGGGTAGACCTCGACGACCACACCGTTCCCGGCGCGGTCGACCGGCCGTCCCCTCCGGGCCAGTTCGGCGAGCAGGGCCGCGCAGCGCATGGCGGTGTGCCCGATACGGTCGGCCGAGACGCTCAACGGCCTCTGGCCGGTCGACTCGACGACCACCCGGTCGGTGACCCGGTAGGTGAGGTCCCCGCGCCAGGTACGGCCCGCCACCTCGGCGGGCACCTCGACGTGTCCGTTCCTGTGGGCCGTGACGAAGTCGACGAACCTGTCCGGCCAGCCGAACGGGCAGTCCACCCCGGCCTTGTCCGCGCCCATGAGCGCCTCGACGATCAGATCGTCGTCCGCGCCGACCACGACCTCACGGACCCGGGCTCCGCCATCGGACCAGTCGAGCCACGCGACCGCCGTACGGACGGCTTCAGCGGCGAGGTCCACCCCAACTGTGATCACTTCCTCACGATAAGGCGCCACCGGCGTGAGGTTCGGCGCACGGCTACCCCGTGGGGCGCAGCCGTATCCGGCCACCGTGGGGCACGTGCGGGAACATGCGGTGAATTCTCATGTCGTACGGCTGTCCGCTCCATGAGACCATGCGAATCTGCCATACAAGAGTCGAAAGGCCTGCAAGCTTGGCGCTCTGCCGTCCACCTGACCATCGGCCGGCGTAGTTTCCCCCCAGGAGTTCAAGGCATGACCCGCTACACCTCTGTCACCGGTGGCGCCGTGGCCTGGAAGGCGTCGCTGTCCGCCGCCTTCGGGGCCCTTCTCGGCCGTCCGCTCGCCGGGTACGACCGCGGTGCCGAGTACGCCGCCTACTACCACGGGCACTTCTTCCACGAGACACGCATCGACAGGGACCCGATCTGGCTGAACCCGGCGATCCTGACCGGAGGCGAGCCGATCGAGGTCGGAGACCTCTACCTGTACGACATGGGGGAGCCACCCCTGCGTTTCGACGCGGGCCGTTCGCTCTTCCAGTTCTCCAGTCACGGCCTGACCGACGCCTTCGCCGCGGACCTGGCACGGGCCTGCCTCGCCCCCGACGTCGTACGGGGCGCCGACCTGGCACCGGTGCTGTGGCGTCACGACCTCGACCTCGCCGACCCGATCCTGGCGGAGAACTGGCACGTCTGCTACGCCAGGATCGCCTCGGACGGCTCGCTCCTGGACGCGATGCGGGTCGCGACCGGCATCGGCGACGGCCCCGGCAGTCTGATCCCCTTCGAGGGCAACGCCGACGAGACGTGGACCCCGGCCCTCGACGCCGTGGCCGACCCCCGGTTGCGCGCCCACCTCAGCCTGGGCTGTTGCGACGTGGCCGAGGCCGAGGGCCTGACCTACCTGGGCGCCGACGCCCCCCTCGGTCCTCTCCTCGAGGAGGGCGGCTGCTCGGTGGTCGCGGGCTGGAAGGACGGCCACGGCCAGGTGGACGTCACGGTCCTCCAACTCGGCGCCGCCGTCGCCGGTCTGTCATGACCACCAATCGATGAGGCAGACGCTGACGCTGTCCGCGTCCTCCGACTTGTACTCCGACCAGTCCGCGTCACCCGCGTAACGGGCCCACTCGGCCTTGCTGATCTCCGCGCTGTAACGGTCGCAGGACGCCTGCTTCGGGTCGGCGACGATCTCATCGAGGCCGGTGAGGTTCCAGAAGTAGACCCCGCTGGAACCGGCCATCAGGGCGAGGTGGCCGTCGGTGCCGAGGGCCACCGATTCGACCTCCGGCATGTGCCCGTTCAGCGTGGCCAGCCGGGCCGGTTTGGCCGGGTCGGAGAGGTCCCAGAGGGTGCCGGAACCGCTCGGCCCGGCGACCAGGACGCGCTTCCCGTCGGGAGTCAGGGACATGTCGTATGTGCCGTACAGCTTGTCGAAGGACAGGTCGAGCGTGGTGTGGCGCACCGGGCGCGCTCGGTCGTTGAGATTCCAGATCTCGATCTGCCCCGCCCTCTGGACGAGGACGACGTGCCCGTCCGCGCTCATCGCCGTCCTCGTCGCGCTCTGCGAGAACTTCATGGACAGGTCCAGATCCGCCGCCTTGACCGGGTGCTCGGCGGCGGAGGCGTCCCAGACCGCCACCTTGTTGTGATCGTCCACGGCGGCGACGGTCCGGCCGTCCGCGCTGAGCGCGAAGTCGCGGATGGGGACGGTGTCCGATCCTGTTGCTGACAGGCGTTTCGGATGGGACCGGTCGGCCAGGTCCCACACGGTCATGACGCCGTCGTGATCGACGATCACCGCCGTACGGCCGTCGCGCGACAACGCCGCCTTTTTCACCCCGTTGGTGGACTGGGCGGTCCGGTCGGCCGCCATCGTCGCCAGCCGGACCGGTTTCGCCAGGTCGGTGAGATCCCACACGGTCGTGGTGTCGCCGTCGTCACCGGTGAGCGCGGTCCTCCCGTCGAAGGACAGCGCGGTCGTGTTCACGGATGCTCCTTCGCGCCCCTTCAACGGGGGAACCTGGTCAGGCTTTCTGATGGCCTTCGGGTCGGTCCAGGACTTGAGGTCCCAGACGTTCGCCTCGCCTCCGTCGTTGCTCAGGGCGACCCGCCCGTCGCCGCTCACCGTCACCTCGTGAGATGGCTCCTGAATGAGAGGCGAGAGAGCTCTGCCGTATGTGTCGACCAGAGTGTCGACCAGCCCTGCCCGGGTCTGCTCGTCGGAGTGGATCCCGACCGCGGCCGTGCCGAGCTTCCTGGCCGCGTCGAAGTCGGTGTCACGTAACTCCGCGGCGTGCAGCGCGAGCCCGTGCGCCAGCGCGACGCGCTCCTGGGCCAGCGCCCTGCCGTGTTCGTGATTCCATGCGAGTCCGGCCGCGACCAAGGAGCCGGCCAGGAGCACGGCAAACAGAATCGCACGTGTTTTCCAGCGTGTGCTGTCGTGCGCGTCCGTCTGCCGGGCTCCGGCCAGGTCGTTCATCTCGTTCTCCAAACCGTTCGGCTCACAATGGTGCGTACTGCGTTCTCACGACGTGCTCGTTCTTCGGAGAACAATCCTGGCCCGATGAGGTGTATTTCGAGGGGTTCTTGGCCACACAGTTACTGGTCGTGGTGCTCATCTGAAGACCACCCTCCTCGGCGTGTTCCGCGCTTCCTGCGATCGCGGAACTGATCACGTCCTTCCGGATCTCCTCGATGGTGGAACCGATGATTTTCGCCACTCCGCAGACACCCGCGACCTGCGGAACGGCGCCACCGACGGCCGTGCAGACATCGAGTCCGGCGAACACGAACACCATGGTCAGGCCACCACCCTGTTGGACCTTTCCGATGTCCTGCCCGCTGACGTAGCTCACGCACCCGTGGCCTTGTGCGCGCTTCTCGCAGATGGAGTATGTGACGTCCTGCCAGCTTTCGCCCTTGGTGCATTTCTCCCCGTAGGAGCCACGTGAGCCCTGGCATTCCTTGAGGAAGGTATTCCATGCGTCGCCGCAGGTGCTCTTCTTGTCGAAGAACCCTCTGTTCATGCTGTCACGGCAGTGGGCCAACATGTTCGCGCCGAAGGCGCATTCGTTCGCCGAACCTCCTCTGCCCTTCTTGTAGCACGAGAGGAACTTGTCCTCCAGATCGTCGCATCGGACGTCGCGGTGCAGCGAGCACTTGTATTTCACCTCGGAGAAGGAACTGCACCCCTGGTCGTCGCCTCGCTTGTCCGCGCGGCACGAGTAGTAGTCGAAGCGCACGTTTCCGCAGGCCCCGGTCGACTCTCCGTATCCCCTCTTACTGCTGTCGAGTTCTCCGTATTGGCAGCGGCGAACCTCGCGACCGGCGCCGCTGCAGACGTCGTCGCTCTTTTTGCTTTGGTAGTCGCTTCCCTTCCGGCACACGAGATACTGGTCTGCGAAATCTGAGCAGATGTCGGCGTTGCTCTTGGAGTTCCCGGCCCGCTTCTCGGTTCGGCAGCCGACGTAGTCGTCTTTCATGTCCTGACAGACTCCGTTGCTGTACTTTTCTCCCTTGCACTCCCTGTACTCGCCGGCCGCGTCGCTACAGATTGAGTTGTTGCCCTTCTTGGTGCCCTTGGGGCACTTGATGCTCTTTCCGGGCTTTATGGACGACGTCTTCGTCTTCGTCTTCGACTTTTTCTTCGTAGTCGCTCTGGCGGCGTGGCCGTCCGGGTCGATGTTGGTGAGGGGGTTGTCGTTGGCATAGATGTAGCGGTTGAGCTGGACCGAGGGGTCGGGGTTCTGGGTGAGGGTGTCGCGGGAGACGAAACTGCCGGTGGTCGGTTGGTACCAGCGGGCGGCCATGTTGACCTTGCCCGTGCTCGGGTCGGTGTAGCCGCCCTGGTAGCCGAGCGTGTGGGCGTTACCGGTACGGGTGATCACTTCGCCGAAGGGGTCATAGGCGGTGGAGTCGATCAGGGAGGTGCCGGTCGCGGTGAAGACGCCGATCAGGTCTCCGTGCAGGTCGGAGAAGGCCAACTGGGCACCGGTGCCGTCGTTGATGCCAAGAGTACGGCCGAGGGCGTCGCGGCCGAAGGCCGCCTTCCTGACGTTGTTGGCGTCGGTGACGGTGACCAGTTGGTTGGTCAGACCGTCGTAGGTGAAATGGGCGGCCTGCTGGCCCTGGGTGCGGGTTTCGACGCGGTCGAGGGCGTCGTAGTCGTACTGGACGGCGTCGTCGTTGATGAGCCGGTCGAAGGCGTCGAACTTGGAGAGGTGGACCTGACCGTTGGTCTGCTCGGCCAGGGTGCCACGCGCGGTGTAGGTGTAGGTGTAACCATCACCGGAGGTGAGACGGTTGCGTTCGTCGTAGGTGTAGGTCTTGGTCCCCGCCCGGGTGCGGTTGCCTGAGTCGTCCCATTCGTAGTCGGTCTTGGCGCCGCCGGGGGCGGTCCACGAAGTGAGCCGGTTGGACCAGTCGTAGGTGTAGGTGTTGGTTCCGGCGCCTGCCGTACCCGCGGTGGTCTTGGTGGTCAGGTTGTCGTCGAGGTCGTAACCGTACTCGATGGAGGCGATCGGACCGTTCGCCGACGTGGTGAGTTCGTCCTTGGTCAGGCGGTTCAGCGGGTCGTAGGTGTAACTGCGCCTGGCTCCTCCGGCTCCGTAGGTCATGCCGGTCAGGCGCGAGGCCTGGTCGTAGGCGTAGTCGATCGTGGTGGCGCTGACGGGGTCCACCGACTGGGTCAGCCGGTCGGCGTTGTCCCAGGTGAAGGCGGAGGTGCCGGTGGCGTCGACGCGCTGGGTGAGCCGCTGGTTGGCGTCGTAGGCGTAGGCGCTGATGTCACCGCCCGTACCGGCGGTCTTCAGCAGCAGGCCGCGGTCGTTCAGGGTGAAACTCAGGTCGTTCGCGCTGGTGAGCCTGCCGGCCAGGTCGTAGCCGAAGACCTTGTCCTCCGTCGCGGCCTCCGCTCCGCTTCCGACCTGCTTGACCAGCCGGTTCAGTTCGTCGAAGGTACGGTCGATCCGCACTCCGCCGGGGACGGCGGTGGCGACGGGGTTTCCGCCGGCGTCATAACCGGTGGTCCAGGTCCGGTCCGACAGGTTCGGATGCGCGGCGGTGCTGGGCTCGATCACCGACTCGATCAGGCCGAGGCTGTTGTAGGTCGTGAAGGTGGCATTGCCACGACCGTCGGTCGAGCGGGTCCGGGCCCCGGAGGCGTCGTAGCCGAAGGTGCTGATGATCTTCTTGGTGGCCGAAACCGGTTCCCGGAGCTCGACCAGCCTGTTCGCGGCGTCGAATATCCGGGTGGTGATGTGACCTTCCGCCGAGGTCTGGCTGATCGGGTTACCGGCGAGGTCGTAGTCGACCTTCTCCGTCCGCAGGACGGTTCCGGCGGCGTTCAACTCCTGTGTCTGGATTCTCCGCCCGGCGAGGTCGTAGCTCGCCGTACTGGAGACGCCCAGCGGGTTGGTCGTCTTGACGGGGCGTCCGGCCAGGTCATAGCCGAACGTCGTTGTGTTGCCCAGAGGGTCGGTCTGCCCGGTGAGCGCTCCGGTCGCGTCGTAGGCACGGGTGCTCGACTCTCCGGTCGGCCGGGTGCTCTTGACGAGCCGGTCCGCGTCGTCGTATTCGAGCTTGGTGACGTAGGCGGCCTGGGTGGGTTTGCGTTCGACGGTGGTCAGGGTGATCTGGCGGCCCAGGTCGTCGTAGGTGGATTCGGAACGGGCTCCTGTGGGGTCGGTTGTCCACAGCGCCTCGCCCAGGAGGTCGTAGCCGTAGGTCCAGACTCCGGCCGCGGCCGTACCGATCTTGGGGGCGGTGACCTGTACCTTGCGGCCCAACGCGTCGTAGACCGCGGTGGTGGTCTGGCCGCGCCGGTCGACAGCGCTGATCAACTGGCCTGCGGCGTCGTAGGCGCCGGTGGTCCTGGGAGTGATCGGTTGCCCACCGGGCGGTGTGTAGGCGGGGAAGGTCTGCTCGACGGGCCGACCGGCCTTGTCCAGGGTCGTGGTCGTGGTGCGGCCCTCGGCGTCCACCTGCTGGGTCTGCTCACCGAAGGTGTTGTAGCCCAGCTTGGTCGTGGGACGCTGGCCGGCCGGTGCCGTTCCAGGCCTTTCCACGGTGACCGTGGGCAGCTGAACCTGAGTGGCCAGGCCTGCCGCGTTGTAGGTCATGTTGGAGGTGAAGGCGGCCGGATCGGCTCCGGGGGCGTTTCCGCGCGCGTCGGTCATGGCGGTGACCAGGCCGCGATCGTCCACCGTGAGTGTGGTGATCAAGTCCTCGTCGCCGTTGCGCGTGACCTGGCGAATGGGCTGGTTGTCCGCGTTGTATGCGTATTCACTGATCTCGGTGCGATCGGCGCCGGCCGCGGTCTGAGTGACCTTGGTCACGTTGTTGTTGGCGTCGTAACCGGCGGTGGTGACCACGTTCCGTCCCGCCGGATCCGTGGTCTGCGAGGTGACACGCCCGGCGGCGTCGTATACCGCGTCCACGCGCAGCGTGCCGTTACCGCTGGTCTTGCGGATGGGGTTGCCCGCCGCGTCGTACACCAGCGAGTCCTGCACCACGTCCCGGGCGGTGGCCGAGCCGTTCAGCTTGACGCCCTTGGCGATCCGTTCGAAGAGCAGGTTGTCGGTGTAGTAGGTGTAGGCGGTGGTGCGTCCCATCACGTCCGTCTGGGAGGCCAGCCGCCCGGCGGGGTCATAGGCGGACGACAGCATGACCACGTCCGTGGCCGGCTGCGGGCTGAGCGGACTGCCGGTCCAGCCCTTCAGAGTGGTTTCGGCCAGTTCACCACGGGAGGTGTAGCCGTAGGTGTAGGTCGTGCCGCGCTCGTCGGTGAAGCTGACCTTCTGGCCCTTGTGGTTGTAGGCGAACCGTTGGACTCCCCCCTCGGGGGCGGTGACGGTCTCCACCCGGCCGTAGGAGTCATAGGTGTAGGTGGTGGTGCGCTGGGGGTCGCCGCCTGTCAGGTCCGCCTGCGACTCGGTCAGCGGCAGGCCGTCCGCGTCGTAGGTATGGGTCGTCTGGGCGGTGTGCGTCACCCCGGTGACGTCGTTCTTGACGCCGCTGTCGGTTCGGGAGACGACCCTGCCCAGTGCGTCGTAGACGATGGTCGTGGCGACTCCGTCCGGGTAGGCGCTGGAGACCACGGTCTCCTTGGAGACCCGTCCCAGCGCGTCGTGCTCGTACTTCTTGACCAGACCCGTCGGGCTCGTCTCGGTCGCGCGGTCGCCCGCGGCGGTGTAGGCGTAGGTGGTCTCGTTGCCCTTGAAGTCCTTGGCGGACTTCAGCAGGCCCGCCGGGGTGAGGCCGCCGCCGATCGCGGGTTCGGTGCCGTCGGTGTAGACGTTCGTCGTCGAACGACCCTGTGGGAAGTCAGGGGTGACCGGTGTCGTCTGCTTGGTCTCCTCGCCGAAGGCGTTGAAGGTCCAGGACGTCTGGTAGGTCTCGTCTGTGGGAGAGGCCGACCTCGCGTCACGGTGAGTGACCCTCAGGTCGTTACGCGGGTCGAAGGGGTTGTCGACGTCCAGACGGTAGGTGAAGTACTCGCTGGAGCAACTGCCGGCCGTCCGACAGGTCTTCTTGGCCAGCAGATTGCCACGGACGTTGTACGCCATCTCGATGGCGTTGCCGTTGGGGTCGATGACCTTGGCAGGGAAACCACCGGTGTCGTAGGTGTACTTGGTGGTCTTGCCGAGCTGGTCGGTCTGGGAAACGGCGCGGTTTCCGTGAAGTGAGTCGCTGACGTAGGTCAGAGTGCCCGAGTGGGGGTCCGTGACCGTGACCGTGGCGCTGGTCAGGGTGCTGGACTCCTTGGCGTACACGGGCGAGGACAGCGTCCAGGCCCCACCGTTGTTGTCGGTGTGCGTGGTCAGGCGGCCACCGTCGGCGGCGTAGACGTTCTCCGCCACCGTCCGGCCCGACGGGGCGACGACCTTGGTCACCTGCGGTTGCGGGAGCCGCGCCGCGTAGTGCGCCTTCACCACCTGGGCGCCCAGCGGCTTGCCGTACACCGCGACCTCGTCGATGTCACCGGCGAACGGGAAGGCCGCGGTGGAACTGGTCGTGGACGGCCAGCTGGGGGAGCCGTAACCGTAGCCGATCCTGGTCTCCCACTGATCGACATGCATGATCGTTCCTGACAGGGTGCCGACCGCCTGGCCGTCCAGGAACAGTGTCTGGGTGTTCTCCGCGCCGGACAACACCACGTGGTGCCAGGCGCCGTTGTTCACGGGTGTGGCCGAGGTGATCGGAGTGGGCTTGCCGTTGTAGAACTGGCCGCGCAGTTTGCCGTCCTTGCCGACGTAGACCACGGGAGTGAAGGCCGAGGGGACGTCGGTGGCCGAGTTCTGGTAGCCGATCACGGTGCCCGAACCGGTCGTCTTGAACCAGGCCTCCACCGCGAGCGAGTTTCCCTGGCCACTGATCATTGTCGACGGCACCGAGACATAGGCCGAGTTCACCGTTCCCTTGAACCGGATGGCCGTGTTCGGAGAGCCGGTGAGTGCTCCGGGAGTCGCGGCGGTGGCGTCAGGAAGGACACCGGCAAGCTTGGCGTCGTCTGTCTCCGTCTTCCAAGCCGTCGCGCTGGGGATCTTCGTGCCGAGGGCGGTCGCTGTCTCGTTCAACCGCCAGTAGCCCACCGGAGCGGCGTCAAGCACCAGACTGCTGTAACGGGAGGCGTCACCGTAGGTGTAGACGGTGCAGGCGCCGCCGGTCGCCGGGGGACAGACCTTCGTCAGCTTGTCGCCGTCATAGGTGTAGTTCCAGGTGACGGGAGTGCCGTTCACCGGATCGGTCGACACACTGGCGATGTGGCCACCGCTCCAGGTGAAGGTGAGGGACCTGCCACCGGTCGCGGTCGCCTTGGCCAGCTTGCCGTCGGTTCCGTAGGTGAGTTCCTGGGTGCGACTCCGGTGATCGGTGATCTTGGTCAGTCGGCCGGAGGAGTCGAACCAGTAGGAAGCGGCGGACTTGTCCATCAGCCGCCAACCGCCCTCGGGGAGTACGGCGAGTGTCGCGTACGTTCCCAGGGGAGCCGCGTAGGTGCCGTCTCCCTTGGCGGCGAACCGTAGCTGCTCTCCGTCGGGGTAGGTCACAAGCAGCGTCGCCGTCTGTGGTTCGTTGTCGATCCGCATGTCCCAGCGGGTCGTCCAGCCGGATCCGAACGCGCCGTCGGTACGCGGGTCCAGGCTGTTGTAGGTGCGTGCCACCGTCAGAGGCGGTCCCGCCACGGCGACGGCGAGGTCGGTTTCGGTGTGCGTGTAATTCCCCGACGCGTGGTTGAACTCACGCCCTTCGGTGCCCGAGGTCAACAGCGAACTGAGCGTTCCCTGTTCGGGGACGGGAGTGAAGGCCCGCCACGCTGAGGTGACGGTGGCGCTGCTGGTCGCCGCCTTCGCGTACCACCAGTAGGTCTCACCCCACTTCAGCTTCTGCTCGGGAACCTTCCACGCGCCGGACTTGGTCCACTCAGGGGAACTCTCACACCATGTCCAGTTCGGCTTCGTTCCGGCGCAGACCTGGAACCAGTAAGTGACGGGAGCCTCGTTCATCGGCTGCGCGTGCGTGGACAACGTCGGCGTCAGCGTGCCGACCTGCATGTTGTTGTCCGGAGAGAAGACCGTGAACGGCAGGCCGGCCACAGTGGCGAACTGCCAGTCCGACCACGGACCGTTCACAGCCGTCGTGGTGACACCCCTGACACGCCAGCGGATCTTCCAACCCTCGAACAGTTTTCCCGACGGAACCTGTACCCAGGCGTTGGTTCCCGAGGGGGACGACGCCGTGCCCTTTCCCGCCCAGATCTGTCCGGATCCCTGGTCGGGCACCGAGGGGTCGTGCTCCATCTCGACGCCCAGATACGACGCCCGGCCCTGCGGATCGGTCACCTTCGCATACAGCCATGGGACCAGTGACGCCGATGTCCACGACACCGATCCCCGCGTCGCGGGGTTCATGCCGACACCCTCGACGGCGGGTTCGTTCAGGTCGACTCTCGCGGTTTGCCAGTCTGACCATGGGCCGTTGGTGCCGGTGGTGGTGACGCCTCTGACGCGCCAGCGGATGAGCCAGCCGTCGGACAGTTTCGCGGTGGGGACCTGTGCCCAGGCGTTGGTTCCCGAGGGGTATGAGGTTGTGCCCTGCCCGGCCCAGATCTGTCCGGATCCCTGGTCGGGCACCGAGGGGTCGTGCTCCATCTCGACGCCCAGATACGACGCCCGATTCTCCGGGTCGGTGACCTTTCCATATATCCATGGAGTCAGTGAGACCGTTCTTGACAGTCCCGCGGATATGGTCCCCGGCGTCACTCCCAGAGCGGTCACGGACGGCTTCTTCAGGTCGACTCTCGCGGTTTGCCAGTCTGACCATGGGCCGTTGGCGCCGGTGGTGGTGACGCCTCTGACGCGCCAGCGGATGAGCCAGCCGTCGGACAGTTTCGCGGTGGGGACCTGTGCCCAGGCGTTGGTTCCCGAGGGGTATGAGGTTGTGCCCTGCCCGGCCCAGATCTGTCCGGAGCCCTGGTCGGGCACCGAGGGGTCGTGCTCCATCTCGACGCCCAGATAGGAGGAGGCGCCGCCCGAGGAGGTCACCTTGGTGTAGAGCCACGGTGTCAGGGACGACAGGGTCCACGCCCCGGCCGCCTGCATACCCGGCAGGACACCAAGGCCGGTCCCCGCGGGGTTGTTGATGCTCACCCTCGCTGTCTGCCATTCCGACCATGGTCCGTTCACGGTGGTGGCGCTACCGGTGTAGGTGGTGCCTCTGACGCGCCAGCGGATGAGCCAGCCGTCGG
>NZ_JBEPEI010000015.1:0-158108 GCF_040300765.1 Streptosporangium sp. NPDC000239 | reverse complement strand
AGTGGGTCTGACTGTGCTGTTTGTACGGTGGTGCCTGAGGTGCCTGTCCATCCGGTGCCGTAGCTCCAGATGTATCCCGTGCCTTGTGCGGGTACGGAGGGGTCGTGCTCCACCTGGACGCTCAGTCCGACTTTGCGGCCGTCGGGGTCGGTGACCTTGGCCTCGAACGCCGGTGTCGGTGATGAGATCACGGTCAGTCCACCGCCCTGGTAGGTCCCGGGGGTGGCGCGCAGCGAGGTCACCGCAGGCCTGCTGACTTCTATCCTTGCCGTCTGCCATTCCGACCATGGGCCGTTCACGGCGGTGCTGCTACCGGTGTAGGTGGTGCCTCTGACGCGCCAGCGGATGAGCCAGCCGTCGGTGAGTGGGTCTGACTGTGCTGTTTGTACGGTGGTGCCTGAGGTGCCTGTCCATCCGGTGCCGTAGCTCCAGATGCGTCCCGTGCCTTGTGCGGGTACCGAGGGGTCGTGCTCCACTTCGACGCTCAGTCCGACCTTGCGGCCTTCGGGGTCGGTGACCTTGGCCTCGAACGCCGGTGTCGGTGATGAGATCACGGTCAGTCCACCGCCCTGGTAGGTCCCGGGGGTGGCGCGCAGCGAGGTCACCGAGGGTTTGCTGATGTCGACCCTTGCCGTCTGCCATCCTGACCATGGGCCGTTCACGGTGGCGCTGCCGGTGGTGTATGTGGTGCCTCTGACGCGCCAGCGGATGAGCCAGCCGTCGGTGAGTGGGTCTGACTGTGCTGTTTGTACGGTGGTGCCTGAGGTGCCTGTCCATCCGGTGCCGTAGCTCCAGATGCGTCCCGTGCCTTGTGCGGGTACCGAGGGGTCGTGCTCCACCTGGACGTCCAGCCCGACGTTACGGCCTTCGGGGTCGGTCACCTTCGCCTCGAACCACGGCCTGGGCGAGGAGAGCGTCCACAGACCCGCCCCTTGGTTGGTCCCGGGCCCGGCGTTCGGAAAGGTCACCGTGGGTTTGCTGATGTCCACTTTCGCCGTCTGCCACAGCGACCATGCGCCGTACAGACTTCCATGGTCGGCTGTCATGACCGATCCCCGGACACGCCAGCGGATCAGCCAGCCGTCCTTCAACTCGTCCGAGGGCATTTCCGCCCAGACGTAGGAGCCAGAAGGATCCGACACCCCGGTTCCGTAACTCCAGATCCGCCCCGTTCCCTGGCCTGCCGCCGAGGGATCGTGTTCCACCTCGACGCTCAGCCCGACGTTACGGCCGTCGGGGTCGGTCACCTTGGCCTCGAACCACGGCTCCAGCGACGAGAGCGTCCACAGGCCGTCGCCCTCGGTCCCCGGGCCCGCGTCCAGGGACGACACCGAGGGTTTGCTGACGTCGACCTTCGCTGTCTGCCATTCCGACCATGGTCCGTTCACGGTGGTGGCGCTACCGGTGTAGGTGGTGCCTCTGACGCGCCAGCGGATGAGCCAGCCGTCGGTGAGTGGGTCTGACTGTGCTGTTTGTACGGTGGTGCCTGAGGTGCCTGTCCATCCGGTGCCGTAGCTCCAGATGTATCCCGTGCCTTGTGCGGGTACCGAGGGGTCGTGCTCCACCTGGACGTCCAGTCCGACTTTGCGGCCGTCGGGGTCGGTGACCTTGGCCTCGAACCACGGCGTCGGTGAGGAGAGGATCCATACTCCCGAACTCTGCGTACCAGGTCCGGCTCTCAGGGCTGAAACGGTCGGTACCGACGCCGTCGCGGACGTCGTCGGAATTCGCGTTTTCCTCGCACCGGCGGTCAGCGCGCGTACGGGGGATCCAGCGGCTGGAGCGTGTCCTTTCGAGGGCGCTTGCTTCTTGAAGCCGGCACTCTGGGCATGAGTTTCCGACCGTTTCTTACCTTCGGTTTTCCTGCTTTTCTGCTCGGGTGCTTTTGACGCCCACGGCAAGGGCGGTGGGGATTTCAGCCCACCGGTGGCCGGTTCGTCCGTCATTTGATAAGGCTTCTGCACCGGTAGCGCACCCTTGGGGCGCTTCCATTTGCTCGTGGCGGGGCCACGGGCGGTCTTGAGCGGGCGCGTCGCCTCCGGGCCGACAAGATGGGGGAGTCCTCTGGCGGTTCCCGAGGACTGAACGGGAAGTTTGTCAGCTGCGCCTGAGCCTGGTGGGGCGGGAACATTCAGATGGTGCGGAACGGGGTCCGCCGCCACGGGCCGTCCCTGCAGCTGGATGAGTCCTGGGATCGCCGCGATCAGGAAGACCAGTGCCATGCGAACCATCCAGCGACCTGGCCCGGATGCTCCCATGCCGAATCTGCTGCTACGTATTACGCCGGCCTTGCGAATCCGTGCAGCCCGCATCGCCACGCCTGACCACTCCCGCCCGGTTAAGGGCATGCGGGGGAGACCGGCTTGCCCTGGTTATGGATATAAGGAGGAAATAAATATCCTCCGCCATCTAACTCGGCGAGTGATCACTTGGATAGATCGCCTGTGGGGCGACTTTTCTGATGGGATTGGCGGGTTTGTCATAACCTGGTATTCCGTCTGGTTAAATTGGTATGTTTGAGGCTTTCGTTGGCCTATGTGATGTAAGTCATACTTTTTCTTGCTACGGAGCGTGTTGCCGGGGTCGCGTTGCGGGGTCGGGGTGATCATCTGTGACCGGTCGGTCGGTGTCGCGACCGAGGGGCTCTGGCAGGCTCTGTACGGCTCACATCGAGAAAAGTTCGCGCGGAGGGAATCACATGAGCGGGTATATAGTTAGCAAAGGTAATGACTTATGCTAACGAACCCTCCCAGGAAGGACCCCGTCGCGAGCCTGCGCAGCGACGCCGGTCTGGCTTCGGCACTGCGCGTGTCGCTGGCACGCTTGAACAGACGCCTTCGCAGGCAGGCAGGGGGACACTCGTTGACCCCCACCCAGGTCGCGACGCTCGTCGCGGTGGAACGGCATTCCGGGATAACCCCCGGCGAGTTGGCCGAGCACGAGAAGGTGCAACCGCCCTCGATGACGCGCGTGATCGCCGCACTGGAAGAGCGGGGGCTGGTGTCACGCACACCGCACCCGTCCGACCGGCGGCAGGTGAGCGTGAGCGTGACCGAGCGGGGCTCGGCCCTGCTGAGGGAGGAACGCCGCCGCAAGGAGGCGTGGCTGACGCAGCGGCTGAAGGAGCTGTCACCGGAGGAGAGAGCCGTGCTCAGGCAGGCGGCTCCGATTCTGGAGAAGCTCAGCCGGAACTAGGCGACCCCGAGGAACCCAGGGCCTCGGCCGTCCGGCAGGACGCCGAGGCAGCCCCCGCGGCGACCCCCGAGGTCGCCGCTGAGACCACTCAGGAAGAGGCCGCCGGGACGGTCTCCAGGCCCTCTCCCCGCAGGCGCCTCGTCGGGGTGCTCGCCGTACCCGTGCGGAAGCTCGGCACGCGGGCCCGCCGCGGGCGGATCGCGCGGGCGGCGGCGGCCAGCGAGGTGCAGGCCGTCGAGACCGGGTCCGCGCAGGAGGTCCCCGAGACGCGGGGCGGGATGTTCCGCTCGCTGCGCGTCTACAACTACCGGCTCTTCGCCATGGGCGGCGTGGTCTCCAACGTCGGCGGCTGGATGCAGCGCACCGCGCAGGACTGGCTGGTGCTCGACCTGACGAAGGGCAGCGCCACCGCGCTCGGCGTGACCACCGCGCTGCAGTTCCTGCCGCAGCTGCTGTTCGGGCTGTGGGGCGGGATGATCGCCGACCGCTACCCGAAGCGGCCGGTGCTGATCGCCGCCCAGTCGATCATGGGTCTGCTCGCGCTCACGCTGGGCGTGCTGACCCTGACGGGGAACGCGCAGGTCTGGCACGTCTACGTGATGGCCTTCGCGCTCGGTCTCGTGCTGTGCGTCGAGGTGCCGACCAGGCAGTCGTTCGTGGTCGAGATGGTCGGCCGCAAGGACCTGCCGAACGCCATCGCGCTGAACGCCTCCAGCTTCAACCTGGCCCGCGTGGTCGGCCCCGCCCTCGCGGGTGTGCTGATCTACGCGCTCGGCGGCACCGGCCCGATCTTCGTGCTCAACGCCCTGTCCTTCCTCGCCGTGCTCGGCGGGCTGGCGCTGATGCGGACCTCGGAGCTGACCACGCCGGAACCGGTGGCCAGGGCCAAGGGGCAACTCCGTGAGGGGCTGCGCTACGTCATGGAACGCCCTGACCTGCTGTTGCCCGTCCTGCTCGTCGGGTTCGTCTCGCTGTGCGCACAGTCGTTCTCGATGTCGATAGCGCTGATGGCCCGCGAGGTCTTCGGCGCCGGTGCCTCGTCCTTCGGGCTGGCCTCCAGCATGTTCGCCGTCGGCGCGCTCGTCGGCGCCCTCATGGCGGCCCGGCGCGTACGGCCGAGCAGGAAACTGCTGATCGGCGGCGCGCTGTCGTTCGGCCTGTTCCAGGTCGTCACCGGACTGGCCCCGTGGTACCCGCTCTACCTGCTCCTGCTCGTCCCCGCGGGCGTCGCGCTGATCTCGGTCAACACGACCGCGAACACCAGCGTGCAGCTCGCGGCCTCTCCCGAGATGCGCGGCCGGGTGATGGGCATCTACGTACTGGTGTTCACCGGAGGCGCCCCGATCGGCGCCCCCGTGCTCGGCTGGATCGCCGAACTGGGCGGCCCCCGCACGGGCGTCGCGGTCGGCGGGGTCCTCACGATGCTCGGTGTCGGCGCGGCGATAATGCTGACCAAGGCGATCGGCAGGAGGTCCCGTGCGGTTGTTCGTGGGGGTGCTGCCGCCCCGGCGGGCGTGTGACGAACTGGCCCGCGCGCTGCGTCCCTTCAGGGGGGCGTGGCCCGAGCTGCGCTGGGTCGACCCCGCCAACTGGCACCTGACCCTGGCGTTCCTGGGCGAGGTGCCGCCGGAGGTGCTGCCGGAGCTGGAGACGAGGCTCGCCCGCGCCGCCTCGCGCCACGCGTCGATGACGCTGGCGCTGACCGGCGCGGGCGCCTTTCCCTCCGTCCGCCGTGCCAGGATCCTCTGGTCCGGACTGTCCGGCGCCCACCTCCCGCTCACCCGCCTGGCCGACTCCGTGGCGGCGGGGGCGCGGCGGGCGGGAGCCGTACGGGTCGACGACCGCAAGCGCTTCAGAGCGCACCTGACCCTGGCCAGGACACGCGCGGAGACCGACGTGAGCGACCTGGTCGAGGCACTCGGACCCTTCGCCGGAACCCCGTGGGAGGTGGGCACCGTGCACCTGGTGAGAAGCCACCTGGGATCCCCGGTCCGCTACGAGACACTCGCGGAGTACGCCCTGGCATCCCCGGCACCCGGTGAGCGGAGCTGAGCGCCGGAGCCTGGCTCGTTCCCGTCGCCGGCTCCTGCCCGTGGTGCCCGTGGTGCTCGTGCTTCTCGGGACCCCGCTCTTCTGAGGTCCCCGCGTGCCCGGCTCAGCACCCCTGGGAAAGGGGTGCTCCGCCCGCCATGACTAACAGCTCAGGCCCTGAATGAAGCCGTCCGCCTGGCCGACGCCGTGACCGGCGGCCCAGCCGCCGGCGTTCCACCAGTAGTCCAGGTAGAAGCCTCCGCCCGCGGGGACCAGGTAGAGGGCCGTTCGTCCGGGGGCTGAGTAGACCCACGTGTCCTGCTGCACGTGGCAGAGCATCTGCGCGTGCGCCGGCGTGACGCCGACCAGGGTGGCCGCGGCGACGGCGGCCGCGAGAGTGAGGGCGATCCGCTTCGGGGTGGAGATCATCGCGGTGCGCAAGGTGAGAGCCTCCGGGGTTCCGAAAAAGAGAGCCTGGCCAGGGCTTTTATTTAGGAAACTTTCCTGTCTGGAACATACCTGACCAGTCGCGCACGTCAAGGGATCCCGGACCGGTGATCCTTCCGGCACTCCGGGGCGTCGACCTCCCGCCGCGCTTCGCCGCCTTCTCCACGGGAATCCCGGGCCCGTGGTCCGCTACGAGACGCGTGAGGTACGCCCTGGCGGCGTCGGCACCCGGTGGGCGGAGCTAAGCTCCAGAGCGTGGACCGTCCCCGTCGCTGGCTCCTGCCCGTGGTGCTCACCCTGCTCGTACTCCTCGTGGTGATCGGCGCCCTCGTCACCTGACCTCGTGCCCTCCTACATGAGGGCCGCTAATGGCTGCCGTAGTTGATGGTGAGGATGGCCACCACCCTGTGCTCGTCGCCGTCGGACGATGTCTTGTAGCTGTCCGAGTACTGATAGTCGATGCGACCGGCGCCGCTTATCTCGTAGTGCACGGTCCTGGACCACCCTTCACCCTGCGGCTTCCCGGCCTTGCCTCGCAGGAAACAGGTCGAGGCGATCGGGTCGGACTCGCCAGGGGTCCGGCTCACGTGGTCCCAGAACTGCTGAGCGGCTTTGAGGCCCACGTTCGCCACGAGTTGTTCCCAGTGGCCGAGGAACTTGCGATGGACCAGGACCCTGTACACAGGACGCGCTTCTGGTCTGCCGCCTGGCCGCCTGGCGGGTGTGTACGGCCGGTAGGCGCTACCGCTGCCTGTCATCCACCTGTCCCGGTCTCTGAACCGTTCATGGCGTCCGGGCTCTCGGCTGGAACGTACTCATCGGAACGGTGCGCTCCCAGGAGAACCGATCGGCGTAGGGGGTCCGAGAGTTGACGCGCTGTCGCCTTCCACGCGCGAACGCACTCATCCAGGATCGCTGTGTCCTCATCGGCCTTGGCCGCGACGATGGCGTCCTGTAGTTCGGTCAGGAACTCCTCCATGTCCTCCCGGTCGAGCGACCGTAGCCATGCCAGTTCGCCGAGCTCGGACGTGCTGGGGATGCCTGTGTTTCTCCGTAGAAGAGTGCTGAGTTTGGCGTAGGCTCCGCCCCATTTGGCGAGGGCTTCGAGGCGGGACAGCGTACGCTCCGGCAGCATCACCAGACTTGTGCCGTCCGTGGCCCGTAGACGGGCGCGATCGCGCCGCGCCTCGTTGAGGAATTCCACTCGTTTGCTGCCTGTCAGGTCGGTCGCCTGGTAGATGATCTCGCTCATCGTGATGCACCTGCCTTTTGCGTACCTGCATTCATGCCCACGATCGTACCTACGATCCTACTAGGATGTCGCCTCGGAAGTGGTGGTCTGAGGTAAAGCATGGGGGAACTTCGAGTGCCCGACCGATGGCCTTTCGACGCTCAGGAGATCTATCTCTCCGACCGATCCAAGGAAACAGGTGGATGGCGGACGGTCAGCCTTGTCGTGGCCCTGCGCGAGATGCTGAAGGACGACCGGTTCAGGGGCGTGGCAACCGTGGAGAGGGCCGAGGTCTTCGAAGGGGCCGCACGAGAACTCACCCGACGAGGCCTGGATGCTGTCGCCCTGGTCCGCCATGGGCTGTACAGGGAGGTGGCCGGTGCCCTGATCGCGGGTATCGCCGCGACGAGCCTGGCCTCGGAGCGGTACGAGGGCTTCGATCATGAGTCCTGGGCGGAAGTCCTGAGGCTGCCGAACCGCATCCCGACCATCGCGGGACAGAGCCCGAGCGAAGCGGCCGACGCCTTCGGACACGTGATCGCCCCGCTTTTCCCTCAGATCATCTCCTGGATCTCAACCGCCTCGCTGCGGGACATGGTCGAGCTGAGGGCGCCCGAAACCATACGGGAGATCTCGGACAACGAGATAAATCAGTTCTTCGAGCTCCACACTCCCTATCGGTGGATGATCGACTACTTCTCCAAGACGTTCTACCGTGAGTGGACGACGGAGTCGCTCCACCTGACGCATCGCTGGCTGCAGGGATTCGAAGGACCGCCGTGCTCCCCTGAGCTGATGGATGATCGGCGGATCGATCCCGGGACTCTGGCGTTCGAGATCGCCGATCGTGCCGCTTCCAAGGATGATCGCGGATCTCACAAGGTGTCGCTCCGGAGAGTGTCACCGGCGCGCGGCAAGGAGGCGGCCGCCCTGGTGATGGGGAGCCTCGCGGGGGAGATGAGAAGGCACGCCGTGGGTCTGCTGCGCCAGGGGCGGACGAAAGAGGCGGCGGCGCTGTTCGAGTTCGGCGTGAAGGGAGCACCTGACAACGCCGAACTGTACAACGACTGGGGTTTCTGTCTTATCCCGGTGGAGCCGCACAGAGCGCTGAAGCTGCTCATCGAGGCGCAGGCGCTGGGGTACTTCTTCAAGCCCCTCAACATCTACAACCAGATGTGCTGCCTGGTTTCGCTTGGACGGCATCAAGCCGCGCTTTCCTTGGCGGCGAACAGCTGGGACTCGGTAAGGGCATGCCCACCGAGGTGCGGAAACATATGGCGCCTGGACGGGTTCTCCTGGGCGTTGGAGCACACGAAGAACGTATGTCGAGAAGTTGCCGATCTCGCCGTCTCGGTCGCCACCCGTCATGGTCGGCACGACCAGGTGAAGATCTGGAGCGAACGGATCGTCGCTCTGGGTGCCTCTTGAGGGGCGGGCGCCGACCGCCGGGGAGGGGTGAGAAACCCCTCGCCCGGGGTCAGGGGTTTCTACCAGGCGTAGTCCTCCGGGGCCGTCTTGTGGCCGGGGAAGATCTCGTTGAGGGTGGCCAGGGCCTTGTCGTCGAGGTTGATCTCCAGGGCCCTCGTGGTGCCGTCGAGCTGCTCGTGGGTGCGCGGGCCGATGATCGGGGCGGTGACGACCTTCTGGTGGAGCAGCCAGGCCAGGCCGACGTTGGCCGGGTCCTCGCCGAGCTCCTCGCAGAACGCCTCGTAGCGCTCGATCTTGGCGCGGTGCTTGTTCAGCTCCTCGACCATGCGCTCCGACGCGGAACGTCCCTTGTCGATCTTCTTGAGGATGCCGCCGAGCAGGCCGCCCGCCAGCGGGCTCCACGGGATCAGGCCCAGGCCGTAGTCCTCGCACGCGGGGATGACCTCAAGCTCGGGGGCGCGGACGATCAGGTTGTAGTGCGACTGCTCGGAGACGAGGCCGAGCGTGTTACGGCGGGCGGCGGCCTCCTGGGCCTTGGCGATGTGCCAGCCCGCGAAGTTGGACGACCCGACATACAGGATCTTGCCCTGCTGCTTCAGGACGTCCATCGCCTCCCAGAACTCCTCGAAGGGGGTGTTCCTGTCGATGTGGTGGGCCTGGTAGACGTCGATGTAGTCGGTCTGGAGCCGCTTCAGCGACGCCTCGGCCGCGCGGCGGATGTTCAGCGCGGAGAGCAGGTTCTCGTTGGGCCAGTCGCCCATCGCGCCGTAGAGCTTGGTGGCGATGACCGTCTTCTCACGACGGCCACCTCCCCGGGCGAACCACCGGCCGATGATGTTCTCGGTGATGCCCTCGCCCTGCTTCCAGCCGTAGACGTTGGCTGTGTCGAAGAAGTTGACACCCAGCTCGTGGGCGTGATCCATGATCGCGAAGGAGTCTTCCTCCGAGGTCAGGGGACCGAAGTTCATGGTGCCCAGGCAGAGGCGGCTGACCTTCAGGCCGGTACGGCCAAGCTGCGTGTATTCCATATGTCCACCCTAGGCACCTGGAGTGCGCTCCAGGCGAGACCTTGATCCGTGTCTCCCCCCGATCCGGTGCCCCACAGGGCATGATGGCGGGATGGGGAGTAGACCGGGGTATGTCGTGATTCGCGTGCTGGCCGCCGCCGTCCTGGCCGGGGCGACGCTGGCGCCGGGACTCGCGGCGGCGGACACGGACGAGGAGGGGCACCGGCTGTTCACCTTCAAGGACAGCCGGATCACCGAGTCGAGCGGGCTGGCCGTCTCGCCGACGCACCCGGACATCTACTACACCCACAACGACAGCTCCGACGGGCCGATCTTCTTCGCGGTCGGCGCGGACGGGCGCACCAGGGCGAAGTTCACCCTCCAGGGCGGGTCGGCCCGTGACTGGGAGGCGATGGCGGTCTCCAAGGACCCGAAGACCGGGCGGGGGGTGCTCTGGTTCGCCGACATCGGCGACAACTTCGACGGGGCGTGGCCCGACGTCTCGGTGTACCGGGTCCCCGAGCCGGCCACGATGCGCGACGCGGTGATCCCCGCGACGCGCTACCGGTTCAAGTACGAGGACGGCGGCCACAACGCGGAAGGGATCATGGTCAATCCGACCACCGGCCGCCTGTACGTGGTGAGCAAGGCGTTCGTCGGGGCGGTCTACGCGGCGCCGAAACGGCTGCGCACCGACAGGACCAACGTGCTGCGCAAGGTCGGCTCCGCCCCCATCATGGCCACCGACGCCGCCTACGCGCCCGACGGGTCGAGCTACGTGATCCGCACCTACTTCTCGGCGACCGTGTACCGCCCGTCGGGGGACCAGATCGCCCGGTTGTCGATGCCGCAGCTCGAACAGGCCGAGTCGATCACCTACACGCCGGACGGCAAGGCGGTGCTGACCGGCAGCGAGGGCAGGAACAGCCCTGTCTACCGGGTGCCGCTGCCCGAACGTGTCCTGCGGGAGACGGCACCCTCCCCGGCGCCGACCCCGACCGGTCAGGCCGCCCAGGCTGTGAAGCCCACGCTCGTCGCCGACGCGCGGGAGGCCGACGACCGTGAGGCGGGGGTGCCGAGCACGGCCGTGGCGCTCTGGCTGGCGGCGGCGGCCGGCGCGACCGGTCTGATCACCTTCATCGCGCGCCGCGTCCGATAAGTACCTAAACGAGATTGAGTACGGCTCCGCAAGCGGTTCGCAACCTGGGCTGGGCATCCTTCGTGTCATGCACGACCAGACAAGGCCCGGCTGCCCCGGGTGCGGCCTGCCCGTCACGGGAGCCTTCGAGCGCTGCCCGCGCTGCGCGCTGACGCTGAAAGGGCCCGCGGCGGCCGAACTGTGGCGGCTCGATGTGGAGTTGGCCGGGCTGCGGGCCAGGCAGACGACCCTGCTGGCCCGCAGGAACCACCTGCTCACCCTGCTGCGCGCGGAGAGCGCCCGCCCCGCGGCTCCGGTGGGACCCGGGGTCCCGGCGGGGCCCGCCGCTCCCGTGGGGCCCGCCGCTCCCGTGGGGCCCGCGGCTCCCGTGGGGCTCGCGGCTCCCGTGGGGCTCGCGGGGGAGGCCGCTCCCCGCAGGGACTTCTCCCCCAAGGCGGTGCAGAACCTGCTGCTCACCCTCGGCGGGCTGCTGCTGATCGTCGCGGCCGTGGTGTTCACCGTGGTCAGCTGGGGGCACATCGGCATCGGCGGACGAGCCGCCATCCTGGCCGGGGTCACCGCCCTCACCCTCGCCGCGCCGAGGTTCCTCACGAGCAGGAAACTGGACGCGACCGCAGAGACGATCGCGATGTTCGGCGTCGCGCTGCTCCTGCTGGACGGCTATGCGGCCCGGCAGGCGGGGCTGTTCGGCGCGGACGGCCCGCAGGCGCGCCACTACGCCGCCGCGCTGGTCGGACTGGTCGCGTTGTCCATGGCCGGATACTCCCGGCTGCTGCCGTTGCGGCTGCCGCTCCCCGTGGCCGTCGTGTTCGCCCAGATCCCGCTGCCGTTGCTCGCGTTCGACACGACGGCGCCGTGGTTCACCGCCTCCCTGGCGGCGGACGCCGCACTCGACGCCGCCCTCCTGCTGCTGCTCAGGACATCGGAGGGGAAGACGAAGAACGGGTGGGCGACGGCCAGGGTCTGCTTCGGAGTGACGTGGACGCTGGGCGTGCTCTACGGGCTCCTGGACTCGGTGCTGGAGTTCACCGGTGGGGGACCGGCCGTCGCCCTGGTCAGGGGCGTGCTGCTCGTCGCCCTGGCCGCCCTCGGACTCGTCGTCGCCGGACGGGCCGGACGGATCTCGCTCGGGTTCCTCACCGCCGGGTCGGCGCTCGCGCTGACCATGGGTCTGGCCGCCCCGGTCTGGCCGTCGCTGCCCTCCGGGTGGCGGGGCGTGCCGTACACCCTGGGGGCGCTCGTGGCCGTCGCGGTCGCGCTGTACCTGCCGGGCCTGAACGCGCGGATCCGGCGGGCCGGTGCCGTCTCGGCGGGGGCCGTGGCAGGGCTCACGGCGCTGCCCGTCGTGCCCTGGGTCGCCGCCGAGGTGCTCATGCCGTTCGGGCTGCTGGAGCGGGTGTGGGCGTGGCCCGCCGTCCTCGACGACGGGTGGGCCGGGCCGCTCGCCTCCGCCGCGGTCGTTCCCGCCCTGCTGGCCACGGCCCTGGCGGTCGCGGCCGTGCGGTGGCCGGTCACCGGTCCTCGCGGGGAGAGCACCCGGCGGTCGCTGGGCCTGTGCGCCGTGGTGACGGGTGCGGTCGCGGTGCTCGCCGTTCCCGGTGCCTTCGCGCTCGGCCGCCCGGCCGCCCTCGTCGTCCCGTCGGCCCTGGCCGTGGCGCTCGTGGCCCGCATGACCCTGACGGGCGGGGCGTGGTGGGCGCGGGCCCTCGCGGCGACAGCCGTACCGGTGACGCTGATCGGTGTCGTCACCGCGCTCGCCGGGCGGACCGAGACGTACGCCGCACTGGCCGTGGCGCTGGTGGCGTGGGCCGTGGCGACGGTCGCGGGCCGGGAGCCGGGGGTACGGGCCGTCGCGCTGGTCATGGCGGTGCTCTCGGCGACCGGCCTGATCTGGGCGGTCGCGGTGGGGACGGGCCTGCAGCCGGCGGCCGAGGGCCTCGCGCTCGCCCTGGCGGCCGGCTCCGTGCTCGCGGTGGCCGCCTGCCTGGTGTACGGCGCCGCCGTCACTCCGGAGGCCGCCACTTCGGAAGCCGTCGAGGAGGCGCCTTCCGACTCCGAGGAGGACGGCGCCAAGGAGGAGCCCAAGGGCGGGAGTCCGGTGGTCCGGCGTGACCCCAGGTGGGGGGCCGGGCTGGGGCTGGGGGCGACACTCGGCGCGTGCGCGGTGTCGTCGATCGCCGCTCCCCTCGCCGGGATCGTCGGCTTCTACCGGCCGTTGTTCTTCCCGTGGACGGGGCAGCGGTTCCTGCCGGCTCACCTTCCGATCCTCGTGGTGGTCGCGGCCCTGCTCACGGTCACGGCGGTCACGGTCTCCTGGCAGGTGGCGGGGCGCGGGACGGCGTCCAAGGCGGCCCTGGTCGCACTGCCGGTGCTCCTGGCGACGCTGCCGCTCTCGGTCGGTCTGCCGTACCCGGTGGAGGTCGGGCTGTTCGTCGTGGGGCTGGGGCCCGCGGCGTGGGCGGCGGCGCGTGGCCGTACCGGGTGGAGGTTCGGCGCGGTGACCGGACTGTGGACGGCGTCGCTGGCGCTCTCCTGGTCGCTCGTCGCCCAGACCGCCACGCTGGTCACGCTGCCGGTCGTGGCACTGGTCGCGGCGGCGACCGCGTTCCTCGGGCGGGAGCGGTGGGTGCGGGCAGGGGGCGCCTGTACGGCGACGCTGCTCGCCGGGGCGCAGGCGCTGGCCGTGGGCCTGGCGCTCGACTGGCCCGCGCGGACGGCGGCGTTCGGCGTGCTCGCCGTGACCTGCGTCGCGGCGGCCGTCGCGGGCCGCTTCAGAAAGGAGACGTTCGCGGCCGGGACGGAGGCGGCCGGATACGCCCTGGCCCTGGCCGGTCTGGCGCTCGCCGCCGACGGCCTCGCGACGGCCTCGCTGGCCTGCGCCGTCGCCGGGGTGATGATGACCGGTACGGCGTTGCGTCCCGACCGGCGCCGGGCGGGATACGTGGGGACGGCCCTGCTGCTCACAGCCTCCTGGCTGCGGCTGCTGGCCTCGGACATCACGGTGGTCGAGGCCTACACGGTGCCGTTCTCGCTGGTCCTGCTGGGGTTCGGCTGGTGGCGGGCGCGTGGGAGGGCCCGTTCCTCCTGGCTCTCGTACGGCCCGGCCCTCGGCTCAAGCCTGCTGCCCAGCGCGGTCGCGACGCTCAACGGGACGGGATGGGTCAGGCCGTTGCTGCTCGGCACGGTCTGCCTGGTCGTTCTGCTGGTCGGGGCGCGGGCACGGCTACAGGCTCCCGCGCTGCTCGGCGGCCTCACCCTGGCCGTCGTCGTCCTGCACGAACTCTCGCCGTGGATCGCGCGGGCCATGGTGACCGTGCCGCGCTGGGTGCCGATGGCGCTGGGCGGGCTGCTGCTCGTGGTGGTCGGCGCGACCTACGAGGCACGGCTACGGGACGTGCGCAGGCTGCGGGCGATGGTCGGCCGGATGCGTTGACCCGGCCGACCGTCGATCACCCCCCGGCGGGGGGTACGGCGAGCGCGGCCGGGGTCGTGACGGTGTCAGCGGTGGTGGCCTGGGTGATTCCGGTGGCCTCGGTGGTCTCGGTGGTCTCGGCGCGCTCGGCTGGATCGCCGGTGGTCCCGGGGGCCGAAGCGGCCGGGGCCGTGGAGGCCGGAGTCGTGGCGGTGCCAGTGGTGGCCGGGGTGGTCGAGGTCGTGGAGGCGGGAGTGGAGACGGCCGGGCCGGTCGGGGTGGAGACGGCCGGAGCGGAGACGGCGGGGGTGGCCGGGGCGGAGATGACCGCGACGATCCGGCCCTTCGTGCACGAACCGTCCCGGTCACAGGCCTTGACCGGCACCTCCCAGATCGCCGGGGCCGTCGGCCTGAGCGTCACCCGGCCCTCCGAGGTGATCGACACCTGGGGGCTCGCGGCGCCGTCCAGGAGGTAGGTGATCTCGCCGCCCTCCGGGTCGGAGGAGGAGAGGCCGCCGGTCAGTTCGCTGTTCGCCGGGCCGGTCAGCAACAGGTAGGGCGAGGTCGGCGGCACGTTTCGCACGCACGGGGGCTCGCACGAGATCTCCACCGAGTCGAGAAGATTGCCCTGGTCCGGCTGGTCGCCGGCCGTGGAGATGGAGACGAACTCGAACCGGGTGACGGTCTGGCCCGGCGGGACCGAGTACCTGCCCGTGTAGTGGCCCCACCCCGCGTTGTCGTCGGCTATGTCCGAGGTGTTCTGGCCCATGGGGACCTGGGTGACCCCGCCGATCCTGAGCTGGAGGACGTCCTCGCCCGCGGAACGCCCCCGGTGCGCGAGGTGCCAGGTCAGCGTCGCGCCGGGCACGGTCCTGACGTCCTGGGAGAGGGTGGCGGTCGCCGTACCGTTGACCTCGGCGAACTGCCTGCCCGTGTCGGGCCGTACGGAGGGCACGTCCGGGCCCCAGATCTCGATGAGACCGTCATCGGCCGAGGTGCTCCACCCGGGCAGACCGGAGCGCAGGTTGCCCTGTCCGTGCAGACTGCCGGGCTCCTCGAACCCACCGTTGACCAGCTTGCACGCGGGAGCGGACCCCGGTTCCGGGGCCGGAGCCGCTGAGCCCGGTCCCGGAACCGGGCCTGCGGCCGGAGTCGAGATGGCCGAGCCCGAGACCGACCCTGAGGCCGAATCCGAGGCGGGGACCGAGGCCGGAGTCGGGACGGGCGCCGGGGACGCCGAGGCCGGGGGGACGTCGACGGCGGCCCAGGCGGTCGCACAGGTCCATGTGGTCACGCAGAGGAGGGCGGCACTCAGGCACGCCCGGGAACGCGGTCTCTCCATCTGTTCTCCCCCGATCCGAAGGACACCTGGCCGGGGGGATCAGGCGCTGAGCGGGGAAAATGCTACAGCGATCATCGCGGCCTCCCACTGAGGGACGCGCGGGTCGCGGTGCCCCGACTGGAGCGCCGCGAACGTATGGTTACGATCCCCAGCAAGGCCCAATAAGGCGCGGTAAGTCCTTCACGTCAGGAGAAGGATGGCGCTAGCTTTCGCACATGGGCGTTCCGGCGGCGATCAGGGAGGTAGGGACGTGAAGGTCGGGGTCGTCGGTGCGGGGATCGTTGGCCTGGCCGTCGCCAGGGAGCTGGCGCTGACGCACGGGGCCACGGTGACCGTCCTCGAAAAGGAGGACCGCGTCGGGGCGCACCAGACCGGCCACAACAGCGGAGTGGTCCACGCGGGCATCTACTACAAGCCGGGCTCGCTCAAGGCCGAACTCTGCCGGGACGGGATGGCCCTGCTCAGGGAGTACTGCGCCGAGCACGCCATCGCCTACGACGAGGTCGGCAAGCTCGTGATCGCCTCGACCCCCTCGGAACGCGCCGGGCTGAACGCCATCGCCGAACGGGCCCGCGAGAACGGGGTCCCCGGAATCGCCGAACTGGACGCGCTCGGGCTGCGCGAGATCGAGCCGCACGCCGTCGGGGTGGCCGCGGTGCACTCCCCGCGCACCGCCATCGCCGACTTCCCCGCGGTCGCCCGCCGTCTGGCCAAGGACGTGGAGGAGACGGGCGGCTCGGTGCTGCTGTCCCACCCGGTGCGCGCGCTGCGGGAGACCGCCCGGGGCGTCGAGGTGATCGCGGGACGGCGCAGGCTCGCCTTCGACCGCCTGGTCGTCTGCGCCGGGCTCGGCACCGACAACGTCGCCAGGATGGCGAAGGCGACGGGGAACGTGCGGATCGTGCCCTTCCGCGGTGAGTACTACGCACTGGCCGGGGCCTCGAAGGACCTGGTCAGGGGCCTGATCTATCCGGTTCCCGACCCCCGCTACCCCTTCCTGGGCGTGCACCTGACCCGCAGGATCGACGGTGAGGTGCTGGTCGGCCCCAACGCGGTCATGGCGCTGGCGCTTGAGGGCTACTCCTGGCGTGACATCGATCTCACCGACCTGCGCAGGATCCTGACCTGGAAGGGCACCAGGAAACTGGCCGCCCGCCACTGGCGCACCGGGGTCAGGGAGGTGACCGGCTCGATGCTCAAGAGCTCGTTCCTGACGGCGGCGCGCCGCTACGTCCCCGAACTGACCGGTTCCGACCTGGTCAGGACGACCGGCGGCGTACGGGCCCAGGCCGTGGCAGGGGACGGGAGCATGCTGGACGACTTCGCCGTCGACGTGCACGGCCGGGTGGCGCTGGTGAGAAACGCCCCCTCACCGGCCGCGACCTCCAGTCTTGCGATCGCCAGGCACATCGTGGGGTTAACCTCAGTATTGACCAATTAACTCCTTTTTCATGTGGGCGAGTGAAGATAAACCCGTGACCGATTCTCCCGAGGCTCGCCTCCTGATCGTCGAGGACGAGCCCAACATCCTCGAACTGCTGGCCGCCAGCCTGCGGTTCGCCGGATTCGGGGTGAACACGGCGGGCAGCGGCACCGAGGCCGTCGCCGCGGTTCAGCGTTATCGTCCCGACCTCATCGTGCTCGACGTCATGCTTCCCGACATGGACGGCTTCGACGTCGTACGGCGGTTGCGCGGCGGCGGCAGCGACACGCCCGTGCTCTTCCTGACCGCTCGCGACGCCACCGAGGACAAGATCCGTGGGCTGACGGCGGGCGGGGACGACTACGTGACCAAGCCGTTCAGCCTTGAGGAGGTCGTGGCACGCATCAGGGCGGTGCTGCGCCGTACGGGGGCGGGGGACCTGTTCGCCAGGCCGCCCCGGCTCACCTTCGCCGACATCGAGCTCGACGAGGAGAGCCACGAGGTGTGGCGCGGAGGCAAGCCGGTCTCGCTGTCGCCGACGGAGTTCAAACTGCTGCGCTACTTCATGGTCAACGCGGGACGGGTGCTGTCGAAGGCGCAGATCCTGGACCACGTGTGGGACTACGACTTCCGGGGGGACGTCGGGATCGTCGAGTCCTACGTCTCGGTGCTCCGCAGGAAGATCGACAACGCCGATCCCCGGTTGATCCACACCCTGCGCGGCGTCGGGTACGTGCTCCGGCTGCCCCCGGGACACTGATGAGGCCGATGATCGGAGCCGCTCCGCTCAGGGTCAAACTGATCGCCGTCGTCCTCGTCCTGCTCACCATCGCGCTGGCGTTGATCGGCTTCGGCAGTGTCTCGATCATGCGGGGCTATCTCATCGACCGGGTGGACAGCCAGGCGCAGCTGAACGCGGACAGCGTGATACGCCGTCTGCACCGCAACGGCCCCTCCACACTGGTCGGCAGGCCGGTGCCGTCCGACACCCGGGTGGAGATCCGCGACCCGCACGGTGAGATCGACCTGCTGCTCCAGGGCACCGACGTGGAGAACAAACGGGGCCCCCACCTGCCGGCCTTCGTGAGGAGCTACCCGTTCGAGATCGACGAGTGGCGGGTCCACCGCTTCCCCCTCGACGACGGCGGAAGCGTCGTGGTGGCCGTGGACATGTCCGAGGTCAGGCAGATCGTCGGCCAGCTCGCCCTGGTCGAACTGCTCGGCGGGGGCGGCCTCATGCTGACGCTCGCCGGGGTCGGCGTGGTGATCATCAGGCGGAGCATGCGCCCGCTTGAGGAGATCGAGCGCACCGCCCAGGCCATCGCGGCCGGTGACCTGAGCCGTCGTGTCCCCGCGGCCAACCCGGCGACCGAGGTCGGCAGGCTCGGCCAGTCACTGAACAGCATGCTCGCCCAGATCGAGTCCGCCTTCGAGGCCAGGTCGGAGTCGGAGCTGTCGGCCCGCCGCTCGGAGGAGCGCATGCGCAGGTTCGTCGCCGACGCCTCCCACGAGCTCCGCACGCCGCTGACGTCGATCAGGGGGTTCGCCGAGTTCTACCGGCAGGCCCCCGAGGTCGATCCCGCGCCGCTGATGCGCCGGGTCGAGTCGGAGGCGGTCAGGATGGGCCTGCTCGTGGACGACCTGTTGATGCTGGCCAGACTCGACCAGCAGCGGCCCATGGCCATGCGCCCCGTCGACCTGCTCGCCATCGCCGCCGACGCCACTCACGACGCCCGCATCCTCGCGCCCTCCCGTGAGGTCACGCTCACCGTGGACGGCGCCGCCCTCATCGTCTCCGGCGACGAGGTACGGCTGCGCCAGGTCGTCGGCAACCTGATGAACAACGCCCTGACCCACACCCCGGACGGCACCCCGGTCCGCATGACGCTGTCGGCGCAGGGTTCCATGGCGGTCGTCGAGGTGACCGACGAGGGGCCCGGGCTCAGCGCGGAGCAGTGCGAGCGGGTCTTCGAACGGTTCTACCGGGTCGACTCCTCCCGGGGCCGTCGCGCCCCGGAGGACGGCGGCAGCGGCCTCGGCCTGGCCATCGTGGCCGCTATCGTGGACGCTCACGGCGGCGCCGTCGCCGTGGACTCCGACCTCGGCAAGGGCTCGACCTTCCGGGTGACCCTCCCCCTCGCCCCCGACTCGGCCTGACGACCACGGCGGGACAGAAAGCCGGACACGTCGGGCCGGACGGGGGCGGTACGGGATGAGCCGGCGGCCGGACGGTGGGACAGCATGGCCCCTCCGCCCGGCCGGGTTAGGTTACGAGAGGCCGCCGGGCCAGGTGCCGTCGGGGAAGCCGCCGGCGGTGGCTCCGGTGGGCAGGACCACCCGGTCGTTCTCCGCGAGGCCCGAGGTGATCTCGACGTACTGGTCGCTCCGCACGCCCGTCGTCACCACACGCTCGCCGCCGCCCTGCACGGTGACCCGCGAGACGCCGTCCTTGGTCCGTACGGCCTGCGCGGGCAGGTAGAGGGCGGCCTGGGACTGGGCGACGGTGACGGTGACCGTGGCGGTCTGGCCCACCAGGAGGTCGGCGGGGGCCTCGTCGAAGGCGATCGTGACGCCGTACCTCACGAGCTGGCCGGTGGTCGTCGCGGTCGGCGCGATGTGGGTGACCGTGCCGTCGTACTTCTTGCCGTCCCGGGTGGCCAGGGTGATCGTGGCGCGCTGCCCCAGCTTGAGGCTGCCGATGTCCGACTCGGTGAACAGTGCCTCGATCTGGAGTTCGTCGAGGTCGCCGAGGGTGACGAAGGCGCCGGTGCCCGCCTCGTCCCCGACGGCGCCCGCGACGGACATCACGGTTCCTGCGGCGGGGGCGGTGATCCGGACCCCGTTCAGCTCCTCGCGGGCGTCGGTCAGCTCGGCCTGCGCCCGCTTGACCTGGGCCTGTGCCTGGTCGACGCTGAGTGCCCCCTGCCCGCCGCCGATGCCGTCCGTGCCTTTTGCGCCGCCGTTCCGAAGGCGGGAGGCGTCCTGGCCCTGGGCGTTCTGACCGGTGCCGCGCTTGGCGCCCTGCCCGGTGCCCTGGCCGTTTCCGTTGCCGTTTCCTGTGCCGGTGCCGGTGCACGTGGTGGGGCCGGGGGTGGGCTTTCCTGTGGGCCTCGCGGTGGGCTTTCCACCGGGCTTCTCACCGGGCTTGGTGGTGGGCCTCGGGGTGGGCTTCGCGGTGGGGGTCGCCTCCGGGGCCGTGGGGGCCGGGTTCGAGGGGCCGGAGCGGGTCGGGGTGACCTCGGGGATCGCGGTGACCGTGACCGTCGCGGTCACGGTGACGGTGACCGTGGGGACGGGCGCGGGGTGGCCCGACCCCCCGCCGTGCCGCCTCGCCCTGGTGGTCGGCGTCGATGTCGGTGTCGGTACGGCGGTGGGCCCGGTCTTGACGAGGTATCCGGCGGGCACGACCGCACCCGCCCCGGCCCGGCCCGCTCCGCCACTGGGCAGGGCGGTCGGGGTGACGGCCGGGGCCTCGGTGGGGGTCACGGTGGGGGTCACGGTGGAGGGCACAGTGGGGGAGGGGGTGCCGCCCGGCACCAGTGTCCGGCCGGGCTCGGCCGTACGGCTGCGCCCGGGTGAGGGGTTCGGCGTGGCCGTACCGGTCGGGGACGGGGCTGGGGAGGCCGGTGGACACTGCGCCCCACCGGCCGTGCCGGAACCGGCCTGGCCCTGACCCTGACTTTGGCCCTGGGACTGCCCTTGGGACTGGCCCTGGCCCTGGGACTGCCCTTGGGGCTGGGCCGGGGTGGGGGAGGCGGCTCTATCCTCGGCGGCGTCCAGGGCCTCCTGGGCCGCCGCGAGCTGTGCCTTGGCCGCGCTGTACCGTTCGCGGGCCGGTGCCGAGCCGATGGCGGCGAGCACCTCGCCCCTGCGCACCTTGTCCCCGGCCTTGACGTAGACCTTCCTGACCGTTCCCGAACCGCCGAAGGCCAGTTCCCTGGTCCGTTCGTCCACGGTGTTGCCCGCCGCCGAGACCGCGGCGGTCACGGTTCCGCGCCGGGTGGCGACGAGTTCGGCCCGGGGAGCCCGCTCGGCGCCGTCGTCGAGGGCGTAGAACACGCCCGCGCCCACGAGGACGAGGGCGGCCAGGGCGAGTCCTCCTACGCGCGCGGGTTTCGGGAGGTTGGTCGGTCTCATGGCGGACCATCTTGGCGTGCCCGATTCACTACCTGCTCACAAAAACCTGAATATTTCCTGTATGTCCATATCGGTGGAAGGCTTGCAGGAAACACTCAGCAAGAGTTGGGTTTAGCCCAAGACTGATACGCCAGGGTCGAGCGCTGTGAAGCTGTCGACCAGGCGTAGGACGCTGCTCGTGAACGGGACCCTGGCGGTCCTGTTGCTGGGCGGCGTGGGAATCGCCTTCTCCTCTCTCGGGGGATCCACCTCCTCCTCCGCGGACGCCACCTCGGCCGCGGGCGGTGCGGCACGGGCCGTCACGGTGACCCGGAGTACGGTGACCGCCTCGGTCTCCGCGTCGGGCGCCGTGGAGAGCGCCCAGGCCCGCTCGCTGGGCTTCGGGACGAACGGCACCGTCAAGAAGATCTACGTCGAGGTGGGGGACAAGGTCAGGAAGGGGCAGATCCTGGCCAGGCTGGACGACAGCGCGGCGCGGGAGAGCCTGGACGCCGCCGCGGCGGCACTCGACTCCGCGGACGACGACACCTCGACCGCCGCCCTCTACGCCCAGTACGTCAACGCCAGGAACACCTACCGGGCGGCCGAACGCACGGTGGCGGCGACCGTCATCAAGGCGCCGTTCGCCGGTACGGTCACCGCCGTCAACGGCACGGTCGGCGGCCCCGCGAGCGGCGGCTCCGCGAGCTCCTCGGGTTCCTCCGGCTTCTCGGGTTCCTCGGCGGGCTCCTCGGGAGGTTCGTCGAGGACGGCGAGCGGCTCGACCGGAACGAGTTCGACCGGGTTCGTCGAGCTGGCCGACACCCGAAAACTCCAGCTCGTCGGCACCTTCACCGAGTCGGACATCACCAAGCTCAAGATCGGTCAGAGCGCCGCCGTCACGTTCGACGCGCTGCCCGGCGTCACCGCGACCGGCAAGGTCACCCAGATCCAGCCGACCGCCGCGACCAGCAACAACGTCGTCCAGTATCCGGTGACGATCTCCTTCGTCCAGGTGCCCGCCGAGATCAGGCTCGGCCAGACGGCCACGGTCAAGGTCGCCGTGGGACAGGCGGAGAACGTGCTGGCCGTCCCCTCGACCGTGGTCACCACGACGGGCGGACGCAGCACCGTGACCGTCCTGCGCAACGGCGCCCAGACCCCCGTACAGGTCGAGGTCGGGGTCAGGGGCGACACGCTCACCGAGATCACCTCCGGACTCGCCGAGGGCGACCAGGTCGTCCGCCCGGCCGCGACCGGGACCAACCAGCAGGGCGGCTTCCCCGGCCTCGGCGGCGGTGGAGGCGGCGGCAACCGTGGCGGCGGGCTCGGGGGCGTCAGATGACCGCCCCCGTCCTGGCGCTCACCGACATCACCAAGGTGTACGGCAGGGGCGACGCCGAGGTCAGGGCCCTGCGCGGGGTCTCGCTCACCGTCGAGCGGGGTGACTACGTGGCCGTCATGGGCGCCTCGGGCTCGGGCAAGTCCACGCTCATGAACATCCTGGGCTGCCTGGACGTCCCCTCCTCCGGCAGTTACCTCATCGACGGCGTGGACGTCGGGAGCCTGGACGAACGCAGGCTCGCCATCCTGCGCAACCGCAAGATCGGGTTCGTCTTCCAGTCGTTCAACCTCATCCCGAGGATGAGCGCGCTGGCCAACGTCGAACTGCCCATGGCCTACGGCGGGGTCACCGCCCAGGAGCGCCGGGCCCGCGCGCTGGCCGCCCTGGAGCAGGTCGGCCTGTCCGACCGGGTACGGCACGAGCCCAACGAACTGTCCGGCGGCCAGCAGCAGCGCGTCGCCGTGGCCAGGGCGCTGGTCACCTCCCCGGCCCTGCTGCTCGCCGACGAGCCGACCGGCAACCTCGACACCAAGGCGACCGGGGATGTGCTGGAGATCCTCGACGGACTGAGCGAGTCCGGCCGTACGATCGTGCTCATCACCCACGAGGACGACGTCGCCGCGCACGCCAAGCGGGTCATCCGCCTGGTGGACGGGCTGATCGTGGACGACCGCCGCCAGGCGCCGGTCGGCGGCCCCCCGCCCCGTTCGGCCGTCAGGCTCCAGTCCACGCCGGGAGGCGCCTCGTGAGCAGGCTGGAGATCCTGCGCTTCGCGCTGCGCGGCCTCGCCGCCAACAAGCTGCGCAGCTTCCTGACCACCCTGGGCATCCTGATCGGGGTCGCCGCGGTGATCCTGCTGGTCGCCTTCGGCGAGGGCGCCTCGCAGAGCATCCAGAAGAGCATCCAGCGGCTCGGGGCCAACACCCTGACCGTCTCCGCCTCCTTCGCCGGGGGCGGGATCGGCGGCCCCGTCGGGGTCGGGTCCTCCCGGCAGGGCAACGGCCCCCGTACCCAGGCCAGGCAGCTCACCCTCGACGACGCCAAGGCGCTGGCCGACCCCGAGCAGGTGCCCTCGGCCAGGAGCGTCTCCCCGGTGGTGAGCACCGGTTCGGCGACCGCCGTACGGGACGGGGCCAGTCACACGATCTCCCAGCTCGTCGGCACCTACCCCAGCTACTTCGAGGCGATGAACAAGCCCGTCGAGACCGGTTCCTACTTCGTCAACGACGACGTGCTCGCGGCGCGGAAGGTCATGGTGATCGGCAAGACGGTCGCCGACGAGCTGTTCGGCACGACCAGCCCGGTCGGCGAGCAGGTCAGCGTCTCCGGGGTGCCGTTCACGGTGATCGGGGTGCTGAAGACGTCGGGTTCCTCCGGCTTCGGCTTCCAGGACGCCGACGACGTGGCCATCGTGCCGCTGCCGGCCGTACAGCAGAGCCTGACGGGCTTCGGCGCGCTCAGCTCGATCGTGGTGCAGGCGACCGGGTCCGACACGACCACCTCGGCGCAGAACGAGGTGACCGCGGTGCTCAACCAGCGCCACGGCATCACCCCGACGGGTGGCGCGGACTACCGCATCCTGAACCAGGCGACCCTGCAGGAGACGGTCAGTTCGACCGTGGGGATCTTCACCAGCCTGCTCGGCGCGGTCGCCGCGATCTCGCTGCTCGTCGGCGGCATCGGCATCACGAACATCATGCTGGTCACCGTGACCGAGCGGACCAGGGAGATCGGCATCAGGAAGGCGATCGGCGCGCCCAGGAGCGCCATCCTCGGCCAGTTCCTGCTTGAGGCGACGGTGCTGAGCCTGCTCGGCGGGCTGACGGGTGTCGCGATCGCCTTCGTCGGCACCCGCTTCACGATCGCCGGCATCGAACCGGTGCTCGTGCCGTCGTCGATCGTGCTGGCCCTGGGTGTCTCCGTGGGCATCGGGCTGTTCTTCGGCGGTTATCCGGCGAACCGGGCGGCCAAGCTCAGGCCCATCGAGGCACTGCGCCACGAGTGAGCCACAGACGACCTGTACGACCTACGCGAGGAGAAGAGATGGGCGACGGCGCGGACGACAGGACCCCGGCGCGGGAGTTGCTTGAGACCTCCCCGTTCAAGGGCGACCTGGACGGTGAGCTCGCGGCCGGGCGTAAGCGTGGGATCTCCAGACTCACGCTGGTGCTCGGCGCGGCCCTCGCGCTCGTCGTCGGGGTGATCGTGGGCATCCAGGCGCAGAAGGCGTTCGGCGGGCCGACCGGCGACCGGACCGCCGCGATGCGGCAGGGCCCCGGTGGTTACGGGGTTCCCGGCGGTTACGGCGGACGCGGTGGGTTCGGCGGCCAAGGCAGTGGCCAAGGCAGCGGCCAAAGCAGTGGCCAGGGGAACGGCCAGGGCGGGTTCGGCAACGGACAGCGGGGCGGGCAGGGGGGTGTGACCGTCGGCACCGTGCAGAAGGTCGAGGGCGGCAAGGTCTACCTTCAGCAGCAGGACGGGACCGTCGTCACCGTGAACACCACCGACCAGACGAACGTGCGGATCTCCAAGCAGGGCAAGGTAGGCGACCTGACCACGGGCGGCACGGTCGTCGTGCAGGGCGCCAAGGGCGCGGACGGCTCCGTGACCGCGACCGCGATCAACGAGGGCGGGGTCCGACGATGACGATCTCCTCTCTCAGGAAACGTTCAGCCGGACCTGAGCTGCGTTCCAGGGGGGTGAGCAAGCCTCGTGATGTGCTGGACAAGGTCGAAGCCAGGTTGCTGATCGTCGACGACGAGCCGAACATCCGCGAGCTGCTCTCCGTCAGCCTGCGCAGATCCGGCTTCGAGGTGGTGACGGCGGCGGACGGCAGGGAGGCCGTGCACTTCGCCGAGCGGATCCGCCCCGACCTGGTCGTGCTGGACGTGATGCTGCCGGACATGGACGGGTTCACGGTCGCCGGGCGGCTGCGGGCGATGGGCGGGCAGATCCCCGTCCTCTTCCTGACCGCCAGGGACGCGACCGACGACAAGGTCACCGGCCTGCGGGTCGCCGACGACTACGTGACCAAGCCGTTCAGTCTTGAGGAGGTCCTGGCCCGCATCCGGGCCGTGCTGCGCCGTACGAGGGGGGATCTGGACCTTCCTGTCCGGTTGAAGGTCGCCGACCTGGAGCTGGACGAGGAGGCGCACCAGGTCTGGCGCGCGGGCAAGGCCGTACGGCTCTCGCCGACGGAGTTCAAGCTGCTGCACTACTTCATGGTCAACACGGGCAGGGTGCTGTCCAAGGCGCAGATCCTCGACCACGTCTGGAACTACGACTTCGGGGGAGACGCCGGGGTTGTCGAGTCCTATGTCTCCTATCTCCGTCGAAAGGTGGATATGGCCGAACCGAGGCTCATACACACCTTGCGGGGGGTTGGGTATGTCCTTCGGCCGCCTCAGAGTGGTTGAATATTCAGCGGACATTCAGCTTCGGCTCAAGTGACGCTGAGCTTCGGGTGTTCCAATGAACAGCGAGTGACCCCCGATCACCCCGCGGTCGCGCGGAAGGGTCGGGCTCGCCTCCAGCTGCGGGGGAGACGAGCTCGGACGTAGCCCTCACGCGGACTTCGGGGTTAAGGCCCCACCGCTCTACCGGGTTCGCCCCCGTGATCCGGTCGAGCGGTGGGGCAAAACCATGTCTAGGGGGCATTTACCGGGGAAAACCGCTCCTATGAGCCGGAGCGACGGGTTGCTCGCGGCGCTGCGCGAGCTGCGGCGCCATCTCGACCGCGACCTGTTCCCCCTGGCGGCCGGAGACGCGCGGGCCGGGCGCGCCGCCCAGAAGGAACTGGCCGGTCAGCTCGACGACTACCTGATCCCCCGGCTCACCGCGCTCGACGCCCCGCTGCTGGCCGTCGTCGGCGGCTCGACCGGGGCGGGCAAGTCCACCCTGGTCAACTCCGTCGTCGGCGCCGACGTCACCGAACCCGGCGTGCTGCGGCCGACCACACTCGCGCCCACCCTGGTGACCAGCCCCGCCGACGAGGCGTGGTTCACCGCCCAGCACGTCCTGCCGGGCCTGCCACGGGTGACCGGAGCCCGAGGGCAGCCGGGCACACTGCGCGTGGTCACCGCGCCCTCCCTGCCCGCGGGCCTGGCCCTGCTCGACGCGCCGGACATCGACTCGGTCGTGGCCGCCAACCGCGAACTCGCCGCCCAGTTGCTCGCCGCGGCCGACCTGTGGCTGTTCACGACCACCGCCGCCCGCTACGCGGACGAGGTGCCGTGGGGCTTCCTGCGCGCGGCCAGGGAACGCAGCACCGCGCTCGCGGTCGTGCTGTCACGGGTGCCCCCCGAGGCCATGGGCGTCGTCAGGAAGGACCTGGCCAGGCTCCTCGAAGAGAACGGCCTCGGCGGGACCCGGCTGTTCGAGGTGCCCGAGCTGACCCTGCCCGAGGAGAACGGCCGCCTGCCGCGCCCCGCCGTACGGGAGGTCGCCGACTGGCTGACCGGTATCGCCGCCGACTCGCGGGCCCGCGCCGAGGTGGTGCGCCAGACCCTGTCCGGGGCGCTGGAGAGCCTCGCCGTACGGGTGCCCGCCCTGGCCGACGCCGTCGACCACCAGCACGCCGCCGCCAGGGAACTGCGCTCGCTGACGGCCGACGCCTACACCTTCGGCCTGACCGCCTTCGACGAGGGCATGCTCGACGGGTCGCTGCTGCGCGGCGAGGTGCTGGCCCGCTGGCAGGACTTCATCGGCACCGGAGACCTGATGCGCTCCCTGGAGAGCAGGGTCGGCCGGTTCAGGGACCGCCTGGTCGCACTGGTCACCGGCCGTCCCGCTCCGGAGAACGACCTGCGGATCGCGTTGGAGAGCGGGGTCGAGGCACTGATCAGGGCCTCGGCCGACGGCGCCGCGGAACGCGCGCTCGACGCCTGGACCGCGCGTCCCACGGGCCGTGCCCTGCTTGAGGAGGCGGGGGTCGTGACGGCGGGACGCCTCGGCAGGGCCTCGGCCGACCTGCCCGCCAGGGCCGAGGCGGCGGTCAGGGGCTGGCAGGGGTACGTGCTCGACCTGGTCCGTGAGGAGGGCGCCGACCGGCGGAGCGTGGCGAGGTTCACCTCCTACGGCGTCAACGGCGCCGGGCTGCTGCTGATGCTCGCGGTGTTCGCCTCGACGGGCGGCCTGACCGGGATCGAGGTCGGCATCGCCGGAGGCACCAGCGTGCTCAGCCAGAAGCTCCTTGAGGCGGTCTTCGGGGACCAGGCCGTGCGCACCCTCACCGTCAAGGCCCGCACCGACCTGCGTGCCAGGGTGGCCATCCTGCTCAACGAGGAGGCCGACCGGTTCACCGGCCTCCTGGACGCCGTCGAACCACCGGGGGAGGCCGGTCCCGCGCTACGGGAGGTGGCGCGGGCCGTACAGGACCGCCGAGGGGAGCTTCCGGCGACCGGGGACGGACCCGGAGACGGGCCGCCGCGTGAGGTTCCCGGGGGCGGACCTGGGGAGGTGGAGGGGTGGTGAAGCTGCTGCGCCGTAAGGAGTCCGCCTCCCTCGACGACCGGCTCGACGCGCTGGCCAGGGCGGCGGACCTGGCCGACGGGCGACTGGACGAGGACGCGGTCGCCGGGGCGCGTTCCGTGGTCACCCGCGCGGGCGTACGGCGTGGCCTGTCGGTCGGGCACACCGTGGTCGCGCTGGCCGGGGCCACGGGAAGCGGCAAGTCGTCGCTGTTCAACGCGCTGTCCGGTACCGACCTGGCCACGGTCGGGGTGACCAGGCCGACCACCTCGACCGCGCAGGCCGCGCTCTGGGAGGGCGAGGGGGCGGCGCCGCTGCTCGACTGGCTCCGGGTGCCCCGCCGCCACGAGGTGCCGCACGTCGAAAGCGAGGCGGCCGGGCTGATCCTGCTCGACCTGCCCGACCACGACTCGATCGAGCCGTCGCACCGCGTCGAGGTCGATCGGCTGGTCGAGATGGTCGACCTGCTGGTGTGGGTGCTCGACCCGCAGAAGTACGCCGACGCGGCCGTCCACGACCGCTACCTGCGCCCGCTCTCCGGGCACCGGGACGTGACGGTCGTCGTGCTCAACCAGGTCGACCGGCTCAGCCGGGACGCCGCCCGGCGCTGTCTCGACGACCTGCGGCGGCTGCTCGGTGAGGACGGCCTCGGCGGGGTGCCGCTGCTCGGGGTCTCCGCGCGCACCGGGGAGGGCATGCGCGAACTCGGCGCCCTGCTGGCCGCCCGGGTCACCGACCGGCGCTCGTGGGCCGCCCGCCTCGCCGCCGACGTCGGTACGGCCGCCGCCCGCCTCGACACCGCCTCGGGAACCGGCTCCGGCCCCCGGGAGAACGTCGAAGGCCTGGCCGGACCGTTGACCGCCGCGTTGTCCGAGGCGGCCGGGGTACCGGTCGTCGTCAGGGCGGTGGCCACCTCGCACCGGCACCGTTCGATCGTCGCGACCGGCTGGCCGCCGACCCGGTGGCTGCGCCGCCTCCGTCCCGACCCGCTGCGCCGCCTGCGTCTCGCCGTCCAGGCGGAAACCGCCCGGACCGGGACCGCCCAGGCCGGAGGGCTGGTCGGCCGTACGTCGATGCCCGTCGCGTCCACCGTGCAGCGCTCCAGGATGGACACCGCGATCCGCAGGACCGCCGACACCGCCGCCGAGGGGCTGTCCGAGCCGTGGGCGACGGCCGTGCGGCGGGCGGCCAGGGCACACGGGGACGAGCTTGAGGACGGCCTCGACCGGGCGATCGCCGCCACGTCGCTCGGCTCGGCCCGGCGGCCCGTGTGGTGGCGGGTGGTCGGGGCGGCGCAGTGGCTGGTGTTCGCGGTCACGCTGGCGGGTGGCCTGTGGTTGCTCGGCCTGGCGGGCCTGGACTACCTCAGGCTGCCCCGGCCGGACCTGCCGACGGTGGGGGAGGTGCCCTGGCCGACGGCGCTGCTGGTCGGCGGCGCCCTGCTGGGGCTGCTGATCGCCGGACTCTCACGGCTGGCGGCCTGGGCGGGCGGCCGTCGCAGGGCGCGCAGGGCGGAACGGGCGCTGCGGGCGAACGTGGACCAGGTGGCCAGGGACCTCGTGCTGGATCCGATCGGCGACGAGGTCACCCGCTACCGGGACTTCACCGAGGCCGTCGCCTGCGCCCGTTCCGAGAACAGGAACGAGAAACGCTGAAGCGGGAAATTCCAGGGAGGCGTCCGTCGCGGAAGGTTCCCCCGCGTCAGCACTGGGCGGCATGACCGGCGTTGTAACCGTCCACCCAGCCTTTCCTGTCCCAGCTGTCCGATTCCTCGTAGGAGAAGCTCGCGGCCTTGTCGCACATGCGGGCCGAGTCGGCGTACCCCTTCTCGTAGGCCTGCTGGTAGGCCGGTGGCTTGTCACCGGGGGCCGTCACCCGCGCCGATGCGGTGCTGGCGGGGAGGAACGCGACGCCGGAGAGGGCGAGAGCGGCGAGAAGCGCCGGGCTGGGACGATGCCTGCGGTCCATGGAATCCTCCTCTGACCAGGCCCCCGGAACGTTCGCCGGAGGACACGATCGACAAGCCCAGAATACGAAGCGATTTGTCCGTTAAGTCGGATTTATGGATTTATTTGGAAGGCCTTTTCCGGCCCATATCCGGCAGCGCGGAAGCCCCGAACCCGGTCCTCGGAAAGATTGCCGTTCACGGGGGTTGGGCACGCAGGACGGGTTGACGGCGGCGGCCGGAGGTGATGGAATCCCGCCTCAGCGTCGCAGTGCACCCGGCAAGGAGATCGCCGAGGGCATGGAGGCGCCGAAACATGGGACGACCATGGAAACCCCCACCAACCCGGGCGATCGCCTCGCGGCGTTCGGCAACCAGCTGATCGAGGTGCACGACTGGCTCCGCGAGGAGCTGACCAGGCTCGGCGACGACGTCGACACCTACCTCGAAGGCCGCATGGAGCGGCCACGGCGACTGCGGGCGCACTGCCTGGCCTTCTGCTCCGCGCTGACCCTGCACCACACCGGCGAGGACGCCGGAGCCTTCCCCGCCCTCGCCGGGAGATTCCCCGAACTGCGCCCCGTCATCGAGCAGCTCGAACACGACCACCAGCTCGTCGCCGGCATCCTGCGCGACCTGGAGAACCTGGTCGAGGGACTCGGCGACCGGCCTCCCGGCCCCGAGGAGGCACGGCGGGTGCGCGACACCCTCGACGGCCTGACCGCCATCCTTGAGTCGCACTTCACCTACGAGGAGAGGAAGATCGTCGCGGCCCTCGACGCGCTCGGCTCCCCCGGCGACCCCGACTTCAGGCCGCCCGCCTGGCTCGAATCCCTCGGGAACGACTAGTCAGGAAGACCGTTTCCTGCAAGACGCCTGCCGTACGGCCCGGCGACGATGGGGGCCATGAGCATTGATCTCGCCGCGGCGACGTCCTTCATGGCCACCCACGCGCGTGTCCTCGACCGCCGGCGTTTCGAACTGTTGACGGGCCGGGCCGACCCCGGTGCCGTGCTGGCCGCGCTCGACGGCTACCGCAACGCCGACGGCGGTTACGGCTGGGGCCTTGAGGCCGACCTGCGCTCGCCGGAGAGCCAGCCGGGCGCCGCGTTGCACGCCTTCGAGGTGTTCGGGGACGTCGCCCCGGTCACCACCGGGCGGGCCGTCGAGCTGTGCGACTGGCTTGGGACGGTCACGCTGCCCGACGGCGGGCTGCCCTTCGCCCTGCCGTTGACCGTCCGGGAGGGAACCGCCCCCTGGTGGGCGGCCGGGGCCGCGACCCCGGGCTCGTCGTTGCAGATCACCGCCGTGACGGCGGCCGCCGCGCACCGCGTCGCCGTACACGACCGGGGGGTGGCCGGGCACCCGTGGCTGGCCCGTGCCACCCGCCACTGCCTGGACGTGATCGGGGCGATCGAGGAACGGCCCTCCGCCTACGTGCTGCTCTTCGCCGTACTGTTCCTCGACGCCGTGCACGACACCCACCCCGAGGCGGCCGGGCTCCTGCGGCGGCTGGGGGAGCACGTCCCCGCGGACGGCGTGGTGGCCGTCGAGGGCGGCACCGAGAACGAGGTGCTGCGCCCGCTGGACTTCGCGCCCCTGCCGGGCCGTCCCGCACGTGCCCTCTTCACGCCGGAGGTGATCGCCGCCGACCTGGAGCGCCTGGCCGGGGAGCAGCGGGACGACGGCGGATGGACCGTCGAGTACGCCAGGATCTCCCCGGCCGGTGTGCTCGACTGGCGTGGACACGCCACCGTCCACGCCGTCGAACTCCTGCGCCGCAACGGAACCCTGGCCCTCAGCGAACCGGCCTGAGCCGCCACAGTGAGGTGACCTCGGCGGCGCGGGCCGCGTGCAGCGGGTCCTTCGGATCGGTCGCCCCCGGGTGCCGGGGCCGTGCCTCCAGCCTGTCCGTCACCCGCAGCCCCGCCGACCCGAAGGCGGCCAGTAGCTCGGCACGGGTCCGCAGGGCCAGGTGTTCGGCCAGGTCGGACAGGATCAGCCAGCCCTCACCCTCCGGTTCGAGACGCTCGGCGAGCCCGTTCAGGAAACCCCGGAGCACACGACCGCCCGGATCGTAGACCGCGTGGTCGAGCGGGGAGCACGGCTCGGCGGGCAGCCACGGCGGGTTGCAGACGACGAGCGGAGCGCGCCCCGGGGGGAAGAGGTCGGCGCGCACGACGTCGATCCGGCCGGTCAGTCCCAGCCGTTCGACGTTGTCGCGGGCGCACGCCACGGCACGCGGGTCCTGGTCGGTCGCCACCAGCCGTTCGACACCCCGGCGGGCGAGGATCGCGGCGAGCACGCCGGTCCCGGTGCCGACGTCGAACGCCAGCGACCGCGACGGGAGCGGCGCGCGGGCGACCAGGTCGGCGTACTCCCCTCTGACCGGGGAGAAGACGCCGTAGTGCGGGTGGATCCGCCCGCCGAGCGCGGGCACCTCGACCCCCCTGCCGCGCCACTCGCAGGCGCCGACGACGCCGAGCAACTCGGGCAGCGAGACCACCGAGGGTCCTCGCGCGGGGCCGTACACCTGAGTGCAGGCCCGCCGTACGTCCGGGGCACGCCGCAGGGGTACGGCGTGCTCGTGGTCGAGCGGCACCAGCAGCCTGCCCAGGACGACGGCACGCCGGGAACGGGCCTGACGGTGCAGGTGGAAGGCCCGCGCCGGGGATATCGGGGAGACAGCCGCCTCGGACGGCGCCCGTTCCACGCGTCGCGCCATGGCGCGCATGAGCTGTCGGGCGTTGTGGAAGTCGCCGCGCCACAGCAGTCCTACGCCCTGGCGGGCCAGCCGGTACGCGGCGTCGGCGGTGAGCCGGTCGTCGGCGACCAGCACGCGGGCGGGCGGTGGCGAGCCGTTCTCGGAACGCCAGAGAGCGGACCGGGGCTCGCCGCCCTCGGTCCAGTGAATCGTGAGCACTCGGGGCTCCTCATGATCGAACCAGTGATGGTCATGAAGAGCGCCTCGTCGCGGTGTGGACGGTCTCCCGCCTGGTGACGGCGGGTTCTCGGCTCAGCGGGTGACGGCCTCCCGCGAGGAAGCGCGCGACGGGACGTCACCGAGCACCATGCCGGGCGGTGGGAAGGACACGATCGACCTCCTCGTGGGGACGGGAACAACAAGGTATGACAGACCGGCCTGTGGGCACTCCGCCGGGGAGCATGGGGCCGGAGCCAGGCGGTTCCGGCCCGCACCTCCACCCGCGAGCAGGTCACCCCCAGCGCTTGGCGGCGTCCTCCTCGGTGAGGCCGGCCAGGGCGACGAGGAGCCGGTGAAGCTGGTCGTCGCCCTGTGACCTCGCCTTCTTCGCCGCGAGATAGGCCTTGGGCTCGAACTCGTGGTTCGCCTGGGCGGTCTTCAGCACCTCGACGAGGATGTCCCGGACGTTGCGCTCACCCTTGATGGTGTAGCGGGTCAGCAGGTGCTCCACGTGGTCGGCGTAGCTGAGGAGCACCCGGGGGGCGGCGCCCGCCGAGACCACGACGGTGTCGCTGGGGCCGGCGATGTGGCACCTGGCGTGCTCGTAGAAGACCCTGGTGTGCGCCGCGCCGAGGTGGTCGAGCGCGCCCAGGACGCTCTGGACCGAGCTGCCCCTGCCGGTCAGCGTGTCCTCGGCGGTGAACAGGACGACGCTCAGCTCGCCGGGCGTGCCGAGAACGGCCCCGGCCTTGATCACGTCCGTGAAGAACTCCGTGACGCGCTCGGCGATCCGCTCCGGGGGCGTGCTCGAATCGGCGTGGGACAGGTAGGAGATGCCCGCCGTACGGCTCCACATGGCCAGCGCGGTGCAGGTGTGGATGCGCGTGGTCCACGCCCGCTCGGGGCCGACGTAGTAGTAGAGCTGCCTGGCCGGGAAGTCGGACTTGTCCTCGGCGTCCTGCTCGATCGAGATGCCCAGGTCGGACAGGTCGGCGGGGGCGCTCTCCGTCAGGTCCACGAGGTCGGTCCGGCGTGCCGGGGTGCCGATGACGAGTCCGAGCGCGGCCACCCTGTTCACCTCGTCGGGGGTGCCGTAGAACCGGACGCGGGTGCGCTCGGGGTAGGCGTCCCGTAACGCGGGGCTCAGCGGGATGAGCCTTCCGGCCTCGTCGTCGACGGCGTTCCCGGCGATGGTCATGCCGACCAGGCCCTGGGTGATGGAGCCGACGGTCCTGGGGCCGGCGAGGGTGTAGGTCACCAGACTCCCCACGGGGTGGTTCCTGAGGTCGGCCGGGATGTCGTAGGTCGCCTCGGTCTTGAGGTCGCGCAGAACCCCTGGGGTCATGAAGATGCAGCCGCTCGGCATGTAACGCTCCAAAGTGGGGGTGACCCGTTGCCGGGAATCCGAATGGTCCAGACGGGAAGGATGGGGTCGGCCCCGGACCCCAGGGAAATCCACGCTGGCGAAAGCGGACCGAAGAGGCGAATACGGACCCGCTAATTATGGATGACCGGGACTCTCGCAGCGTAACACCGGCAAGCCTCGCAGAACAGTGAGCGCTTTTCCTCCTCTGATGGCCTGTCTTGCCAGGGTCGTGGCGTGGTTTTCCGGGGGCCTCGGTCGGGTGCTCCAGATGCAGGCGATGGGCCTTTTCCGATAATTCGCCCCATATCCGGGGGATTGTCCAGCCTGGCGACATATACCGTCACGCGAGGACCGTGCATGGTCACGGCGGCGCGATGGTGCCGCCGCGGCCCGTCCGTCATATTGGAGGCGGGGGGTCGAGCCGCCGTGAAACCTGATGAGGAACGTCACTCACTCGACGACTACGTCGGCGTGGCCGTCATCGGCGTGGTCGCCCTGGTCCTCCTGGCCGGGTACGGCTGGATCGTCTCCGGCAACACGCATCAGGCGATGGAGAATCTCCACATGGCCCAACGCCAGGTGCGGGAAGCGGCGGCCGAGTTTTTCCGGGGTTTCACCGCCTTACCGGCGACGGCCCCGGAAAGCGCCTTCCAGGACGTCATGAAGGAACACGCCGCCGAGATCACGGCGTTCGACGTCCGTGCCGGTCGCACCGAGGTCTCGGTCCGCATTCACAAGTACTACGACACGCAGGTGGACCATGGCGGCCATCTGCGGTACTGCTTCGCCTACACCCTGACGCCCCCGGACGTGGGCAGGTCGACGTACCGGGAAATGGAATGCGCGCCCGGATGGAGCGCCTGGGACCTGGCGTTCTGACGCCCCTCTTTCCGGCCGCCCGGAATGGCCGCGCCGGCGTTTCTCCTTGCTGCCGCCGTCCGCTCGCCGCGGTCTGTCCGGACGGATAATCCCTGAAAAGCACAACGCTGAGTGAGAGATTATCCGCCCGCCGGATTCCGGTTTCCCGGCCCCGGTCACCCGGAGAGTCCCGGCGCCGGTACGGCGTGCTCGGCCGCCCGGCTGACCTCCTCCCAGCTCTCCCACGTCTCCATCCGCCGTCGGCAGACGTCGAAGGCCAGGTCGTAGACCATACTCCCGAGCAGCAACCGCAGCGGCGGTTCCGCGCTGTCGACCAGCTTCAGCACCGCCTCCGCGGCCAACTGCGGCTCGCTGTCGATCGAACCCTCCGCCCACTGCTTCTCCAGCTCGGCGCGGAGCGGGCCGTACGGCTCCGCGGGGGTGGTCATGGCCGGGTTGGTGTACAGGTCGGTCCAGTAACCGCCGGGTTCGACGATGGTGACCTTGACGCCGAAGCCCGCGACCTCCATGGCCAGCGCCTCACTCATGCCTTCGAGCGCGAACTTGCTCGCGCTGTACATCCCGGTGCTCGGGAAGCCGCCGAGGGCGGCGATGCTGGAGACCTGCAGGATGTGCCCGGCCCCCCGCTCCCGGAGATGGGGCAGTACGGCCTGGCAGACCCACATCGCCCCGAAGAGGTTGACCTCAAGCTGGGCGCGGGCCTCGGCCTCGGTGAACTCCTCGACCATGCCCATGGACAGGGTTCCGGCGTTGTTGACGACGATGTCGAGGTGGCCGAAGTGCTCGACGGCGCCGGCCACGGCGGCGAACACGGCCTCCCGGTCGGTCACGTCCAGGGACAACGTCAGCAGGCGGTCGCCGTACCGGTCGCCGAAGTCGTGCGGGGTGACGGTGCGGGAGACGGCGGCGACCCGGTCGCCGCGTTCCAGGGCGGCCAGGGCGAAGGCGCGGCCCAGGCCCCGGCTCGCGCCGGTGATGAACCAGGTACGTGGGGAGGTGCGCATACGGGAACTCCTCTTTAAGTGAACCGAGACGGTTCGTCTCGTTTGATGTCGGCAACCATAGGGGGATCGTGTGGGTATGTCAAGACGGTCCGTCTCGTCTTGCATTTTGCTAGGTTGGGCGCGTGACCACGCGACGTCAGAGCACGCCCAACTCCTCCCGGCGCAGCGACGCCTCCCGCCGGGCCATCCTCACCGCGGCCTTCGACCTGGTCGGCGAGGTCGGATACGCCAAGCTGAGCATCGAGGGCATCGCCGCGCGGGCCGGGGTCGGCAAGCAGACGATCTACCGCTGGTGGCCGTCGAAGGGGGCGGTGCTCTTCGACGCCTTCCTCGCGCTCGGCGAGGGGGAGGAAGGCGAGGCCGCGCTGCCCGACACCGGTGACCTGGAGGCCGACCTCAAGACGGTCATGCGCGCCACGGTCGCGGAGCTGAGCGATCCGCGCTACGACGAGCCGATGCGCGCGCTCACCACCGAGATCGCGCACGATCCCGGCCTGGCCGCCGTCTACCGCGAACGACTCGACGAGCCGATGAGGGAGATCAAGAAGCGAAGGCTCGCGGTCGCCCAGCGGGCCGGGCAACTGGCCGGGGACCTCGACCTCGACCTGGCCGTGGACGTGCTCTGGGGCCCCCTGCTCAACCGCTGGCTCCAGCGCACGGGCCCACTGACCCCCGAATACGCCGACAACCTCGTGGAAACCGCCCTGAACGGCCTACGCCCCCGGGGCTGACCCACGAAGTCTGGTGGGACCTCGATATCGATGGAAGAGTCTTACTTTTTGTGTTTGGGTAAACGCGAGGAGTTATAACGAACCGTGGGAGAGGGGAGGCGACGTGAGCCGACGGGAGCTCAGGGGGCGCCGGATGAACGAGCCGGACGCAGCCGAGGTCTACGAGGCGGCGCGTCTCGCCTACGAGCTGGGCAAGGTCGTCCGCGCGATGCGTGAGGAGCGGGGCTGGAGTCAGGACGACCTGGCCCGCGCGGCCAGGATGACCCGGACGGCGGTGGCCCGCTTCGAGGCGGGAGTGAGCATCCCCACGCTGCCGATCCTGGACCGGCTGGCCCGCGCGCTGGACGCCGAGCTTGAGATTCGTCTGGCCCCTCGGGCACCCGCCGCCTGAGGGGCCAGTGAAAGCCGGTTCAGCCGAGGGCGTCGGCCTTGAGGACGCCGACGAGGTTGGTCCATGCGGCCGGGGTGAGGATGAGAGCGGGGCCGGTGCGGTTCTTGGTGTCGCGGAGGGCGTGGTGCCCGCCGGGCAGGGCGGCGACCTCCACGCAGTTGCTCCCGTCGTCACCGGACAGGCTGGACTTGTGCCAACGGGCGGTGGAGAGGTGCCTGGTCAGGTCGTCCATCTGCGCATCGTCTCCTTGATCAGGTTGAGGGACTCGCGCCGGGGGAGGGCGTCGGCGCGGATCGCCTCGTAGCGGAACGCCAGGTTCTTCATGTCGGTCGCCCGGTCGGTGACACGGTCGTCCAGGCTCTGCGAGTCGATGTAGGCCACTGGACAGGTCTCCCTCGGCAGGTCCGCCAGGGTGAAGCTTCCCAGCAAGCCAAGCACGTTCCGCGCGGTGTAGGGAAGGATCTGTAGGGATACGCGCAGTTGCTCCCCGGCCTCAAGCAGTCGCTCGCACTGCCCCCGCATCACCTCGGGGTCGGCGATGGGGCGGTACAGCACGCCCTCGTCCAACACGATCCACAGCATCGGCGGCATCCGTCGCTTCAGGATCTCCTGCCGTTCCATCCTGGCCGTCACCTTGTCCTCGACCTGCTCGGTGGTGGCGCCGGGCTTGCGGCTCAGGATGGCCCGCGCGTAGTCCTCGGTCTGCAGCAGGCCGGGCACGATCAGGGCCTCCCATATGCGCAGGGTCTCGGCCTCGCGCTCGAACTCCAGCCAGGGCCGGAACCAGCGGGGGAGCTGGGCCTCGGCCCGGTTCAGCCGGTCGAGCAGGCCGGCGAGGGTCGTGCCGATGTTGAGGGCCTTGTCCACCCTCCTGGCCAGGGCCAGGGTCGGTGCGCGGTGGCCGTTCTCGATCATGCTGAGCTGGCTGACCGACAGATGGATGACGTTGCCGAGTTCTCGCTGGCTGAACCCCGCGGCGAGGCGGAATTTGCGAAGTTCTGTCCCGAATCTAATTCGCGGGGAAATGTGGGGATCGATGGGGTCTGTCGGTTCTGCTGCCGACTCCTGTTCCTGCTCCTGTTCCGGGGGGACGACCATCTGCAGCTCCTCTCGGCTTCGCGGATCGGTACCAGGCCATTGTGTAGGTGGATTTAGGAGGTTCGGCAGGCGTTCGCGGAACTGTGAAGGCAATGCGAACGGCTTTATGACCCCCTCGGCTCATGGCTTTGCGACCGTATGAGTGCCGCCCTGGAGCAGGACGGCGCCTTGGTCAACGAACCGAGTGAAACGGAAATCCAGCCCAATTCGGCTGGGGAAGGCGTCCCATGAGACCGGAGAAAAACAGCGAAACCAGCTTTCCCGATCACCCAGAGTCCGCTTCACGGGCGCGCGACGAAGTCCGTGAATGGCTGGGGGCGGACCATCCCGCCTACGAGAACGTCCGGCTCGCCGTGTCGGAACTGGTCACCGACGCCGTGCTGCACGCGGGCGGCGAGCCGGGGGACAGCTCGCTGACGCTGCGACTGCTCGCGCTGGGTGACCTGCTGCGGATCGAGGTCGTGGATCAGGGCTGTCCCATGGCGTCGCCGGAGAGCTCCCTCCTGTCGGAGAGGGGACGCGGCCTGGTCCTCGTCGGGCTGCTCTCCGGCGGGACTTGGGGCTGCCGCTCCCTTGAGCGGGGCCGTACGGTCTGGTGCGAGATCCCCGCGATCCCACGGGACCCTTTCCCCGGGCTTGAGGACTTTTTCGACCCGCCGAAATCCCTCGGCCTTCCCGAGGTGGGCGGGCCCGCCTTTCCCTCCTAGCCCGAGTGCGGCGGTCGCCGTATCTCCTGGAGTGCGACGGCATTCCCGGCCGGAACGGAATTCCGGCTTGGCGGTTCCCCCGTTCTCCGATCGCCTCCACGCGCGCCGCCTTCGCCGTACCCGTCGTCCGGTGTTCGCCTTCCGAAACCGGACGGCGAACCGCCGGTGGAAAGGAAACGGGCGTGTGCCGAGGGCCGGAGAGCCGGGACGCGGTGAATGGGTGTGAATGGAGAATGGGTTCGATCGCCCGTACGGTCCCGGTCGGCCGAGAGGGTGTTTCGGTCGGAATGATAATGACGTTTTGTGCAAGCCTCGCGTTAATTCACGAATGACGAAATATCCTGAAAAAAGGGGGTTGTAGGGCCGCGGTGAGCGGCCTCCGGTTCCGGTCAGCACGGACACGAACGGTAGGAAAATCAGTGACCTCATAAGGAGGACGACAGTGCGCACTGTGATTCACACTGATGGTGTCGCGCCCGCCGAGCGGTTCGAATACTGGCGGCATCTGGTCTCCCAGACGCTGCTGCCGCTGGAGGTCGTCAGCGAGTCTCCCGCCGACTTCCACGGGGAGATGCGCAGCATGGATTTCGGTGCCGTCCACATCTCCAAGGTCAGTTGCTCGGATATATGGACGCATCGCACTATGAAACACATCCGGCAGTCCGAACCGGAACTACTCCAGGTAGCGATTCCCCTCCGTGGCCACGGCGCGGTGGTGCAGGGTCGCGAGCACGTCGCCATGGGCCCGTCGAACATCGTGGTCTACAACAGCTGGAACCCGTACTCCGTACTGACGACGGGCGACGACGAGAGCACGATCCAGGGCATCTTCGCCATGGTCCCCCGCACGATGCTTCACCTGCCCGAAACCATGTCCGAACGGTGCACCCCCTGGGTCTTCTCCAGCAGGGAGGGGGTTGGCGCGTTACTCCTGGGATTCCTCGGCCGTCTCGTCACCGACGCCGACCGGTTCCAGCACGGGGAGGCCACCCGTCTCGGCGTGACCGTGCTCGATCTGCTGACGATGCTGCTCGCCGGGGAGAAGGGCACGACGCCCCCTCCCGACACCAGGCAACGCGTGCTGCTGGCGCGGATACACGCCTTCATCCATCGGCGGCTGGCCGATCCCGCGCTTTCGCCGGAGACCATCGCCGCGGCGCACAACATCTCCGTCCGGGCCCTGCACCGGCTCTTCCTGACCGAGGAACGCACGGTCGCCGCCTGGATCCGCGCTCTACGGCTGGACCACTGCCGCCGTGACCTGGCCAATCCCCAGCTCGAAGGCAGACCGGCCCACGCGGTCGCGGCCCGGTGGGGACTCACCGACGCCGCTCATTTCACCCGCGCCTTCCGCACCGCCTACGGCATCACCCCCCAGGCGTACCGGCGCCTGCACATCTCCGGTCGCGCACGGGCCTGACACTCACGGATAACGACCTGGCGCGTAGACGCAATGCCGTCAGAAGCGCACGCGGTTCACTCTTGTCCTGCGGCGGGCACCACGGACGACCGGCCCAACGGTCTCCTGCCTCCCGTGTCACGCCACACCCGCATCGGTGAGATCCCCGAACGCGGCCGTGAAGAGCGCCTTAGGAAGACGGCCGGGGACCTTCCGCGGAAGGCGTCGCAACCTCTCCACCAACGAAAGGACGACTGTCCATGCGTGCCATCACATCGGCAAGGCGTACGGCGCGGCCCCTGGCCGTGCTGTCGGGCGCCGCGCTGGCTCTGTTCCTCACCGCCCAGGGGGCAGGGGCCACGACCTCGCCCGACGATCCCACGAACGTGACTCCTTCCGGAGACTCCAAGAGCGTGACCCCGCCAGAGAACTTCGCGAACGCGACCCCGCCCGAGGCGCAGGCGGCCTTCGCCGAGCAGGGCAGAGCCGCGGGGCTGACCGAGGAACAGATCACCACACTGCAGAACAGCGCGAATCTCTACCTGTCCACGCTGGGAGGCAGACAGGTGGCTCTCAACAAGGTCGTCGTCGACGGGAAGGCGGACGTGTTCATCGCCCTCCCCGAAGAGGACGCCCCCCGTGACCTGTCCCCCGAGGCCGGGCTCGTCTCCGCCAGTGGTTGCGCCGGCGGCAAGGCGGCCTACGGACACTTCTGCGCCTGGCGGGAGCCCGGTTTCAGGGGCACCACGATCGACATGTACAGCTGCGGCAGATACCCCATCTCCCTCGTCGGCAACGGGTCCTGGGACAACAACCAGACGAAGGGCACGAGAGCGCGGATGTACAACAAGAGCGGCAAACTCATCTACACCACCCCGCCGGCCCACAGCAGGGACAGCAGCGGCGACTGGACCCCTGTGCACAGCGTCAGGAACTGCTAGCGGGGTGACCCGGCTCCGTCGCGACGTCCCGTAGGGCGTCCAGAAGGGGGACGAGCAGGGGGTGGTGCTCCGCGCCTCGCCGTACGGCGGCGAAGACACGGCGTTCGGGGCCCGAGACCGGGCGGACCGCCACCCCCGACAGGTCGGGGCCGCGCAGCGCCAGGCGCGGCACCATCGCCACCCCCGCCCCGGCGGCGGCCAGCGCCACGACGGCGCTGAAATCGTCCGAGGAGTGCGCGAACTCGGGGGTGAAACCCGCGTGCTCACAGGCCAGCGCGATCACGTCGTGGCAGGGGTTGCCGGGGTAGGGGCCGATCCAGGTCTCGCCGTGCAGGTCGGCCACCGTCACCTCCTGCCCCGCCAGCGGGTGCTCGCGGGGCAGGACCACGTCGAACGGCTCCGAGTAGAGCGGGATGCGTGAGAGCCTGCGGTCGGTCTCCGCAGGGGCACCCCGGTACTCGACCGCGACCGCGAGATCGACCGCGCCGTCCAGGACCATGGTGAGGCTCTGGTCCCCCTCCGCGTCCAGGACGCGCACCCGGATGCCGGGCTCCTTGTCCTTGAGCCTGCCGACGGCCGGGGCGACGAGCAGGCCGATGGCGGTGGCGAAGGAGGCCACCGTCACCTCCCCGGCCGTGCCCGCGGTGTAGGCGGCGATGTCGGCGTCCGCCCGTTCCAGCTGGGCGAGCACCTCGTTGGCGTGACCCAGCAGGATGCGGCCGACGGCGGTCAGTCGTACGCCCCGGCCGTCGCGTTCCAGCAGCCGGTGGCCGACCTCGTGTTCGAGGGCGATGAGCTGCTGGGAGACGGCCGAGGGGGTGAGGTGCAGCGCGGCGGCAGCGGCGGTGACCGTCCGGTGGTCGGCCACCGCGCGCAGGGTCCTGAGCCGTCGCGTGTCTATCACCTGCCCATTTTCGCCGGAATTATTTACAGACGGGTACAAACAGGGGTTGTTTCCGGCCCGCTGGAGGTTATCCACAGGTTGACTTTCGGCGATGGGAGCACCCTCCGGGGGTGGATAACGTTGCCGGGATGGCTACGGGGACAGGGGGAAAGACGCTCACGGCGGTGCTGCTGTGGGCGTCGTTGGCCGTGCCGGTGCTGCTGGCCGGGTTCACCTCAAGGACGGCCCATCCCCTCGCGTGGTGGGGGGCGTTCACCTGCCTGGCGGTGATCGGCGCCGGGGTGGCGCTCGGCCGTGCCCGGCCGCTGGCGGCGATGCTGCTGGGGTCGGGGCTGTGGCTGGTCGAGGCGACACGCGGCAACCCGTTCACGGTGCTGGCGGCGATGGCGGTGTTCGCCTACCTCGCCGGGGTCCGGATGGACAGGGCCGGTCAGGCGGTGGCCGCGCTCGGCGGGCTGCTGGTCCTGGCGGGGACGGTGACACCGCTGGTCAGCGACGCGGGAGCCGGGTTCGTCGCGGTCTCGGGCGCCGTGCTGGGCGCGGTCGTGCCGTGGCTGGCGGGACGCGCCCGCAGGCAGTACCTACTGTTGGCGAGGGAGGGCTGGGAACGGGCCGAGGAGCTCGAACGCGCCCAGCGGCTCATCGCCGAGCAGGCCAGGGCCCGCGAGCGCACCCGCATCGCCGGTGACATGCACGACCTGCTCGGGCACGAACTCGGGCTGGTCGCGCTGCGGATCGGTGGGCTTGAGGTGGCTCCCGGCCTCGACGAGCGCTACCGGCTGGCGGCGGGCGAGGCGCGCAGGGCGGTCACGGCCGCCTCGGAGCGGCTGCAGGAGATCGTGGACATGCTGCACCACGACACCGGGACCGCCCAGGAGGAGGGCGTCCCCGAGCTGGTCGAGCGGGCTCGGGCCGCGGGCATGCGGGTCGAGCTGAGGACCATGGGTGACGGCCCCCTTCCCAACGGCTCCCGCCCGGACGGCCCTCCCCCAGGCGGCCCTCTCTCCGGCGGCTCTCTCCCGTCGGCCATGGCCGAGCGGGCGTTGCGGCGGGTGGTGCAGGAGGGCCTGACCAACTCCGCCAAGCACGCCCCCGGTGCCCCGGTCATCGTGGCGGTCGAGCACCTGGCCACGGAGACCGTGGTCACGGTGACCACGGGTCCGGCACGCCGCCCCCAGGACCGCGCGTCCGGTGGACACGGGCTCGAAGGGCTCAGGGAGCGGGTCCGGCTGTGCGGCGGCTCCCTGCGGGCGGGGCCGAAGAGCGAGGGGTTCGGGAGGTTCGGGGAGCCGGCAAGGGGCGCGGGGCTCGGGAGAGGAGCCGGCCGGGAGCCCAGAGAGGGAGCGGGCATCGAACCGGCCGGGGAACCCGGCGAGGGGTTCGAGCTGAGCGCGCGCCTGCCCCACGCACCGGGACAGATCGCCGAGCCGGGGCCGGTCTCGGTCTCGGCGACCCATCTGGCCAGGGCACGGCTCAGGGCACGCCGCACGCGCGTCACCGCGGTCGCCACCGCCGTCACCGCCGTCACGGTGGTCACCCTGGTGGTGGTGGCCTTCATGATCTACGACGCCGCGTCCTCGGTGCTGACCCCCGAAGATTTCCAGCGACTGCGTCCCGGCCAGGACCAGACGGCCGTGGCGCGGGTGCTGCCCGGCCGTTCCCGCATCGACGGGCCGGTGCCCGGCGAACCGGCCAGGCCACGGGGGGCGGACTGCCGTTACTACGGCACCCACGCCAACCCCTTCGACGCCTCGCACCGTGAGCTGTTCCGGCTGTGTTTCGCGGGCGGGCGCCTGGTGAGCAAGGATTTCCTGCCCGCGAACCGGAGCCCGTAGAAGCCACGCGAGGGTTCCGCAGGGCCGCGTGAGGGTCCTGCGGGGACACGTGTGATGTTCGTGGGCTCGAACGGGGGTTCCGCGGGGTCATGTGAGGTGAAGAGGCCCACGGGTTCTCGTACGAGAGTTCGACAGGGCCGGGTGAGAGGGGGACGACGGTGGTGCGAGTGGTGCTGGCCGACGACGAGGCGGTGGTCCGCGCCGGGGTGCGGATGATCCTGTCGGCCGATCCGGAGATCGAGGTGGTCGCCGAGGCCGCCGACGGGCGGGAGCTGGTCGAGGCGGTGCGTGCCCACCGGCCGGACGTGGCGCTGGTCGACATCCGCATGCCGCGCCTGGACGGCCTGGCCGCCACCGCCGAACTGCGTGCCGTGGCACCCGCGACGGCGGTGCTGATCATGACCACGTTCAGCAAGGACTCCTACGTCTCCCGCGCCCTCGCCGACGGCGCCACCGGCTTCCTGCTCAAGACCGGAGACCCGAGGGAGTTCCTGCTCGGGGTTCGGGCGGTGGCCGGGGGCGGCGCCTACCTCTCACCCAGCGTGGCGGCCCGGGTCATCAGGGAGCTGACCGGTGACGACCTGTCCAGGACGGCGCAGGCCCGTGACCGGGTCGCGGTGCTGACCAACCGTGAACGGGAGGTGCTCGCGCTGATCGGCGCCGGGCTGTCCAACGCGGAGATCGCCCGCCGTCTCCACCTGGCCGAGGGCAGCGTCAAGACCTACACCAGCACGATCCTGGGCCGCCTGGGCGTGCGCAACCGAGTCCAGGCCGCGGTCGTCGCCCACGACGCCCGGCTGGTGCGCCGCGAGTGAGAGCGACCCAGGTCGGAAGCGTGATCATCCGGCCGGGTGTGGGCGACCCGGGCCGGAAGCGTGACCACCGGCTGGGTGGTGGCGACCCCAGCGGGAAGCGGGCCTCGGGTGTGGTCATCCGGTACGGCGGGCGGCCCGCGAGCGGGAGCGACCCGGGCCGGAGTGAGCCTCAGGTGTGAGACCGCCGGGGGCGAGCAGCAGCGGGCGCAGCGCCGCCAGTCCGCGCAGCCGTTCGACCAGCGCGGTCGCGGGACCGCTGAGCGCGAGCACCACGACCGGCGCCAGCACCCCGCCGAGCAGCAGCCCCACCACCACGTCATGCGGATAGTGCGCGCCGACGAAAACCCGTGACGCCCCGCCCAGCAGCGCCAGCACCACCACGTACGGCGCCAGCGCCCGCCAGGCGAGCACCAGCCCGGCCGCCGCTCCGGCCGCGAGCGTCGCGTGGTTGCTCGGCAGGGACCAGTCCCCGTACGGCGGGCACGGCACGATCGTGGACACCCCACGCAGCGCCCGGCACGGCCGATCCTCCCGCAGCACCACCTTGACGACCTCGCTGACCACGTAGGCGGCCACCGTACCCACCGGGCCGAGCAGCGCCAGCGCCATCATCCCGGCGGAGCCTCTCCTGGCCCGCCACCACGCCCACAGGTACAGCACGGCGAACACCACGAGCATCCCGTCGGTGCCCGTCTCCGCCAGCCCCCGAAACCACTCCGGCGTTCTCGCCGCGAGTTCCACGACGTCCCGATACAGTCCGTCATCCATGGCCCCTCCGCATATCCCCTGGTCAACGACCTTACGAAGGTAGGAATCAGGGGATATGGCACACAGCCGCCGATCGTCGCCGGTGTGCGTTGACTTTCGTCAACCGTCAGGAGCTTGCGGCAACCGTCGGTCAACCGTCAGGGCCGGGAGAGGTCACCTCCTGGCCGCGACGAACGCCTCCACGGCACGGTCCACGTCGTCGAGCGAGTGGGCCGCGGACAACTGGACCCGGATGCGGGCCTTGCCGTGCGGTACGACGGGGTAGGAGAAGCCGATCACGTAGACGCCCTGTTCGAGTAGCCGCTCGGCCATGGCGCCCGCCTCGGCCGCGTCGCCGATCATGACCGGGACGATGGGGTGGTCGCCGGGCAGCAGGTCGAACCCGGCCTCGGTCATCCGGGTACGGAACCGCTCGGTGTTGGCGCGCAGCCGTACCCGGGCGTCGTCGGAGGTGCTGATCAGGTCGAGGACGCGCAACGAGGCGGCGGCGATGGCCGGGGCGAGCGAGTTGGAGAACAGGTAGGGGCGGGACCGCTGGCGCAGCAGCTCGCAGATCTCCCTGCGCGCCGAGACGTAGCCGCCGCTGGCGCCGCCGAGCGCCTTGCCGAGGGTGCCGGTGATGATGTCCACGCGGTCCATGACGCCGTGCAGCTCGGGGGTGCCCCGGCCGCCGGCGCCGACGAAGCCGACCGCGTGCGAGTCGTCGACCATCACCATGGCCTCGTACCGCTCGGCCAGCTCGCAGATCTCACGCAGCGGCGCGACGTAGCCGTCCATGGAGAACACACCGTCGGTGACGACCAGCCTGCGCCGGGCGTCCGAGGCCTCCTTGAGCCTGGCTTCGAGGTCGGCCATGTCACGGTTGGCGTAGCGCAGGCGGCGGGCCTTGCTCAATCGGATGCCGTCGATGATGCTCGCGTGGTTGAGCGCGTCGGAGATCACCGCGTCCCGTTCGTCGAGCAGCGTCTCGAAGACCCCGCCGTTGGCGTCGAAACAGGAGCTGTACAGGACCGTGTCCTCCTGGCCGAGGAAGTCGGCCAGCCGTGCCTCAAGCTGCTTGTGCACCTCCTGGGTGCCGCAGATGAAACGCACCGAGGCCATGCCGAAGCCCCAGCGGTCGAGTGCCTCCCTGGCCGCGTTGACCACTTCGGGGTGGTCGGCCAGGCCGAGGTAGTTGTTGGCGCAGAAGTTCAGCACCTCGCCGCCTCCGGCGACGGCGATGTCCGCCCGCTGGGGGGTGGTGATGACCCGCTCGGGCTTGAGCAGCCCGGCGGCGGCGATCTCGTCGAGGGTGTCACGCAGGTCGGCGCGGACGTTGTCGAACATCAGGCGGTCCAATCCATGATGACTTTTCCGGTCTTGCCACTCGCCGCGGTGTCGAAGGCCGCGTCGAAGTCGCGGTGGGAGAAGCGGTCGGTGATGACGGGGGACAGGTCAAGCCCCTTCTCCAGGAGAACCGACATGGAGTACCACGTCTCGTACATCTCTCTGCCGTAGATGCCCTTGATGGTGAGCATCGAGGTGACGACGGTCGAGAAGTCGACCGCGAACTCCTCGGCGGGCAGGCCGAGCATGGCGATCCTGCCGCCGTGCGTCATGTTGGCGATCATGTCACGGAGCGCCCTCGGGTTCCCGGACATCTCCAGGCCGACGTCGAAGCCCTCGCGCAGGCCCAGTTCGTGCATGCCGTCCGCGATGGAACGTTCCGCCACGTTCAGCGCCAGGTTCACCCCCAGCTTGCCCGCCAGCTCCAGCCGTTCGGGGCTGACGTCGGTGACGACCACGTTGCGGGCCCCGATGTGCGTGGCGACCGCGGCGGCCATCAGCCCGATCGGCCCGGCCCCGGTGATCAGCACGTCCTCGCCGACCATCGGGAAGGTCAACGCGGTGTGTACGGCGTTGCCGAACGGATCGAAGATCGCCGCCACGTCCGGGTCGACCGGGGTCCTGTGCACCCAGACGTTGGACGCGGGAAGCGTCAGGTACTCGGCGAAGGCGCCGTCACGGTTGACCCCGAGGCCGACCGTGTTGCGGCACAGGTGCCGCCGCCCGGCCATGCAGTTACGGCACTTGCCGCAGACCAGGTGCCCCTCCCCGCTGACCAGGTCGCCGACCGCGACGTCCTCGACGCCGGGCGCCACCTCGACGACCTCGCCGCAGAACTCGTGCCCGACGATCAGCGGGGGCCGCAGGGTGTGCCTTGCCCAGGCGTCGAAATCACGGATGTGCAGGTCGGTGCCGCAGATGCCGGTACGCAGCACCCTGATCAGCACCTCACCCGCGCCCATGACCGGCTCGGGCACATCGGCCAGCCGAAGTCCGGGCTCCGCCCTCTCCTTGACCAGCGCTTTCATAGAAGATCCCCCCTCAGCTTCCGACCCTACGCACTGTGCCGGGCCGGTTCTTGAGGTGTCCATCGCGGTTTTCTTAACCCGTCCCACAGCATTGCTTCATGCTTGTGCCGAGCTGGGCTTTTCCTCCGCGACCGAGGGGATCTTCCAGGGATCTAGCGTTCGGCTCTGTCCCGGTTCCTCGTCTCCAGGGGGTCGGGCATCGCAGGCGCGCCGGGGCCGATCTGGCGGGGGCCGATGTCGCTCTCCGCGGCCTCGGCGACCGCCTCCGCGGCGGCCTGCTCGGCCTGGGCGGTCTCCCTCTCGGTCGCCTCCTTGGCGGCCTCGTCGATCGCGGGGGTCTCCCTGGTCGCGCTCGACCGGGGCAGCGACTCGGTGAAGGCCTTCGACACACCCTGGAGCGCGGAGGTGACCTCGCTGGGAATCACCCAGAACGTGTTGCCCTGGCCCTTGGCCAGCTCGGGCAGCACCTGGAGGTACTGGTAGGCCAGCAGCTTGGGGTCGGGGTCGTTGCGGTGGACGGCCTGGAAGACCTCGTCGATCGCCTGGGACTGGCCCTGGGCCTTGAGGATCGCGGCGCTGCGCTCACCCTCGGCGCGCAGGATCGCGCTCTGCTTGTCACCCTCGGCGGTGAGGATCTGGGACTGGCGCTGCCCCTCGGCGGTGAGGATCGCGGCGCGCTTGTCCCGTTCGGCGCGCATCTGCTTCTCCATCGCCTCCTTGATGGTCTTGGGCGGATCGATCGCCTTGATCTCGACCCGGTTCACCCTGATGCCCCACTTGCCGGTCGCCTCGTCCAGCACGCCGCGCAACTGGCTGTTGATCGTGTCGCGGGAGGTGAGCGTCATCTCCAGATCGAGTGAGCCGACGACGTTGCGCAGGGTGGTGACCGTGAGCTGCTCGACGGCCTGGATGTAGTCGGCGATCTCGTAGGCGGCCGCCCTCGGGTCGGTCACCTGGAAGTACAGCACGGTGTCGATCTCGACGACGAGGTTGTCCTCGGTGATCACCGGCTGCGGACGGAAGGAGACCACCTGCTCGCGCAGGTCGATCATCGGGTAGACGCGGTCGATGTAGGGGATCACGAAGTTCAGGCCGGGCTTGAGCGTGGTCTGGTAGCGGCCGAGCCGCTCCACGTTGCGTGCCCGGGACTGGGGGACGATGCGCACCGCGCGCAACACCGTGAACACGGCGAACAGCACGACGAGCAGTCCGGCGATCAGCAGCGGGTCCATGTGGTCACCTGTCGTCTACGAGTTGGAGGTCTCGTCCTTCGGGGCGGGAAGGGAGGCTGGAACGGCAGGGCATGCCGTTGTCGCGCGGGGAGGCTCGCCGCCGGGCGGGCCTGAGAACCGTGAACCTCAATGTGACCTCCTTTTCGTGGAGTCCCCCGCTTCGTGGCGGGAGGATGTCAATCCCGGGGATAGACGAGCGCTGTGGCGCCCTCGATCTCGATGACGTCGACGACGGCTCCCGCCGGGATCACCAGCGTCTCGTCGTACGCTCTCGCGGACCATTCCTCGCCGCCGATCCTGACCCGGCCGTCCCTGCCGGTCACCTCGCTCAGGGCGTAGGCGGACTTGCCGACCAGGGCCTGGACGCCGAACCGTCTGTCGGCGGGCGGCGGTTTGAGGTGGCGTCTGGCGATGGGCCGTACCACGACCATTCCCGCCACCGTGGTGACCGCGAACACCAGGAACTGAAGGGGAAGCGGCAGGCCGAGGGCGGCGGTGACGGAGGTGATCAGCGCGGCGCCGCCGAGCAGCCCGAGGGCGGTGGTCAGCGTGAAGATCTCAGCGACGCCGAGCGCCACCGCGAGAATCAACCAGATGACCCAGTAATCCATCTCCGGCCCTCCTTAATAATGAACGGCTCGGATGTCCAGGAGGTTCCCTTCCCTACGGTATGCCGATATTTGAAACCCGGTAGTCATTCCGCGGGGGTGTTTCGCCGCGTCTCGATGCCGTCGAGCAGGAAGTCAAGTCCGATGGTGAAGGCCGTGTCCCAGTCCTTGCCGATCGGCGGGCCGTACTCGGCGAGGGTGGGGTAACGCTCACGACGCGTCCGCAGGTGCTCCTCGGCCGCCTCCCGCGCCGCCCTCTCATCCCGTGCGAGCCAGGTGGCCTGCATCAGCGCCGAGCCGATGACGTAGTTGGACAGGCCGTACGCCGCGGCGGACAGGTGTGGTTCGGTGAAGCCCGCGGCGACCAGTGTGGCGTGCAGGAACTCGGCGCGGTCCAGGACGTTCGGCCCCATGAGGGGGCGGCCGAGCAGGGCCGCCGACCAGGGATGGCGTAGCAGCGCGGCACGCCACCCGCCGATCAGGGCCGTGACGTCCGCGCGCCACCGGTCCGCCCCGCCGCCCGAGGGCAGCCCGACGTCGCCGAAGATCGCGTCGAGGGCGAGGTCGAGCACGTCGTCCTTGGTCCTGACGTGCCAGTACAGCGTGGTCGAGCCGGTGCCGAGGCGCTCGGCGAGCCGCCGCATGGTCAGCCGCTCCGCCCCCTCCTCGTCCAGCAGCGCGACCGCCTCGGTCACGATGCGCTCCCTGCTGAGCGGAGGAGCCTCCCTCCTGGCCCGCGCCGGCCGGAACCACACCTCCCCGGCCCCCTGCCGAGCCGTACGGGATGCCCTCACCTCTTCGTCGTCCACACGACCGAGTTTAGTATCGACGGTCCGGTTGCTAGATCGTTGGTCCGGTCTCTTACGGAGCCGCCTGTCCGTGCACCCGCCGGAGGTATTCCATCGCGTGTTCCGCGGCTGGATCGTGGTTCAGCCGTTCACGGTAGAAGTGGAGCCGAGCCTCGCAGTCGTCGATGATCTCGCTCCAGGTGCGCGCCCAGATGCGGACACCGCCTCCCCACTCGGCGATGCAGCCCGGCGGTCGGTCCGGGGCGCTGGCGTCCCGTCTGACGATGTCCGTCATCTCGGTTGAGACGACCCAGAAGTCCCATGAGACACGGGCGTCGCGGAACTGGGGGTCGCTGACGATCGCCTCGGCGTAACTCTTGATCTGGGCGACCTCGCTCTGCCCGATCCTGACCCTGGGGGCCTTGAGCTCGACCACGAGGTGTTCCCGTCCCGTGCTGCCACGGTGCGCGCGTCCGAGCAGGAGATCGACGATGCCCGTCCTGCCGTCCTCGCGGCGGACAGGCGTCGCCCCGCCGACCTCCGAGCCACGGCCCAGTTCCTCAAGGTGGCGTGTCAGTACGGCGTCCAGGCTCTGGTCGCTGACCATCAGCGCGTAGGCGTCGCCGAAGATCCAGGTCTCACGCTCCAGGATCCTGTGCAACTCGCTCCGTTCCCTGACGGTCCGGCTGATCTCCGGCTCGAAGACCAGCTTCTTCAGGGCGGCCAGGAAGTCGAGCCGGTCGCTGACCTGCCCGGTCGCCTTGATCACCTCGGAGAGGCTCGTCCGCTGGAGGATTCGCCGGAGCTCCTCCTGTTCCGACTGGGGCAGCCGGAACAGTTCGTCCAGCACCGGGTAGAGCCCGCTCGGGTCACGGGCGATGATCTCCCGGAGGAGTCGCAGAGTGGTTCTCTTGCTCTGCGTCGCGCCGGGCAGGCGCCGGGAGATCCTGGTGGCCACCTCGTCGAACATCTCGCGTTCGACCGCCTGGGCCGGTTCCGCGGGCTCCTCCGCGTACGGATAGACCCCCTCGGACTTCCACTCGTGGATGAGCCTGGCGCGGCGTTCCTGCTCACGCCTTTTGACGTGCGCGCGCAGGCTCTCCCGCGCAAGCGCGAGAAGAGGACCGATCTCGTCCATCTCCGCCAGTGGCAGATCACCCCGGCGCTCGACGAAGCCGTCCCACAGCAAATACGCCGTGAAGTGGTAGCCGGGCGCCTGGATGCCGGGAGAGAGCTCGTCCAGGACGACGCCGCTGGCGTCGCAGAGGGCGAGCACTCGCCCGACGTCCTTGGGCCATTCGATGACACGCAGTACCGGTGCGGGGTGGACGTCCTCCGACCAGGGCACCGTGTATTCGGCCGTGTCCGTCCACACCATGGCCGGATCGAGGAGCGTGCCCTGGTAGACGATCCGCACGTCGGGGTTGGCCGCGAGGAAAGGAGCGAAGGTCGAGGCCAGTTGCTGGGCGGTGTCCTCGTGGGTGAGACGGGTGACGAAATCGGCGGGAACCGACGCCTCAACCCGCGTCCCGCACGACTCCTCGACGGTCTCCGGTTCGGAGATCTCGAAGTCGGCGGGCCGGTCGACCGCTCCGCTGATCACCGTTCGCTCGGTCCGACCGTCCACCGCTTTCGCGACGCTGATCCAGCGGACCTGCTCACCGAGCGCGAATGCACGGAGCCTGCCCTGCCCGCTGTGCCCGTGCAGCCCGCGCTTCAGTTCGGGGGAGACCTTGGCGGTGGTCTTCCAGGACCCGCCCAGGCCGCCGAAGTAGTTCGCACAGGAGGCGTTCGGCATGCCGTGACCGTTGTCGGTGACGCGGACCGACTCCACGCCGTTCAGTTCGTTGAGCTCAAGATCGATGCTGACGAGACTCGCCTCCGCGTCCAGCGCGTTCCAGACCATCTCCGCGACCGCGCCGATCGGGTCCCTCTGCTTGGCCAGGCGCAACAGATGGTCGGGTTTGGCCTCGATGTGAACCGTACGCACACGGTCACTATCCCAGACAGCGTGTGAGATCAGGCGAAAGATCACCGAGCCGGAGGAGTCTAGTATGGTGATCGACCACTGGATCAACGGTCCAGTGACTCGATCGTTGGTCTAGGGGGGAGGAGGGGTCGTGGGGCATGTCGAGGTTGAGCGGGTCGGGTATCGGTTGCCGGATGGGCGGGTGCTGCTCGACGAGGTGTCCTTCCGGGTCGGTGAGGGCGTCAAGGCCGGGCTCGTCGGCCCCAACGGGGCGGGGAAGACCACGCTGTTGAAGCTGGTCGCCGGTGACCTGCGGCCCGACTCCGGGCGGGTGGTCCACTCGGGTGGCCTGGGGGTGATGCGACAGTTCATCGGTGGGGTCGGGGACGACAGGACGGTGGGCGACCTCCTGCTGTCCGTCGCCCCCGACCCGATCCGTATGGCCGTCGCCACCCTGCGGGACGCCGAGGCCGTACTGGCCGCGCGGAACGACGAGCCCGCCCAGCTCGGCTACGCGCAGGCGCTCGCCGACTACGGCGACGCGGGCGGCTACGACATGGAGGTCGTCTGGGACACCTGCGCGACGGAGGCCGTCGGCGTGCCGTACGAGGAGCTTCGCGACCGGCCGGTGAACACCCTGTCGGGCGGCGAGCAGAAAAGGCTCGTCCTTGAGGCGCTGCTGCGCGGTCCCGACCAGGTCCTGCTGCTCGACGAGCCGGACAACTACCTGGACGTCCCGGCCAAGCAGTGGCTGGAACGGCGCCTGCTGGAGACCGCCAAGACCGTCCTGCTCGTCTCGCACGACCGGCGGCTGCTGGCCACCGTCACCGACCGGGTCGTCACCGTCGAGTCGCGCCGGGTCTGGGTGCACGGCGGCGGGTTCGCCACCTACGCCCAGGGGCGTTCCGCCCGGGTCGAGCGGCTCGACGAACTGCGCCGCCGCTGGGACGAGGAGCACGCCAGGCTCAGGCACACCGTGCACACCCTGCGGCAGGGCGCGACCGCCAACGACGCGCTCGCCTCCGCCTACCGGGCCGCCCGCACGCGGCTCGTCAGGTTCGAGGAGGCGGGGCCACCGGAGGCGGCGCCCAGGGCGCAGAACATCCGGATGAGACTGCGGGGCGGACGCACCGGCAAACGGGCGGTCCTGTGCGAGAACCTCGAACTGACCGGCCTGATGCGGTCCTTCGACACCGAGATCTGGTACGGCGAGCGCGTGGCCGTCCTGGGTTCGAACGGGTCGGGCAAGTCCCACTTCCTCAGGCTCCTGGCCCAGGCGGCGGACGGGGCGACCCCCTCCGTGCGCCACACGGGGACGGTGCGGCTGGGGGCGCGGGTCGTTCCCGGGCATTTCACCCAGACCGACGTCCGTCCCGACCTCTACGGCCGTACGCCCGCGGAACTGATCACCACCGGGCACGCGCTGACCCTGAACGAGGCCATGGCCGCCCTCGCCCGCTACGAACTGGCTCCGGCGGGTGCCAGGCCGTTCGAGACGCTCTCCGGCGGGCAGCAGGCCAGGCTGCAGATCCTGCTGCTCGAACTGTCGGGGGCGACCCTGCTGCTGCTCGACGAGCCGACCGACAACCTCGACCTGGCCAGTGCCGAGGCGCTTCAGGAGGGGCTCGACGCCTTCGACGGGACCGTGCTGGCCGTCACCCACGACCGCTGGTTCGCCGACGACTTCGACCGCTACCTGGTCTTCGGCGCGGACGGGCGGGTCCGCGAGTCGGCGGAGCCGGTGTGGGATGAGGGACGGGTCCGCTGAACCCGGCCCCTCGGACGGCTCGGCCGGGCCTCCGGAAGTGGAGGCTCCTGGTTTCTCGACCCCCCTTCAATTACTCTTTGTGGCCAGTCAACAACAAGGAGTGATCAGCTTGCGACGTGCAATGTCCACTACTCTGGGCGCTCTTGCCGCCTGTGCCGCACTCGTCCTGGCCACCCCGGGCCTGGCCTCCGCCGCGTCCGGAACCTTCGAGTACACCTCCGCCGGACTCCCGAACTCCTTGCTCACGCCGAAGGACAACCTCTGCTACGGCGTCGGTTACTCCGCCGGGGCCACCAACAAGACCAACCGTGACGCGCTGCTGTACGAGGGAAACAGCTGCCACGGCAGGGTCATCAAGGAACTCTCCCCGGGAAGCTCGACGGACACCCGGTTCGAGAGCGTGAAGTTCGTACACTGACCCGGCTGATGCCCGTGCCGTGCTCGTCGGAGCCGGTGTGGTTCGAGGGACGGATCCGCTGACCCGTCCCTCGAACCAGGAGCGACTCAGCGGGCGGGCAGGACGGTGCCGGAGACCTCGCCGAGGGTGATCACGGTGCCGCCGGGGCCGGGGGCCGTCGCGGTGATCGTGACCGTGTCGCCGTCCTCAAGGAAGGTCTTCGACGAGCCGTCGGGCAGCTTGAGCGGTTCCGTGCCGTTCCAGGTCAGCTCGATCAGCGATCCCCGCTGGTCGGGGTCGGCGCCGGAGACCGTGCCGCTGGCGTACAGGTCGCCGGTGCGCAGGCTCGCGCCGTTGACCGTCATGTGGGCGAGCATCTGGTCGGGCGTCCAGTACATCCCCCGGTACGGCGGTCGCGAGACGACCTCCCCGTTCAGCGCGACCTCCAGCGTCAGGTCCAGCCCCCACGGCTCGTCCCTGCGCAGGTAGTCAAGCGGCTCGGGGTCCTGCGTGACACCGGGGGTCCGCGCCTCCGACAGCGCGTCCAGCGGCGTGATCCACGGGGAGACCGAGGTGGCGAAGGACTTGCCGAGGAAGGGGCCGAGCGGGACGTACTCCCAGGCCTGGATGTCCCTGGCGCTCCAGTCGTTGACCAGCGTCACCCCGAAGACGTGGTCGGCGAACCGGCCCGACCGCTCGCCGAGGGCGGTCGGCGTGCCGACGACGAACCCCAGCTCCGCCTCGATGTCCAGCTTCGCCGACGGCCCGAACACCCCCGCGCCACGCTGTCCCGACGGCCTGACGACCGGGGTGCCGGAGACGACGACGGTTCCCGCCCTGCCGTGGTAGCCGACGGGCAGGTGGCGCCAGTTCGGCTTCAGCGGCTCCTCGTTCGGCCGGAACATCCGGCCCAGGTTGGAGGCGTGTTCGAGCGAGCAGTAGAAGTCGACGTAGTCGGCCACCTCGAACGGCAGGTGCAGCCTGACCTGGTCGAGCGGGACCAGGTGCGCCTCGACGGCGCCGGGGTCGGTGCGCAGCTTGTTCTGGAGCACCGTCCTGGTGTCCCGCCACGCGGCCGAGCCCCTGGCCATGAAGGCGTTGAGCGAGCCGGTGGCGAACACCTCGTCGTGCAGGACTCCGGCGAGATCCACGACGTGCTCGCCGTAGCGCACCCCGACGCGCGGGGTCTCCCCCTCGTGCCGGGAGAAGACCCCGTAGGGCAGGTGTTCGACACCCCAGGACATCACACGTTCTCCTCTACTGCGTTCTCGATGAGCCCCAAGGCTCGCAGGTCCTCGATCGGCGTGCTGGTGCTGCACGAACCGTAGGAGACCAGCAGCTGCCTGGCGCGGGTCGCGACGTCCTCGGAGACCTCGCGGGCCAGCCGTACCAGCTCGCCCACGTCCGTCGAGCCCAGCACGGCGGCCGGGTCACGGCCGTCGACGGCGGCGCAGACCGCCAGGACCAGGTTGAGGAAGCCGTGCCGGTCGACGCCGAGCGCCGGGTCGAAGTGGCGCACCGCGTTGTGCAGCCCGGCCGTGGCCTTGAACGGGATGCCGCGTTCGACGCAGTGGGAGATGAACGCGCCCAGATCCTGGGCGGAGGGGAAGGCAGTGGCGACCGTCCCGCCGCACCTGACCTTGAGCCCCACCCCCTGTGGCGGGTCGAAGGGCAGCTGGGCCGGGGTGACCTCGACGAACAGCCGGGCCTTGAGGTCACCGAGGTCCACGACCCTTCCGGGGACCTCGACCAGTTCGACGTCGAGACCGTCGAGCGGCGGCAGGTCGGGGGTGTCCAGGACGAGACCGAGCCTGATCGGGTGGTCCAGGTGCTCGCGCAGCTCGCCGATCCGGCTGGCCGCGCACAGGAAACGGTGGGTCAGCACCGGGCTGCCCGCCGCGAGGTCCGCCCGGTGCCTGGCCAGGGCCCTGGCCATGGGCAGCGCGGTCGGCGGGAAGAGCCCGGCGTCGTCGACCAGGGCGTCGAAGAGCGTCATCGGGCCCACGTCCAGGCGTAGGCGGGGTCCTCGACCGACAGGCCGGTCGAGCCGAGGTCGAGGGGCCGGAAGGTGTCCACCATCACGGCCAGTTCGCTCGTCTGCGTGTGGCCCTGCCGTACGGCCTCGACGGAGGCCTCGACGGCACCGGGCTGGGGGCCGTGGGTGAACCCGGCGGGGTGCAGCGAGATCGAGCCGACGTCGATGCCCGAGCCCTTGCGCGCGGTGTAGTCGCCGCCCGCGTAGAACATCAGCTCGTCGGAGTCCACGTTGTGGTGGTTGTAGGGGATCGGGATGGCCTCGGGGTGGAAGTCGAGGGGCCGGGGGCAGAACGAGCAGACCACGAAGTTCGGTCCCTCGAAGGTCTGGTGCACCGGCGGCGGGGCGTGGGTGCGCTTCACGACGGGTTCGAAGTCGCTGATGTTGAAGGCGTAGGGGTACAGGCAGCCGTCCCAGCCGACCACGTCGAAGGGGTGGTTGCGGTAGACGAGCCGGGTCAGCCCGCCGCGCGTGCGGACCAGCACCGGGACCTCCTCGCCCTCGGCGAGCATCGGCTCCTGCGGGGTGCGCAGGTCGCGCTCGGAGTAGGGGGCGTGTTCGAGGAACTGGCCGTACTTCGACAGGTAGCGCTTGGGCGGCCTGATGTGCCCGGCGGCCTCGATGACGAAGGCCGTGACGCGACCCTGGGGGACCCAGCGGTGGATCGTCCCGGTCGGCACGACGACGTAGTCGCCCTCCCCGGCTTCGAGCGCGCCGTAGGTGGACTCGAACGTGACCCGTCCCGAGGCGATGTAGACGCACTCGTCGCCCATGGAGTTGCGGTACAGCTCGCTGGGGGCCTCGGTCGCGGCGTACGACATGCGGACGTCGGCGTTGCCCGCCAGCAGGCCGCGCCCGGAGACCAGGTCACCGCCGGTCGGGAGGTCCTGGGTGCGGAAGTGCCTGGGGGAGAGCGGAAGGTTGGGGGTGAGCGTGGCGGAGGGGGAGGCCTCGACCGCCTCCGCCTTGATGATCGCCGTGGGCAGGTACCGGTGGTAGAGAAGTGAGGAGTCGCTGGAGAAGCCCTCCTCACCCATCAGCTCCTCGGCGTACAGCCCGCCGTCGGGCCGCCGGAACTGCACGTGTCGCTTGCGGGGAATCTCACCCACGACGCGGTAGTACGGCATCCGCTTCTCCAAGCTCGTCCGTTTATCGGACATTGTTGTCCTTTATACGTACAACCTTCCGTCAACGGGTGAGCCGATGTCAAACATGGACTCCCGTGTCGAGGTGAAGTATCTTGATGTCGAGATACTTAGGGGGTTGTGATGATTCACCACGTGCAGCTCGCCTGTCCTCCCGGGAGCGAGCAACTGTCCCGCGACTTCTACGAGGGGGTGCTCGGCCTGACCGAGATCCCCAAGCCTCCTCTCCTCGCGGCCCGTGGCGGATGCTGGTTCAGGGGGCACGGCATCGAACTCCACCTGGGCGTCGAGGCCGACTTCCGCCCGGCCCGCAAGGCGCACCCCGGCCTCATGGTCGAGGATCTCGACCACTGGGCCCGGCGTCTGGGCGAGGCCGGTTACCCGGTCGACTTCGCCGACGACTTCCCGGGGATGCGCCGCTTCCACAGCGCCGACCCGCACGGCAACCGCCTGGAGTTCCTCTCACCTGAGGGAGGGCGTCCGTGAACGCCCGAGGGTGAGCGCGGCGACCGCGCAGAGCAGGGCGGGTACCAGGAGGGCGCGGGCCGTGCCGGCGGGGGCCGGGGTGAGCAGGGCGCCCATCACGGCGACACCGAGGGTGGCGCCGACCTGCCTGGCCGCGTTGAGCAGGCCGCCCGCGGTGCCGGCCGTACCGGTGGGGGCCGCCGCGACGACCGTGGTGACCAGCGCGGGCAGCGCGAAGGAGACCCCGAAACCGGTGCAGAGCAGACCGGCGACCAGGAGCGGGTAGGCCGACCCGGTCGTGACCGCGACCGCGAAGATCACACCGCCCGCGGTCAGCAGGGCCAGGCCTGCGGTCACCGGCCCGCGCGGCCCCGACCTGGCGACGATCCTGCCGGTGACCAGCGGGTTGACGGCGAACGGCAGCGTCATCGGCAGGAAGGCCACCCCGGTTTCGAGCGGGGACAGCTCCAGGGTCCGCTGGAAGAGCAACGGCAGCACGAACAACACCCCGGCCATCGTGAAGTTGACCGCAGCACCGGCCAGCAGCGCGGGCGTCATACCGGGGGCCCGCAGTACGGCGGGCGCCAGGACCGGCTCGGTGCCGCGCCTCTCAAGCGCCGCGAAGGCCACCCCGGCGGCGACGGCGGCGGCACCGGACCCCAGCGCGTGGACCGGCTCGCCCGAGCCGAGCGCGATGAGCGCGTCGGTGCCCAGCCCGAGGGCCACGCAGACCGCGAGCTGGGCGGGCCAGCCGATCCCGCGGTCGCCGCGCGGGCAGCGCACCGCGCGCCCCGCCGTCAGCGCCAGTACGGCCGCCGCCAGCGGGACGTTGATCAGGAACACGGCCCGCCAGCCGGACAGGCCGACCAGCAGCCCTCCGGCGATCGGCCCGGCGGCAAGCGCGGCCCCGCTGACGGCCGCCCACACCGACAGTGCCCTGGCGCGTTCGGCGGGAACCGGGTAGAGCGTGCTGATCATCGCCATGGAGGCGGGCACGCAGGCCGCCGCCGCGGCGCCGAGCAGCGCCCGCGCCGCCACCAGCGTCCACAGGTCGGGTGACAGCGCGCTCAGCAGCGAGCCGACCCCGAAGAAGGCGACGCCCGCCCGGAAGACCCGGTGCGCGCCGAACCTGTCGCTGATCGCCCCCGCGGACAGCAACAGGGCGCCGAACACGACGGTGTAGCCGGACACGGCCCACTGCAGGCCCGCGACCGAGCCGCCGAGCGAGCGTGCCAGATCAGGTTCGGCCACCGAGAGCACGGTCATGTCGAGCAGGACCGTGAAGTAGCCGAGGGAGATGCCGAACAACGCCAGGGAACGCCTGGCGGAACCGATGGTCATGCGGGTCACTGTCGTGGGCCGGGCCGTACGGCTCCACCGGAGAGAACGCAGGCTCCGTTCGGAATATCCGAACGCTCGCCGGGGGTTCGCCCGACATGGAGCTTCGCCAGTTACAGGTCTTCGAGGCGGTCGCCAGGCACGGGACCGTCACCGACGCCGCCAACGCGCTCGGCAACGCGCCCTCCTCAGTCTCGGCGCAGATCCGCGTGCTGGAGAGGTCCCTGGGAGTGGCGCTGTTCGAACGCGGGCCCAGGGGGATGGGCCTGACCCCGGCCGGCGAGCGCATGCGGTCGTGGGCGCGGCGACTCCTCGACCAGGCCGAACAGGCCAGACTCGACGTCGTCGGAGGCGGGCGGGAGCTGCGTCTGGGCGCGCTGGAGACCATCGCCGCGACCCACGTGCCCGCGATCCTCACCCGGCTGGCCGTGCGGCGCCCCGAACTGCGGGTCGAGGTGAGCTCCGACGCCGCCAGGGACCGGCTGCTGGCCGGCGTCGCCGAGGGTGACCTGGACGCGGCGCTGCTGCTGGACGCGGGGGAGGGGCTCGGCGGGCTCGGCTTCGGCCTGCCGTCGGCGCCGCTCGACTTCCTCGACCTGGAGACCGTACGGCTCGTGCTCGTCGCCGCCCCGGGGCACCCGCTGTCCGGGAGGCGAGAGGTGACCAGACGGGACCTGCGCGGCCAGGACCTGCTGGTCAACGTGCCCGCCTGCTCGTTCTGGCTGGCCGGGGAGCGCCTGTTCGGGCAGGACATGCGCCGGGTCAGGGCGGGCGGGGTCTCCGTCATGCGCGCCTGGGCCGAACGCGGTCTCGGCGTCACCCTGCTGCCCGACTTCGCGGTCTCCGCCCAGCTCGACGAGGGCACCCTCGTACGGCTCGCCGTCGAAACCACCCCGCTGGCGCTGCGGCTCGTCTGGCGCGCCGACCGGGAGGACGTCCCCGGCCTGCGCGAGGTCCTGTACGCCGTGGCGGACCCAGGCCGTAGGTTGGGCGGGTGAGCACGTGGAGCGCGGAGCGGCGGATCTCCTCGGCGACCGGTTACCTGCTCCTGCGCCTGGGCGGTCTCGTCCGCGACCGGGTCGAGGACGAACTGCGGCGGTGGGGGATAACGGGCAAGGAACTGCGGGTGATGAGCCTCGCCGGCGACCGGGAGGCGTCACAGCGTGACCTGTGCGGACTGTCCGGCCTCGACCGCACGACGATGGTCGCGGTGATCGACAAGCTGGAGCGGCTCGGCTACGCCCGGCGGGCCCGCAGCGCGGCCGACCGGCGCAAACAGCTCGTCCTGCTGACCGAGGAGGGTAAACAGGCCGTCGAGGAGGCCGTGACACGGATGACCGAGGTGGAGGCCGACTTCCTCTCGCCCCTCGACCCGGCCGAACGCGAGCTGCTCAACGAGATGGTCGCCCGGCTCTACACGGTCCACAGCACCTCGTGAGATTACTGACCGTTTTGGTGTGACTACATAGGGAAATGGTTCCTTATGTGGATAGCGGGGGCGGCCCCTGGACTGAAGATCGACTGGGCCAGGATGCCCACCTACAACACGATCATGGCGGTCGCGGCGGGTGTGGGGCTGGTCCTGGTGGTCGCACTCGGGCACAAGGTGCTGCGCGGCAGGATCAACGACCACTTCGAGGGCTGGGCGCTGGCCTTCGGGGTGCTCGGCCTGATCCTCACGACGACCGGCCTGCACATGACGCTCACCTGGCCGCTCGCCGGGCAGGGCTTCCCCTTCGACAACATCGTCTTCGGGGAGCCCGCACTGGCCTTCGGGGCGCTGCTGTTGTTCGCGGCCTTCTACCTGTGGCGCAAGGGCGTGCTGCTGGCCGCCGCGCTGGACCGCCCCGCCCTGCTCGCCCGCACGGCGGGCCCCGTCTCCCTGTTCGTCGCGGGCATGGGGCTCGGGTGCTTCGGCATCGCGGCGGCCGGATGGACCTACACCCTGTTCGCCGCCCCGCCCCAGGAGCCCATCTCCGGGGCCTTCGCCGACATGCCGTTGCTTGAGGCGACGTTCATCTCCGGCCTCTACGTCCTGGTCGGCCTGGGCGCGGTGCTCTTCCCGCTGGCGCTGCGGGCCAAGGGGGGAGGGCTCACGACCGTCGTCGGGGTGTGCTGGGGGGTGGCCGGAATCGCCTTCACCCTGTTCGGGGCGCTGAACTACTTCACCCACATCGGCCTGATCGTCAACACCATGTAGACCGGGCTCAGGCCAGGGACCGGGACAGTTCGACGGCCGAGGCGGCCACCCGGGGGCCGACGACCTCGGGGTCCAGCGGGGTGAAGGAGACCACGCCGACCGACGCCTCAAGCCACGGCAGCCCGGGCACGGGCGCCGCGATGCCCCTGGCCCCCTCCTGGAGGTGCCCCTCGGTGACCACATGGCCCGTACGGCCTTCGCGCAGGGCGAGCACGGCCAGTCCTGCGGCCCCCTTGGTCAGCGGGTGACGCGACCCCTCGCGGTAGGCGACGTGCATGTCCGTCCACGACGGTTCGACGACCGCGACGGCCAGTCCGTCCTCCCCCTCGGCGACCGTGAGGTGCGCGGTCGCCCCGACCTCCTCGGCGAGCCGCCGCAGGGCGGGCAGGGCGCCCTCACGCAGCAACGGCTGTACGGCCCTGGCCAGGACGAGGACGCCGAAGCCCAGGTGGAGACGGCCCTCACCGTCCCGCCTGACGAACCCCTCGTTCTGCAGGGTGGTGAGCAGGCGGTAGACCGCCGGGCGGCTCAGCCCCAGCTCCGCGGCCAGCTCGGTCGGGGTCCGGCCGGGCCTGCCGTCGGAGAGCAGGCGCAGCAGGCGCAGACCGCGCTCAAGGGTCTGCGAGGACTCCGCGGCCATCAGGGCGTCCACAGGGCTGGGAACATGCCCCGATTATCCGTGGTGTCCCAATGTGATGTCCGCGCGGCCTCCGCCGTACGGAACCGTCGGTATGGCATTTCGGTATGGCCAAGCTGAGCTGACTGGGATATGGCAGGTTTCTGGCTATTTCCTGACTAAGCCTGTTGAGGGATCGGAGATCTGTATAGGGTGCGAAACGATCGTTTTGACTGGATCACTGGGAGTTCGGGACATGCGAATCAACCTGCGACGGACTCTTGCCGTCGGCGCGGCCGTCGCGGTCATCGGAGCGCTGGCGCCGGCTGCGGCGGCCTTCTCACAGGACGACGATCGCAGCTGCAACGATCTGATGGGTGACGACGCCCCCGCCTTCATCGTGTGCCGCTGGCTGGCCAAGCCGGACGAGGCATACGACATCGTGAAGTTCTGGAGCGCGAACGACAACGCCAACCTCAAGTCCGCCACCGCCACCGACGGCCAGTTCATCGACTGCTCGGCCCCGGGAAGCTCCTGCCCCCAGCTTGAGGGCGACGGCACCGTGGGCGACGAGAACACCCCGCTCCCCGAGGGCGCGGACGCCGACGGCGCGCCCGAGTGCGAGGCGGGCCAGGAGTGCGCGGTCGGCGGCTACCAGGAGGGCGGCGACGGCACGCAGAGCGCGCCCGAGCAGAGCAGCGGCCTCAAGCCCACCGGCCAGGCGAACACCGCCCAGAACGCCACGGCCCAGACCGCCCAGCAGGCGGCCGCCACGGTCCCGACCCCGCAGGAGGTCACCGCCGCCGCGCAGGGTCCCGTCGGCCAGGTGATCACCACCGCCAAGGGCACCGGCCTGCGCGTCTGGATCGACACCGAGCTGGCCGACGACTGGAAGGCGGGGGCGCAGAACTTCTCCGCCGCCGTCAAGCGGGTCGCCGCCCTGGCCGCCCGCCCCGAGGTCGCCGGAATCCGGTTCAGCTCCCAGCTCGGCTACAACTCGACCTTCAAGACCGACGACGAGGTGCTGGCCTTCGTCACGGCCGCCTCCGCCGCGCTGCGCCAGGCCGCGCCGGGCAAGCGTCTCGGCGTCCACACGGTCGTCCCCGAGCTGGCCTGCGGCGGTGACGAGGCCTGCAAGACCGAGATGCGCAAGCGCTACCCGCTGCTGGCCCCCGAGCGGGTCGAGTCGCACCTGATCTCCGGCCGGGTCGACCAGCTCTCCCTCGACAACGGCCTGACCTACGGCGGCTACACCACCTGGAAGATCACCCCGGAGCAGGCCCAGGCCAACCAGTGGATCCAGGTCCGCGCCCGCGCCTGGGACGCCCTGGGCCAGGTCGCCGCCGAGGAGACCGGCCTGGTCGGCCAGGTCACCGCGGAGCAGATCGCGGCCAGGGTCTCCAAGCCCGTCCTGGACGGCTCCGCCCAGCAGGTGAACGTCTGGACCCGGGTCCAGGACGCCAAGGGCACCGTCACCCGGCTGACCGCCTGGGACGAGTTGAAGAAGCTCGCCCCGATCCAGCGTCGCATGGCCGCCGTCTACACCCCGGCGACCCCCGAGGTGGACACGGCGACCGACCTCAAGAAGATCGCCGAAACCTTCAGCCAGGTCTACCTGACGATCGCCTGACCCTCCCAGGCCGAACGCGGAAACCCCAGCCCACGACCCGAACCGTGGGACTGGGGTTTCGTGTTTCCACCGAACGGAGGAGCGCCCTGGGGCCGGTCAGAAGACCGGGCGCCAGGAGCTGCCCACGCCCTTCTCCGCCTCGAAGGCGGGTCTGGCCGTCACCGTGTCGTAGATGATGTGCAGCGCCGTGACGCGCCCGTCGTCGGCCAGTTCGAGGACGTCGACGCACTCGAAGTTCGCCGGCTGCCCCGAGGGCAGGGTCCAGTCGAAGCGGAACCAGATGGTCACCAGCGGGGCTCCGGTGACGGTCCTGCCCTGCGTCGTGCCGAGCAGCAGCAGTTTGGCGCGGCCCGTGTCGGCGAACAGCGCGGGGTAGAACTCCGCCGCGGGCATGGGGCCGTACAGGGGGGAGTGGACGATCCCTCCCTCCTGGTACAGGCCGAGCACGGCGTCGAGGTCGCCGCGTTCGAGCCCGTCAAGGTAGGCGTGAGCGAGTTCTTCCGGGGTCACGGTCTTTCACCTTCTCTGAGATCGTCGCTGTTCGGGGTCGTGAGGCGTTCGAGGATGTCGAGGTCGAGCTCCATGGCGCTGGTTCCCGGCGGCAGGTCCATGGCGCCGACCGTGTCGGGACTCAGCTGCCCGGCGTGGCCGAGCACGGTGGGACCCGCGAGCAGCGCGACACAGCGTCCGGGCAGCCACGGCGGAGGACCTCCCTCCCGGGTGGTCAGCCGCAGGCCGTCTCCTGAGGCGCCCGCGACCGTGCGGGCCGCGTCGACCAGCTCAGCCCAGCGGGGTTCTCCCGCCAGCGCGGCCGCCAGGTGGTACGGCTGCGCGGGGACGAGGTCCCGCAGCGCCCGCAGGTCGGCCTCGCCGGGCCGGGCCCCGGTGGGCACGCGGGGCGCCCGGGCCATGAGGACCGGGGAGGTGAAGACCGTGCCCTGCTCGAACAGGCCGAGGTTCGTCCGGCCGCGTGCGACGTCCCGGCGCAACGCGCCCAGCAGGCCGGGCAGCAGCGTGGTGCGCAGCTCGGGTTCGCCGGCGTCGAGCGGGTTGACGAGCGTGAGGGTGCGTCTGCGCGGGTCGTCGGCGGCCAGGCCGAGGGCGTCCCAGGCGGCGGTTCCGACGAAGGGGGAGGTCACGGTCTCGACGTATCCGGCCGAGGCCAGCGCCCTCCCGGCCGCCCGCCTGACGGTTCCGGGGCGGGGCGGACCGGGCGGCTCCTCGGGCAGCGGCGTCTCACCGAGGGCGCGGATGTCGTCGAGGCCGTGTTTGAGCATCAACGTGCGCTCCACCCCCACGCCGAAGGCGAATCCGCCGTACTCGGCCGGGTCGACACCGCAGGTCGCCAGCACCCTGGGGTGGACCATCCCGCAGCCGCCCCACTCGACCCATCCCGCTCCCGAGCAGGTACGGCACGCCCGTTCGGGAACGCCGCGGCAGACCGCGCACACCACGTCGATCTCGGCGGACGGCTCGGTGTAGGCGAACCAGTGGGGCCGCAGCCTGGTCACCACGCCGTGGCCGAACACCGCCGACGCGAAGTGGTCGAGCGTGCCCGCCAGGTCGGCCATGGTCAGGCCGCGGTCCACGACCAGCCCCTCGACCTGGGTGAAGACCGGGCTGTGGGTGGCGTCGGGCGGGTCGGGGCGGAAGACACGCCCGGTGCAGATCATCCGGATCGGCGGAGGGGAGGAGAGCATGCGCCTGATCTGCACCGGGGAGGTGTGTCCCCGCAGCACCAGGCCACAGCCGCGTCCGTTGTCCGACGGGTCGGCGACGTAGAAGGTGTGGTCCCGGTCGCGGGCGAAGTGGCCCTTGTCCATGTTGAGGGCGTCGAAGGCGAACCACTCGGCCTCCACCTCGGGCCCGTCGGCGACGCGGTAGCCCAGGTCGGCGAAGACGTCCACGATCCGTTCGGACATCACGGTCACCGGATGCCGGGCGCCGGGCGGGGCGCAGGAGGCGTACGGCGAGGCCGTACCGGTGTGGGGGGCGGGAACACGCCCCCCGGTCGCGGCTATCATCATCCGTCCTTCAGGGTCCAGGCGGCGATGCGCTCGTGGACCAGGTCCATCTGGTCCCACGCCCGCCTGCAGGTCTCGGCGAGCGCGGGAAAGGCCGAGGGGGGCAGGGCCGTCAGGTGGGCCCTGCCGACGTTCCTGTGGTCGTCGTCCGCCTGGGCGTGCAGGGCGAAGTAGCCGCCCTCCTCCTGGAAGATCTCCGAGGTGGTGAGACCGAACAGGTGGCCGCTCGACTCGACGACCATGTGCACGAGCACGATCCGCTGGGCCTCGTCCATCTGGTACATCTGGGCGACGAACCAGCTTCCCGCCGCTTCGAGGATCGGGTCGTAGACGTCGGTGCCCGCGTCGTACTGTTCGAGCAGCAGGCGGTCGTGACCGAGCTCCTCGCGCAGGTGCTCGCCGTACTCCGCGCGCAGGCGCTCCTCGGAGCAGGTGGCCTGGCGGGCGTGGAGCATCCGCTGGAAGTAGGTCGCCCACACGTAGAGAGCGGCCAGGAAACGCGCCCGAAGCACGGGTTCCCTGGTCAGCCTGCCGCTGTCGAACAGGGTGAACAGCGCGTTGCCCCGGTGGCGCAGGAGCAGCGTCTCGTTCAGGCGTTCGAGCTCGGCCAGCGCCTCCCCGGAGCCGCCGAAGCTCGCTCTCGGCGTGTGCCCGTCCTCGTAGAGACCGGCCCCCTCGAACTGCACGGACAGACCGTGGAACTCCTCACCGGGACGGGTGCGGAAACCGTGGTCGCTCTCCGGAGGCACACACACGACGTCCCCCTCGGACAGTTCGCGTTCGTCGGAGCCGAGCAGCAGCACCGAGCCGCTGCAGACCAGGATCATGGACTTGGTCGGATGCCGGTGCACGGCCAGGCTCTCCCCGTCGCGCAGCCGTACCCAGGCGAAGGACGGTCTGCCCGCCTCGGGCAGGAAAGCGGCCAGGGCGTCGTTGCGGCGGAAGTCGCGTTGCTGGCCGAGCTGGTGGATGTCGCCGTCGATCCTGACCGAGGTGATGGCGCGGATGTCGTGGCGGGCGACGGTCGTCACGGACAGCGCCGTGGTCGTCTCGGTGCTCATGCCTGGAGTCCTCTCCCCCGGATCGCGGCGATCCCGCCGCGCGCCATGCGGAACGTCGTTTTCCTCACACCGACCGAGGGCTCCTGCGCCGTACCGGCGGTCCCCTTGAGTACGGCGAGCAGCCGGGTGTTGTCCATGGGCCGTCCCACGGAGACGCGCACGTGCCCAGGCCAGCCCATCGGCTCGGGCAGCGTGTCGAAGCCGGCCCGCCAGAGTTCGTCGGCGAGGGCGTGTTCCCCCTCGACCGTGACGAAGCCCGCCTCGGCGAAGACGCGCCCGACTCCCGGGCATCCGGCGAGCCCGGCCGCCAGCCGGTCGCGCTCCCCGGTGAACGCCGCGATCCGTTCGCGCAGCCGCGTCGGCCGTGACAGCTCGGCGACGGCCCGCGCCGCCACCGGTCCCGGCAGGGCGTACGGCAGCCGCGTCTTGCGCAGCGCCGTGAGCAGGTCGGGATGGGCGAACACGGCGCCGAGACGCAGAGCCGCGAGGCCGAGCGCCTTGGACATCGACCGCACGACCACGAGGTTGGGGTGCTCGGGGATCAGGTGCCGGTACGACACACGCCCAGAGCACTCGACGTAGGCCTCGTCGATCACGACCAGGCCGTGGAAGGACCCAAGGAGCGCCAGGACGTCCCGCCGGTCCAGGCAGGTGCCGGTCGGGTTGCCCGGGTCGCACAGGATGACGCCCTTGACCGGGAGTGCGGCGAGCCGCTCGACGTCGAGCCGGTCGAGCCGCTCTCCCCGTAACGGGACGGGCAGGCGGGCGATCCGGTAGACCGTGGCCAGTTCGTCGAAGAGCGCGAAACTGGGCGGGGTCACGGCGACCGCGTCCGAGGCGGGTTCGAAGAACGTCCTGAAGACCAGGTCGAGGCCGTCGGCCGCGCCTCGTGTGATCAGGACGCTTTCCGGCCCCCACCGCCACCTGGGGCGGGTGAGGCCGTCGGGCACGGGCTCGACGACGTCGAGCGCGCGGGTGTAGGCGGCGACCAGGTCGTCGTTCCCGTTGTCGGGATAGTGGCGGTGCGGTCCGCCGAAGGGATTCTCGTTGTCTCTCAGATTGACCAGGTCGTGGCGTTCCCGGCGGGGCGCCGTGGGGAACGTCGGTCGCATCGACCGGATCACTTCACGTGCGAGACCTCCGGCCATGTCTCACCTCCTGCGGAGAAAGCCGGATGGAGGACCCTGGAGACCGATCGGTCGTATGCCTGGGAATCTCCGGCTGGCTCCGCGCTGTCGCGGTGAGTCGGCGGGAGGTCGGCGAGGGGACGACCGATCCGCTGCGCAGGATTGGGGTCAGCTCACGCTGGAAAGCTGAACCGGGTGTGCGTGTGGGAGTCTTTCGTGGTGCGTACGGTGCTCGGAAAAGGCGTTCAGGGGGGCGTTTCCGGGGGCACGGTGCTCATGGGCCGTGCCGTGAGCGGGCGGACGACGTGACCGTGTGACGCATTGAACCTCACCTCATCGCTACATTATGAAGCTCATTGGCTACTTTAAGTTATTAGGTCGTGAATGGAGAGTCAATAGCCCGCAAGGGCAGGAGCGAATGCTTTGCCATATCGCCGATGCACCACCGAATTTCATCTATTCAGGCGGCGTATTAGCGGATAAATCCACTTGAAGTGGTAAATGTCCGGCGACTATGGCGGAAGGTCGGGCGGGGGGCCGTCACGGCCCCCACGGCCCTCGATGAGGAGAAACGGGGGAAATCAGCCGAGATATCCGGCGAATTCCTCCAGGGAGATGAGGCCGTCGCCGTCCTGGTCGATCCTGGCCACGGCCTCGGCCGCCCCCTGAGGGGTGAGCGGCTGACCGAGCACCTCCATCAGCCGTGCGAGCTCGGGCGCCGAGATGAGGCCGTCGCCGTCCACATCGATGATCCTGAACGTCGTCGCGTAGTCTTCCGCCACGGTGTGTCTGCCTTCCAGAGGTCGGGGGGAACCGGATTCCCAGCACATTAGCGGCCCGTCCCCTCCCCGAGGAGGGGCCCGCCGAACCTCGGCGCGGGCCCCGCCCCGGGCGTCCTGAGAAGGCTCAGAGGACCGCTCCCGACCCCTCCCTCGTACGGCTCCGCGTGGCCTTGGGACGCGGCGGCGCCGCCTTGCCGCGCCGCTCGAACTCGATCGCCAGCGGCGCCGCGACCAGCGCGGAGGACAGCGTGCCGACGACGATGCCGATCAGCAGCGCGACCGCGAAGTCGGTCAGCGAGTCACCCCCGAGCACGGCCAGCGCGCCGAGGATGAACAGCGCGCCGAGACCCGTGTTCACCGTACGGGGCACGGTCTGCAGGATGGCGGTGTTGACCACCTCGGCGAACGGCGCCTTGCGCCGCGCCCCCCACAGCTCGCGGACCCGGTCGAAGACCACGACCTTGTCGTTGACCGAGTAACCGATCACGGTGAGCATCGAGGCCAGGAAGACCCCGTCGATCGGCTTGCCCAGCCAGGCGAACGCGCCGATCACGGCCGCGGCGTCCACGACCAGGGCGAGCACCGTCGCCAGACCGAACGTCCAGCGGAACCGGAAGGCCAGATAGGCCAGCTGCGCGGCGAGCGCGACACCGAGCGCGATCATGGCGTTCCTGCGCAGCTCCTCGCCCAGGCTGGGGCCGATGAGCTCGTCACGCTGCTTGGTGACCGTACCGCCCCCGCCCTCCAGCGCCGTCTCGATACGCGCCTGCTCGGCCTCGCCGATCCGGCCGGTCCGCACCGAGACGCCCTCGTCCGAGGACTGCACGACCGCGTTCGGGAACCCGGCCTCGGAGACCAGTTCGCGGGCGGCGTCGGCGCTCAGCGGCTTGGTCGTGGAGTACTCCATCAGCCTGCCGCCGGTGAACTCGACGCCGAAGTCCAGCCCCCTGACCGTGATCCCGCCGATCGCCGCGACCATCAGCGCCGCGGTGACCAGGAAGTACGGCATCCGCCTGCGCATCAGGGCGGGCTGACGCTCGGTCAGCCACCTGCGGACCCGGCCGACGTCCGCCAGACCGGTCAGCTTGGGCCGCCTGGCGACCGGGGACAGGTTCACCGCCCACTGGGCCAGCACCCGGGTGACGACCATCGCGGTGAACAGCGAGGCCACGACGCCGATGACCAGCGTGACGCCGAAGCCCCGCACCGGCCCCGAGGCCAGGAAGAACAGCAGGCCGGCGGCCAGCAGCGTCGTGATGTTGGAGTCGGCGACCGCGCTCCACGCGTTGCGGAAGCCCTTGTCGAGCGCGGGCCGCAGCCGGGGCTTGACGGCGTACTCCTCCCTGGCGCGCTCGAAGACCAGTACGTTCGCGTCGACGGCCATGCCGATCGCGAGCACGAAACCCGCCAGACCGGGCAGGGTGAGCGTGGCGCCGAGCGCGACCAGCGCGGCGTAGGAGATCAACGCGTAGCAGAGCAGGGCGATGGTGGCGATCGCCCCCGCCAGACGGTAGGTCACCACGATGAACAGCGCGGTGAGCAGCACGCCGATGACGGCGGCCTGGGCGCTGGCCAGGATGGCCGCGGCGCCGAGCGTCGGGCCGACGGTCCGCTGTTCGACGATCTCGACGGGCACGGGCAGCGAACCGCCCTTGATCAGCGCGGCCAGGTCCTGCGCCTCCTCGACGCTGAAGGAGCCGGTGATCTGCGTCGAACCGCCCGTCAGTCCGACCCGGCAGCCGACGCCCTCGTTGACCTGCGGAGAGATGAGGACCTTGTCGTCGAGCACGATGGCGACCCTGCGCTTGGGGTCGCCGGGGGCGTTGCAGGCGGCCTCGCCGGTCAGCTTCGCCCACTCCTCGCCGCCCTTGTCGCGGAAGTCCAGCGTGACGAACCAGCCGCCGCCGCTCTGCGGGTCCGTCCCCGCCTCGGCGCCGCTGACGCCGTCCCCGGTGAGCCTGGCGGGGCCGACGAGCAGCTTGGCGCCGTCCTCGTCGGGGATGACGAGCCGGCCCTTGCCGGGAGTCGTCTTCTCGTCCGCCATGCCCTCGACGGCGTGGAAGGTCAGCTGCGCGGTCTTGCCGATGACCTCGGCGGCCCTGGCCGGGTCCTGCACACCGGGCAGTTCGACGATGATGCGCCGCTCGCCGGAACGCGACAGCGGGGCGTCCGCGACACCGAGCGCGTCGGCCCTGCGCCGCAGCACCTCAAGGGTGCGGTCGGTGGCCTCGGCGTCGGCCTTGGCGGTCGGGGAGTCCCTGGTCTCCAGCACGATCTGGGTACCGCCGCGCAGGTCGAGACCGAGGCGTGGCGTCATGGTGAACGCCACGAAGAGTGAGATGGCGATGACGGCGAGCGCCGTCACCGCGCGCACCACGGGGGCACGCGACATGGAAGCCTCCACAGGCTTGGAAGAAGTCCTTGGGTTACGGCCCGCGGGTGCGCCGGAGCGCCGTTGAGGCATGACCAGGGCATGAGCAAAGGCACTGGCAAAGGCACTGGTCAGGGTGCTGGCAGGGCATCCGCGGGCGCGCCGGGACGTTCGCGGGTACGGCGAAGCCCGGAAAGGTGTTCCGGGACGTCCCAGGCGGTTCGACCGTCAGGGAACGGGCCGGACGGCGCCGTCACTCCGGACGTGCCGGGGTGCTTCGCCGTCCCGAACGTCCCGGACGGTGTCGTGCGCCCGGCGTGTGGCCGGGCGGTCAGGTGGCGCTCAGGCGCCTGTGGAGGTGGCCGGAGGGGCTCTGGCGGGGCCGGTCCCCGGTGCCGGGGATGGGAAGGGAGCCTCGCCCGTGGCGCGGGGTCGTGGCCCGGTCGGCAGCAGGGCGGGTGTGAGGTCCGCCTGCGGGACGACGGCCGGGTGACCGCCGCTTCCCGCCGGTCCGGCCAGGATCGAGAGCAGGGCGGAGGTGAGGGTCCCCGGGATGTGCGGGCGCTCTCCCGCCGACGACTCCTGGGAGAGCGGGCGCCGCTCCGCGATGATCGCGAAGTGCCGGGGGGCGGCGGCCGTACCGGTGAGCGAAGCCGGGGAGGGGAAGGCGCCGGGGCCGGCCGCGACGAGCAGCGGGAACAGCAGGCTGAGCAGCCACCCGAAGGGCGCGCCGTGCCTGAGCTGCCGCATGGTCCCCTCCACAGTCCGGCCTCCACCGTAGCCGTACCGGCGCCATAAGGGGAACGATCACTACTTAATACCCCCATAAACGGGTAAAGCCCGGGTAGTGCGGGCGCATGCGACTGACCCACACTGCTGATCTGTGGTGGAAGAACGCCGTCGTCTACTGCCTCGACGTCGAGACGTACAAGGACGGCAACGGCGACGGCGTCGGAGACTTCAGGGGACTCACCCAGCAGATCGACCATCTCGACCGTCTCGGGGTGACGTGCATCTGGCTGATGCCCTTCTTCCCCACCCCCGGCCGTGACGACGGCTACGACATCACCGACTTCTACTCGGTCGACCCCCGCCTGGGCACCCTCGGCGACTTCGTGGAGTTCATGCGGACCGCCAGGGACCGGGGTATCCGGGTGATCGCCGACCTGGTGGTCAACCACACCTCCGACGAGCACCCGTGGTTCCGGGAGTCCAGGTCGGGCCGGGACTCGCCGAAGCGCGACTGGTACGTCTGGCGGGACGAGCCAGGACCTTTCGACCCGAAGGCGATCGTCTTCCCCGACAAGGAGGACAGCATCTGGGAACTCGACGAGGGGAGTGGCCAGTACTACCTGCACAGCTTCTACCGCTTCCAGCCCGACCTGAACGTGGGCAACCCCGAGGTCCGCGACGAGATCGCCCGCATCCTCGGCTTCTGGATGGAGCTGGGCCTCTCCGGCTTCCGGGTCGACGCGGTGCCGTTCCTGATCGAGGGGGCCGGCGGCGACCCGCACTCCTTCCTGGCGGACCTGCGCGCCTTCATGAACCGCCGCGACGGCGGCGCGATCCTGCTGGGCGAGGTCAACCTGCCCTACCCGGACCTGATGGCCTACTTCGGTGACGGCAACGGCAACGAGGTCACCATGTGCTTCGACTTCATCGGGATGCAGCGTCTGCACCTGTCGATGGCCCGGGGCCGTCCCGCCGCCCTGGCCGAGGCCCTGCGCGAACGGCCCGCCCCGCCGAAGGACTGCCAGTGGGCCACCTTCATCCGCAACCACGACGAACTGACCCTGGACAAGCTCACCGACGCCGAGCGTCAGGAGGTCTTCGACGCCTTCGCCCCCGAGAAGGACATGCAGGTCTTCGGCCGGGGGGTACGGCGGCGCCTGCCACCGATGCTCGACGGCGACCGGCGGCGGCTCGCGCTGGCCTACAGCGTGCTGTTCTCCCTGCCCGGCACGCCGGTGCTCTTCTACGGTGAGGAGATCGGCCTCGGTGAGAACCCGGAGGGGGAGGGCCGGATGGCGGTCAGGGTCCCCATGCAGTGGACGGCCTCGGGAGGGTTCTCACCCGTCGCCGAGCGGACCCCCGTCTCCACCCCGGCCGGGCCGTACGGCCCGCGTGAGGTCAACGTCGAGGCCCAGCGCCGCGACCCCGACTCGCTGCTGCGCTGGATCACCCTGCTGATCGAGCGTTACCGGGAGTCTCCGGAGCTGGCCTGGGGCGCCTACCGGGTCCTGGAGACGGCGGACGAGGCGGTGCTGGTCCACCGGGCCGACGCCGAGGGCGGCACCGTGGTCGCCGTCCACAACTTCGCCGACCGCGAGGCGAGGGCCGAGTTCGTCCTGGACGGCCTGGACGAGGGGCAGATGCTGACCGACCTGCTGGTCGACGGCACGCTCGACCTGCCCCCCGACGGGAGGGTGAGCTTCACGCTTGAGCCGTACGGCACGCGCTGGCTGCGTGTGTCGGCGCCCGACGAGCCCCTTGAGGACGCCTCGGCCAAGGGGAGCTGACCGCTGCGGGAGGTGGCCGTCGTGGGCCGGGTGCGGGGCCACCCGTGGGACCGCATATGCTTCGCATGGCCAGATTTATGGATTTAGTGGGACTTAAAGGGAGAAATTGACCGTGTACAAGGAGTTCGCCGTCGAAGCCGTGGTGTGGCTGATCCCCGTCGTCGTCCTGCTGGGCCTGGCCTTCATGATCACTGCCTGACCGTCGGTCTCCCCGGCGGCCCGGTGCCCGTTCCGCATATCAGCTTTTATGACCGTAAGTTCGGAAAAGCCGCTGAACGGCCACTGGATTCGCCTGAATCGGATCACCGGCGGGGTCGCCGTGGCCCCTCCGCACCTCTCCCCGCTCGTCGTGCCGCCGGCCATGACGGCGGCGGCCCTGGCCGGGCGCCGGGCGCCCACGGGGAGCCGAGGACGACCTCGGCTCCCGGCCAGGACGCTCAACCACGCCACGGCCAGGCGGGGACGCCTCAGCGTTCGGCCAGGACGATCACCGAGTCACCCTCCCCGAGGGTGACCGGGCGGGACTTGTCGGGGTTGAGGACGACGCCGAAGTGCGGCGCCTCGTTCGCCCGCTCCGCCAGCCGGTAGCCGATCGCCGTCTCACCCCGGCGTCTGGCCGACTCGATCACCGTGGCGAAGCCGACCGGCGTGTCCTTACGGACGTACCGGGTCGCCGGGCGCGGATAGATCTCCGACCCCCTGGAGTCGAAGAGGTAGCCGAACACCTCCGCCAGGTGCCGGTTCTCGGCGAGCTGGGCGAGCAGCAGGCCGATGACCGTGTCGCTGATCACGATGTCGTCGGCCTCGGTGACCTCGGCCAGGCTCCGGTTGTTCTCGTCGTGCATCTCGCTGACGATCGAGTACCGCTCGCCGAGCGCGGTCTGCATGTCCCTCAGCTGCAACAGCGTCATCAGGGTGCGGGTGTCGGCGTGCTCGGCGGGGTAGCGGTCGTCGGAGAGCACGATCACGTGCTGGTAGACGCCCAGGCCCAGCGATTCGAGCGCGTAGCGGTCGGTGGTCTCGCACTCCTTGGCGTTGACCGTCAGGTTGGCCAGCCCCTCGAAGGGGACCGCGGCGTCCGGATGGTCGGAGGCGATGTCCAGCGCGGAACCGGGTGCCACGTAGCCGTCGAGGTAGTGGACGACCTGGCGGCCCCTGCCGTTCCAGTTGAGCACGAGCGTCCGCTCGGGGCCGGGCCTGACGTGCGGGGCCTCGACGATCGCCTCCTCGTCGGCCTCGGCGCCGCCCTCGGCGAGGTGGATCAGCGAGTCGTCCTGGGCGATCACGATGACCTCGTCCCGCGCGGTGATCACCGTGTCCGCCGGCGGGTTCAGCATGACGCCGCCGGGGCCCCGCAGCCCGATGACCGTGGCCGTCCGGTAGGCCGGGAGCGCCTGGCCGTACGTCAGGCCGGTGAGGTCGGGGTCGGAGCGCAGGTAGATCTCTCCGGCGTCGAAGTTGAGCAGGTCCATGCAGACGACCGACATGCCCGACTGCCTCGACGACTGCACGATGAGCCGGGAGGCGGTGTCGTCGGAGTCAACCAGGTGGACGTCGGGGCCGCCCGCGAGCCGGGCGGCGGCCATGTTCGCGGTGCGGGCGATCGCGGCGACCACGGGAGGGTGGTCGCCCGCCCGCTTGGCCAGCGCGAGCAGCGTCTTGATGACGTGCGCGTCCGGGTCGTCGCCCTGAGGGGACAGGACGACCACCGAGCGGGCGGCGTCGAGGTTCATCAGGTCGAGGTCGGTGGGCTCGGTCGGCCGCCCGGTCCTGCAGACCAGCTTGGTCCTGCCGAGGTCCCCCACGTGGCGGCGGATCTCGTCCTCCATCCGGGACTTGTCCCGGTCGGCGAGGACCGTGATGACCGACCCCCTGCCGCTCGCGTGCGCCTGGATCAGCTCGGTGACGATCGTGAAGACCTGCTCGGACCAGCCGAGGACCACGATGTGGCCGTTCTCGATGATCCGGGACCTGCCCTCACGCAGCTGCTCGAACTTGGTCTTGAGCCCGTTGGAGAGCACGCCGACCAGGGCGCTGACGATGAACAGGCCACCCATGGAGGCGATGAACATCAGGGCGACGAACAGGATGCTTCCGGTGTCGCTGGCGACCTTGCCGGGACTCAGCGTGCGCATCAGCGAGACCCACAGCATGCCGGGCAGACCGCTGTTGCGCGCGGCGTCCTTGGGGGTCAGCCACAGGCTGAGCAGGCTGACCAGCACGATCAGCCCCAGCGAGATGAGGGCCAGCCAGCCGATCAACGCCACCGTGCCCCGCGACATGGTGTTGTCGAACCAGTACCGTAACCGCTCCCGGACCGTCGGCCTTGACACGGACCCCTCCCCGTAGGTGAACACCGGACCAACAATCGCACAAAAGTTGCATGTCGCTCTGGTGTTCGCAAATTCATGAAATATAGCGCGTTTTCCGTGTTTCTCGTGCCGTGCCGGGGCGGGGCCGGAGCTTTACGGCCGCCGGGCCGGCAGCACGACGATCCGTCGCAGGTCGACGTGTCGGGGGCGGCTCGTCGCGCAGGCGATCAGGCCGGCGCCGTCCTCGGCCGAGAGCGCGCCGACGGCCTCGAACGTCCGGCCGAGCCGGCCGTCGAGGATCGGCTCCGGGCCGCCGGTGTGCACGACCGTGCCGGGCTCGGAGCCGGTGGGTGAACTCGCCCTGACCACGCGGGGCGCGTCCCTCAGCCGGTCGTGAGCTTCGTCCACGGCCCCGGGGGATGGTCGTCCCTGGGCAGCCACAGCGAGGGCTGCAGGTCACGCAGCCGGGGCGTCGCCTGGGCGTCCCAGGGGAACAGGCCCGCCCTGTCCGGCCAGACGACCTCCATGAAGGACAGCGGGGGCCTGCGGTAGAAACGCAGCGCCACACCGAACAGCGAGCGGTACCAGCTGTGGTCGACCGTACGCGTGACGACCGGGTAGTTCCTGATGACGTCGTCCCGCTCCTGGCCGTCCGCCATCAGGTGACCGGCCGCGACCCGGTCGGCGAGGGTGTTCAGGCAGCGGCGCATCACCTCGACGTCCAGCCCGAACATGGCCGCCTCCGGCGACCTGAAGGTGTGCCACAGCCCGACGGTGAACGCCCACCCGGGGCCGTCCTCGTCCTCGGGGACCATGACCACGGCCCACCCGTCACGCTCGACCCTCCGTACGGTGCCGCGGTCGAACTCGTCGAGTTCCTCGTCGTGCGCGGCGCAGAGCGGACATTGGCAGATGAGCCGGTCGAACATGCCTCTGAGCGTAGTGGTCAGGTGGTCTGCCGCATTTGAGGGGCTTGCCAAGGTTGCGTGTGGGGGTGTCCCGGCCTCGCGAAACTGTCGGTGGCGGCCCCTAATCTGTCGGAGCAGGGTTCCCGCCGGGCCCCGCTGGACGACCTGAAGGGCCCACCCGTGACGACCCACAACGACACCCTCACCGGTGAGCGCGCCGACCTGCTGGAGACGCTGAGCGCGCACCGGGCCTTCCTGCGAGGCACGGTCGACGGCCTCACCGACGAGCAGGCCGCGACGCGCACCACCGTGAGCGAGCTGTGCCTGGGCGGGCTCATCAAGCACGTGGCGAACGTCGAGGCCCGCTGGATGCGCTTCGCGACCGGTGACCCCGAGGCGATGACGATGAACGAGACCGACTGGACCGGCCAGTTCCGCATGCTCGACGGCGAGACGCTCGAAAGCCTGCTCGCCGCCTACGAGGAGGTCGCCCGCACGACCGACGAGCTGGTCGCGACACTCGACCTGGACGTCTCGTATCCCCTGCCGCAGGCCCCGTGGTTCCCGCCGAACGCGCGCAGGTCGGTGCGCCGGGTCCTGCTCCACCTCATCGCCGAGACCTCCCAGCACGCGGGTCACGCCGACATCATCCGCGAGTCCCTCGACGGCGCCAAGAGCATGGGCTGACCCCCCGCGGGTCCCGTGCCCGGGCGCTTTCGGCGGCGGTCCACCTGCCCGGTGGGCCGCCCGGCTCAGTCTGAGGGCACACCTTCACCGCACGGCACGCCGCCCTCCGGGCCCTTCGGAGCCGCCCCCTGCGGGGTCCCGGCCTCGGCCGCCTCGAAGAGGCCCACGAGGGTCCGCAGCCCCTCCAGGATCTCGGCTCCGGTCGGCGCCTGCTCCGGGTCGGCCAGCCACTGCATCATCACGCCGGACAGCAGGGCCAGCTGCACCGAGCCGAGGGTGCGCGTCGTGCCCTCCTGAAGCGTGTCCTCCTCCACTCCCAGCAAGATCGAGGCCAGCCCCCGGCGGCCCTCCCGCTGGCCGTCGGCGAGATACCTCCGCAGCTCCGGTGAGTGCTCGGCCTGCACCAGCGCCTCGACGCTGGCCGCCCACAGTTTCCTGTGGGTGCCGAACGACTTCGACAGCCGTGTCCACAGGGCCTCGTACCGCTCCTCGGGGGTCGCGGTGAGGTCGTCGTAGACGGCGGAGGCCGTCTGCCCGGTCTCCAGGCCCCACTCGTCGATCGCCTGGATGAGCGCCGCGTTCAGCAGCGCCTCCCGCGAGCCGAAGTGGTAGCCGATGGCCGCCATGCTCACCCCGGCCGCCGCCGCGATGTCGCGCACGGTCGTTCGCGCCCACCCCTTCTCCTCCAGGCAGCGCCTCGCCCCGGCGAGCAGGTCCTCGCGATTTCCCATAGCGGGATGCTACTCGCCCTGTTCACGGCGCCACGCTCTCTTGCGCAAATGCCTTAGGCATATGCATTGCGCAAATGCCCAAATCGCCGGTATCTTCATGACAGGCGAGAGAGCGGGCCGTACCGGCACCCGCTCGCGAAGCCGTACGGAAGCCGAGTTGAGGAGAGAACCATGAACCATGTCATCGCGCCGACGGTGGCCCCGGTGCGGGCGGGGCTGGACATCGCGGGCCGCCGCCTGTCCTACGTCGACTTCGGCGGGCCGGGGCGTCCGCTGCTCGCCCTGCACGGGCACCTGTCGGAGGGAACGAGCTTCGCCGCCGTCGCCGCCGGGCTGGCCCCCGAGTGGCGGGTCATCGCACCCGACCAGCGGGGACACGGCGAGTCCGACCGGGCCGCCGACTACTCCCGCGAGGGCTACCTCGCCGACATCCTCGCCCTGCTCGACCACCTCGGCCTCGACCGGGTGGCGGTGATGGGCCACTCACTGGGCGGCATCAACGCCTACCACCTCGCCGCCCGTCACCCCGAGCGGGTCACCGCCCTCGTCAACGCGGACGCGCCGGTCGTCCTCGGCATCGACGGGGAGCCCAACCCGCTGGCGTTCCTGGAGAGCCTGCCTTACCAGGCGCCCACCCGTGAGGCGCTGGTCGAGGCGCTCGGCGAGGCCGCCCCCTACTTCACCGAGACCCTGCGGGAGAACCCCGACGGCACCTGGCGCCTGCCCTTCCACCCCCAGGACATGCTCGCCTCCGAGGAGCTCAACCGGGGTGACCACTGGGCCGCCTGGCTCGCCACCACCTGCCCCGCCCTCGTTATCCGGGGCACGAAGGGCAGCGTCATCCCCGCCGACCAGGTCCAGGCCATGATCGACCGCCGTCCGAACACCCGCCTCGCCGAACTGGCCACCGACCACTTCGTCTACGCCGGCGACCCCGAGGGCTTCACCGCGGCCGTCCGCGGGTTCCTCGGCTCCCTGGCCTAGGGTCCCGGGGTCAACCCCCCGAGGCGTTCGGCCTTCGAGCGCAGGTAGCGCTGCTCGGGGATGCTGGCCGTGTGCCGGGCGGCCAGGAGATACTCCTCGTGGGCCGCACGCGGGTCGTCGGCCATCTCCAGCAGGTGGGCGCGCACCGCGCGGAAACGATGGTGCCTGGCCATCCGGTCGTCGCCCTCCAACTCCTCAAGGAGCAGCAGACCGGCCCTCGGTCCCTCGGTCATGGCGACGGCGACGGCCCGGTTGAGCGTGACCATCGGGTTGGGCGTGAGCCGTTCGAGGATCTTGTAGAGGATCGCGATCTGCGTCCAGTCGGTGTCCTCGGGGTCGGCCGCCTCGGCGTGCACGGCCGCGATGGCGGCCTGGAGCTGGTACGGGCCCAGACCGGAGCGCGACATGGCCCCGGTGACCAGCGCCGTGCCCTCCGCGATCGCGGCGGCGTCCCAGCGAGACCTGTCCTGCTCGGCCAGGGGAATCAACGCGCCGTCGGCACCGGTCCTCGCGGGTCGCCGCGCCTCGGTCAGCAGCATGAGCGCCAGCAGCCCGGCCACCTCCCCGTCGTCGGGAAGCCGCCGCAGCACCGCGCGCGTCAGCCGTACGGCCTCGCGGGTCAGGTCGGTCCGGTGCAGGTCGGGGCCGCAGGTGGCGGTGTAACCCTCGTTGAAGATCAGATAGAGCACCTGGAGGACCACGCGCAGCCGTTCGGCCCGCTCGTGCTCCGGCGGCTCCTCGAAACGCGCGCCCGCGGCCCTGATGCGCTGCTTGGCCCGGCTGATGCGGGGCGCCATGGTGGCCTCGGGGACGAGAAAGGCACGGGCGATCTCCGCGGCGGTGAGCCCGCCGACCGCGCGCAGGGTCAGCGCCACCTGGGAGCCCGGGGTCAGCGCGGGGTGACAGCACAGGAACAGCAGGGTCAGGGTGTCGTCCCGGTCACCCCACGAGTGCTCGTCGGGTCCCGGCACGACCTCGGGGAGCTGCGCCGCGACGGTGGCCTCGCGGCGGCGCCTGGCCTGCTCGGCGCGGAGCAGGTCGACCAGGCGGCGGGAGGCGACGGTCGTCATCCACCCGCGCGGGTTGTCGGGGACCCCTTCGACCGGCCACTGCTGCGCCGCGGCCAGCAGCGCCTCCTGGACGGCGTCCTCGCAGAGCCCGAAGTCGTCGTACCTGCGGGCGAGCGTGCCGAGAACCTGCGGCGCGAGCGAGCGCAGCAAGTCCTCGAATCCGTTCGCGGCTGTCATGCCCCTCCGCTCACCTCAGGGCGGTCCGGCCTCCAGTGTCACACCGGGCTTCCCGCGGAGAACATGATGGGCCGGACCTCGATGCCGATGCCGGGTACGGAGGCGTCCGGGATCATCGCGGCCAGTTCGAACGCGCGCTCCCTGCTCTCACAGTCGATCATGTAGAAGCCCGCGAGGTACTCCTTGGTCTCCAGGTAGGGGCCGTCGGAGACCACCGGGACACCGCCGTTCACCCGGACGACGGCGCTGGTCGAGGGGCCTTCGAGCACCTGGTGACCGACCAGCTCGCCGGACTCCTCGACCGCTTTGATGAACGGCTGGTGGCCGTTCATGATCTCCTTGCGTTCCTCCTCGGTCAGCGAGTCCCAGATCTCGGGGTTCATGTGCATGATCAGCAGGAACTTCACGGGGTTCTCCTCTCGGCCCGTACCGGCTTTCCACGGTGAGGTCGGAGACGGCGTCGAATTCTTGACTCCCCGGCGCAAGATCTGAGAACCCGTTCCGACCTCTCAGTGAGAGGTAACCCTATCTGTCACCTCCTCACCAACGGGACGCATCCACGAAGAGGAGCCCAATATGTCCGTCAGTAATACGGAGGAGACCGAGCCAAAGGCGACAGGCCGCACCTGGATGGGGCTGGCGGTGCTGGCGCTGCCCACGCTGCTGGTCGCGCTGGACATGAACGTGCTGTTCCTGGCGTTGCCGAGGCTGACCGCCGAGCTGGGCGCCGACAGCGTCGAACAGCTGTGGATCACCGACGCCTACGGGTTCATGGTCGCCGGACTGGTGATCACGATGGGCACGCTCGGCGACCGGATCGGGCGGCGCAAGTTGCTGCTGACCGGGGCGGTGTTCTTCGCGATCGCCTCACTGGCCAGCGCCTACGCGCCCAACCCGACGGTGCTGATCGCGGCCAGGACGGTGCTGGGCATCGCGGGCGCGACGGTGATGCCGTCCACCCTGGCCCTGATCACCAACATGTTCCGCGACGGCCAGGAGCGTGGCAAGGCCATCGCCGTGTGGGCCACCTGCAACTTCACCGGCGCCGCGCTCGGCCCGGTGGTCGGCGGCATCCTGCTCGACCACTTCTGGTGGGGGTCGGTGTTCCTGATGGCCCTGCCGATCATGGTGGTCGTGCTCATCGCCGGGCCGCTGGTGCTGCCGGAGTTCCGCCCGCCGCAGGCCGGACGGCTCGACCTCACCAGCGTCCTGCTGTCCATGCTGGCGATCCTGCCGATCGTGTACGGGATCAAGACCCTCGCCACCGGGAACGGCACGGCCACCGTGTCCGTCGTGGCGATCCTGGTCGGCCTGGTGTTCGCGATCGTCTTCGTCCGCCGCCAGCTCCGCCTGGAGAACCCGCTGCTCGACCTGCGCCTGTTCACCCGGCGCTCGTTCGCCCTGGTCGTGCTCGCGCTCTCGCTGGCCGGGATCGTGATGGCCGGTGTCGGCCTGCTGGTCACCCAGTTCCTGCAGAGCGTGCTCGGCTACTCCCCGCTGGTCTCGGCCCTGTGGTTCGCGCCGATGGGCCTTGCGGTCGCGGTCGGCACGATGGTCACCCCGGCCTTCACCAAGTCCCTCAAGCCCAGCGTCGCCATCGCCGGTGGCCTGGCGGTCTCCACGCTCGGCGCCGCCGTACTGATCGTGGTGAACTCGACGTGGGGGCCGGTGCCGGTCGTGATCGGCATCGCGATCCTGGCGGTGGGCACCGGGCCGCTCTTCACGATCGGCACCGGGCTGGTCGTCGGTTCGGTCCCGCCCGAGCGCGCGGGCTCAGCGGCGGCCATGTCGGAGACCGCGAACTTCCTCGGTGGCGCGCTCGGTCTGGCCCTGCTCGGCACGATCGGGGCGGCCGTCTACCAGCACCAGATGACCGGGGCCGTCCCCGAAGGGGTGCCCGCGGCGGCGGCGGAAACCGCCCGCGAGACCGTCGCGGGGGCCTCCTCCGTCGCGGCGAGCCTGCCCGCCGACCAGGCCGGCGAACTGTTGCGGCAGGCGCACGGCGCCTTCACCGCGGGCCTCAACGCGGCCGGTGTGCTCTCCACCGTCATCTTCGGTCTCTTCGCCGTTCTGGCCGCGGTCTTCTTCCGCAGGGCGGGCGGTGAGCAGAGCTGACCACGCCCCGAGTCCCCGGTCCGCCGTGTCGGGCGGACCGGGGCCCGGACAGCCGTCTCACACCGGCGCGCCCACCTGACCACCGCCGGGCCTGGCCCGCCGGGCGCCGCCCGCCGTACCGAACCGGCGCATGACGGGTCCCTCGAACAGGCGGAACGTCAGCCACGACACCAGAAGCGTCACGGCGAACAGCAGCGCGCTGATGGCGAGGGCGACCGGGGTCGGCCACGCCTCACCCGCGCCGAGCAGGTCATGACCGGTGATCAGGATCAGCCGGTGCCACATGTAGAAGGCGAAGGACACCTCGCCGAGCCACACCCACACCCGCCCGGAAAGACCGGTGCGCCTGCCGTCCCGGTCGGCGACGGCGCCGTTGGCGATGACCAGCCCGAGCGGGACGCACAACGCCGCGACGAAGGCGTAGGTCGGCGGGATCAGCGGGGTCAGCGCGTAGACGACCACGCTGAGCAGCACGGAACCGGTGTAGCCGAGGGGGATCCTCCTGCCGGTCAGCACCATCTGGGCGAGGAGGATGCCGAAGACGAAGTCCAGCATCCGCACCGGCGGGAAGTGGTAGATGAACCAGGTCTCCCACTCGGTCACCCCGAGGATCGGGTACGGCTGCTGCGCGGGCAGCAGGCCGGAGGCGAGCGGGACCAGGAAGATCACCGCCACCACGCCGACGGCCCACATCCACAGCCGTTCCGGCCTGATCCTGCGCACGAGGCCGAGCAGGAAGGGGAAGCACAGGTAGAAGAACGCCTCACAGGAGAGCGACCACGCCACCGGGTTGACGCCGGTGATGGTCCGCGCCTGCGGGAAGAACGCCTGCAGCAGGAACAGGTTGCGTACGGCGTCCGCCAGGCCGACGGCGTTTCCCACCAGCAGGGTGATGACCAGGACCGCGGCGAGGAAGGTCAGCACGTGGTTCGGATAAATCTTGAAGAAACGTCGCCGCCAGAACCTCCGCGGCGTGTCGTCGGGGCGCGCCGACCAGGTCAGCACGAATCCACTGAGCACGAAGAAGAAACCGACACCCGCTCCTCCGCCGAGGGCGAGCATTTTGAAGAGCATCGGGTGAGAGGCGCCGGAGGCGAAAATCCCCTCGACCATCACGTGCAGGGCGAAGACCATGGTTGCGGCGACGAATCGCATTCCCGTGAGTGAGGGAAGACGAGACGGAAGTCCGGTTGGGCGGGGTTCTGACAGGCTCGACGACTCGACCATGTGGCGCGACTCCAAACAGGCCCCCTCCCGTTCGGCGGGGGAGAGCCGGTGTGCGGTTGGTGCGAACTCTCCGTGCCGTTCCGACGGCCGGGCGGGGTTTTTCGAGTGCGAGGTCCGGTTACCGACGGCAGGGCTCTGAGCAGGGACTTCTCTCAGGTCTTCCAATCCGGTACGGCATGGTGACGCCTCCTCATGGCCTTCTCCGTGGCCCCTTCGCGGCCCTTTCGCGGCTCTTTCCGTGTGCGGGCGCTCGATGGCCCGGCACATCCGTCGCGGCACCCGTCCCCGATCCGGGCCGTCCGCGAGGAGCCGTCCTCACGGATATGTCGGAGCCGGGGTCGCGTTCTTGACGTCCGCCGTCGTTCTTTTCGGGCTTCACAGCATTTTCAAAGAAATCGGGCCGGAGAAGTTGTGGCACTGTCAAGGAACCGCGGTCGGTTCCGACCTTTGAGCGGGAGGAAATCTCCGCCGGGAGACCGGGGCCCGCCCCGGCCCGTCGACTTTCGGGAGAGTGACCGCCGATGACCGCCACGCAGGAAGTAACTCCAGGAAACCTCTCGTCGCTGACCGGCCTGCGCGCCGTCGGCATGCTGTTCGTCTTCGTCGCCCACGGCGCCGCGGCCTCGGTGTTCGCCGACAAGGGCGTCGCCGCCGGTTACAACACCCTCATCGACAACGGGGTCCTCGGCTTCCTCGCGGTCTCGTTCTTCTTCGTGCTCAGCGGGTTCGTGCTGACCTGGTCGGCCAGGCCGGGCGCGCGCCGCTTCTGGCGGCGGAGGCTGCTGCGCGTCTTCCCCAACCACCTGGTGGTGCTCGTCGTCTCGGCGCTCACCTTCGTCGCGGCGGGGGAGACGATCAGGCTCGTCCCGGCGGTCGCGAACGTGTTCCTGGTGCAGAACTGGTGGCCGGACGCGGACCTGATGTACTACCAGCTCAACGGCCCCACCTGGACGCTCTCCGTCGAGCTGCTGTGCTACGCGGCCTTTCCCCTGCTGTACGCGCTGGTCAACCGGATCAAGCCGGGCAGGCTGTGGTTCTGGTTGGCGGGCGTCGGGCTGCTGGCCCTGGCCATGCCGCTGCTGAGCGAACCGTTCCTGGCCGGGTACGGCCCGAGCAAGGTCTTCGGGGTCGGCTCGTGGCCCCAGCAGTGGTTCCTGTACTTCTTCCCGATCACCCGCTCGCTTGAGTTCGTGCTCGGCATGATCCTGTGCAGGATCATCCAGACGGGCCGCTGGGTCCGCGTCCCGGTCGTGGTCTCGGCGCTCTGCGTGCTGGCCGTCTACGTCGTGCTGTACTTCCTGCCGCAGAACTTCGTCTTCGCCGCGCTTTATCCCATCCCGATGGCCCTGCTCATCGGCTCGGTGGCGACGTCGGACCTCGCGGGCCGTTCCAGGGTGATGAACAGCAGGCTGATGGTCAGGCTCGGCGACCTCTCCTTCGCGTTCTACATCGTGCACATCCCGGTGCTGTTCTCGGTGCACGCCGCGTTCGCCGGGGAGTGGGTCGGATACGCCAACCACTACACCCGGACCCAGTGGAACACCCCGACCGGGATCGCCTTCCTCATCGGCGCCTACCTGCTGTGCGTGCTCGCGGCCTGGGTCCTGCGGACCGTGGTCGAGATCCCGGCGATGCGCCGCTGGGGCGGGAGCCGTACGCGGGGGACGTCCGGCCTGTCGCGGCCGAAGGCCCCGGGGCCGCAGCTCCAAGCGTGAACACCGTCGACCGTCACCCCTCCAGGAGAGAACCGATGACCGACGCGACCTATCCGACGCTGTCCTATCCGATGCGGCGCACCTGCCCGTTCGAACCGCCCCCCGGCTACGCCGAACTGCGCGAGCGCCCGACGATATCCAAGGTCAGGCTGCCGACCGGTGCCCTGGCCTGGGCGGTCACCCGCTACCGGGACGTCAGGGCGATGCTGGCCGACCCGAGGTTCAGCTCGGACATGCGCCACCCCGGCTTCCCCGTCCTGTACGAGCACCAGGTGCCCGCGCCGGAGTTCTCGACCTCGCTGATCGGCATGGACGCGCCGGAGCACACGATCGCCCGGCGGGCCGTGGCCGGGGAGTTCACCGTCCAGCGGCTGCGCCGGCTGCGGCCACGTGTCCAGGAGATCGTCGAGGAGCACGTCGAACGCATCCTGGAGGGGCCGCGCCCGGTCGACCTGGTGCGGGCCTTCGCCGACCCGGTCCCGCTCATGGTGATCTGCGAGCTGATCGGCGTGCCGTACGCCGACCGTGACTTCTTCCTCAAGATCTCCTCGACCGTGATGAACGCGCCCTCGCCCGAGGAGGGCGGGCGGGCCATGGTCGAGTTGACGGACTATCTGGACGCGCTGGTCGGCGACAAGGAGCGCGCCCCGACCGACGACGTGATCGGCAGGCTGGCGGCCAGGCCGGGGGAGCCGGGCGTCCCCGGGCACAAGGACCTCGTCGGGATGGCCTTCATGCTGCTGATGGCCGGGCACGAGACCCCGGCGAACATCATCGCGCTCGGCACCCTGCTGCTGCTCGAACACCCCGACCAACTCGCCGCGCTCCGCGCCGACCCGGCGAGGACCCCGGCGGCCGTCGAAGAACTGCTGCGGTACTTCACGATCGCCGAGATCGCCACCTCCCGGGTCGCGACCGAGGACGTCGAACTCGGCGGCGCCGTCATCAGGGCGGGGGAGGGCGCCCTGGCCCTCATCACCGGGGCCAACCGGGACCCGGACCAGTTCGCCAGGCCGGACGAGTTCGACATCGGCCGCGGCAACCACCACCACGTGGCGTTCGGCTTCGGCGGCCACCAGTGTCTCGGTCAGCACCTGGCGCGCCTGGAGCTGCAGATCGCCTTCGACACACTGTTCGCGCGGATCCCCGGCCTGCGGCTCGCCGAACCGGTCGAGGCGCTGCGCTTCAAGGACGAGGCCATCAACTACGGCGTCTTCGAGCTCCCGGTCACCTGGTGATCGCCGTCTGACCCCGGCCGCGCCGCCCGAGCAGGCGGCGCAGCGCGGTCGGGGTGTGACCAAGGTGCTCGCGGACGGTCCTGGTCAGGTGGGCCTGGTCGGCGAAGCCGAGGTCGGCGGCGAGGGCGGCGAGGCCATGCGCCGTGCCCTCGCCGCCCTCGTCGCTTTCGCGGTTTTCGCCGCCTTCGCCGTTTTCGATGCGCCGGATCACCCGGCCGACACGGACCCGGTTGCGGTATCGCGTCAGTGAGACGCCCATCTCCCGGGAGAAGACACGACTCAGCCGGTACGGCGAGGCGCCCAGGAGAGCCGCCAGCGGGCACAGCCCGGTCGCGTCGGGGTGGTCCGCGACGATCGCCTCACGGGCCGCCGCGACGAGCGCCCGGTCGGCGGGGCTGGCCGGACGGCCCTGACGGTGGCCGGTGGCCGCGGCGACCAGCCCGAGCAACTCCTCGGCGAGCGCGTAGTCGACGTCGCCGCCGCGCGCCGCGGCGAGCAGCCGCCGGTGGGCCAGGTCGACCCGGGCGTCCACGTAGACCGTCGTGCCGGTCCACGGCCCGTCCCACAGACGCGGGGAGACGGCCACGGAGGTGCACAGGTCACCGCCCGCCGGATGGGCGAACCGCTCCTCCTCACCCGGCGCCGCGAGGTAGGCCATCGTCGGGTCCAGGTCGGCCTCGACGCCGTCGGCCCACCGCCTGAACCTGCCGCGCCGTACCAGGACCAGCCGGTGTGCCCCGCCGGGATCGGGCGCCGACCACCGGGTGTGGTGGGCGCGGCAGGTCACCGTGGACACGGCGAAGTGGGGGCGGACGGCGAGGGGCACGGCGGACAGCACGGGGGGACGTTACCCGGCGGGTGCGACAGAAACGGCCCGCAAGAATCTTCAAGACCATAACCGGCGTAGGCGGGAAGCTGGTTACGTAAACGACGACCACAGGAGCCACGATGACCGCTCTCGCGGGACCGACCGTCACCATCACCGCCATCATCATCGACTGCGCCGACCCCCGGGCGCTCGCCGAGTTCTACGGCAAGGCCACCAGCTGGAGGATCACCTACAGCGACGACGAGACCGCCTACCTCGGGGACGGCCCGATCCAGCTCGCCTTCCAGCGGATCGAGGACTACCGGGGCCCGGGGTGGCCCGACGCGGCCAAGCACGCCCACCTGGACTTCAGGGTCGCCGACGTGGAGGCCGCGACGAAGGAACTGCTCGCGCTCGGCGCGACGAGGCCCGGTTTCCAGCCGGGTGGGGACGGCTGGACGGTCCTGGCCGATCCCGAGGGGCACCCCTTCTGCATCAGTGCCGGCTGAGGCTCCCTCAGCCGGGGGCGGGGACGTGCGAGGCGTAGAGCGCGCGGAGCAGGTGGTTGAGCCGCTCGCGAGCACGCCGGTCCAGCGCGTGCAGGAAGCGGTCCTGCTCGGCCGCCGCCGTGACGGCGAGGGCGCCGAGCAGGGCGTTCCCGCCCTCGGTGAGGGCGACCGTACGGCGGCGCCGGTCGGTCTCGTGCGTCCTGCGCTCGACGAGCCCCCTGGCGGCCAGGGAGTCGAGGACCGGCACGATGTTGCGGGCGTCCACGGCGACCAGCTCGGCCAGGCGCCGCTGGCCGATGGGCCCCTGCGCACCGAGCGTCGCGAGGACGACGTACTGGGCCTGGGTGAGGTCGTGGCCCGTCAGGAAGGCGGCCCACGACCGCGCCGCCAGCGACCCCAGCCGCGCCAGCAGGAAACCCGTGCCCCGCTCGAAGTCACTCACGCGGTCCAGCCTAGCCGATAGACATGTTTCATGTCGTTTGGTAGACATGAAACATGTCTATTGAGGAGCGGCACACCCACGTGCCGATCGCCGGATCCCCGCTGCACGTCGTCGAGACGGGCGACCCCCTGGGCAGGCCGGTGCTGTTCCTGCACGGCTGGCCGGAGTCATGGCGAACCTGGCGGGGCGTGATGGAGGCGGCGGGGACGGACGCCAGGCTCCTGGCCGTCGACCTGCCGGGGATCGGCGACTCCACGGGGCCTGCCCCCGGCGGGTCCAAACTCCGCCTGGCGGGGATGGTGCACGAACTCGTCCTGAGCCTCGGCCTCACCGACCTCACGCTGGTCGGTCACGACGCCGGCGGCATGATCGCCTACGCCTACCTGCGACGGTACGGCGCCGCCCGGGTGGTGATCATGAATACGGTGATCCCCGGTGTGGCCCCCTGGAAGGACGTCCTGGCGAACCCGTACATCTGGCACTTCGGCTTCCACGCCGTGCCCGCCCTGCCGGAGACCCTGGTCAGGGGACGCCAGGCCGCCTACTTCGACTACTTCTACGACGTGCTTTCCGTCGACCCGGCGAGGATCACCCCGGAGTCACGCCGCGCCCACGCCGCCGCCTACGCGCGTGACACGGCGCTCACCGCGGGGTTCGACCTCTACCGCGCCCTCCCCCAGGACGCGCTGGACAACGCGGCCCTCGCCGAGGCGGGGCCCGGTCGGCACACCCCTCCTCTACCTGCGGGGCGACGGCGAGGGCGGCGACATCACCGCCTACGCCCAGGGCTTCAGGGAGGCAGGCGTCCTGCGGCCGGTCACCGCGCTGATCCCCGGTGTCGGCCACTTCGCCCAGGAGGAGGCACCCGCCCAGGTCTGGAAGCTCATTCACGACTTCACCAGGTGACGGGCAGCTCGCGCACGCCGTAGATCACCGAGTCGACACGCAGACCGAGCTCCTCGACCGGACGGGCCAGAGCGAGGCCGGGGAAGCGGGCGAACAGCCTGGAGATCGCGACCTCAAGCTCGACCCTGGCCAGGTTCTGGCCGAGACACTGGTGCGGGCCGAACCCGAACGCGACATGGAACCTCGGATCACGCCGCAGGTCCAGCCGGTCGGGCTCGGGGAAGGCGCGCTCGTCCCTGTTGGCCGACAGCAGGGAGAGCACCACCCCCTCACCGGCCTGTACGGTCACCCCGCCCACCTCCAGCGGCGCCGTCGCCATCCGCGCCATGGGCCCCTGCGTGATCGTCAGGAACCTCAGCAGCTCAGCCACCGCGGGACGGACGAGGGCCGGGTCGGCGCGCAGCTCGGCGAGCTGCCCGGGGTGGTCGAGCAGGGTCAGGACGCTCAGCGCCAGCGCGTTCGCCGTGGTCTCGTGCCCGGCGATCAGGAGCACCCGCGCCATGCCGAGCGCCTCGTCATGGGTGAGCTCGCCGGCGTTCACCCGCGCCGCGATCCTGCTGAGCAGATCGTCCTTCGGCTCACGCTCCCTGTCGGTCAGGAGCCGGTCGAGATAGACGGCGATCTCGGCGAAGGCGGGCCCCGCGACCTCGGGCGGGTTGGAGGACAGGATGGCCGCGCTACGGGTCTGGAAGAAGGCGTGGTCCTCGTACGGCACGCCGAGGAGCCCGCAGATCACCAGCGTCGGCACCGGCAGGGCGAAGCGCCGGACCAGGTCGGCCGGGCCGCCGCCCTTCTCCAGGTCGTCGAGCAGGCCGTCGACCACGCCCTCGATCGTCGGCCGCATCGTCTCGACGCGCGGGACGCTGAACTCGGAGGTGAGCATCCGCCGCAGCCGTCCGTGCTCGGGGTCGTCCATCCGGGTGAACGACAACTCACCCGGCTTGGCGCCGGGCAGCAGCTGGGGGAAGCCGGCGAGCCTGTCGTCGGCGCTGATCCGGGGGTCGGCCAGCACGGCCCGGACGTCGGCGTGGCGGCTCAGCACCCAGTGCTCCTCGCCGTCGGCGAAGTGAAGGCGGCAGGGTGGCTCCCCGCGGAGCTCGGCGAGTTCCGCGGGGACGCCGTACGGGTCCGGTCGGTGGATGGGAAACGTACGTGCGGTGGGCCGGTCCATGGTGCCCCTTCCTCACAGGCGGGAGGCAGTGTCCCTCAGTCAACCGGCTCGAATCATATGCAGCCGGTAATGCCTGGAGAAGGGGCGAAAAAAACAGAGCATTTTCCGATAAATGGACTTGAAAGGGGCGGCTTTTCTGTTCTCTCTTCCTGACACCCGGGAGCAGGTTCGTACGGTTGGTGCGTCTACGGTACGGGCGCGGCATGGAGCGCCCGGATCGCTCGGTTCAGCCGGTCACACGGCCTTGAGGCAGTGCTCCTCGACGGTCTCCAGCTGCCTGGCGTAGATCTCGCGCAGCCCTTCCCAGCCGTGGTCACGCGCCTTCTTCCCACGGATTGGACCCACCGGGTATCCGTCGAGCAGGTGTTCGGCGACGTTGAAGCACAGGTGCCAGCCGGCCGCGACCTCCGGCATCCACCTGCGCTCCTTGAGCGTGTGCCGCAGCGTTAATCGTGTCCCGGAGCCGAGCGCGGCCAACTCCCAGCGCAGCCGGTCACCGCCCCAGGTGTATTCGAGCAGAGTCGGCGGTTCCGCGCGGCTCACGAACTCGGACATCCCCGCGGAGATCCCCGGCCCGTCGTCGAGCATCGTCAGCGTCGTCTCACCGACCGTCCCGAGGTCCCTGTCGGCGGTGTAGGGAGACCATTCACCCAGTTGGGCGGGGTCTGTGAGCGCTGCCCACACGCTCTCTGGTGAGTGCCGCAGGTCCCGGACGAAGACGAGAGTCCACCGTCCCCCGTCGGTCTGATAGCCGACCTCGGAGTTCGTCACTGCTCCTCCTGGTTGTCGAGATGGCGTTCAAGGGCGTCGAGATGCCGCTCCCACAGCCGGCGGTACGGCGCGAGCCACTCATCGAGCGCCTCGAACCGCCTGGGCTCGATCCGGTAGATGCGCTGCTGCGCAGCCGTACGACAGGAAATGAAACCGGCCTCCCTCAACACCTTCAGATGCTTGGACATGGTTGGCTGACTGACCGCGAGCACGTCAACAAGCTGCCCGACACTGCTCTCCGCCCTGAGCAGCCGATCGAGGATCCGTCTCCTCGTCGGCTCAGCAAGCACAGCGAACACATCCACAGGCACCCCCCAAATATGCCTCGCCGGGAATATACCTGACAAGCCCTACGGCAAGGCATGAGACGAACGGCTGTTCTAGGAGGGTGCCGAGGGACCAGGGGTGTTTGTCGCACTTGCGGTGAACATCGTGGATCCGACTTCGGAGACACCCAGACCGCTTAGATTATTGGCTTGTGAGTGATCTCCCTGTAGGGGCCTACGAGCAACTTGTTACGAGCGTCCTAAGCTCGCGCTTGCGTGCTCTTCCTGACGAGCTGGTGGAGACTGTCCCCATCGAGCCGGCTGCCGCGGAGGACTACCTCGTACGGCACATTGCCAGCCTGACCCGCCATGCGCTTCGCACAGCGACCTCCCCTGCGCAGCAACTTGATCATGCAAACCGCATCGCCGAAGCGATCATCACGGGGTTCCTTGGCACGGAGGACGAAGGCGAACAAGTCCTTCACCCCGCACAGTTGCTCACTGAGGTACGGCGACCGTTCGGGGCGCCTGGGAGCTCGAAGCCATTGGCCCGACCGGCGACCCCGCTGTCTGCCAGCGCTCTGCTTGTGAACGGACACGGTCAACCGAGCATTGGCTCCGAAGTTGTGAGAGAGTTTGCCACTGCCGATCGTGTTGATCTGGTATGCGCATTCATTAAGTGGTACGGGCTGCGCCTCATCGAAAATTCGATTAAGGAGTTTGTCGCCAGAGGCGGTGAGCTCCGAGTGATTACAACGACCTACATTGGTGCTACTGACAAGGTCGCTCTGGATCGTTTAGTTGAACTGGGAGCAACCGTTAAGGTCTCGTACGAGACACACAGTACGAGACTTCACGCTAAAGCATGGATGTTTCATCGGAACACTGGTTTCTCAACAGCCTATGTAGGATCATCCAACCTCTCCAAAGCCGCGCAAATAGACGGCCTTGAATGGAATGTGCGGCTCACTCAGGTTGAACAGGCACATCTACTTTCAACGTTTACTGCCACCTTCGAACAGTACTGGGCTGATCCAGCATTTGAAGATTATAATCCGATCCGAGATGGAAATCGTCTGGCTGAAGCTCTAAGAAGGGAAGGGGGATCAGCTTCTACTGATCTACCGCTAGAGATCGCAACGCTAGACGTTATGCCGCGTTGGTATCAAGAGGAGGCGCTTGAGGAGCTAGAGGCTGAGCGTGAAGTGCACGGCCGCACACATAATTTAGTTGTCATGGCAACAGGTACAGGGAAGACTGTCGTTGCTGCGCTCGATTATCGACGGCTTCTGAATGCGAAGAAGGTCGATAGCCTGCTCTTTATTGCGCACCAAGAGAAAATATTGGACCAGAGTCGGGCAACGTTCAGGCAAACGCTTAAGGACGGGGAGTTCGGCGAAAAGCTTGTTTCTGGCCGTCGGCCAAGCAAGTGGAAACATGTCTTCGCCTCCATTCAGTCGCTATCCAGGATCGACCTTGACGAGCTTGATCCGTCACGGTTCGATATGGTGATTGTGGATGAATTTCACCATGCAGAAGCTCCCACGTATCGTCGTCTTCTTAATCATATTAAGCCGCGTTATCTCCTCGGGCTTACTGCTACCCCTGAGCGTACCGATGGCGTGGATGTTAGGGCCTTCTTTGAGGGAAAGATCGCATATGAGCTGCGACTGTGGCAGGCGCTCGACCATCAACTCCTTTCCCCATTTCATTATTTCGGTATCCATGATGAAGTATCGTTGGCTGACGTTGCGTGGCGTCGAGGACGTTACGACGAGGCGGCGCTTAGTGAGATTTATGTCGGGAACCATGCTCGCGTCGGCTTGATTCTAAAAGCCATAACTGGAAAGATTGCCTACCCCAAGAAGATGTGCGCACTTGGGTTTTGTGTGAGTGTGCAGCACGCCGAATTTATGGCCGAACAGTTCACTAAGTACGGCCTCCCCTCTCTAGCTATAACTGGAGAAGTTTCGCACCATGATCGTTATCTGGCGGTGCAGCGCCTAAGAAAAGGGGAGATTAACGTTTTATTTACTGTTGATCTGTTTAATGAGGGCGTGGATATTCCTGAGGTTGATACCGTCCTATTCTTGCGCCCTACGGAGAGCGTGACAGTTTTCTTGCAGCAGCTCGGGCGCGGTCTACGTCGCCATCCCAATAAGACATGTCTTACTGTTTTGGATTTTGTTGGTCATCAGCATGCCGAATTCCGCTTTGACCTACGCTTGCGTGCAATAACTGGGGTATCGAGACGACAGCTTCCTGAAGCTTTAGCGAACCCCGTTCTTCCTGCTGGATGTCACCTTCAGCTTGACAGTGTAGTGACCGAGTTGGTGCTCGAAAATGTGCGTCGCTCGCTCCGCCTACCGTGGAAGGATCTTGTTTCTGAGCTCCGCTCGATGCCAGAGGCGTCGCTAGCCAGCTTCTTGGAAGAGACGGGGTTTGAACTAGAAGACCTTTATCGGTCAGGGAAGGGGGGATGGGCTGAGCTTCGCCGTCAAGCTATGAATCTCCCTACCGTAGAAGACGGGGCTGATCGGAAGCTTGGTCGGGCGATTGGACGGCTACTTCATGTTGATGATCCATTGCGACTGGATCTGCTCCGTAATGGGTCCGCTGACGATCCGCGCTTGCTGGCCATGCTGCATGTTGCACTGCTAGGAGGTGACGTCTCCTTCGGTTCGGGAAAAGAGATACGAGACTTGCTAGCAAGTCATCCTCAACGGCGAGAAGAGTTGCGGGAGATTGCTTCTGTCCTTGAAGAGCGTATGCATAGGGTAACAACAGAAGTGGAAGGTCTGCCGCTTCGGCTTCATGCACGCTATTCAAAGAATGAAGCATTGGCTGCATTCGGTGTAGATCGCCCAGGGAACGTGCGTGAGGGTGTTAAGTGGGTACCCGCAGCAAACGCTGACGTTTTCTTTGTCACTCTGAGGAAATCTAAAGGATTTTCCCCGACAACAATGTACAATGATCGGGCGATTAGTTCGACGCTCTTTCATTGGGAGTCGCAGAGTACAACGCGTGCATCATCACCGACGGGGCAGCGTTACGTTAGTGGCGAATCGACGGTTCACCTCTTCCTTCGCGAGAATAAAGACGAAGAAGGTTTTTTGGGTGTGCCGCCATTCTTCTACGCTGGGCCGGTTACCTATGTCTCCTCGGAGGGGGACCGGCCGATGCAAATTATCTGGAAGCTGGACCATGCTCTACCTGCAGACATCTTCCGGCAAGCGAGTCTTTTCACTTCTTGAGCTGATCATTTGGGTGCAGCATGGAGGGCTAAAGCCCCTCCGACAAGCCCATTTATGCTGATAAATCCGTTGTTTCAGGTCAAAGACTGGACGAGTTCCGGGAGGATCGTGCCCAAGGGGGCGTTGAGGGTGAAAGTGGCGTAGGGGTCGCCTCGGGTCTCGCCCTGGTTGACGATCACCACGGGGATGCCGAGCCTGGCGGCGTGCAGGACGAATCGGCGGCCCGACAACACCGTCAGCGACGACCCGAGGACCAGCAGCAGCCGTGCCTTCGCCACGAGGGCGTAGCACGTGCGCACCCGGTCCGCGGGGACGCTCTCCCCGAAGAAGACGACGTCGGGCTTGAGCGTTCCCCCGCCGCACGCCAGGCACCCGACCACCCGGAACCCGCTGACCTCGGCGTCGTCCAGCTCGACGTCGCCGTCCGGGTTGATCGTGGTGGTCTGGAAACCGAAGGAGGGGTTCGCCTGGCGCAGGCGACGGTTCAGCTCCTCGCGCGGGGTCGAGTCGCCGCAGTCGAGGCAGACCACGTGGTGCAGACTGCCGTGCAGCTCGACGACCTCCCGGGCGCCGCCCGCCTGGTGCAGGCCGTCGACGTTCTGCGTCATGATGCCGGTCACCAGGCCCTGCTGCTGCAGGCGCGCGACCGCGTGATGGCCGTCGTTCGGCGCGGCCTGGGTCATCGTCCGCCAGCCGACGTGGCTGCGGGCCCAGTACCGTCGCCTGGCCGCCTCACTTCCGATGAAGGTCTGATAGGTCATGGGGGTGTGCCGGCTCAGTGAGCCCTGCGGACCTCGATAGTCGGGGATGCCTGACTCCGTGGACATCCCCGCCCCGCTCAGGACGACGACGCCCCCCTCGCCCAGCAACCCCGCCAGCCTGTTCCTGCCCTCGTTCACCCTTTCATGGTGCCTCACCGGGCACGCCGTACGGGCCCGGCGTCAGAGACGATCGATCTTGGCTCGCGACGGCCTACCCTGGGCGTATGGCCCACGCGAAGACATCCTTTGTCTGTCTGCCTTGCCGTGCCTCGTACAAGCAGCCCTACCCCGGCCCTGGTCACCGGGACCGGCCCTGCCCGCGCTGTGCCACGGCGCTGATCCATGTCGGTTCCGCCTTCGCGGCCCCACGACGGCGGGACAGGGAGGCCTGGCGGGTGCTCTCGTTGTTGCTGCACTCGGGCGTCCGCTTCCACAAGAGCTGTTGCGGTGGCCCGGGCTACCGTCCGCGTACGCTCAGCGAAGCACGTGCACGGATGGCGTACGCCCGCACGAGCGGAGAGCCGTTCGCCAAGGCTCTGACGCGCTACGAACTGCCCTGACGAAGCACCGGGGCGGCGGGCGGAACACCCGCCGCCCCGGTGCTTCCGGTGGGATCAGGTGGTCGGGACCTCGCTTTCCGCGGCGGTCAGGGCGCCGGCGAACTGGGCCGAGTAGAGGCGGTGGTAGGCGCCTGCGGTGGTGAGGAGTTCCTCGTGGGTGCCCTGTTCGACGATGCTGCCCGCCTCCATCACCAGGATCAGGTCCGCGTCACGGATGGTGGACAGGCGGTGGGCGATGACGAAGCTGGTGCGGTCGGAGCGCAGCGCGGCCATGGCGTGCTGGACCAGGACCTCGGTGCGGGTGTCCACCGCGCTGGTCGCCTCGTCGAGGATCAGCAGGGACGGGTCGGCCAGGAAGGCACGGGCGATGGTCAGCAGCTGCCGTTCACCGGCGCTGATGTTGCCCCCCTCCTCGTCGATCACGGTGTCGTAGCCGTCGGGCAGGGAGCGGACGAACCGGTCGACGTAGGTGGCCCGCGCGGCGGCCTGGATCTGCTCCTCGGTCGCCCCGGGGTTGCCGTAGGCGATGTTCTCCCTGATGGTCCCGCCGAACAGCCAGGTGTCCTGGAGCACCATGCCGACGTGGGAGCGCAGGTCGTCCCGGCGCATCGCGGTGATGTCCACCCCGTCGAGGGTGATGCGGCCCGCCTCCAGCTCGTAGAAGCGCATGACCAGGTTGACGAGGGTGGTCTTGCCCGCGCCGGTCGGGCCGACGATCGCGACCGTGTGCCCGGGTTCGGCCACCAGCGACAGGTCCTCGATGAGGGGCCGCTCCGCCTCGTAGCGGAAGGACACGTGCTCGAACTCGACGCGGCCACGCCGTACGGTCGGCGGCACCGGGTCGGCCGGGTCGGGGGTCTGCTCCTCGGCGTCGAGCAGCTCGAAGACCCGCTCGGCCGAGGCGACCCCGGACTGCAGCAGGTTGGTCATGGAGGCGACCTGGGTGAGCGGCTGGGTGAACTGCCGGGAGTACTGGATGAAGGCCTGCACGTCGCCCAGGCTCATCGCCCCGGTGGCGACCCGCAGGCCGCCGACGACCGCGATGGCGACGTAGTTGAGGTTCCCGACGAACATCATCGTCGGCATGATGATGCCGGAGATGAACTGGGCGCCGAAGCTGGCCTTGAACAGCTCCTCGTTCCTGGTGCGGAACACCTCCTCGACCTCGGGGCCCCGGCCGAACACCTTCACCAGCTCGTGGCCGGTGAAGGCCTCCTCGATGTGGGCGTTCAGGGTGCCGGTGTGCGTCCACTGCGCGACGAAAAGCTTCTGCGAGCGCTTCATGATCTGCCCGGTGAGGATCGTCGAGACCGGGATGGTCACCAGGGCGATCAGCGCGAGCAGCGGCGAGATCACGAACATCATCACCAGCACGCCGACCACGGTCAGCAGCGCGGTCAGCAACTGGCTCAACGTCTGCTGCAGGGTTTGGGAGACGTTGTCGATGTCGTTGGTGACCCGGCTGAGCAGTTCACCGCGTGGCTGGCCGTCGAAGAAGCGCAGGGGGAGCCGGTTCAGCTTGTCCTCGACGTCGGAGCGCAGCCGGAACACGGTCCGCTGCACCACGTCGTTGAGCAGGTAGCCCTGCAGCCAGCCGAAGACCGACGCCGCGACGTAGAGCGCCAGCGCCCAGGACAAAGCCGTGGCCAGCGCGCCGAAGTCGATGCCCTGACCGGGGACGACGTCCATCCCGGAGAGCAGGGCGGCGAAGTTCTCGTTGCCCGAGGCACGGGCGCTCTGGACGGCCTGTTCCGTGGTCGTCCCGGCGGGCAGGTTCCTGCCGATCACGCCGCTGAAGATCAGGTCCGTGGCCTGGCCGAGGATCTTGGGGCCGATGACGCCGAAGACCACGCTGATCACGGCCAGGCCGATCACCGCGACGATCCGCACGCGTTCCGGGGCCAGCCGCCGTATCAGCCGGCGCATGGAGGGCCCGAAGTTCATCGACTTCTCCACCGGCATCCCCCCGCCGCCGAAGGGGCCGCGACCGAAGGGGCCGCCTCCCGCCGGGGGGCGCGGACGCGCGGTCGTCATGGGCCGGTTGCCGCTCATGCCGCCCTCTCTTCGGTGAGCTGGGATTCGACGATCTCGACGTAGGTCGGGCAGGAGGCGAGCAGTTCGTCGTGGGTGCCCCTGCCGACGACCACGCCGTCGTCGAGGACGACGATCTGGTCGGCGTCGGCGATGGTGGAGACCCGCTGGCCGACGATGACGACGGCGGCGTCGGCGGTGCGCGGGCGCAGGGCGGCGCGCAGCCGGGCGTCGGTCGTCAGGTCGAGAGCGGAGAAGGAGTCGTCGAACAGGTAGATCTCGGGCTTGCTGACCAGCGCCCTGGCGATCGAGAGACGCTGGCGCTGACCTCCGGAGACGTTCGTGCCGCCCTGGGTGATGGGCGCGTCGAGTCCCTCGGGCATCGCCTCGACGAAGTCACGGGCCTGGGCGACCTCAAGCGCCTCCCACAGCTCCTCCTCGGTCGCCTCGGGGTTGCCGTAGCGCAGGTTGTCGGCGACGGTGCCGGTGAACAGGTACGGTTTCTGCGGCACCAGGCCGATGCGTGCCCAGAGCATCGCGGGGTCGAGGTCGCGCACGTCGACGCCGTCGACCAGTACGGTGCCCGCGGTGGCGTCGAAAAGGCGGGGGACGAGGGAGATCAGCGTCGTCTTGCCCGACCCGGTGCTGCCGATGACGGCGGTCGTCTGCCCGGCGGTGACGCGGAAGGAGACGCCGGACAGGACCGGGGCCGCGGCGCCCGGGTAGCGGAACTCGACGTCACGCAGTTCGAGCTCGGCGCGGGTGCGCACCTGCCGTACGGGGTCGGCGGGCGGGGGAACCGAGGAGTCGGTCCGCAGCACCTCGCCGATGCGCTCGGCGCAGACCGCGGCGCGCGGGATCATGATCGAGATGAAGGTGGCCATCATCATGGAGCCGAGGATCTGGATCAGGTACATGAGGAAGGCGGTGAGCGCGCCGACCTGCATCTCCCCGCTGTCCACGCGGAAGGCGCCGAACCAGAGCACGGCGACGCTGGAGGCGTTGAGGATCAACATGACGACGGGGAAGATGAGCGCGGTCAGCCGTCCGACGCTCAGCGCGGTCGAGGTCAGCGCGTCGTTCGCCTCGGCGAAGCGCCGGGTCTCCTCACGCTCCCTGACGAAGGCGCGCACGACGCGGATGCCGGACAGCTGCTCGCGCAGCACCCGGTTGACCTCGTCGATCCTGGTCTGCATGGCGCGGAACTGGGGGACCATCCGGGAGACGAGCAGGCCGATCGAGACCAGCAGCACCGGGACGCAGACCAGCATCAGCCAGGACAGGCCGACGTCCTGCCGCAGCGCCATGATGACGCCGCCGACGCACATGATCGGCGCGGCGACCAGCATGGTGCAGGTCATCATCACCAGCATCTGGACCTGCTGGACGTCGTTGGTGGTGCGGGTGATCAGCGAGGGGGCGCCGAAGTGGGCGAGCTCCCTGCTGGAGAAGCCGTTCACCCGGTGGAAGACGGCTGCCCTGACGTCCCGGCCGAAGCCCATGGCCGCGCGGGCTCCGAAGTAGACCGCGGCGATCGAGCAGACGATCTGCACCAGGGACACGGCCAGCATCCAGCCGCCCGCGGTGAGGATGTAACCGGTGTCGCCGGTGGCGACGCCCCGGTCGATGATGTCGGCGTTCAGGCTGGGCAGGTACAGCGAGGTGATGGTGCTGACCAGTTGCAGTACGACGACGGCGATGAGGGTCGAGGTGTAGGGCCGCAGGTGGGTGCGCAGCAGGCGGCTCAGCATTGGGGGTCTCCACGTGGGGTCTCGTGGTCCGGGGTCTCCGGAGGGAGGAGATGGTCGTCGTCGTGCCGTCGGCGGATGCCGTCCAGCAGCATGGAGACGATCTCCGCGGGAGGTAGGGGGTCGTCCTCGACGAGCTTGGGGTGGCTGCCGGCGACGGTCAGCAGTTGCAGGCGGCGCGCCGCCTCAGGGGCGGTGCAGCGCAGCAGGTCGCGGTCGGGGACGATCAGGTTGACGATCGCCTGCCTGATGGCGGCGTGCGGGTCGCAGTCCTCCTCGCCGCGCTCGGCTCTGCCCTCACGGGCGATCCGGGTCACCCCTTCGGCGCCGAGCGCGTCCACCAGCCGGAAGACGTGCGTCGTGTGGTGCTGCAGGATCTCGACGGCGGCGACGAGCCGCGCCCGCAGCGGGGCCGTACGGTCGACGGCCGTCAGGTCGCGGATCAGCGGCGTGGAGTCGATGGCGCTGATGATGGCCGCCTTGACCAGCTCGTCCTTGGTGGCGAAGACACGGAAGATCGTGCCTTCCGCCACCCCGGCGGCCTGGGCGATCTGCCGGGTGCTGACGTCGGGACCCTCGGCGAGGATGAGCGCGAGAGTGGAGGCGATGAGCGCGGCACGCCGCTCGTCCGGCGGGAGCGGCGAGGCGCGGGAGGAGGATGGAGAGGTAGAGATCACGCGAATCACCCTATATGAGTGAGTGACTCACTCACTCATATTTATTGGGCGTTGACCGGACGGGAAGGCGTCAGTGGGAGCGCCACTTGGCCAGAAGCTCGGCCTCCCGCTCCCGGGTGATCGTGATCTCGGTGGAGAAGGCGGCCTCGGCGGCGCGGATCTCCCGCACCGAACGGCCGAGCGGACGCGGATCGAGTCCCGCGGCGCGGGCCGCCGCCGGGTCGGCGGTGTTGGCCGTCATCCACTCGTCGCCCTCCGACCACAGCGGCAGGGAGGCGCCGTTCTCCCCCTCGGAGAACAGGAAGTCCGCGCCGACCCAGGTCAGGGTCGTTCCGGGCGGCCCGAACTCGGCCAGGATCGCCTCCAGCATGTCGCCGAAGGAGTACGGCGGCGCCGGGCTGACCGCGTGGAAGACCGTGGGAGCGGCGGGGTCGAGCGGCCGGTCGAGCAGGGTGACGATCCAGGAGGCCAGGTCGCGCGCGTCGATCACCTGGATCGGGTCCGCGGGGTCGCCGGGCGCCAGGACCTCACCGCCTTCGGCGATCCGGTTCACCCAGTAGGTGAAGCGTCCGGTGTGGTCGTGGGGACCGATCACATAGGTCGGCCGTACGACCAGTGTGTTCCGGCCGAACCTGGCGGTGGCGGTCCGCTCGCACAGCGCCTTCAGTGCGCCGTACGTCTCGTTGGTCACCTCGGTGGGGACCGGGCCGTCGATCTCGGCCAGCGGTGAGTCCTCGGCAAAGCCGGGGGCGGGGGGCGGGGTGTAGACGGAGGTGCTGGAGATGAGCAGGTAGCGCCCGGTGGACAGCGTGTCGGCGAGGAGGTCGACCTGTGTGGGCAGGTAGGCGCTGACGTCGATCGTCGCGTCCCACGTCCTGTCGCGCAGGATCGACAGGTCGGTGTTGCGGTCGGCCGTCAGGTGCTCGGCCTCGGGGAACAGGTCGGCTCCGGTCCTTCCCCGGTGCAGCAGGGAGACCTCGTGCCCGGCCGCGAGGGCCGCCTCGGTGATGTGCCGTCCGACGAACCTGGTTCCACCGATGATCAAAATTCGCATGGCCATAATTTTGTCGTATATGTCGGCTGTGTGGTGGGGAAAATTCCCGAGTGTTCCCGCAGGTATGGTCGATAACATGAAATGTCGGAAAAAGGCAGGTAGGGAGCTTTTGTGATGTCTTTTGGCGGTCGTCGGCTTCGCTGAGAAAGGCGGCAGGGGGTACGTTGGACGGTACCCCTTCCCTACTTCAGGATCATCGCCATGGCAATTCGGCCAGAGCTGGGATCACCGGACAGCTGCCGCCTTCCGGGGCCCGTGCTCGCTCGTCACTCATCGGTTGGCGCGGAGGCGTGATGGACACCGCGACAGCCGAACTCGATCCTTTTGTCCATCCTGCCCTTTTCTATCGCGGTGACCACGAGTATCTCCAGGCGACCCTGCCGTTCATTCGTGGCGGCCTGGCGGCGGGAGAACCCGTGGCGGTCGCCGTCCCCGAGCGCAATCTCCGGTTGCTGCGGACCTGGCTCGGCCCGCTGGCCTCGTCGGTGTGCTTCCTCGACATGACCAGGGAGGGCCGGAACCCGGGCCGCATCATCCCCGCCGTCCTGCGCGCCTTCGCCGATCCGCACGAGGGCCGCAGGGTGCGGATCGTCGGGGAGCCGGTCTGGCCGGGTCGCTCGACGACCGAGTATCCCGCCTGTCTCCAGCACGAGGCGCTGGTCAACCTGGCCTTTCCCGGGCGGGCCGTCACGATCATGTGCCCGTACGACGTCGAGGCCCTGGAGCCCACGGTCGTCAGGGACGCCGAGACCACCCACCCCGTCCTGCTCGACGGCTCCGGGCTGCGGGTCAGCGACGCCTACGCGCCGGAACGCGCGATCCGCGACGCCAACAGGGTGTTGCCCGACCCGAGAAGGGCCGAGGTCCTGAGCTTCGGGGGCGGCGAGCTCGCGCGGGCCCGTGAGTTCGCCGTCGGGCACGCCGCCCAGGCCGGGCTCCGCGGTGAGCGCCTCGACGACCTGCGGCTGATCGCGGGTGAGCTGGTGGCCAACAGCCTCGACCACGGCGGCGGCAGGGGAGTGCTGCGCGTGTGGACCGAGGGCGGCCAGGTCGTGCTGGACGTCAGGGACGCCGGGCACATCACCGACCCCCTCGCCGGGCGCGGACCGGTCGATCCCGGGCGGCGGCGCGCGTGCGGGCTGCTCGTCACCAACCTGCTCAGTGATCTCGTCCGCGTCCACACGGGCGAGGGCGGAACCACCGTCCGGGTGTACTTCACGGTCTGACCATTCGACGAGGGGATCCAGCCGGGTTATATACGAAGTTGACAGGCGGACGCCGCTTTTTTGCCGCTGACGGATTACCAGTTGGAATTAAGGGCGTCATATGCCGTTTTGGGTCTTTTCTCCGGACCGTGACTGGGTTATCAATGGCGCAGAGGCCAAAAGGCCGGCTTCATCCATCCCCCGTATCAGCACCGGCTTCCACCGGTGTCGCTCCCATATGCGCCATCACACCCCCCAGAAATAAGGATGGAGAAACGCATGCACCGGTTGAGAAAAACGTTTCTCGGAGTTCTGTGCGGCATCGCAGCGCTCCTCGCCGGACTCATTCCGACCGCGAACGCCCAGGCGGCGGTCCCCGACCGCTGGGGATTCGCCTTCGTCGACGTCTTCTCCGGCGTCCCCTCCCTGGCCCACCAGGCGGGAAGCTGGGCGTCGGGGCCGACCGTAACCGTCTCGTCCGGTGCGACGGGCCAGGTGAAGGTGGTCTTCCCGGGCATCGCGAGCTCCGGTGGCGTCGCGCACGTGACGGCCGTCTCGCCGAACGCCGAATGGTGCCAGTTGCAGACCTGGCTGCCCTCCGGCGCTGACCAGGTCGCGGTCGTCCAGTGCTACAAGTACGGCGGCACCCCGGTGTTCACCCCCTTCACCATCGTCTACGAGACGAGCACCGGCCTGCTGCCCGCGCCGCAGGCGCTCGGCTACATCCACTACAACGGCGGTGGGATCGCCTCGCAGTTCAACTCGTCGGGCGCGGTCAACACGGTCGCCTCGGGCGGGACCGGCGTCTGGGGCGTCACCCTTCCCGGGCTCGGGTCGCCGGGCCCCGAGGGCGGCTTCCAGGTGACCGCCGTCGACCCGCAGCGGCCCGCCCGCTGCAAGATCGGCTCGTGGGGATCGGCCGTCAGCGCGCAGAACGTGAAGGTGATCTGCCATGACGCGACGAGCCGGCCGATCAACACCGGCTGGACGCTGACCTACCAGCGTCAGCGGGCGATCACCGGGGCCGCGGTTCCGCCCAGGTTCTTCGGCTACGTCCTCGACACCAACCCGACGGCGGCCGGGCCGTACGCGCCGACTCCCGCCGGGATCAACTTCAACACCCTGGTGCCCGGTGGGAACACCGTCCAGAACTTCGCGCCCGGACGGAAGGTGACCTTCCCCAAGATCGGTTATCTCCGTGACCACGTCCAGGTGACCGCGTTCGGCCCCGGCCCCGAGTACTGCAACATCTACAAGCTCTGGGTCACCCCGCCGAACGACGCCGTCGTCAACGGCGTCAAGTGCTACAACGCCGTCACGTTGAAGCCGGAACGTTCCTTCACCAGCTACACCTCGGAGAAGTGACCGACGGCCGGTGGTCCCGTGCGTCCTCCGGGGCCACCGGCCGTTCAACGACTCCGGATTCCGGTGATCAGCCGGATCAACTCGGCGCGCAGCGCGCCGGGGTCCTCGACCCGGTCGGCGATGATTCGCTCGGCCGGGTCTCCTTTCATGATCTCGGCGTAGGTCCGCCCGCCCAGGTCGGTACGGCTCACCATCACCCGGCGCCGGTCGGCCGTGTCCCGCTCGCGGACGATGTGACCGTCGCGTTCGAGCCGGTCGAGCACCGGCCGGATCGTCTGCTCCTCGACGTAGGTGTGGGCCGCGAGCTCCCGCTGGGTCCGGGGACCGTCCTGCAGGACGTGCAGGGTCAGGAAGCCCGCGTGGGTCAGGCCGCGTTCGGCGAGCACGGCGTTCCACTCGCGTTCCACCAGCCGCGCGGCCACCAGGAGCAGGCGGCCGGTCGCCCATGAGGCGTGATCATCCATGAACCCCATTTTTCCGGCCTTCGACTGAAACCCTCCGTCCACGCTATCCGAAGGATGCTAAGGGTACTTAGTATTTTCGGCCCGAAGAGGGTCAAGGTTCGAAAAGGAGAGCGTATGGGCGTGACGGCGCCGCCGGAGACGGCGGAGACGAAACGGACGCGGTGGGCCGGGCTGGCCTTCATCGCGCTGGCCGTGGCGATGGTCATCTCCAGCACGACGATCACCAACGTGGCCGTCCCGCAGATCATCGGTGACCTCGGGCTCAGCTCGACCGACGCGCAGTGGATCCAGGAGTCCTACGCGCTGGTGTTCGCCGCGCTGCTGCTCACCTTCGGCAGGCTCGCCGACCGGCTCGGCAGGCGCAGACTCCTGCTGACCGGGGTCGCGCTGTTCGCGCTGACGTCCCTGCTGGCCTCCTTCTCCGTCAGCGGGCCGATGCTCATCGGGGCCAGGATCCTGCAGGGCGTCGGCGGGGCCATGATCTTCCCCACGACGCTGTCCCTGCTGAACGCGGGCTTCCGGGGCAGGGACAGGGCGACCGCGTTCGCCGTCTGGGGCGCCACGATCGGAGGGATGGCCGCGCTCGGGCCACTGGTCGGCGGCTGGCTCACCACGGACCTGTCCTGGCGCTGGGCGTTCGGCGTCAACATCCCGGTCGCGGTGGCCGTACTGGCCGGGGTGCTGGTCTTCGTGGCCGAGTCGCGGGAGTCGGACGGCAGGCGGGGCGCCGACCTGGGTGGCGCGGTGCTGTCGACGCTCGGGTTCGGCCTGCTGGTGTTCGGGCTGGTCGAGGGGAGGGTCTACGGCTGGTGGCGGTCCGTCGAGCCCTTCACCGTCGGCGGATGGCGATGGCCGTTCGCGCTGTCCCCGGTGCCCGTCGCCTTCGCCGCCTCCGCGCTGGCCCTGACCGCCTTCGTGCTGGTCGAGCGGGGTCGCGGCCGGCGTGGCCAGGTCGCCCTGCTGGACCTGTCGTTGCTGTCCATCACCTCCTTCCGCAACGGCAACATCGCCGCGCTGATCGTCAGCCTCGGCGAGTTCGGCGTGCTGTTCGCGCTGCCGCTGTGGATGCAGTTCGTCCTGGGCTACTCGCCGCTGGAGACGGGGGTCGCCCTGCTGCCGCTCGCGGTCGGCTCCTTCGCCGCCAGTGCCTTCGCCTCCCCGTTGTCGCGGGCCAGGGGAGCGGCCTTTGTGGTCCGGCTCGGCCTGGTTCTGGAGATCGCCGGGATCGCCGGACTCGGCCTGGTGATCTCCGCCGGCACCCCGTGGGCGCTGCCGGTGCCGTTCCTGTTCTGCTACGGCATGGGCATCGGGCTGGCGACCGCCCAGCTCACCGGGGTGGTCCTGGCCGAGGTCCCGGTTGAGCGCAGCGGTCAGGGCTCGGGCACGCAGAGCACGGTCAGGCAGATCGGCTCCGCGCTGGGCATCGCCGTACTCGGCACGCTGCTCTTCGGCGGGCTCAGCGCCGACCTCGACCACCGGCTGAGCCAGGCGGACGGTGTCGACCCGGTACGGCGTGAGCAGATCGTCTCGGCCGTGCAGCGCAGCGCAGGAGGGGCCATCGCCGGGCTGTCCCGGCTGCCCGGGGTCGCCGAGGCGGCCAAGGAGTCCTTCGCGGTCGGCACGCGCTACGCGGCGTTCGGGGCGGCGGGCTTCCTCGCGGTCGGCCTGCTGGCCAGCCTGTCCCTCGGCTCCCCCGGCGGGGGCCGTACCGAGGAGTGATCTGGGTAAATCTCCAGTCATGGATGTAGACATTCAGATATGGGCGACATAGCATTTTTTGTGTCACGGAAAGGGAAAACTATCTGTGACAGGTGACGAAAAGGCCGTGCGACGCGGGGAGGCCACCGGTCGCGCGGGGCCTCTCGCGACACGGTCCCGCCCGGTGCCCGCCGCGTCGCGGAACATGGGAAAGGGGAGACGGACACCACACCGCAGACCCACGGCTCTGGAGGTGGTTCCTCGTCAACTCACACGCGATTCCCGCCCGCCCCGCCTTCGACGGGGGCGTGTGCGGTCAAGGAAGACCGGCAAGATAGCCGGTAGATGGTGTTGAACTCCTCGGGCCCCGGTGCTTCGCGCGCACCGGGGCCCGACATATGTCACGGAAGGTGCGATGGGAGAGGTCCGGCCGGCGCTGTTCGACAGGTTCGACGATGACGACCACCCCGCCTACAGCATGGGGCGGGCCGCGGAGATCCTCGACGTCACCCCGGCGTTCCTGCGCAGCCTGGGCGTCGCCCGGCTGATCGAACCCCTCCGGTCCGCCGGGGGCCACCGCAGATGCTCCCGCCGCCGGCTCCACCTGGCCGCCCGCGCCCGCAGGCTGCTCGACCAGGGCACCCACTCGACGCGGCCTGCCGCATCATCGCCCTGGAGGACCAGCTTGAGGAGGCCCTGCGCCTGAACGCCGAGCTGAGACGGCGGGTGGAGTCTCCCACCGGGTGACCCCGGGTGACCCCGCCGGTCAGCGGGTGGCGATGAGCGTGTCGAAGTCCGCGAAGTCGTCGGCCAGGCGACTGCCGGTGAAGTCCCCGACCCAGCCGTCCTCGTCGTGGAAGAACCGGATCGCCACGAAGTCGGGCCGGGTGCCCATGTCGAACCAGTGGGTGGTGTCCGCGGGCACGCTGAGCAGGTCACCCGCCTCACACAGCACCGCGTACACCCTGTCGTCGAGGTGCAGGTAGAAAACCCCGGCGCCCCGCGCGAAGAAACGGTCCTCGTCGTCGGCGTGCGTGTGCTCCGAGAGGAACCTCTCCCGTGCCCTGGCGGCCTGCTCGGCCCACTCCGGATCGTCGGAGGGCGTCATGCGCACGGCGTCGACCAGCACATATCCCTCCTGGCCGATCACCTGGTCGACCTCGTCGCGGTAGGCGTCGAGCACCTGCTCCGGGGTCGGCTCCGCGGGCAGGTCCCTGACCGGCTCCCACCGCTCGAACCGGATCCCGAACGGCTTGAGCGCGTCGGCGACCTCCTCGGGGTCCTCGGTCCTGGTGAGCACGGTGTCCGGGTCGTCGTCGGCCCAGACGGTCAGCAACGTCATCGGATTCTCCTCGTCACGGGTTCCTGCGGTTTCCAGGGCTTCCCGTGATTTTCTCCCCCGAGCCCGGCGGACTTCTCTTACCTTTCGGGCTGATTTTCCCGTGTGCCGCCGGTGCGCTCCGCCGTACCCCAGAACCACTCGATCTTCGCGGCCCTCCTGCGCCGCTCGATCCACTCGGCGAAGATCCGCCGCTCGACCAGGTCACGGACCGCGTCGTCGAGTACGGCGGGCTCCACAGCCAGCACCTTGACCGTCAGGTCGCCCAGAGCTGTGGGGAAGGGGCCGACGAGCGTTCCCGGCGCGGCGGACAGGACCACCTCGGCCGCCTCCTCACCGATCTCCCCGGCCAGGTCCGGTCTGCGCGCGGTGACGAACACCTCACCCGGTACGGCCAGGCCCGCGGCGAACGCCCGCTCGACGTCGGCGAGGAAGTCGTCCGGGTTCCCAAAGCCGGGACTCCCAAGGCCGGAGCTTCCAAGGCCGGAACTCCTGGGGCTTTCGGGGCTCCTGGGGTTTGCGGGGGCGAGGACGACCCTGGCCAGCCGTACGGCGTCGAGTTCGCGGCCGTGGGCGGCGAACCAGTCCTCGACCCGCCCGGCGGCGACCCGCGAACGCAGCCTGGCGACCGAGGCCTCGACCGTGACCAGTTCCTCAAGCTCGGCGTGGGAGATGTGGTTGCGCTCCATCCAGGCCCGGGTCCCGGCGCCGGTCAGCAGTCCGCGCGCCCGGCGGAAGGCGTCCATCGCCCGCTGCAGCTCCGCGTCGGAGATCGGCTCCGGCTCCTCCTCAAGCGCCTCCCGCACCAGGCAGTCCGTCACCAGGCGGTCGGCGACCCCGCGCTCGTCCCAGACGAAGTCCAGGCAGGCGACGGCCCTGGCGACCGGGGTCTCGACGCCGTTGACCCGCAGCAGCAGGTGTTCGGCCGCCCGGTGCACGCCGCGCAGCGGCCAGGGCAGCCCCAGGTCGGGGGACCACGACAGGGAGACGGTCGAGCCGTCGGGCTCCTTGAGGAGCAGGGCGTGCTGGAGGGAGCCGTCGAACTCCTCCCGCTGGGCGACCAGCCGTACCCGGAGACCGGGGTTGGCGCGCCGGAAGGCGCCCAGGTCGGCGCCGTCGGTGAGCACGCGCAACGCCTCAGCCAGCGTCCGGCCGTCCGCCATCACGTCGCTCCGATCATGAGCAGGTCGCGGATCGCCGCGCCGATGGGAAGTCCCGTCGCGGCCTCGATCCAGAGGAACTGGCCGTTCGGGTTGATCTCAAGGAAGACATGGCGGCCGTCGGGTGTGAGGATCAGGTCGATCGCGCCGTAGACGAGGCCGAGTCGTTCGACCAGCCGCACGCACCGCGTGGCGATCTCGGCCGGCAGCTCGTGCGTCCTGATGGGGGTGGCGCCCGGGTCGTAGTGCCGCCAGTCGTAGCGCGTGTGGTTGCTCACCTGGGAGTGGATCTCCGCGGCGAAGACCTGCCGCCCGACCACGGTCACCCGCACCTCGACCCGCTTGGGCACGTAGGCCTGGACGATGACCGGGCACAGCCGCAGCGCGTCGGCGTGCGCCACGTCCGCGGGGGTGACCGGTGCCGCGAACCGGCCGAACCGCTCCCCGTCCGCCTCGAACCGGTTGCCGTGCACGGGCTTGGTGATCACCCGTCCCTCGTGCCGGTCGTAGAAGTCGAGGAAGCCGTCCGGATCGGTGGTGATCAACGTCTCGGGCAGCTCGAAGCCGAGCAGCCGCGCCTGTTCGAGCTGGTACGGCTTGCGCCCGGCCCGGTCGACGACCGGCCTCGGGGCGGGAACCGTCAGGCAGCCGAGGCCGTCCCACAGCCCCTCGGTCACGGCCAGGCACTCCTGCTCGACGTAGGCCTTCACGGAGGCCTTCACGTGCTCCCGGCGGATGGCGGGGCTCACGGCAGGGGGCAGCGGCCTGCGGTACCAGAGCGAGGTCAACTCGTCCAGCACGACCCTGCGCTCACCGGTGTCGAGCACCCTGCGGGTCGAACCGTCACCCGACAGGCCGATCTCCACGCTCGCGCGGACCGGGTAGGAGGCGGGGTCGAAGACGACGACGTCCGCGCCCGCGGACGTGAGGAGGCCGGTCACGTGGTCGGCGTGGTCGTCTCCTGCGGAGGTCAGTACGAGGATCATCAGGGATCCCGCACGGGGACGCGGTCCCACACGTCCCCGTGGCGGACCGATCAGCTGTCGCCGGAGGTGTGGGAGTGGTTACCGTGGATCACGATGACCTGGCTCTTCGCGCCGCCGCTGACCTGGAGGAGCTGGTTCTCGTCGAGCTCGGGGCCGAGGGCCGCGATGTCGTCGAGCGTGGTACGCGACTTGCTCACGTCGTTCCTGCCTTTCCTGTTTCCGCGGGCCGTCCGGTGCGGTCCGATGCCGGAAGGCTAGGCGGGGGCGGCCGGGCGGGTCGTCCGTCACGCGGATGATCGGCGGTCCCCCTCCCAGGGGACTCCTTCGGTGATCATCGCGACCGGCGAAAGCGGCATAATGCCCGGGTTAGGTAATACCGGCGACCGATGCCTGGCCCGTGACGCTGTGCCAACGGGGGCGACACAGCCGTCATCGGTCCTCTCTGATCGGAGAACCCATGACCCACGATGTCGTCGGCGAAGGCCTGGTCAAGGCCCTCGCCGAAGAGGGTGTCACGGGCAGCCTCATCGGCCCGACGACCGTCGGCGTCAGTTACCCGGGTGTCAGCGACTTCACCATCGACATCGGTGAGTGGCGTGCCCGCGCCGCCGAGATCCCCCCGGCCCAACTGCCGTCGTTCATCGCGCACGTCGCCCAGGGGTTCGCCAGGTCGATCCGCGCGCAGGCACAGCCGTCACCGCCGTGGTCCGACATCGAGCGGCTGCTGGCCGAGGAGTCGCTGCGGATGCGCCTGTACACCGAGGAGGCGTTGTCCGAGCCACCCGGCCTGCGGGACGCCCTGCTGACCCGCGCGCTCGCTCCGGGACTCGTCGAGACGGTGGTCGTCGACACGCCCGACTCGATCGTGCCGCTCAACCGCTCCCAGATCGGCGACAGACCCGAGGAACAGGTCTTCGGCGCCGCGCTGCACGCCTCCCTGACCAAGGAACCCCACTACGCCAAGACCGACGCGATCTGGGGCGTCCCGATCACCCACGTCGGGGAGACCCACCGCTACGTCGGCTCCCACATCCACGTGCTCAGGCGCCACGTCGGAGCCGCCAGGTACGGCGCGCTGGTCTCCTTCCCCGTCCCCGAGTACCTGATCGTCCACGAGATCGGCGACACCCACATCGTCGCCGCCCTGGAGGCCATGCAGGAACTCACCAGGACCCACGTCGAGAAGGGGGACAAGGCCCTCACCGCGCAGGTCTACTGGTGGTTCCCCGGGGCCTACGAGCGACTGCCCGAGCCGGCCGCGCTCGCCAGCGGACAGGTCCCCGACCTGCGGCCGGTCGAGGTCGAGGTGAACCACCGGGAGAAGAGCGTCACCCCGCTCACCGCCGACACCGGACGGCTCATCGAACTCTGGATGAGCGACCGTGCCTGACCCGATGTGAAGCCCTGCCGAGAGGCGTTCCGGGGGGCGTTACCGCGACGCTCGACGCCCCCCGGCCGCTGGGACCGGCCCGCGTCTCACCCTGCCCTTCGGCCGCCTCGCCGACGAGGCAGGCGTCTCACACCCGGTCACCGTACGGCTCGCCCCGCGGGTCAGGGGGCGAACAGCCGCCGTGGCCCGGACCCCTCCTCACCCATGGCGTCGCCGGGATTGACCAGCGCGCACTCCTCGAACGACAGGCAGCCACAGCCGATGCACTCGGTGAACCGGTCACGCATCCGCTCCAGCCGTTCGATGCGCTCGTTGAGCCGATCTCTCCAGCAATCCGAGGCCCGGACCCAGAACTCCTTGCTCGGGGTGTGGTCGGCGGGCAGCAGGGCCAGGACCTCACCGATCGCGGAGAGCGGGAGACCGACGCTCTGCGAGGCGCGGATGAAGGCCACCCTGCGCAGCGTGCCCCTGGTGTAGCGGCGCTGGTTTCCCGTGGTGCGTCTGCTGTGAATCAGCCCCTGGCGTTCGTAGAAGCGCAGGGCGGAGGTGGGGACACCGCTGCGAGCCGACAGCTCGCCGACGGTGAGTTCCCCGGCGCGTGTCATGCGGCCCACCCTAGCTTGACTTGAACCTTTGTTTAAGTTCCAGGCTTGTTCTCACCCCACCGTCTCGGGGTTCCCCGCTTCGGGGTCCCAAAGGAGGACATGTCATGGAACCGTTGCGGCTCGCGGTGATCGTGGGCAGCGTCAGGCAGGGCCGGTTCGGGCCGACCGTGGCGAACTGGTTCGCCGACCGGGCCAGGTCACGCGACGACGTCCTGGTGGACCTCGTCGACCTGGCCGACACACCGTTGCCCGAGGTGCTTCCGGCCTTCGGGCAGGCTCCGTCACCCGAGGCCGTACAGGCCCTGAAGACACTGACCCCGCGGCTTGAGGCGGCGGACGCCTTCGTGGTCGTCACCCCCGAGTACAACCACAGTTTCCCCGCGTCCCTGAAGAACGCGATCGACTGGCACTTCACCCAGTGGCAGGCCAAACCGGTCGGCTTCGTCTCCTACGGCGGTATGTCCGGGGGCCTGCGGGCGGTCGAGCACCTTCGCGCGGTCTTCGCCGAACTGCACACGGTCACCGTCCGCGAGACGGTCAGCTTCCACGACGCCTGGAACCGCTTCGGTCCCGACGGCCTGCCGAAGGACCCGGGCTGCGGTCTGGCGGCCGAAACCCTGCTCGACCAGCTCCTGTGGTGGGCGGACGCGCTCAGGGACGCAAGGAACAAGAACCCGTACAACGACAGGAAGCAGGCGGCATGACGAACCTCGTCCGAGACCTCAACCCCACCCTGGCCCGCGCCGACGCCGGTGCCGTACTGGTCGGCCGGTGGCCCCTGCGGCACACGCCACCGATGGCCGTCACCACGGCGTGGGAGAACAGACCGTGGCCCGAAGGACTTGTCTCGGTCAACGTCTACGTCAGCACCGACGGGCAGGACGTGCTGGTCTACGAGCAGTGGGCGGACGAGCCGGACGGCCCCTACTCCCCGATGGGGGCCGAGCCGGTCGCCTACCGGCTCTACCGCAGCGGGCTCAGGGAGAGCGCGCCGGTGCCGGGATGCGTCGTCATCGTCTCCGTCGAGTTCGACGGCCCCGACCGGGAACGGCAGGAACGGTGGGTGGACACGGTCTTCGCGGCGCTGGCCGCCGAGACCGACCTGCATCCCGGAGGGATCTCCGGCCACTTCCACACCAGCCTGGACGGCACCCGGGTGCTCAACTACGCGGAATGGACGGACGAGGCGTCCCACCAGGAGGCCCTGGACAACAGTGGGCGGGGAACCGTCGGCTCCGCACCCGAATGGCTACGGGTCCTGGAGTTCCCCGGCGTGCGGAGGAACGAGTTCAGGCGCTACCACCTTCACGCGAGCCTCGCCAGAACCGGTCCCACCGGGGTGACCGGATGACGGATCCAGAGGTTCACGACAGCAGGACGGGCTGGGTGGCCGAGCACATCCGCCGGTACGTCGAGACCGACGGCGCGGACGGCCACATGTACCAGGGATGGCCGACCCTGCTGCTCACCACCCGGGGCAGGAGGAGCGGCATGCTGCGCCGTACCGCGTTGATCTACGGCCAGGCCGACGGCCGCCATCTGCTGGTGGCCTCGAACGCCGGTTCGGCGGAACACCCCGCCTGGTATCTCAACCTGAGCGAGGACCCGGCCGTCGCGGTGCAGGTCGGCCCGGACAGGTTCACCGCCAGGGCCCGCACCGCGACCGAGGAGGAGAAGCCCCCACTGTGGCGGCTGATGGCCTCGATCTTCCCCCTCTACGACAAGTACCAGGCCGAGGCGCCCAGGGACATCCCCCTGGTGATCCTGGAACGCGACTGACCCGGACCGTTCGGCGCCCTGCCCCGGACCCACCGGGGCAGGGCGCCATCAGCCCCCGAGCTCGTCGGGTCGCGTCACCTTGTCGAGCCACAGGCGGCGCTTGAAGCCGCCTCGCTCGGCTCGCTTATGGCGGGCCGCCTCCCGAATCTGCTCATCGGAGAACCCGAGTGTCTCGGTGAGGGTCGTCAACACCTCGTGAATGTCGGCCAGCTCCCCCAGACGGTCGTCGGGGCTCGCCTGACGTAGTTCCTCGGCCTCCTCGACGAGCTTGGCGGTCAACGCCGGGACCAGCTCCGACTCGTCGAGCACCCTGACCTCGGCCGTCAGCCCGTCGGCCTCGATGACCTCCGGAATCCGGTCGCGGACCAACTTGCCATAGGTGATTGTCCGGCTTTGGCGCAAAATGTCGCCCCCTTGATCGATACTGCACGGGTGGATTACCGACGCGGCGTGGTCACCGGTGAGAGCGTATGGCGTGCCATCGTCCTGTACGGTGCCAACTCGGCCACCTACAAGTTCGCCTTCGGCACGACCCTCCTGAAGGTCGCCGCCACCGGCCGCACCCACGTGACGCTCGAAGAGCTGGCGGTGCCGTACGCGGAACTGCTCTGTCAGGCCCTGCGCCGTCAGGACCGGCAGGGCACCGCCGCCCGCAGCAGGTTCCTGGACGCCTGCCGCGCGTTCAACGCGGGCGAACTCGACCGGGACACGCTGCACCGGCGCACCGTCCAGTTCGGCTTCGCCAACGTCGTCGACGCCTTCCCGCAGCTCGGCGGCGGCCTGGCGCCGGTGCGCTACTACGAGGACCGGCGCCGGGACTCCACCGCTCCGGGGCTGGTGTTGCGCGACGAACTCCGCGAACTCGCCCTGTCAGCGCACGCCCCGGGCCTCGGCGCCGAGATCACCGCCCGCTGGCGGCTGGTGGAGACGGCGTGGGCGACCGGTGTGTCCGACGCCGTGCTCGGGTTGGTCTACGACTCAGGAACCCAGGAGCTGGTTCTGCGGACCAGACAGCGTCGCAAGCCCGTGACCGGGGTCGTCGCCGCCCTCAACGGATACCAGGACGGCCGTTGCGCCTACTGCGACCAGGTCATGGCGGGGCCCGTCGTCGAACACGTCCTGCCGTGGAAACTGCTCACCCGGCACTGGAACGGCCCCGACGTCGACGCCATCTGGAACCTGGTCCTGGCATGCAAGCCCTGCAACGACGCCAAGCGGGACCGGGCGCCGCACCAGGAGTGGATGCCCTGGCTCGAACAGCGCAACAACGACCTCATCGAGTCACGTCATCCGCTGCGCGAGGTCCTCATGACCCAGACCGGCGAGACCGCGGCCATCCGGCACGCCACCCTCAAACTCGCCTACCGGAGGGCCACCGAACTCCTGCCCGCCGTCTGGGCACCCCCCACGGGCCGTACGGCCACCACCTTTCTCCGATGAGGGGGAAGGTGGTGGCCGCCCCCGTTGCGTGGTCAGTTCGTCAGTGCGCCACCACCGGGCTGTTGTGGTAGGCGGCGATCAGCCATCGGCCGTCCCGCCTCTCGAAGACCCAGGTCGCGTTCACCTTGCGCCGGTCGTCCGGGACCTCGGTCTCGCCGGGGAACAGGATGGCGGACTCGCTGATGACGATCGCGCCGTCCCTGCCGACGAAACGGATGCCGAGTTGCTTGTTGTGGGTCCAGCTGCCCTTGAGCGGGCCCTCGAAGCCCAGGGCCATGTTCTGACGGATCACCTCACGGCTGCCGCGGAGTGAGCCGGTCATGATGGCGGTCGCGTCCTCGGTGTAGTCGGCGACCATGCCGTCGGCGTCGCCCGCCGCCCACGCCCTGTAGGAGGCGACCAGTACGGCCTGGATCGCGGCCTCGTCTTCCACACGACTGTCCGACATCGGATTCTCCCCTGTGAACGGCTCGCCGGGGTGTTCCGGCGAGCTCGTCAGTACATACCGGCGGTGAGGTCGGAACTCATCGCGCCGGCGCGCAGAAGACGCCGGGACGTTTTCGGCGCACGGGCCGGGGCCCGATCAGACCCCGGCGACGGCGCGTCCCTCGTCGTCGAGCCTGGCCGCCAGACCGAAGGTCGCGTAGACGGCGGGGTCCTGGAACACCGAGTTCCGGGTGATGCCCCCGCCGACGACGGTGAAGATCTGGAGCGTGTGCAGGCCGTACCCGTCGCCGACACGCCGGTAGGCGGCGAAGCCGGGCTGGCCGCCGTTGGCCGTGACCCCCTTGAGGAGCCAGTCCTTCCCGGCCTTCTCGAAGACCCACTCCATGAACAGGCCGTAGTTGCCGCGGCCGGAGAACCAGTTGAGCATCGGCGGCATCTCCATGATGACGTCCTCGGTGAGCAGCCGTTTGAGGCCTTCGACGTCGGCGAGCTCGAAGGCCTTCATGTAACGCTCGATCCAGGCGCGCTGCTCGGTCGCGGACGGCTCGCTGACCCGTTCCCGCAGGTCGCCGATCTCCTTCATGCGGGTACGCGCCCGCTGCAGGGAGCTGTTCACCGACACGACGGTGGTGCCGAGGATCTCCGCCGCCTCGGCGGCGGAGAAGCCGAGCACCTCACGCAGGATCAGCGCGCCGCGCTGCCGGGCCGACAGGTGTTGCAGGGCGGAGGCGAACGCCAGACGCAGGCTGCTGCGGTCGATCACGGTCCCGGCCGGGTCACCCGCCTCCAGTGACGAGTCCGGCAGGGGCTGGAGCCAGGTGGCGTGCTCTCCCTGGACGAACGGTGCGAGCGGGTCGGAGGCGGCGACCAGCCCCGAGGGCAGCGGCCGACGACCGCGAACCTCCAGGGCGGTCAGGCAGACGTTCGTCGCGATCCGGTAGAGCCAGGTGCGCAGCGAGCTGCGAGTGTCGTCGTACTGCTCCCGCGCCCGCCACGCCCTCAGGTACGTGTCCTGGACCAGGTCCTCCGCGTCGTGGGCCGAGCCGAGCATTCGGTAGCAGTAGGCCAGCAGTTCCGCCCGGAACGGTTCGACCCGCCGGTCGAAGCCCTCTTCCCCCACCACGCCACGCCCCGTCCCACTGCCGCCGCAATCGCCGTACCTGGCGACTGCGGCGACACTACGCCATGGGCGGATATGTCACCATTTGGTGATCACTCTTCGGAGTGATGGTGTCCGTCGCAGTGCTTGGCCGTGTTGGCGGGCACGTTCAGCGTGGGGTTGCGGTCGAAGAACCCGTACGGCGTCAGCGAGAATCCGGTGTGGTCGACCGGCATCACCGGCCAGTCCTCGGGCCGCGGGAAGTGGGTCACGCCGAAGGTGTGCCACAGCACGACGTCCTCGCCGTCCAGGGGCCGGTCACCCGCCACGTACGCCGGCAGGCCGTCCCCGCCGGGGTTCTGGTTGACGAACTCGCCGGCCGGGTACCGCTCCTCGGGCGCGTACCGGGTGATCCACAGATCCCGGGTGGTGAACGCCGCCCGCGCGGCGATCGACGAGGACGGGTCCGCCAGCAGGGTCGGGTGCTGCTCGGAGCGCAGCACGTAGCCGGTCGGCTGTCCGAGCCGGTTGGTGCGCTCGGTGCTCACCACGTGCCATGACCGCCCGACGGAGGCGTCCGCGCTGCGCACCCCCTCGGCCTCGCTCACGATCCGGGTGCGGGCGTGGCCGAAGGCGTTGCCGTACGGATTCTCCGGAGAGACCGGCACCCGGACCGCGTCGACCTCGTCGACCGCGTTCCGGACACCGTCCACCATCATGTCGAGGCGGGCACTGAACAGGTGCTGGTGGAACGGTGCGCCCAGACCCGGGGCGACCTCTCCGGCGTAGGGCCACTCCTGCAGCCCGCGGTAGGCCGAGGTGAAGAGGATGCCGGTGAGCTTGGCCTCACACTCGATCCTGCCGTCGAGGTAGAGGTACCAGTAGAAGCCGTAGTCGTAGTTGCCGATCGTGGTGAAGAACGAGATCACCAGGCGGCGCTGGCGGCGGACCTCGGCGGAGTTCGGGGTGTAGATGTCGGTGTGCTTCCACAGCGTGCCGTGGTCCTCCTCGTGCAGGCAGATCGCGTTGGGGATGCGCCGCACGTCGCCGGTCTCGTCGGCCAGGTCGACGTCGACGTAGTGGATCTCGCCGAGACAGTCGCAGCCCAGGGTGAGCGAGTTCGCGAACCGGCCGAAGAGGTACTCACCGGTGTCGAAGTAGTTCTGCCAGAACCGGACCGGAGCCGGATCGCCGTACGGCACCACCATCTCGGCGATGGAGGCGCGGTAGACGATCGGCCGGACCTCGCCGTCGTGGTCGGGGTCGGCGTAGGACAACTGGTGGAGCACCAGACCCTCACGGGCGTCGAACCCGAAGGTGAAGGACCAGTTCGCCCAGGTGATCCGGTCACCCTCGACCTGGAACGACGGCCCCTCCGGCTGGGTGATCTCGATGGGCCTCAGGGTCTCCAACGGCGCCGGGCGCCCCTGCGGGAGGTGGAACCTGCTCCGTTCCTCCGGCAGCGGGAAGACGCCGATGTCGATGATCTCGGTCGCCTTCCTCGCGATCAGGTCGACGTAGGCGCTCAACCCGTCCACCGGGTGCGCCCAGACGTGAGCGTCGGGGTCGAGCAGGGCGAAGCAGAGCACCCGGATGATCCGTTTGCCCTCCTCACCGGGCAGGCCGAAGGCACCGGCCGAGAGCGGTGCGCATCTCACCTGCTCGGGGGTCAGGTCACGCTTGGCCAGCGCGTCGACCCAGGCCGGGTCCTGGGCGAGGATCCCGTCGACCGCCATGAACTCCTCGGCCAGGATCGGCATCCCGCCGTGGGAACCGTCGACGTCGACGATCGCGGCCACCACGTCGGCGGTGAGGTCGACGGTCACGTCCCGGGCGTCACCGGTCGCGGTGTCGAGCAGCAGCACCCGTGCCCGGCGGTCGGGCCTGGGCCCGGTGCCCGCCTGGAAGGCGAGCACCTCCTGCTTGTGCGGTTCGAGCAGGCCGACGTAGACGAAGCGGACGCTCTCGCCGGCCAGACCGGCTTCGCGTACCAGGGCGGTGGTCCGCTCGATCTCGGTCGCGGTGAGGCTGGAAACCGGGGTGGTCATGGTGGCTACGGAATCCTCTCTGGGTGGTTCGCGTCGAGCCGCTCGGCTCGACGCCCTCGACGTCTCGTGTTCCGTCGCAGGGAGCGCACGCGTGCATTCCTGGGCTGCCGCGTTCAGTGGGAAGAACCCGCCTCCGGGCCTGTCTCCGGGCTTCTGGAACGGTTTCCAGGGGGCGATCCACATGGCAGACCCTGGAAAGAGCGGCCTGGTGAGCAACATTTATCAATGGGGCGTGATGGGCGCCAGTGCCAAAAATGTGGCCGAACTGACAGGATTGTTGTGGGCGGATTGGGCGCACCGAAAAGGAAAATGCCCATTGATATCAGCCGTTTTTATGTGAAAAGTCCCATTCGTGATGGTTGGCTGATCGAGGTTCCGGCAGGAATTCTCCCCTCTTTCGTCGGGCTGTCCTCATGGCCGTATGCGGACAAAGGAGGCCGGGCGTCGGCCGCCCCGGCGGATCCCGCCGCGCTGAGGCCAAGGTGACTCGGCCGGACACGAAGGCGCCGGAGTGCTCGCCGCCGGGTCGGCGTGCCTCCGCGCGTGTACCGAGCGCGACGCGGACCTGTGCTCCCCGTCGGTCGGCGGATTTCCGGCGAACTCGGTGATCGCCCTTCTGGTCTTCGTGCCGTTATCTGGTTCTGCGCATGACGTGACAGAGAGAACGGGTGCCATGGTCGCGGTTGTGGGGTGTTCCGGTGCCGTGGAGGGTCAGGGCGCCACGGTCGCGGTTGAGGTCAATGCCGCATGCGGAAGCGGAGGATCCCAAGTCGGCCGCGGCCCCGTCGGCCGGTCAACGGATTTGTCGTACCTCTCTGCAACACTCCCAGGATGCTGAACGCGGAACTGCTGCGGCCGTTGCTGAGAGCCGCATGGGGACCCGACACCTGTGATCCGGTGGGCCGTGAACAGTGGCGGCCGGACAACCCGGCGAGAAGCCAGTGCGGCACGACGGCACTGGTGGTTCAGGACCTGCTCGGCGGAGACCTGATCCTTGGCGAGGTCCATGTCGACGGGGCCAAGGCCTGGAACCACTACTGGAACCGGCTGCCTGACGGCACCGAGGTTGACTTCACCTCCGACCAGTTCGGCTCCGGCGAGGTCGTTGTCGGCGGCCATGTACAGCATCGGCCACCGGGCCCACCCCGCCGGTGCCGCGAACAGTACGAACTGCTGCGCCAACGGGTGTTCACCGCCCTGGCCCCGTCGCGACCCGCCTGAGGAATACGCCGACAGGCGTGGGTCTCCGCGATCGGCCACCGGCGCGCACCGGGGCTTCCCGTTCGCCCTCAAGGACGTCGGCGACGGTGTGGTTCTCCTCGTGATCCTGGTCCGGCCAGGTGCCCCCGCCGAGCCCGATCGCCCGCGGGCCCGAGGGCCGTTCGCCGACGACGTCCGCGGTAAGGATGATCCGAACGTGATGCCGGTGCCGGGCCGGGGGATCCATGCGGATGGAACGCTTGGAAAACAGCGGCGAAGTGGGCGAGCACCTTCAGGATCACTCCGTGTGCCGCCCGTGACGGAACCAGGCAGGCTCGCTATGACGCCGGTTCGGCCATGCTGAGGAGCGAGGCGAAGCCTTCTTCGTCGAAGATGGCCTCGAAGTCCTCGTCGGGAACCCGTCTGCCGTTGATGTCTACGGCGGGAGTTCCCGGGCCCGGCCGGCCTTCATATGTGCCCGCCTGCTGGTACTGCTGTTGCGATCTTGTAATGAAGTCCTGGTGCCTCATCCCTTTCACGGCTGTGTCGAAGGACGGGCTTCGGAGCCCGTCGACCAGAGAGGCCAGTTCGAGTAGCCGTGCCTCGGTAAAGCCGTCGTTCAGCTCATCGGGCTGGTGCGCGTAGAGGACCGCGTGGTACTCGGCGAACTTCCCGACCTCAAGGGCGGCTCGGAGGGCGTTGACGGCTCTTTTCGAGCCATTGCCGCCCAGTCGATCATCCAGGAAAGAGGCCAGCGTGTATTCGGCTTTCGCTTTCCGCTGCAGGACCCAGTTCCGCAGGACCGGTCCACCGCCCGTCAGCTCGAATTCCTCGCAGACCGGGCAGCGCGGATCTTCATACAGATGGACGGTGACGGTCGCGTTGGGATCACCGATCGAGACCGTCGTGCCGTCCTTTTCCAGCTTCTGCGGTACTTCGCTCAAGGACGCGTAGGATGCCTTGGCCCGCTCACTGCCGGATTCCCCGGATTGGGCCCATGTCACTGCCAGTACCGCTACGAGAAGCGCAGGAACCAGTCCTCTTTTCCAGCGCTTCACCGATATAACCCCCTAGGCCACGATTTTAGGGAGGGTAACATAACATATTATGATGATTGGATGTGGCAGGTCGCTCGAAAGGCGATATGAGATGGTTCCTCTGTCCTCCCGCGCAAACCGTGCTTGATATGGAGGAGGCCGGTGGTCGTCTCCACAGAGGCGGTGTGTGAGTTTTCCGGCTGGATGGCGCGGTGCCCTGAGTGAGGACGGCCGTCACGTGATCCTTCGAGTGGCGAAGACCAAGTTCGAAACTTGAACCAGGCGATGGCCGGCGCGGCAGATCGAGACCGGCGATCCGGACCTGTTGCGATCCATGGCGAAGACCATGGCCGAGACGCCGATGTCGGCCGATGCCAATGTCCTGTGGCGCCGGACGCGGTGAGCGGACCGATGAACGCGCCGACCGCCGCGAGCGGCGACTCTGGCGTGCGCTGTCTTCGACCGGCCCGCCGTCGAGCGGATGTGCGTCCAGCAGGCCTGGGCCATCGAGGCCTTGGAGGCCGGGTAGCCAGTCGCGTGTGGGCGCCTGGACCACGCGCGGCCGCCTTCTCGAACGAGGCCTGATGGCAGGCCTGGTCGAACAACCCGCGGGGCGGTTGAACAAGGAGGTCCGCCCCACCAACGTGGTCGGGATCTTCCTCGACCGGGCGGTGACCGTCCGGCTTGTCGGTACGGTTTTGACCGAGCAGGCCGATGGGCGGGGGCCCGCCGCCACCTGGGGTTCGATGGGCTCACCAGGTGCCGGATGCGCCTCGTCGCGGACGGTGTACCGGCCCACAACCCGCTTAATTTGTAGAAACAGGATCACGCGCCATCGGCGTGGACGTGACCCGCCCGGGTGGGCCCAGCCACAGGTCGAGCGTGTACCCGCTGGAAGAAGAGTGCCCCCGGCATGATTCGAACATGCGACACCCGCTTTAGGAGAGCGGTGCTCTATCCCCTGAGCTACGGAGGCAGGGACTCTCCATAAGAGTAGCGAAAGTGTGGAGTGGATGCGCGCCCGGAGGGGGAGTTGGCGGCGATCGCCGGGTTATCGGTTCGCTGAGCTGCGGTAAAAGGGCGGCAAGTGGACGAGTGTCGCCGGAGCGGCGACGCCTAGTGTCACACTCCGTGACGGACGGGCAACGGAAGCGAATCCACGGGCACCGAGCGTTGCAGCTGCTCGTGCTGTGCGGGGCGATGCTGGCGCCCGTGCTTCTGGCGATAGGCCTGCTGGTGGCGGAACTCACCGGATACCGGACAGGTTCTCGCGGGGTCGCCGGAGGACAGTTCCGTGGTGGCCTGCCTCGTGGTCCTCATATCCCCCACGAGTCTCATGCCCATGGGTTTCATGGCATCCGTAAGGGTTTCGAGGGCTTCGACACACAACCCGCCTTTCGAGGGCTCGGTGACATCGGCAGAGCCTTGAGGCACGAGAAGGACTGGGCGCTCGCTCGGGCTCATGATCGTGGCCGCCGTGAGTCCTACGTGGAAAGGGTGAAGGCGGCGAGGCAGGCACTTGGGGTTTGGGGAGTGACAGAGGAGGAGGGAAACGGTGGTTCGTCGCGCGCCATCGCCCTGGTGCCCGTCACGATCGCACCGGTGCGGGATGTGGTGCGCAGGGCCGAGACCGTTCCCCCGGGCGCACTCCAGCGGCCGGAGGCCGGCTCGCCGAGTACGGTCCTGGGACCGAGAGGCATCCCGCATCGGCATGGGCTCGTCCGCGTCTACGGGAGGCGGGTACCGCCGGTGGCCGTCCCGAAGGCGCGCTCCGCGGGGGTCGCCAAGCCGCCTCCCCCGACTCGTGTGATCAGAAAGGAGCGTCCGGCTCCGCCGGTGCGACGGCCTGTCCAGAAGCCTCCGCGCCCCGAACCGTCAAACGACAGATTCGAGTGCCCCAAGGAGTGGCGGAACACCTGGTTGTGGGAGGTCTGCGTAGAAGAGATGCGCAACAAGACCTGAGCCACCAGATGGTCAAATGGGGTGTTTGACGCATATCAGCTGTACTGAGTCCGACCCAGGCACTTGGTTGACTGTAGTAACGTGCGTGCCTGACCCAGGTCACGAGTTCGCAAACGGAGGGGTCGAACGTGCCACCTCGTCGATCGGCGGGCCTGATCGTCGTCGTCGCGGCGATGTCTTCCCTCGTCCCGGGGGTGGCTACCGCGAATCCGACGCAGACGAAGGCCCAGTCGGTCGCCGCCGGTAAGTCGACCACCCTCGCAGGGAAAACGCGGGTCACCCCGACTGGAACCCTTCGCGCACCCGTCAACCTCACCGAGCTGCGGCGTGAGGCGGAGAAAGCAGCCAAGGAGCTGGAGAGCGCGACAAAGGCGCTGGAGCAGAGGCGTGCCAAGATCCAGGCTTCGGAGAAGGAACTGGCCGCCAAGCTCCGTGAGTTGCAGGTCGCGGAGCGGGCCTTCGCACAGCTACGACAGCCGTTGTCGGACCTGATCGGTCAGCTCTACCAGCGTCCCCTCGGGGGCGATGCCCTTTTCTTCCTGGCCGGTGACGCCGACGCCTCCACCCTCAGAGCCATGGCCGACATCAACCAGATCGCGGCCGAACGCAACCAGGTCCTTGGGGACGGCGCCCGTCTGCAGGCGGAGAAGGAGCGCCTGGCGGGGGAGGCCCAGGAACTCCGGGCGAGCACCCTTCTGGCGGAAGCGCAGATGAACGCCGAGATCCAGACTCTCAGGGACCGCTCCTCCAAGATCGTGAAATCGCTGACGCAGGCACTGGTGAAACTGGGGGTCAAGGTCAACAGGTCGGGCAACCCCGTGGGGGGGTGTGATCCGACGAGGGCGACCTCGCTGGAGGACTTCCCCAACGGCCTGATCCCCAAGGCCTATCTCTGTCCGCTCCAGCAACAGGGCAACCAGCTACGGGCCGACGCGGCGTTGGCGTTCATCAGCCTGAACGAGGCCTACCGGCAGAGGTTCGGCAAGCACATGTGCGTGACGGACAGCTATCGGAGCCTGGCCGAACAGCAGTCCGTCTACTACCGCAGGCCCGGATTCGCCGCCGTGCCCGGTCGCAGCAACCACGGTCTCGGGCTCGCCGTGGACCTGTGCGGGGGCGTGGAGCGGTTCCGGTCGGCCGAGTTCAACTGGCTGGAGGCCAACAGCAAGAAGTACGGCTGGATGCATCCGAAATGGGCGTATGTCAGTCCTTTTGAGCCTTGGCACTGGGAGTACGACCCGAAGCTTGGCTCCCTGCTGTAGGGCTGCGACGTGGTCGCGAAGCCATGGCGCGCCTTTCGCGACCAGAGCTCTTTAGGGCAGGTGCCCTTCATGACCGGTGCCTTTCGTGATCAGCGGACAGGGGTGACCTGGGCGGTGCACTGGGAGCAGCGGACGGCGGCCCGGGGGATCTCGGAGAGGCATTCGGGGCAGTCGCGCAGGCTGCTCTCCTCCCGCCTGGCGAACCTGGAGGAGAGCTTCTCGTAGGGGCTGACGATGAGGAAGTAGATGACGGCCGCCACGATCAGGAACGAGATCAGGGCGTTGAGGAAGAGGCCGTACTTGATCTCGCCCCCGCCGATGCGCAGGGTGAGCGCGGAGAAGTCGGGACGCCCGCCGATGGCGGCTATCAACGGCGTGAGGATGTCGCTGACGAAGGAGTTCACGATCGCCGTGAAGGCGGCGCCGATGATCACCGCGACGGCGAGGTCGATCACGTTGCCCCGTAGCAGGAAGTTCTTGAATCCGTTGATCATGGTTCCCCCTCGTCCATGCGCTCAGCCGGCATCCATGTCATCACCTTGAGTATCTGTCACATTACTTTATGTGAGGGTTGATGGTGATCGAGAGGTGACCACCCACCTGGGCGGACGCCAGCTCGGCGGCCTGTACCGATGAGGTGGCCAGCACCACGAGCGCGCCCTGGTCCGCCTCTCCTCCAGGCGTGGCCAGTACGGTGACCCCCTCGGCCACGGTCCGGGCGGGGGCGGCGCCGTCCCAGGAGGAGGGGGTGGCGAGCACGTTCACGACGTCGCCGGCGGACAGCAGGCGCGCCGTCTGAGGGTCCGCGACCCGGACAGGGGTGGCGACCGTCCCCGGCCCCCGGGCGGACAGCAGGCCGGGACCCAGCAGACGGACGTTCGTCAGCGGCTCCCCTCGTCGCACGGGACCGGTCAGGACCCTGCCGACGATCGGCGCGCCGGGTTTCAGCGCGCCGTCGGGGACGGTCTCGGGCCGCATGGCGACCGCTCTCAGGTCGGAGGCGCCCAGCGCCCCTCCGGGAAGATCCCTGGCTGCGGTGAGCACGGTCACCGACGCACTGCCGGGCCTCAGTCCGACCAGGGCGCAGGCCATCGCCGACGCGGCGACGAGGGCCGCGACGATCCGATGACGACGCCCTCCGAAACGGAGCAGGGCGTCCACGCCACGGACGGGGGAGCCGGGAGCGGAGGGGGCGCGAGGGCGGGCGGGAGACCGAGCCGGGGGACCGGCAGGATCGCGGAGGACGCGCATGTCTGACTCCAGGGGTGGTCGAAGATCCGGTCGTCGGAACGACCGGACATCAGTGGGTGAGACGGCGGGAGAGGACGCCGGAAGAGCCGAAGGCGGGAGGCGTCGACGTGCTGGGAGCCGGTGAGAGGCCGCGGGAGGAAAGACCTTCTGAGGCACCGGAGGCGGGGAACGCGGCCTCGGGAGTGGTGCGGGGCACCTCTCGCGGAGCGAGGCGATGCTGGACGGGACCGAGGAGTACGCGGGTCGGCTGAGCGGCCGGGTCTCGCCGTACGGAGATGTGTCGTCTCGGGCAGTGGTGTCTGGAACAGCCGAACAGAGCGGACGGGCGGTGCCGTACGGCAGGCCCGGCACGGAAGCCGGGCGCCTGCCGTAGGAGATCTTGGTCAGCCGGGGAGCTCGAAGGGGAGGGACAGGCCGTTCAGAGTGTTGGGACAGGGACAGGCGCGCTCTTCGGGCAGGGCGGTGACGACGTCGGCGACCAGGGAGCGCATCCGGTTGATGTTGGTGGAGAAGAAGGCCAGGACCTCCTCGTGGGTGACCCCTTCACCCACCTCGACGCCGGCGTCGTGATCGGTGACCAGGGACAGCGTGGTGTAGCACATGGCCAGCTCACGGGCGAGGACCGCCTCGGGGGAGCCGGTCATGCCGACGATCGTCCAGCCGTTGGAGGTGAACCAGCGGGACTCGGCGCGGGTGGAGAACCGAGGGCCCTCGATGACCACCAGCGTGCCGTCCTTGGCCAGCTCCCACCCGGAGGACCGGGCGGTCTCGATGGCCGCCGTGCGCCCCAGGGGGCAGTAGGGATCGGCGAAGGAGACGTGAACGACGCCGCCGGTGTCGTAGTAGGTCTGGGTGCGTCCCAGGGTGCGGTCGACGAGTTGGTCGGGAACGACCAGGGTGCCGGGGCCGAGCTCGGGACGCAGGGAACCGACCGCGCTGGGGGCCAGAACCTGGCGGACACCCAGGGAGCGCAGGGCCCACAGGTTGGCGCGGTAGGGGATGAGGTGAGGGGCGAAACGGTGGTCGCGGCCGTGCCTGGGCAGGAAGGCGACCGACCGCGATCCGATCCGGCCGACGGTGATGACGTCGCTGGGCGGGCCGTAGGGGGTGCTTACCTCGACCTCTGCCGCGTCGTCGAGCAGAGAGTAGAAGCCTGAGCCGCCGATGACTCCGATGTCCGCTTTGGTGACCATGGCGCCGAGATTAGCGTTATCGGCGAGCCGTTGAGGAGGCCCATGCGCGTCCTGTGGATAACTGGAGAACAGCACATTCTCCCTGTGGAAAACCGGGCCGTAATCCTGGACAACAGCGTCATGGATCGTGAAACCCGCTATGAAAACGGTCAAGGGCGGTGGGTCACATAAAAGCCCATGATCCAGGTGAAAGCGTCGCGGAAACGGTTCAACAAGGTCCTGTCGTAAAGCCGCTCCCACCGGGGCGATCCGACAACCGTGAGGGGCCGGACACGACGGGCGCCGCCGGGACAGACATGGCCCGGACGAACAAACCTGGCTGATCCCTGCCGGGGCATGCCGTACGGAAACAAGAGCCGTGGGTAGGGGAACGGCATGGATGTCGCGCGCCGTACGGGGGCCGGGGTGGGGCTCGTCATCGGGGCGCTCATGCTGGGCATGTTGCTCGCCGCCCTCGACCAGACCATCGTCGCCACCGCGCTTCCGACGATCGTGGCCGACCTCGGCGGCCTCGGGGAGCTTTCCTGGGTGGTCACGGCCTACATGCTGGCCTCGACGGTCTCGACGCCGTTGTGGGGCAAACTCGGCGACCAGTACGGCAGGAAGGGACTCTTCCAGGCCGCCGTCGTCATCTTCCTCGTCGGCTCCGCGCTGTGCGGCCTGTCGCGGAACATGGGACAGCTGATCGGCTTCCGCGCCCTGCAGGGGCTCGGCGGGGGCGGGCTCATGGTGCTGGCCCAGGCGATCGTCGGGGACGTCGTGCCGGCCAGGGAGCGTGGGAGATACCAGGGGTTCTTCGGCGCGGTCTTCGCCGTCTCCAGCGTCGCGGGGCCGCTGCTCGGCGGCCTGTTCGTCGACCGTCTGTCCTGGCACTGGGTCTTCTACGTCAACCTGCCGGTCGGGGTTGTGGCGTTCGCCGTCATCTCCTCCGCGCTGCCCCAGGACACGGAACGGACCCACCACGTCATCGACCATCTCGGCATCGTCCTGCTCGGTTCGGCCGCCGCCTGTCTGGTGCTGGTGACGACCTGGGGCGGCACCGTCTACCCCTGGACCCACCCGGTCGTCGTCGGCCTGGTGCTGGTGGCGGCGCTCCTGCTGGCCCTCTGGTGGCGGGTGGAGAACCGGGCCAGGGAGCCCGTGCTGCCGCCCCATCTGTTCCGGTCGAGGGCCTTCGGCGTGGCGTCGCTGATCGGCTTCGCCGTGGGCTTCGCGATGTTCGGCTCGCTCACCTACATGCCGCTGTTCCTCCAGGTCGTGCAGGGGGTCTCGCCCACGTGGTCCGGCATCCACCTGCTGCCGATGATGGCGGGCATGCTGGTGACCTCGATCGTCAGCGGTCAGATCATCACCCGGACCGGGAGGTACAAGGTCTTCCCGATCGCGGGCGGCGCGGTCACCACGCTCGGGCTCTGCCTGCTCTCCCGGGTCCGGGTGGACATCCCGGTCCTCGAACTGAGCGTCTACCTGCTCGTACTGGGCGTCGGCATCGGCCTGGTGATGCAGGTGCTGGTGATCGTGGTGCAGAACGCCGTCGGTTTCGAGGACCTGGGAGTGGCCACCTCGGGGGTCACCTTCTTCCGCTCCATCGGCGGTTCCTTCGGCGTCGCCGTCGCGGGCACGGTCTTCGCCTCACGGCTGACCGACGACCTCGTACGGCTGTCGCGGACCGTACGGCTCCCGCCGGGGGTCGCCACGGCGGTCCAGTCGGATCCGACGGCCGTCAGGAGGCTGGAGCCCGGGGCCATGGCGGCGTTCCTGGCGGCCTACTCGGACGCGATCGCCGGGGTGTTCCTGTACACCGCGCCCGTCGCGCTGGTGGCCTTCGCAGCGGCCTGGCTGCTGCCCGAGGTGCCGTTGCGCGAGACCACCAGGCCCGTGGACCTGGGGGAGTGCTACGGCGCGGTGTCCGCGCAGCGTTCCTCGTTGCGCGAGGTGGAACGCGGGCTGTGGCGACTGGCCGACGCGGACATGCGCCGGGACTACTACCGCCGTCTCGGGGAGACGGCCGGTCTCGACCTGCCGCCGGGTTCGGTGTGGCTGATCGCCAGATTGGGCACCGGGGGCGGTCAGAAAAGCGTGGAACTCGCCGAACGGGCGAGGGTCACGGTCGAGAGGGGCAGGCCGTACGCGGATCTGCTCGTCACGCGAGGGCTGGCCCGCCGTACCGACGGCGGCGGGCGCCTTGAACTGACCCCGGCCGGTGAACGGGTGGCCGGGGCACTTGTCGCCGAGGCCCGCGAGGGGCTGCGGCGGATGATCGACGACTGGGACCCCGCGCGGCATCCAGGGCTTCGTGAGCTGCTGGACAGGCTGCCCCACGAGATGCTCGGCTCGGCCTCCGACCGCCCCCGAGGAGCCGCCGGAGCGTGACGGGTGCCGCGCTAGGAGGCCGCGGGAGCCGGGGTGCCGGCGGCGGCGGCGGGCTTGGACTCGCTCGGCTTGGACTCGCTTGACTTCGACTCTCCGGACGAGCCGGAGGAGGCGGACGTCGAGGAAGAGCTCACCGTGCTGGTCGAGGAGGACCTGCTGTCGGTCCGGTAGAAGCCGGAGCCCTTGAACACGATGCCGACCGCGGAGAACACCTTGCGCAGCTCACCGGCACAGGACGGGCACTCGGTGAGCGCGTCGTCTGAGAACTTCTGGACGATGTCGAACTCGTTGCCGCATGCGCTGCAGGCGTACTGGTAGGTGGGCACCGTTCCTCCTCCTTCGATCCGCGCCGTCTGGCACTCTACTGACGCGACTGCTAATGATAGGCAGCCGACAAGCATAAACGCGAGTCGGATCTGTCGCATTCCGGGTGGGAATGAATGGATCAGCTGCCCCGCTCGCCGAACCAGCCCGCCAGCTTGCCCCGGCGGCTGATCGCCTTCATCCTGCGCTCGACCGTTTCCCTGCAGGCCGCGGTCGTCACGATCAGGAGTTGGTCGTCGATCCTGATCCTCGTCGAGTCCGAGGGAACGAACGTCCTGCCGTCCCTGACGATCAGGGTGACCTGGGCGTCGGTCGGCAACCGTAGCTCGAAGACCTCGACGCCGTGGAGCTTGGAGGTCGGCGGCACCTTGACCTGCAGCAGGTCGGCGTTGAGTTCCTCAAGGGGAGCGGACTCGACCTCAAGGTCACGTGCCTCGTCCGGTGTCGACAGGCCGAGGGCCTTGGCGACGAAGGGCAGCGTCGGCCCCTGCAGCAGCGTGTAGACGACGACGATCACGAAGACCTCGTTGAACACGAGTTTCGCGACGCCGTTGTGCACCGAGTTGGCCGCCCAGGGGATGGTCGCCAGCACGATGGGCACCGCGCCGCGCAGTCCCGCCCAGGACAGGAAGGCCTGTTCCCGCCAGTTGAGCCGGTCGATCCGCGCGCTCCTGACGATCAGGGCGGAGACAACGATCGAGAGCGGCCTGGCGACGGCGACCAGGATCAGTCCGGCGACCAGGCCCGGAATGATCGCCGACGGCATCTCGGAAGGGCTGGCCAGCATGCCGAGCATGACGAACAGGCCGATCTGGGCCAGCCAGGCGACGCCCTCGGCGAAGCCCCTCGACGAGGCGCGGTGGGGCATCCGGGAGTTGCCCATGACCAGGGTGGCCAGGTAGACCGCGAGGAAACCGCTGCCGTGCAGGAGTACGGCGCCCGCGTAGGCGACGAACGCCAGCGCGAGCACCGCGATCGGGTACAGGCCGGAGATCGGCAGCGCGATACGGCGCAGCGCGTAGACACCGAGCGGCCCGACCGCCAGGCCGACGACCGCTCCGACGGCCAGTTCGACGACGACCATGAGCAGTGCCTCTCCCAGGCTGGGGGAGGCGGCGGCGCTCAGCAGCATGACCGCGATGACGGTCGGCGCGTCGTTGAACCCGGACTCGGCTTCGAGGACGCCCGCCAGCCGGGAGGGCAGGGGCAGGCGGCGCAGTACGGAGAACACCGCCGCGGCGTCGGTCGAGGCGAGGACCGCGCCGAGCAGCAGCGAGGTCCGCCAGTCCATGTCGAGCAGGGTGTGCACCGCGGCGGCGACGGTGGCGACGCTCACCCCGACCCCGACGGTCGCGAGCACGAGCGCGGTGGGAATGGAGCGCCGTACGTGGTTCCAGTTGGTGGTCAGGCCACCTTCGGCGAGGATCACCGCCAGGGCGATCAGGCCCATCTGCTGGGCGAGCACCGGGTTCTCGAACTGGAGCCCGAGGCCGGACTCACCGATGAGCAGACCGAAGGCCAGGAAGATCAGGAGACTGGGAAGTCCGCTGCGGTGGGCGACCCGTACCGCGACGATCGCCGCGATGACGACACCCGCACCGAGAAGCAGCCAGACATCCAACCCCATCCGGTCCCCTCTCTGATTCCAGGGACCATTGTGTCGTATTGGACAGAGTCGTTAGGCACATCAAGGGACAATTCGGGTGATTCCATTTGGTTGCGCGACGTAACGAACCGGTATGTCGTGCGGTTCTCCGGGGACGTCTTCCCGCAGCTCGTTCGCGTAGAGCAGGGCGACCGTGGGCACATTCGGGCCGACCCTGGCCAGGGCCCTGTCATAGGAGCCACCGCCGCGGCCGAGCCGCACCCCGGTGGAGCGGTCTACCGCCAGGGCGGGCACGATCACCAGGGCCGCGGTCCTGACGGCGTCCACGCCACGCCGGGTGTCGACCGGCTCCATGATCCCGAAACGCCCGGGGGCGAGGGTGTCGGGACCGTCGTAGACAGCCCAGTCGAGATCGTCGTCCTCACGCAGCACCGGAAGCATCACGGTGGCGCCGTGCTTCCACAGCGCGAAGACGAGCCCGTGGGTCGAGGGCTCGGTGCCGATCGACCAGTAACACGCCACCAGCCCCGCCATCTGGACCCACGGCTGTTCGAGCAGCGACTCCCTCGTCATGACGGAGGCGGTGTGCCTGTCTTCCTCGGAAACCGCGGCGCGCGCGACCCCGATCGCCGACCGCAGCCTCGGCTTGTCCACAACCCCTCCACTATCGTTTTCGTATGGCCGACTTCGATCTCGTGACCAAAGCCGTCGTCCCTGCCGCGGGCCTGGGCACCCGCTTCCTACCGGCGACCAAGGCGACTCCCAAGGAGATGTTGCCGATCGTCGACAAGCCCGCAATCCAGTATGTCGTCGAGGAGGCGGTCTCCGCCGGTCTGCTCGACGTCCTCATGGTCACCGGCAAGAACAAGCGCTCCATCGAGGACCACTTCGATCGAGCCATCGAGCTGGAGGAAGTCCTGGAAGCGAAGGGTGACGACGAACGGCTCTCGCAGGTGCGCGAGCCCGCCGATCTGGCCACCCTCCACTACGTACGGCAGGGCGAGCCGAGGGGTCTCGGCCACGCGGTGCTGTGCGCCAAGCAGCACGTCGGCGACAACCCCTTCGCCTGCCTGCTCGGCGACGACCTGATCGACTATCGCGACGAACTGCTCAAACGCATGATCGAGGTCCGCCAGGCCCACGGCGGCAGCGTCATCGCCCTGATGGAGGTCCCCAAGGAGCAGGTGTCCCTGTACGGCTGCGCGGCCATCGAGCCGACCGATGAGGACGACGTGGTCCGGGTCACCGACCTGGTCGAGAAGCCCCCGGCGGAGGAGGCGCCGTCCAACTGGGCGATCATCGGCCGTTACGTGATCGACCCGGCCGTGTTCGAGGTCCTTGAGAACACCCCGCCCGGCCGCGGGAACGAGATCCAGCTCACCGACGCCCTGCGCACCCTGGCCGCCCGTGGTGGCGACGAGGGCGGCCCGGTGCACGGCGTGCTGTTCCGCGGCCGTCGCTACGACACCGGCAACAAGCTCGACTACCTGCGCACGGTGGTCCAGTTCGCCGCCGACCGCCCCGACCTGGCGCCCGAGTTCCTGCCCTGGCTGAAGGAGTTCCTGGCCAACCGATGACCTTGATGAGATCGGTCGACGAGCACCTCGCCGACATCCTGCTCGCCGTACGGCCGACGGCCCCGAGGGAGACGGGGCTTCAGGAGACGCTGGGCACGGTCCTGGCCGAGGATGTCGCCTCTCCCGTCGCGCTGCCGCCCTTCGCGAACTCGGCCATGGACGGCTACGCCGTACGGGCGTGTGACGTCGCGGAGGTTCCGGTGACGTTGCCGGTCACCGGTGACGTCGCGGCCGGCGAGGGCGGACGGCCGGTCGTCGCGCCGGGGACGGCCATGCGCATCATGACCGGCGCCCCCATGCCTGAGGGCGCGGACACGGTCATACCGGTCGAGTGGACGGACGGCGGTAGGGAACAGGCCAGGTTCGAACGGTCCGCGCCCGCCGGGAACGCGATCCGCCTGGCGGGCGAGGACGTCCTGGCGGGCGACGTCGTGCTCCCCGAGGGGACACTGATCGGACCCGCCCAGCTCGGCATCCTGGCCGGGGTCGGCCGCGCCCACGCGCTGGTACGGCCCCGCCCACGGGTGGTGGTCATCTCGACCGGCTCCGAACTGGCCGAGCCGGGCACGCCGCTGGGGCCGGGGCAGATCTGGGAGTCCAACAGCTACGCCCTGGCCGCGGCGGTGCGGGAGGCGGGCGGTGAGGCCTACCGGGCCGGGATCACCGCCGACGACGCCACGGGCTTCCTCGACCAGCTCAACGCCCACCTGCCCGAGGTCGACGCCGTGATCACCAGCGGCGGGGTCTCGATGGGGGCCTACGAGCCGGTCAAGGAGGCGCTCGGCGATCTCGACACCTTCCGCTTCGAGAAGGTCGCGATGCAGCCGGGCATGCCCCAGGGCTTCGGAGTCGCGGGGGAGGGCCGGATCCCGGTCTTCGCCCTGCCGGGCAACCCGGTGTCGTCGTTCGTGTCGTTCGTACTGTTCGTCGGGCCTGCGCTGCGGAAGATGCGAGGGCTGGAGCCGGGGCCCGTGCCGGCCGTACGGGCCGTGACCCTCGCTCCGCTGCGCTCGCCCCAGGGCAAGCGGTCCTACCTGCGCGCCGTGCTCACCGGGGGATCCGTCACCCCGGTGACCAGACAGGGCTCCCACCAGCTCGCCGCGCTCGCCACGGCGAACGCGTTGATCGTGATCGACGAGGACGTAACCGCGGTGCCCGAGGGAACGGAAGTCGAGGTCATCCCGCTATGAGTGGCTTCACGCACATCGACGAGACCGGCGCGGCGCGCATGGTGGACGTCTCGGCCAAGGACGTCACGGTCCGTACGGCCCGCGCGACCGGCAGGGTGCTGCTGTCAGAGCAGGCCGTCGCCCTGCTGCGGTCGGGTGAGGTGCCCAAGGGCGACGCGCTCGGCACCGCGCGGATCGCGGGCATCATGGGGGCCAAACGCACCCCTGACCTGGTCCCGCTCTGCCATCCGATCGCGCTGCACGGGGTGAAGGTCGAGCTGACCGTGGCCGACGACGGGGTGGACGTCGTCGCCCTGGTCAGGACCGCCGACCGGACCGGCGTCGAGATGGAGGCGCTGACCGCCGTCTCGGTCGCGGCCCTCACACTGATCGACATGGTCAAGGCGGTCGATCCGGCGGCCGTGATCACCGACGTCCGGGTCGAGGAGAAGACCGGCGGCAAGACCGGGACGTGGACCAGGACATGAGAGCCTTGGTGATCACCGCCTCCAACCGGGCCTCTGCCGGGATATACGAGGACAAATCAGGAAAGCTCCTGGCGGAGCTGCTCGCCGAGGCCGGATGCCAGGTGGACGGCCCACGGGTGGTCCCCGACGGAGAACCGGTCGAACAGGCCCTGCGCGCCGGGATCGCCGAAGACTACGACGTGATCGTCACCACCGGTGGCACCGGGCTGACCCCCTCCGACCTGACCCCGGAGATGACCGCGCGGGTGCTCGACCGCGAGATCCCCGGCATCGCCGAGGCCGTACGGCAGGCCAACCGCGACCGGGTGCCCACCTCGATCCTGTCCAGAGGGCTCGCGGGACAGGCCGCCGACACCCTGGTCGTCAACCTCCCGGGCTCCTCCGGCGGGGTCCGCGACGGCATGGCGGTGCTCGCGCCGATCCTCGGCCACGCGGTCGACCAGATCAGGGGAGGCGACCACCCCCGATGACGCCCTCCTGTCGCACACGCTGACAGGCCGGGGGACTTCATGGCACGTCGGCGCGTCTTGGGAGGATGATGGGGAACGTGGATCGACTTCGTGGCTGGCCGGTGACCCTGACGGAGGGCCCGGTGGGACTCCGGCCGCTGCGCCTGCGAGACGTTCGTGTCTGGCGCGAGACGCGGCTGCGCAACGCCGGCTGGCTGCGCCCCTGGGAGCCGAGCAATCCGGAGACCCCGCTCTTCCGGACCGGGCTCGGCCCCTATATCTCGATGGCGGGCACCCTGCGCAGGGAGGCCAGGCAGGGGCTCGCCCTGCCCTGGGTGATGACCTACCGTGGCGCCTTCGCCGGGCAGCTCACCATCGGCGCCATCGTCTGGGGCTCGGCCAGGTCGGCTCAGATCGGCTACTGGATCGACGGCGCCCTGGCGGGCCGGGGCATCACCCCGACCGCCGTGGCGATGGCGGTCGACTACTGCTTCTTCACCACGGGTCTGCACCGGGTTGAGGCGAATATCCGTCCGGAAAATCACGCGAGCCGACGGGTGGTTGAAAAACTGGGGTTTAGGGAGGAAGGCATAAGACGGCGCCAGCTGCACATAGATGGCGCTTGGCGCGACCACATTTGTTACGCGCTCACGGTTGAAGACGCACCAAGAGGTTTGCTGGTGCGTTGGCGCAGGGCCCGGGAGGCGGCGGCCCATGGTGGCCCTCCCCATGAAGAGGCTTGAAGATCTCGCGACACACCGCACTGAATACTCGTCAAATAGTGACACGCGGTCTTACTGTGCGTGACGTGAGCACATTGGAGACGCCAAAGGACCCCAGGCGTTTCCATGCTGCCCGGAGGTGGCCGTGAGCAGCGTTCTTCTGTACCTGGCCATTGTCGTCATGTGGTTGTGCGTGCTCGTGCCCATGTGGTTGCGTCGCGACCGGGCCGCCTTCACCGAACTCACCGAGGACGCCGAGCCGTACGTTCAGGACGAGGAGGAACTGCCCTCAGAGGACTCGGTCGAAACGCAGCGTGACATCGTCCTCCCCTCGGCGCCGTCGGCCCCGGTCGTCCGGGAAAACCTGGACAGGCCGTCCGACCCCCGTCCGGCTGAGTCGTCCGGCTCCCGTCAGGCCGGAGCGTCCGATCGTCCGGCAGCGGCGTCGTCCGGCTTCCGGGAGACCTCGTCGGAGGCGTCCGCGCCTCGTGGGGCCCCCGCCCCGCCCACCCGGCCTCTACGGCGCTCCGCCACGGAACGCAGGCGCGCGGAACTGCGCGGCCGGGCCAGACGGGTGGCCAAACGCAGACGGTTGACCCTGTGGTGCTTTCTCCTGGTCGTCGCCTCAACGGTGACGGCCTCTGTTCAGGTCATCCCCTGGTGGGGCGTGGCGCCCTCTGTGACCCTTCTCGGCCTCTATCTGGTGGTTCTCAGGAGCGCCGTACGGCTCGACGTCCAGCGTCGTCAGGCCGCGGCTCAGGCGCGTGCGGAACGCGCCAGGCGGGCCCGCAGGCGGGCCGAGCTTGAGACACGGCGCCCGGCCGCCGAGATCATCGACCTGTCGGCCCACCGCGACGAGATCTTCGACCAGTACGCCGAACCGAACCGCCGCGCGGTCGGCGACTGATCTCCTCCACACCCCGGTGCACGGATGGCGCGAGCGCCTCCGGATGTTTGCTAATCTAGGGGACGTCTTCGGGGATGTAGCGCAGTCCGGTAGCGCACTTCGTTCGCATCGAAGGGGTCAGGGGTTCGAATCCCCTCATCTCCACCAGGACAAGAGGCCGCTTCCGAGAGATCGGGAGCGGCCTTCTGCGTTGCTGGGTGACTACGCCATGCGGAAACCGGTGATGCGGGGGCGAGGTGGACGAGGTTGCGCGATGCTGCGGTGAAGGCGTTTCCCCCCGAACTGGGCGCCGAGGTCGAGCAGGCCGTGCGACTGCTGGTGCCCTCCCGCTATGCGCCGGTGGACGGCTTTGACGTGTCGGTGCGGGGGCAGTGGTTGCGGATCCCGTACCGGATCTATGAGGACCCGCCCTCGTCTGGAGCGATGGACGACCTCGGCGAGGTAGCCCGGGTAATCTTGGACTGCCTGCTCACCCGCCATCAGAGTGGTTACGTACGCCAGCGGTACGTGGAGAAGGTGATCTCCACTGACGCTGACTGGGTTGTGCCGTTCGTCGTCACCTTGGTCGGCGAGTATGTCATCGAGATCATTGATGTGGTGCGAGCAGGACTTGCCGGAGTGGAGACTCCCGGTACATGGCAACGACAGCGGTACGGGCGCTTCACGGCCGACAACCCGGACTTCATGGTTTTGACGCGGCAGCGTGCCGCCAGCTACTGGAGTTGCTACCACCGCTGGAGGTTTCCGGAGCTCAGCGGCTACCCGGGCGCGCAGGTGCTCGCGGCTCTTCGCTCAGCGGCCGCTGACCACATGTGAAGGCCGTTCCCCATATGTGGAAGCGGCCTTTTGCCGTATGCCCAGTTAACGTCCCGGAGATATGGTCCATCACTTCGGCCTCTTCCAGGAGCATCGGGCGGAGCTGCTTGGGGTAGACGGTCTCCGTCACAGAGGTGTTGCGGTGGCCGACCAGGCGGGAGATGTTCTCCGGGGAACCCCGGAGTCCGAGAGCAGTGAGACGAAGCTGTGCCGCATCTCGCGAGGTGTCCAGTCCCTGGCGTTCAGGCCCGCTTTCTCGAGCACGGTTCGGAAGGAACGCTGGACGTTGTGCGCGTCGAGCTCCGTCTTGGTCACGTCCAGTGAAGTGGTGTACGAGCTGACCTTCGCGTGATCCTGCTTCTGCAGGTTAAGCGGTAAGTGTCTGCGGTAGTGGGTTGTGGGCCGGTGTGTCACCGGCAAGGACGCGCATCCGGCATTTGGCCAGGATGTCGAGCCCCATGGAGCGGCGAGCCTCGGTCCACTCATCGGTCTGCTCGGCCAAAACCGCACCGACAAGCCGGACGATCGCGGCCCGGTCCGGGAAGGTGCCGACCACGTCGGTGCGGTGGCGGATCTCCTTGTTCAACCGCTTCTGTGGATTGTTCGACCAGACCTGCCGCCAGGTCTCCTTCGGGGAAGGCGGCGAAGGCCAGCAGGTCTTCGCGGGCGGCTTCCAGGTGCTTACATGCGGCTGGATACTTCGCCGCCAAGGCATCAATCACCCAGGCATGCTGGGCGCGTACCTGCTCGGCGGTGGGCTGGTCGAAGATGGTGCGCACCAGGGTGGCCACCCATGGCTGCGCCGACTTGGGTACGGTCGTCAAGAGGTTGCGCAGGTAGTGGGTGCGGCATCTCTGCCAGGACGCGCCCGCCAAGGTCGCGCCGATCGCCTCGACCAGGCCAGGATGGGCGTCGGAGACGACCAGCTGCACCCCGCCCAGGCCGCGGGCACCAAGCCCCGCAGGAACGTCAGCCAGCCGGCGCCGTTCTCGGCCGAGGTGACCTCCAGCCCGAGGGGTTGCCGCCTGCGTTCACGGCCGTGGCGACCAGGACGCGCACGTTGACGATCCGGCCGCCTTCGCGGACCTTCTGGGTCAGGGCGTCCAGCCAGACGAAGGCGTACGGCCCGCCGTCCAAGGTGCGGGTGCGGAAGGCCTCCACCTGGGTGTCGAGCACCTTGGCCATCTGGGAGACCTGGCTTTTGGAGATGGTCTTGATGCCGAGCTGTTCGACGAGTTTGTCGGCCCGCCGGGTGGAGACGTCCAGCAGGTAGCTGGTGGCCACCACGCTGATCAGGGCCTGCTCGGCCCGCCGTCGACGCTCCAGCAGCCCGTCGGGGAAGGTAGGAGCCCGAGCGGAGCTTGGGAATGGCGAGCTCCACGGTTCCGGCGCGGGTGTCCCAGCCGCGGGAGCGGTAGCCGTTGCGGCGGTTGGTGCGCTCGTCGGTCCGCTCGCCGTATCCGGCGCCGCACAGGCCGTCGGCTTCGGCCGACATCAACGCTTCGGCCATGGTCTCCCGCCATGGATCGCAACAGATCCGGATCGCCGGTCTCGATCTGCTTCGCCAGCCACTGCGCGGGCGTCACACTGTTGTCTGCGGCCATCGCCTGGTTCTCCTTCGAACTTGATCTTCGCTACTCGAAGGATCACGCGATGACCGTCGCCATTTCCTGGCGCCACTCTTGTGACCAGGTCAAACTTGTATACCACCTCCGTGGACGCAACCATGGCCACGGACGAGGCCCGGATAACCACGGACTGCCGGGGACTTTTTCCACGACGTCAGACGACGTCGGCCACTGTTCGGACCCCGGTGACTTGGCTTCGCATTGAAGGGTTAGGGGACGAGCCCCCATCTTGAAAACGTTCCTATTTTGGCGGGCTGGATGGTTAGGTCGGCCGATGGCTTGTCCGCCTTTTTGATTGTGTCGCCTCGGACCAGGTTATATGCCAGAAAACGTCCGTTGGTTTGTTTTATTGCGGATCGATTGGAAGGGGGTCCGTCGAAGCGGAGGCTCTTTTTGCTGTGGGGTGTTGGCGATGTTGGATAACCAGGAAGGTGAGGTGGCCGGCGTTGTGTTGCTTCAGTTTAATTAGGTTCCCGGGGTCTGCTCTGCGCCGTTTTACTAGGGGAACCCGAGCCCACTAATAACAGTACAGGATTCCGTTTTCCTCACGAGCCTCTAGATCGTTCCTTTGGTATTGCCAATTGCAGGCAGAGTCAGGGTTGACCTTCAACTGGCAATTCCAAGTATTGCCCGAAAGCGCCGCCTCGACGGTGGTGCTGGGTGAGTATTTATAGCGACAGTAACCTGCCATGTCGTTTATGCCGCCGATGGGACTGCTCTGGGGGTCCGTGCAAATCCCGCTGTTCGGGTTGGCGGATGTAAAGACGATAGAGAGATCGTTTCTCTTGTACTGCCAGTTGCATGCATCGGTAAGATCTACGTCAGACGAGCATAGATCCCTATTGTTTGTGTTGAAGTTAAGAGACTTGCAGTATCTCGCCACATCTATGCCGCCCGGAGAGGGTGATGGGAGAGCGTATCGGACACCTACAAAAAACCCGGTAAGGGGGAGTCCTAATATCAGTAAGATTGCAACAGTGGTCTTGAGCCATTTCGGCCAGCTCTTGATGAAATCGATCAGTTTTGTCACCAGGTCAATGCCGACGTTGAAGATGTTTACTTCCATTGCTTTACCCGATTCCAGAGAGATGCTTACAGGAATTTGTCGGCCTTCGGGTGGCGCTCGCGAACGGTCTGAGTCCGAATCCGTGCTACGCCTGGCGAACCTCTGTATGCGAACTTCGCCCGCATGAAATAGGTGGGGGAGTGTGAACCTCGGGCATTGATGAGCCTTGTCCCAGCGGGAACTATTCATAACATGAACGTCTAGACGCACACAAGGGTTTGCTTCGTCCGCATAAAAACAGCATGGAGTGAGGTGCGCTTCCGGGCGGTAAGCGCAGGCGCGAGGGGTGTGATTTGAAAATTGATCATGCCGGTGCGCTAGATGGGGCTGGCGGCTGCAAATGTCGCACTTATGGACCTTTGCTCTAATTTAGAGGATTTGCAACCTTCTAGCTGTTTTTGTCCACTAGTGATTATTGAGATTAGATCCCGAATGCTGCGTCATTGAGGGTGTTTTATGGTTATTTGATGCTTTGTGCTCTGAATATCGTGATTATGGGATATCTCAAAGGTGGTGGACTGGCCGCCCGAAATAGAGAACGGCGTGAGGAAATGTGGCTACGTGCGGCGGATATGTTCGCGGATGGAACGTCGCAGGCCCAGATAGCTCAAGATGTTGCAGGTCTCGCCGATGTCTGCCAACCGCTGGTATCGCGCCTGGCAGACAGGAGGAACCGCCGCCTTGGCCTCAAAGGGGGGCGGTCGGGTGGCCATGCCAGGTGACCGAGCAGCAGCGAAAGCGATTGGAGGCTGAACTGCACAGAGGACCGGTCGCGCACGGCTAGAGAGAAGATCAGCGAACGAGACCGGTCTACCTCTCGAACTGGCCTAACTCCAGAGATCTAATCTCAGTAGCGAGCCCTGGACAGGTGTGGCGGAGTCAGCGAACGTCCTCGCAACGGGTGAGCCGTCACCCGTGACGGGGGCGGTGGCCGATGACCGGGTCAGGCGTCGGGGTTGTCGAGGATGACGACGGGGGCGTTCTCCACAACCGGCAACTCACCGTCCAGGTCCATGCCGGTGGCCGCCTCGATGAAGGCGAACGCCGCACTGCGCTTACCGCGGTAGTCCTCCGGGCCGAGCGTGTCGAGCATGGCGCGGAAGTCGGTCAATATGCTCGGATCACCCTCCTCAATGCGGTGCTCGGTGAAGACGAAGTCGCGCATTCGTGCCCTGATCTTGCCGTCGGCCGCGTAGAGGATCGTGTATCCCCCGTTGAAGTGCCAGGTCACCATCCATACGCGTGACTCCCTGCTGAGTTCGGTCAGGACGCGGTCGGACAGGCCGAAGCCGTAGGCGAGTTCGAGGAAGCCCCAGGTTCCTTCTCCCTCGGAGACGAGGAGTACGGGGCGGCCTTCGTCCATGGCCTCTTCCCCGGGATGGTCCATGACGCGCTGCTCGGGGTCGCGACCTCCGTTCAGCCGCCGTAGAAGGTCATCCACCGTGATCTCTTCGTTGAGGGGCAGCACCACGGTCCAGGAGAGACCGTTCTCCAGCCACTGATGCCGCTCGAAGAAGCCACGGTAGTAATCGATCACATGATCATTGTGGTGGAGAACAAGGGTGTCTGCATGATCTGGTGTGCCGGGAGTACTGCCATTACTCTCGGCCGTCTGTGATCGTTTGACTCCTCCGGTCGCCCTCGGGCTGAGAACCGGCCACAAGGGACGGTGAGTGGTGTCTGATCTGGTGCGGCTGGACACGGACGGTTCCTATGCCTCTGCCGGCGGTCCAACCGCGCCGGGTATGGGTGACCCCTCGGTGGACGACCGATCTTTCCCCTCCGCTCGGTCCGGCTCCATGAAGCCGACAGCCGTATCGGCGCGACCGTCGTTCTTCCGTCGAAGTCTCCGGTGGGTCGTCGCACTGGCACTTCTGGGAGCGTTGGCCGTCGTCGTGTGGCCTTCCTTCGATCTGCTGGGGCATCACGACGACCCTGTCGGGGCGGCGGCAGTGGGGGAACTGGAAGGCAGGCCGGTCGCCGTAAGCGCCGGTAGTGGCCCCGACGACACCACCTTGCGGGTGTGGGACCTGACCACAGGCGATCCGATCGGCGAACCGATCGTCGCTCACCCGGAGGGCGTCGTGGCGATGGCACTCGGGAAAGTGGACGGCAGGCCGGTGGCCGTCACAGGCGGCTACGACAACACCGTACGGATCTGGGATCTGGCTACGCGCGGCCTCGTCGGTGAACCGATAAGGCTCGGCAACACCGAACGCGTCGATGCTCTTGCGGTCGGGGAGGTGAACGGTCGAGCCGTCGTCGTCGTTGCGGCGGGCTGGGGCGACTCCGGCTATGAACTGCCTGTGTGGGTGTGGGACCTGGCCACACACGAACCTTTCGGCGATCCGATGATCGGACACACCGACTTCGTCTCGACTGTGGCGCTCGGAGAGGTGAACGGTCGAGCGGTCGCCGTCACCGGCAGCGTTGACGGCACGATACGCATGTGGGACCTGACCACCCGCGAGCAGATCGGCGATCCGATGACCAACGGCGCCGGCGTCGGGGATGTCGCGCTTGGACGGGTGGACGGCAGACAGATCGCTGTCTCCAGCGACGATAAGGACGTTCGGGTGTGGGACCTGACCACCCACCGGCTCATCGGTGCACCGATGGCGGCCGGCCATGTCCATGGGATCAGGACAGTGGTGGTCGAAGAGATCAACGGTCGGCCGGTGGCCCTCACCGGCGGTGGCGACGACGAAAACGGTGGCGGTGCCGTGCGGGTTTGGGATCTACGTACGCGCAGACCGCTGGGCGAACGAATGAGATACGCCAGCTGGGTCGGAGACGTAGCGGTCGGACATGTGGGTGGAAAAGTGGTCGCCGTCACCGGGGGTGGCGACGGCGACGTGCGGGTGCGGGATCTGAGCGCCTACGCGAGATGAGTCACGTCTGTCGCAACGGGTGATCCCAAACAGAGGTCTGTCTCACCGAGGACGACGGGCGCCCCTGGTTTCTCACGGCTGTCTCGGTTCGACGCGGTGTCCATCGCTCACGGAAGCCGGGGAGGCCCGCCGAAGGTCGTCCGGGTGACCCGGCCTGAGGCTCAGCTGGATCTGGTGTCGACGACGCCGACGACGTCCGAGACCGCGATCGTGCCGTGCTCGGCGGTGTCCTGGTAATAGCGCGAGTCCGCGGATATGTCGCGGTTGTCACCCATGACCCAGAGTCGGCCCGGCGGTACGTCGAGCTCGAAGTCCGCGGCGGAGGCCGGATGTGCGGACACGTACGGCTCGGACAGCGAGCGTCCGTTGACCACCACCTTCCCGGTGGCGTCGCAGCAACTGACGGAGTTTCCGGGAGCGCCGATGATCCGCGCTATGCGGAAACCGGTGTCCGGCTGGGAACTCGGGTCGGTCCAGGACGCGGGTGGCCGGTAGAGGATGACCTCACCGGTCTTCGGAACGAAGTCTGCGCCGACCATGCGGGCGATGAAGTGCTGACCTTTCTTGATGGTGGGCTCCATCGCGGCACTTCCGGTTCGGAAGCCTCTTCTTCCCGTGATGTCCTCCACCATCCCGCAGGCGGTCGTGGGGACGATGAGTAACACCACGAGTAGGGCCCTCAGTCCTTTGAATACCACCCGGGCATTATCCGATTCACACGCAGTTCTGAAATGGCGATTCTTGTCACGATCTCATTCCACCTCCACGGCGCGTGTTTCGTTCCCAGAGGAAGACCCGGAACGCGGTTTTCGGTTCCAGGTTATGGATTCGTCGCCGCGAGGCGGAAAGAGGCGCCCTGTGAATGTTCAGGACCTGAAACTGTAGGCGCGTTCGACCCGGGCGATCTGAACGTCGTAGTACTCGTACCAGCGCTCGCGTCCGAGTCGTTGCGCCTCCAGGTGCTCGACGTCCGCCTTCCAGCCGGCGATCGACTCGGCGTCGGCGTAGTAGATCACCGTCAGTTCGTGGCCGTCGGCTCTGGCGACGGACTCACGGCCCAGATAGCCCGGCCACTTGGTGCCGAGCTCGACCATCCGGGCCGCCATCTCGTCATACCCCTCCAGGCCGGTGTCCTTCAGCTTCTGGGTGATGATCACCGCGTAGTAGGGGGGTGTAATAGGCGTCATGCGTCTATGCTACTGACAATTCCGTTTTGGCGCGCTTGATATCAGAGAGGGTCCCGCTCGCCGGAGTTGCTTTCTGCCGGGCCGAATGCCCCTGCTGGGGGATATGGCGCCGCCGAACAGAATCGTGCGATCACCGACCGTTATCGTTTCATTCGGGCGCGCCTTACTTCGCCGACCGTCCTGGTTCTTGTGGTGCTGCCCGGTCCGCGGAACGGCTGGGAAAAGCCCGCTGTTGTCAGGGCGAATGCGGCGCCGGCAGTACGGACAGTTCGCAGGCGTAGGCGTCGGGGGGCGCGTTCAGAACCCAGACGATCATCGCGGCCAGAGACCGCGGCTGGATGCACAGTCCGGGGTCGTACGGGCGCCCGAAGGCGTGCCTGACCTCTCCCAGCAGGTCGGTCGCCGTTCCCCCGGGAAAGACCGTGGTGACACGCACCCCGTGGGCCGCCTCCTCCGCGCGCAGCGACTCGGCCAGTTCCCGCAGCGCCGCCTTGCTGGCGACGAAGGCCGACCAGCGGGGGACCGCCGTCATCCCGGGCGAGGCGTTGACGAAGATCACGTGACCTCCGGACCGACGCAACGCGGGCAGCGTCAGCCGTACGAGCTCGGCGGCCGAGGCCACGTTCACCGCCAGGGTCCGCCGCCACGTCTCAGGGTCGCTCTCGGCGACGGCCTCGACGGGGGAGACGCCCGCGCAGTGCACCAGCGCCTGTATGTCCTCCAGCCCTTCCAGCGCGGCGGCCAGGGTGGCGGGTTCGGCCAGGTCGGCCTCGATGCCACGGACGTCGAGCCGCCCGACGTCACGGCCCACGGCGATCACCCGATGTCCCGCCTCGGTGAGCGCGTCGACCAGCACCCTCCCGATCCCTCCCGTGGCCCCGGTCACCAGTACGTTCACGATGCCAGCCCATGGGCGAGGTCGAGCAGGTGTGACAGGCGCAGGACCCGGCCGCCGCTTCCCGGGAGCGGGACATGGAGGGGCTCGGTCCAGCGAGTCGGGATCGCGGCCAACCCGTGGACGGCCCCGGCCAGGCCGCCGGTGACCGCGGCGACGGTGTCGGTGTCGCCGCCCAGGTCGATCGCGGCGCGGACCGCGTCCTCGTAGCCCCGGGTGGTGCGCAGAGCCCATACCGCCGAACCGAGGCAGGCCCAGACGGCGCCGTTGGACTCGGTGGCCTGGCTGGGATGCCAGTCCGGCGCCAGGACGACGGCGTATCGCTCCCGGTGGTCGGGGTGAACGGCGGAGAGGGTCAGGGAAAGGGAGTCCAACGGGTCGACACCGCTCAAGGCGGCGCGGACCAGGTCGTGGAAGATCGCGGTGCCCTCCCAGGCCGCGGGGTCGCCGTGGGTGAGGGCGGCGATGCGGCGGGCGGCGTCCATGGTGACGTGCCGTCCCTTGGGGGCGAAGTACACCGCTGAAGGGGTGGCCCGCATCAGTGAGCCGTTGCCCGCGGCGCGGTGACTGCTGCGGTAGTGGGCGACGGCGGCCTGATCCCAGGGCAGGCCACGCGTCAGGACGTCCTCGGTCTGCAGCCCGATGTCCTTGGGGTCGTCGGCCGCCCAGCGCAGGAAACGCGTGAAGATGTCCGGCAGGTCCAGGCCGCCGCGTTCCAGAAGCGACTCGGCGACGTGAACAGCCATTTGTGTGTCATCGGTGGCCTCCCCGGCATTCCAACCACCGCCTTCGCTCATCTCGTCTCCAGAGCCAGGCGCCGGAAAGCGGGCGGAGAACGCACCTGGTGGACCGAACTCGAAAGGCGCGCCCAGAGCGTCACCGACCGCCGAACCGACGACCGCCCCGGCGGCACGCTCCAAGTGATCCACAACAGCAGGGTACTGACCGGCCCGGTGGACCGCGTTAGTCTCATTCGCAGACGACTCGGATGGAGGCGGTGTGGAGGTTGATCCGCACGTCCACGTCGGGCGGCAGGTGTTGCGGGCCGGTGCCGACTTTCGCAATGTGATCGTTTCGTCGTTCGGGCTCGTGCCCGACAGTCCGAGCGTCGTCACCACCGGGTGCGGGCTTCAGGTGCCCTACGCGATGACCTCGCTCCGCCCGGAGAGCGTCACCTGTCTGCCGTGCCGGGAGCACGCGCACCGGGAGTGTCTCGGCTTCGCCGAGCAGGTGGAGCGCCTGAGCCGGATGCCCGGCGCGCCCGTCCCCGGCGACCAGGCGGCCGAGGCCGCACGATGGGCCCGGGACCTCGCACAGCGGTTCTCCGGCTGAGTCACAGCGGTTCTCCGGTTGAGTCACGGCGGTTCTCCGGCTGAGCCATGGCGGCTCCGTGCCGAGTCGCGGAGGTTCTCCCGCCGGGTCGCAGTGGCCCTCCGGCCGGGTACGGTGACCGCGCGCCAGGACGGGTGTCCTCCGCGCGGACGGCCGGAAAGCGCCTCGAACCGATCGGCCGGGCGACGGATCCCGCGGCCCGGCTCCATCTGTCTCTGAGCAAGGATCCGCCTCCGAACAAGGCGGGTACGGCGACCGCGCCTGCTCCGAGCGGGGTGATCACGGCGGGCGCGCGTCGGCCCTCCGCCGCACCGGACGGCGAGCGCATCCTCACCTGGCGGCGGATGTACGACCTGGAGAAGCTGCCCGGGCGTCTCATCGTGGTTTCGCCGGCGCCTACCGCTCGGCCCCAGGGGCATGCTCGCCTCCTCACGTGACCGGAGGACGCCGAAGGTTGTCGGGATCGTGGGGGTTGGGCATGTAACGCTTCTTTTGCCTTCTTCCAAGCACTGACGTGTTCGGGAGGACGACGAAGGGAGCACGGCCAGTGCGCCTCAAACACACGGGATCGGTGGAGATCTCCACCGATCCCGAGGCTTTCGAAGCCTTCTACAGGCGCCACGTCGAAGCGGTCACGCGATTCATGGCCCGCAGGGTGGACGATCCGCACACGGTCGCCGACCTGGTCGCGGAGGTCTTCGTCGCGGTGCTCGACTCGGCGCACACCTACCGCTCTGGCCTGGGCAGTGAGATCGGCTGGTTGTACGGCGTGGCGCGCAACACCCTGTCCGCGGAGCGGCGGCGGACGGCGAGCGAGCTGCGTCTCACCAGCAGGATCAGCGGACGGCGGCTCCTCGACGCGGACGACCTGCTGCGGCTTGAGGAACGTCTGGACGCGGAGAGCCCGGCCCGGCGGGCCTTCGAGGCCATGGCCGGTCTGCCGGAGAGCGAACGCGCCGTCCTGGAACTGGTCGTCGTCGACCAGCTCTCCATCCCTGAGGCGGCGACCGCGCTCGGCATCCGGCAGGGGACCGCCAGGGTCCGGCTGTACCGCGCCCGCCGCGCACTGCGCCACGCTCCCGGCGTCACCTCCCCCACGGTCATGGAAGGACTCCGATGAATTTCGAGGAGAGACTGCTCATGGAACTCAAGACAGAGATGAGCGAGCGGATGGCGCGGGGGCCCGTCCGCAGGCCCATGCGCCGGCGGCTGCTGACGGGGGTGGCGGTGGCGGGCCTGGCCGCCGCGGCGCTGGTGGCCGTACCGATGGTCATGGGGACGGAGAGCTCGGCGTACGCGCTGACCGAGAACCCGGACGGATCCATCACGTTGAAGATCAACGAGTTCCGGAACCCGGACCAGGTCGAGCGGGACCTCGCCGATCTGGGCGTGAAGGCGGACGTCTCCTACGTCCGGCCCGGCAAGAGGTGCGCCCCGGGGCGGTTCACCACCATCGATGAGCCGTCCTTCACCCCCGAGGAACTGCGGAGCAAGGACCCCGGGGTCAGGAAGCGGGTCCTGGAGGCGATGGAGGGCACGCCCTCACGTCAGGCGTACGACACCGTGCCGGGGGGCGGCCTGAAGATCTACCCGGAGAAGATCAAGCCGAACTGGACCGTGGTCATGGAGTTCACCGAGAACGATGACCAGACCTCGGGTCCGGAGAAGCCGAGGGCGCTGTGGCAGTTCCTCTTCCAGGTCACCGACGGCCCCGTCAAGCCCTGTGTGGTCATCGACGATCCGTCCTGGGACGTGATCGGCCCCGAGGGGCTCCCGCCCGCGGGGAGCTGATCCCGGGCAGGGCGGGCCACCGCGGAGCACGGAACTCACCGGCGAAGTTCGTTAGGTAGCGCCACTATCGAACTTTGGATAACATCACTATCCAAGGAAGGTGAGTTCTATGACCGTGATCGTCCTTTTCGTGGCCACGCTGTGCTTCCGTCTGTCGGGGGCGGTGTTCGGCGTGGCGCGCTTCGCCACCTGGAGGATGAGCGCCGCCTGCGGGCTGGCCGTCATGCTGGTCATGACGGCCAGTGCCCATTTCGTCCCGTCGAGCGTGACGTTCATGCCGAACCACGCCGACATGGTGGCGATGGTTCCGCCGTTCGTCCCGCTGCCCGCCTTCGTGGTCTACCTGACCGGGGTCCTGGAACTGGCCGGGGCGGTCGGGCTGGTGCTTCCCGCCACCCGGCGGGCGGCCGGGATCTGCCTGGCACTGCTGTTCGTGCTCATGCTCCCGGCCAACGTCTACGCCGTGCTGGCCGGGACGACCCTCGGAGGGGAGCCCGCGACACCGCTGTGGCAGCGGATCCCCGAGCAGATCCTCTACATCGGCGTCGCGCTGTGGGCCGCGGGCGTCGCGGCGCGCAGGACGCGTGAGCCCTCCGCCGTGCGTTGATCAGCGCGCGACCCTGGTGCCGCCGAAGATGAGGCCCTGGGGCATCGGGCTGGTCAGGAACGCGTGCGGGAAGCCGAGCTCGACGGCACTGGCCTCGCCGAGGGCGGTCACCTCGTCCTCGGTGAGGCGCAGTTCAAGGGCGCCCAGGTTGTCCTCAAGCTGCTTGAGGGTCCTGGCTCCGACGATCGAGGACGTCACCGCCGGGTTGAGCAGCGTCCAGGCGAGCGCGACCTGCGCGGGCGTGGCGCCCCTGCCCGCGGCGACCTCCTTGACCACGTCGGCGATGGCGAGACCACGCTCGGTCAGGGAGCCGTTGGACACCGCGATGTCCTTCCGCGTCCCCTCGGCGGTGGCCGACACCGCCCCGGTCTCCAGATCGGCGCGGGTGTACTTGCCGGTCAGCACGCCACTGCCGAGCGGGGACCAGGGGATCACCCCGAGCCCCATCTCACGCGCCATCGGGATGAGGTCACGCTCGACGGTCCGCTCGATCAGGCTGTACTCGATCTGCAGCGCGATCAGCGGGCTCCACCCGCGCAGGTCGGCGATCGCCTGCATGCGTGAGACCTGCCAGGCGGGGGTGTCGGAGATGCCGACGTATAGCACCTTGCCCGCCCTGACCAGGTCGTCCATGGCGCGCAGCACCTCCTCGACCGGGGTGGTGCCGTCCCAGGCGTGCAGGTAGAGCAGGTCGATGTAGTCGGTGTTCAGCCTGCGCAGGCTCGCCTCGACCGAGTCGATCATGCTCTTGCGGTGGTTGCCGCCCGAGTTCGGGTCGCCGGGGCGGGTGGCCAGCGTGTACTTCGTGGCGAGCACCAGACGTTCGCGGCGGCCGTGCGCGAACTCGCCGAGCAACCGCTCCGCCGTACCGTTGGTGTACTGGTTGGCGGTGTCGACGAAGTTGCCGCCCCGGTCGAGATAGGCGTCGAAGATCTGCCGGGCCTCGTCCTTGTCCGATCCCCAGCCCCAGTCGGACCCGAAGGTCATGGTGCCCAGGGAGAGAGGGGAGACGCGCAGGCCGGAACGGCCGAGCAGCCGGTAGAGGTCGAGGGAGACGGGTTCGGACACGATGGCCTCCTGTGTGCCGGATTCGTTTCTCCCATGCTGGAACGATCACGTACGGCCAACCAGTGAAGGTCCTTCCTGGGACTGGCTCTCCCAGGCAACCGGAGGCCTTCGCCCGCCCAACGGCGACATCGGCGTCGAGGCCCGGGGACCGGCCCTTCCAGGGGGCCGGAGGTAGGATCGAGACGGTGAACGGCAACGCGTACGTGACCAACGAGCTGGCGGTGTTCCTGCGCACCCGCCGTGAACGGCTGGCACCCGACGACCTCGCGCTTCCGCGAAGCGGACGTTCGCGCCGCACTCCCGGCCTCAGGCGCGAGGAGGTCGCCGAGCTGGCCGGGGTGAGCGTCGACTACGTGATCCGCCTTGAGCAGGGGCGGGGGCTGCGCCCCTCGCCGGAGGTGCTGGACGGCCTGGCCAGGGCGCTGCGGCTGAGCGACGACGAGCGGGCCTACCTGTTCGACCTGGTCGGGCAGCGGGCGGTGACCCGGGTTCCGCCGTCGAGGCAGGTTCCCCCGCCGGTCGCCCGGCTGGTCCACGACCTGTCGCCACTGCCGTGCATGCTGCTCGACCACCGGTTCGACATTCTCGCCTGGAACCGTGAGATGGCCGCGCTGATGCTGGACTTCGGCGCCGTGCCCGCCCGGCAGCGCAACTCGCTCTGGCTCTGCTTCGTCCACCCCGGGCTGCACGACTTCTACCGTGACCGTGAGCGGGTGATGCGCGAGGGCATCGCCGACCTGCGCGCGGCGTGGGCCGCCCACACCGACGACGCCGCGCTGGGCGACCTGGTCACCGAGTTGCAGGAGCAGAGCGAGGAGTTCGTCCGTCTGTGGGCGCTCCGTGATGTGAAGGTGAACGGCCGGGGCCGTAAGCCGCTCATGCATCCCAGGGTGGGGCCGCTCACCGTCGACTTCGAGGTGCTGAACCCGTTGCAGGACCCCGGTCACCGGCTCGTCATCTACCGGGCCTCCGATGCGGCCTCGCAGGCCGCCCTGGACGCCATCGCCCGCGAGGCCGAGGACGGCCGGCGCACGCTCCACCGGGCCGTCGGGTAGGACCCTCGAAGGCCGCGGGTTCAGCGAGCGGGAGGCGTGACGAACTCAGGCTGGTCGAGCAGGCGCAGCCAGCTCCCGTCGGGCTGGCGCCGTACGACCTGGGCTCGGGCGCCCGAGCCGTCCTTCGGCGGGGTGGAGGTGAGGGCGATGTCGTCGCTCACCAGGGTCGGCAGCGGTTCCTCCGCCTCGAAGCGCGGCCGGTTGGCCAGGACCTTCTCCCACAGCACGCGGATCGCCTCCCGGCCGACGGTCCGGCCGCCGGGCGGGTAGGCGAGGACCGCGTTCTCCTCGTAGAGGGCGGCGACCCCGGCCGCGTCACCGGCGTTGGACCGCTCGACGAACAGCCGGGTGATGTCCTCGGGGCGCATGGCCTTCTCGTACTCCGTCATGGGGTCCTCCTGGTCGTCGGTTCGGACGTTCTCCAGTCTTGTCACCCCCTTTTCAGAAGTCCAACAGATTGTTCTTCTCATAACTAGAATCCATGGTTATGGAACTGAGGCAGCTGGAGTACTTCGTCGCGGTCGCCGAGGAGCGCAACTTCACCCGGGCGGCCGAGCGGGTCCGCATCAGCCAGTCCGGGATCAGCGCCCAGATCCGGCAGCTCGAACGGGAGATCGGGGCGGAGCTGTTCGACCGCTCGGCGCGCGTCGTGACCCTCACGGTCGCGGGCAAGGCCGCCCTCGGGCACGCCCGCGCGGCGCTCGCCGAGGCCGCCGCGTTCGGCCGGGCGGTGGGGGAGGTGACCGGCCTGGTCAGGGGGCGCCTCACGGTCGGAATGGTCGTCGGTTGCACCGTCACGCCGCTCTTCGACGCCCTGGCGGCCTTCCACCGGGCCCATCCCGGGGTGGAGATCTCACTGTTCGAGGCAGGTTCCGACCGGCTCGTCGAGGAGGTGCGCGCGGGCACCGCCGACCTGGCCCTCGTCGGCAGCGCGGGCACGACCCCCGAGGGGTTGGAGGCGTTGACGGTCGTCAGGGAGGGACTCGTCGCGGCCGTGCCGTACGGTCACCCGCTGGCGGAGCGGCCGAGTGTCACCCTGCGGGACCTGACCGCCCACCCGATCGTGTGCATGCCGCCGGGTACGGGGTTGCGCACGGTGTTCGACCGGGCCTGCGCCGCCCGCGACCTCACCCCGGTGGTCGCGTTGCAGGCCAGTGCCGCCGACGCCGTGGCCGACCTCGCCGCCCGCGGCCTGGCGGTCGCGGTCCTCAGCGCCTCGATGGCCGCCTGGCACCGCGACCGGCTCGCGGTCCTCACGATCGAGGACGCCGAGGTGCCCGCGCTGCTCGCGCTGGTCTGGCGGGACACGCACAACCCCGCCGTGCGTGAGCTGCTCGCGTACGGCAGGCGGGCGTTCGCCGGCGTGGACCCCTCGCAGGACGGGGACTGACCGCCGCCGTCAGGGCCTCACGTGTGCGGGCACCGGCGCTGGTTCCACGCCTTGGAGTTCGCGATGGCGCCCAGGTCGAGCTGGGCCCAGAGCGCGCGCTCGGCTCTGGTGGCTCCGACCTCCGGGATCAGCCGTTCCGGGTGGCCGGGAGGCGGTCCGAAGGGCGACGGGCAGCGGTCGCAGGGTTCGGCGGGCGGGGCGTAGGCCTCGCGCGGGATGTGCCAGTGCATCGAGGCGAGCGAAGGGCCGATGTGCTCCGCCACGTTGAAGGCCAGGCGCAGCAGCCTCCGGCTCAGCTTCCATGACGGCGCGGGTCTGTTCGGTCGCACGGCGATCGTCGCTCCTTGTCCGGCCCTGGTGTGGTGACGGAGATCATGCCCACGACGGCGGCACCTCCCACATCTTTCGTCCCGGCTGTCTTCGGAAGTGCCCGCGAACGTCGCGGGAGACGACGCGTGCCATCGTGTTCCATGAACAGGGATCGTTTGGAGCGAGCCCGTCAGCGTCCCACAGAGGAGTCGATATATGTCCACAGACGCACCGACGCCGAAGAGCCGGAACGAGGCCGTCATCGAGGAGTTCCGCGCGAACAAGGGGAAGGTCGGAGGCTTCTTCGAGGGGGCCGCCCTCCTTCTGCTCACCACGGTGGGGGCCAGGAGCGGCAGGCCGCACACGACCCCGGCGGTCTACGTCAGGGACGGTGACACGGTCGCCGTGGCCGCCTCCTACGCCGGGGCGCCGAAGCATCCGGCGTGGTACCACAATCTGGTGGCCAACCCGGAGGTGACCGTGGAGATCGGCGCGGAGAAGTATCAGGCGACCGCGGTTCCCGCCGAGGGCGCCGAGCGCGACCGGCTCTTCGCCCTGATGGTGGCGGAGAACCCGCGCTTCAACGACTACGCGGAGAAGACGACACGGGTCATCCCCATGGTCGTCCTGCGCGCTCACTGAGCTCACCGGGCGGGGCCGCCTTCTGTGAAAGGCGGCCCTGCGTCTCATGTGCGGGGGGAGTCGTCCAGGAGCAGGGCCGCCAGCCGGGGCAGGCGGCGGCGCATCTCGGCGGGGTCGTCGAAGTCGAAGTCCTCGCCCATGTCCGGCTCGTCGAGTCGCTGCGGGTATCGCGCCCTCTGGGCCGCGAACAGGTCGTCGCCGCCGGTGAGGCGCCTGTAGGCGTTGGCGGGCACGTAGACGAAGTCCTCGTAGAAGAGGTCCTCGCCGTCGCCCGCCAGGACGAGGGGAAGGTCCGCGAGGCGGTCCGGGCCGGTGAGGGCGATCCGGTGACACTCACGGCCCTGGGCGATGACGCCGGCCCGGAAGTCCATGAAGGAGTCGTCGCTGCAACCACCGCCGATCAGGTAGGCGGCGGCCCAGACGTCCCAGCGGTGGAGCGCCGCCCCGTGCTCGTCGTAGTGCTGGCTGTAGTCGACGATCGCCTCGGCCGGCATGTCCGCCAGGACCGTCTCCAGGGCCTCGTGGAGAGGGCCGCCCAGAGCACGGGCTCGTTCGATGGTCGCCCAGAAGTCGTCTTGGTCCATGGCTGGATGGTGCCAGAGGAGGCGGACGAAAAAGGGGTCCATGGCGTCAACTTTGGGTTGACGGCCACATGGCGTCAACCTATGGTTGACGCATGACGGATTCAGTTCGCATGACGAACCAGGTTCGCCTCGACGATCTGATCGAGGCCATCAAGAAGTCCCATTCGGACGCGCTCGCGCAACTCTCCGGGGCGGTCATCGTCGCCGACCACCTGGGTGAGCTGGCGGACCACCTGATCGGTCACTTCGTCGACCAGGCGAGGCGTTCCGGCGCCTCCTGGACGGACATCGGCAGAAGCATGGGGGTGACGAAGCAGGCGGTACAGAAGCGTTTCGTGGCCAAGGGCGACGCCTCCGGTGACCCCAGCCAGATGTTCGGCCGGTTCACCGACCGGGCGCGGAACGTCGTGATGGCCGCGCACAACGAGGCCCACGCCGCGAGCAACGACGAGGTCCTCCCCGAGCACCTGGTGCTGGGCCTGCTGGCCGAGCCCCAGGGGCTGGCGGTCAAGGCGATCGGCAGGCAGGGGGTCACGCCGGAGGCCCTCAGGCAGGCCGTGGTCGCCCTGCTGCCCGAGGCGGCGGCCGAGGTGCCGGACCTCATCCCGTACGAGGCGCGCTCGCGCAAGGTGCTGGAACTCACCCACCGGGAGGCCCTGCGCCTGGGGCACAACTACATCGGAACCGAGCACCTCCTGCTCGCCCTGCTCGAATTCGAGGACGGCCAGGGCGTGCTGTCGGGCCTGGGGATCGACAAGGCCGCCGCCGAGGCCAGCATCGGGGAGGACCTCGCAGCCTTCCTCGCCGCCCGGAAGGGCCAGGGCTGACCTCATCCTCCGGGGCGCCGCGGCTGTTCGACGGTCGCGGCGTTCCCCCTGGTGGGAACGCTGCCAAACCCCACCAATCACTCTGTTATCTAATTGTTGCGTGATCCGGTACGCATAACGCGGTTTTCGGTTGTCTCACATATGGAGCGCGCCAGTAGCTCAAACGGGCGCGGAAGCATGCATATGAGGAGCAGACCGTGAAGACCATCAGGCGGACGGCCCAGGCCTCGCTCGCCCTCGTGGCCCTCGCCGCCGTTGCGGCCTGCGCTGGGGAGGGCGGCTCGGCTGTACAGGCGGCGCCCGTGTCCGTGTCCAGCGCCGCCTCGGCCACGGACAAGGCGGCGGTTCCGCCTCCCGCGGCGGGTAAGGCCGCCAAGACCGCACGACGTGGCAAGCCCATACTCGGCATCGCCGACATCACGCCCATGGGAGAGAAGGTCGAGCGGATCGGCGTCGGCGCGCCGATCATCGTCACCTTCGACAGGGCGGTCGCCAAGCGGGCCGCGGCCGAGGCCGTCCTCCAGGTCCAGGCGGACAAGCCGGTCCAGGGCGCCTGGCGCTGGGTCTCCGACCGCAAGGTCATCTACCGCACCAAGACCTACTGGAAGCCGCACCAGAAGGTCCTCTTCACCGCCCGCCTGAGCCAGATCCCCGGCAACGAGGCGGCCAAGGACGTCAGCCGCCGCTTCGCGATCGGCACGGCCAACATCTCGACGGTGAGCACCACCAGGCACCTGATGAAGGTCTACCGGGACGGCAAGCTCGCCAAGACCATCCCGATCAGCGCGGGCCGGGGAGGCCTGGTCAAGAACGGGGTCGACGTCTACCTCACCACCAGCGGCGTCCACCTCACGATGGGCAAGAAGGCGGTCGAGACCATGACCTCCTCCTGGCTCGGCGTCACCGACCCCAAGGACCCGCGCTACTACAAGGAGGAGATCCCCTGGGCGGTGCGGATCTCCGACAGCGGTGAGTACGTCCACCAGAGCGCGGGCTACTACCAGTACCTCGGCCGCTCCAACCAGAGCCACGGTTGCGTGCGCGCCACGCCCGAGGGCGCCAAGTGGTTCTACGGCATCGCCCAGCGCGGTGACGTCGTGAAGATCGCCGGCACCAAGCGCAAGCTCGACTGGCGCAACGGCTGGGGCTTCTGGCAGCTCAGCTGGACCGAGTGGAAGAAGGGCAGCGCCCTGCCCGCGGCCGGGGCCCCCACGCCGACCCCCACGCCCAGCGCGCCCGCGACGCCCCCGGACACGGGTGAGGAGCAGGCGGGCCAGGAGAGCGGCGTCTGACACGCACCCCTTCCCGTACGGCGGGCCCGGTTCTCCACGACACGGAGAGCCGGGCCCGTCCGGTCAGGGGAGGTTGACGTACTGGCGAGGGCGCAGGGCGTGGTTGCGCAGGGCGGCCAGGGCGGCGGAACGGCCCGCGGGCGTCAGCCTGCCCCCGACCCTGAGCCCGAAGGCGTCCAGACGCCGCCCGAGTTCGGTCAGCGAGGCCTCGACCTCGGCCGCCTGCCACTTCTCGCAGTCGATCACCGCCGTGACGTGCTCGCGCTCGGCGGGGGAACCGTCGACCAGCAGCATCAGCGCGACCTCCCGCGCCGAGGCGCCGAAGTCGTTCTCTCCCGGCACCGGCGTCAGCAACGCGGCCGCCGCGGACTCCCAGAGCAGGACGGGGTCGGCCAGCAGTCGCTGCCCGATCGAGGTGGTCACCAGGCGTCTGCCGACCCGGTGCAGCGCGCCCAGCTGGGTCTGCGCCATCTCCCTGGCCGCGGCCAGTTCCCCGGCGCTCCAGGTGCTCTCCGCGAGCACGGCGCGGGCCAGGTTGTGGCGCTGGGTCAGTGAGACGCCGCCGGGCCTGTCGCCCACCCTCAGCAGCCACCGCAGCGCTTCGAGGTGGTCCTTCTCCGGAGCGGGGATCGGGGCGTGCAGGCACACCTCGAAGGGCTGGGCGAGTTCGCGCCACGCGGTGCCCCTGCCCAGCACCCAGCGGTTGAGCCGTTCGCCCTGGACCCGGTGCAGCCAGTTGTCCCCGCCGAGTTCGGCGCGGGGCGTGGTGAGCCAGCGGCGGGTCAGCGCGATCCGCTCCCGCGAGTCGGGACTCAGCTGTCCCGAGACGATGGCCAGTTCGAGGGCGGCCGAGCAGGCGCCGTGCGCGCCCAGCTCCTCGGGGCCCATGATCGAGCTCCACCGCAGCTCGGGGACGTCGGGCGGGAGCACGCCGGTGGCGTCGAGCGCGCTCTGGTAGGCGGCCATCCCGGCCTCCTCGCCGGCGTGGGCGTAGACGCGCAGAATCCTGGTGGTGGTGGGGGAGACGCAGATCGCGGCGTAACGTTCGAGACCGCCCAGGCGCAGCAGGCGGCTCAGGGCATGGGCGATCGCGGCCCGGTCACCGCGGGCCTTGGTCGGCAGCGTGTACCAGAGGAACTCGCACACGTTGAGCTCGGTGATCGTCTCCAACGGCTCGCCGCCGGTCAGCCAGTCGACCGCGTTACGGGCGCGCTCGGCGCAGTCGGGCTCGGACCGTTCAAGCTCGGACAGAAGCGCGGCCACGTCCGGTGCAGGCATGCTTCGAAGTCTGCCGTATGCGGGCCTGCCCTGACGATGAACGTGACGTAATGGATCGCGCACGTCGCCTACCCTAGGAAATCGGTGCTAAGCGGATCGTGAGCCGGAGCTCAGATCCACCCCTTCTTGAAGAGCATGCGGGAACTCCAATCCGCGTAGGGAATGATCTCGGCGGTCAGCACCGGATAGAGCCACCAGAAGTTGATGATCGAGATCACCGTGAACGCGCCGACCACCACGGAGCCGAGCAGCCGCCGCGACGGTATGGCGTTCGCGGGGCCGATGATCAGCCCGGCCGCCAGGGTGATGGCCAGGACCATGAACGGCACCATGGGAATGGCGTAGAACATGAACATGGTGCGGTGGTCGGCCAGCGCCCAGTAGAACCAGGGCAGCCAGCCCGCGGCGTAGCCGAGCAGGACGGCTCCGGCCCGCCAGTCCCTGGTGGCCACGTACCAGGCGATCATGGCGACCAGGGCGGCGAGCCCGCCGTACCAGATGACCGGGGTGCCGACGCCGAGGACGGCCTGTGAGCAGGTATCGGCTCCACAGGCGTTCTTGGGGCCCTCGTAGAAGAAGGCCACGGGGCGAAGCAGCAGCGGCCAGCTCCACGGCTCCGACTGGTAGTTGTGCGGGGTCGACAGGCCGGTGTGGAAGCTCAGCACCTGGAAGTGGTAGTTGAGCCACGACCGGATGGAGTCGAAGACGAAGAAGGCCGGTCCCTGTGAGGTGGCCTGCGCCCAGTTGCGGCCCCAGCCGGTGGCGCTGATGAACCACCCGGTCCAGGAGACCAGGTAGGTGAGGGCGGGCAGCAGGCCGACCGCTCCGAGCAGTGTCGGCAGGTCCTTGCCCAGCGCCCCGCTGTACGGCCTGCGCAGCCCCACGGCGCGGCGGGCTCCCGCGTCCCACAGCAGTGTCATCACCGCGAAGGCGATGAGGTAGAACACTCCCGACCACTTCACCGCGCAGGCGGCGCCCAGGAGCACTCCGGCGGCCATCCGCCAGGGCCGCAGTCCCAGCCAGGGGCCCTGGTCGCTGATCGG
>NZ_JBEPEI010000014.1:156170-216007 GCF_040300765.1 Streptosporangium sp. NPDC000239 | reverse complement strand
GCCAGGCATGCCTCTGGTCGGATCGTGGAGGTCCAGATCATGCACGACACCCCCGGCCGTCCGGTGATCCCGGGTTGGCGGTTGATCATCAGTGATGCGGGCCGGTTCTGGTTTCGTACTCACGTCTTCTCCCGTGTCGCCGTGCGGGCCGGAGCGCAGTCGGCGGTGGACGCCGACACTTTCGATGAGGTTCAGGTGGCTGTGGCCGAGCAGGAGAAGACCGCCCGCGACGCCGTCGCGGGGGTGTGACCCCGTGACCGGCCGGCACCGGGACGGCCTGCCGTACGCGCCGGTGTACAAGCGGGTGTGGGACGGCCCAGCTCGCGCGGAGGCCGAGCGGATCGACCAGGCCTGGGCGGACTGGACCGTGCTCTACAGCCTGGGACGACGCAGCTTCTATGCCGTCGCGGCCTGGGAGGGATCTCGGCCGGTGATCGTGGAGGATCCCACCTCCGAGGGGTTGGAGGAGCGGATGCGGGAGGCCGAGATGATCAGAGCGATCCGGCTCTCGTCGCGGTCCTCCCCGGCGCCGGTTCGGCGTAGGAGGGGTGGGGCCGGCCGTCCGCCTTCCGGGGCACGGAACGGGGAGGTCGGCGGGGAGCGGGGTTCGCCTGGTGGGAGGGTGGCATGACGTCGGGTGTCGCACGGCGGAGTTGCGACGCCGTACAGCATGTCCACTCCGACTGGCTCGTCTTCCACAACTCGGCGACCGGCCTGTGGAGCGCCTACCGTCGCGTTCTTCCCGGCAGGCCGGATCTCGGGGACACGCCGCTGGTGCGGGCCGGGTCGGCTGAGGAACTGGACCGCAAGCTGGCCGCCCAGGTGTCCCCGGCGGTGCCGCCGAGCATCCGGGCCGTCGCCGTCGCCCGCGCTCTCCAGACTCGGACCGCTCGGACCCCCCGGGTTGTCCAGGCCGTATGTCCTGGTCAGGTCGTCGCGCCGGGCCGGTCCACGACGTTGCGCGAGTTGCTGCGCTCCTAGAAGCCGGTACGGCGGGCGGTGGAACGTCGTCTCGCCGTACCCCATGAACGTGCGGCTCAGGTGGGAGGGACCTGGGCCGCACATCTCCGCAAGGCGGCTCCCATACACGCCGGGACAAAGGGGTGTGTCGGGGAAGAGGGAGTCGTCTGGCGCACCGGCCCCGTATTCGTGGGCCGGTCCTCCTCCAGGGTGCCCGGCCACCTGCTCCCCGGCTCGGGGCCGGGCGCCCGCCCCCCGAAAAGGCGCCGCTCCACCGAAGCCGCCGCTGACCCCCTATGGAGCCCCCATGTCCCCACTCAAGGCCGTCGCCCCCGACGGCACCTTCTCCACCGGGCCGGACACCACCGAACGGCTCCTCACCCCCGGCGAGGTCGCCGGGATCTTCGGCGTGGACCCCAAGACCGTCAACCGCTGGGCTCTCACCGGCCGTATCCCCTCGGTGCGAACCCCCAGCGGCCACCGCCGCTACCGCGAAACCGACATCACCGCCCTCCTCGACGGAGACCGTCCCCAGGGCGGTCCCACCGACCGTCGAACCTCCCGGGATGAGGGTTCGGCCAGCTCTTCGCGATCACTGGTGCCTCCGGCCGCCACGAAAAACCAGGAGAAATGCGTCTTTTCAGGTTACAAACGAGGTATGTCTACTTTTTACCTATATGTGTTTTTCTGTCGGCTTTTCGGGTAGGGGGACAGCCTGTTCGGAAACCAGATGCTTCCGACACGTTTAAAGCGGCAGACGTTTGTCCTGGACAACGTCTCCTTCCCGCCGGTGGCCCGTCGAGGCTTCGGGCGGACGGATTCCACGACGGAGTGATCGTTTAGGGGTGGCGATCGTGAAATGCGGAGTGCAGATGGCCCTGGCGGTCGGCGCGGGTTACTTCCTTGGCCGGCGTCACAAACTACGGACGGCGCTGGCGCTGGCGGCGGCGGGCGCGACCGGTCGGCTGGGCATGGGCGGAGGCGGCCTGCTGCAACAGGGCCTGAAGCAGCTCGGGGCCTCTCCCGAGCTGGAAAAGCTCACACAGAACGTGCGAGGCGAACTGCTCGACGTGGGTAAGGCCGCGGCCAGGGCGGCGGCGAGCAGGCAGATCGACTCACTGACCTCCAAGCTTCACGAACGCGCCGAGTCGCTGCGCGTCCCCGGTGGTCTCGCGAGTGAGGAGGAGGAAGAAGAGGAGGAGACGCGTCCGAGGAGGCGTCGTCCTACCGAGAGCCGGGGCCGTACGGCACGCAGGTCCCGTGAGGAACCGGAGGACGAGGAGGAGGAGTTCGAGGACGAGGACGAGGAGGAACCGGAGGACGAGTTCGAGGACGAGGAGGAAGAGGAAGAAGAGGAGCCTCCGCGGGGCCGGGGCCGGGCCGTACGGGTCCGGAGTCCGCAGCGGGAGAGGGCCTCCCGACGTGACCGTCCCGTCCGCCGCGTCCGGGATGAGGCGCGATGACCGAGCAGACGAGGACGAAGGGGAACACACAGACTCTTCCCGTCGATCAGCTCACCGAGGAACTCCGCAATCTCGCCGAGGCGCTCGGAGAACGGCTCCTGTCGTCCGCGACCGAGAAACTCGGCGGACTGACCGGCCGGCTGACCGACTACGTCGACAAGGGCGACGGCGGGGTGGTCGGCCTCGTCGGATCGGTGATCGGCTCGAAGCACCCCGTGGCCAGCGGGCTCAAGGAGGTGGCGAAGACAGCGGCCGGAGGCCTGCTCCAGAAGGTCACCGGTGGCGGCAAGGGCGGCAGGGGGAAGAAGCTCAAGGTCACCAACATCGTCGAGACACTCGACGTGGGAGCCCCGCTACGGCTCGTCTACGACCAGTGGACCCAGTTCGAGGACTTTCCCAGCTTCACGAAGAAGGTCGAGGGGGTTCAGCAGGAGGCCGAGGAGAAACTCTCCTGGAAGGCACAGGTCTTCTGGTCCCACCGGACCTGGGAGTCGACCATCGTCGAGCAGATCCCCGACCGGCACATCATCTGGCGTTCCAAGGGAGCCAAGGGCCATGTCGATGGCGCCGTGAGCTTCCACTCGCTCGGCCCCGACCTGACCCGTGTCCTGCTCGTCCTGGAGTACCACCCACAGGGACTGTTCGAACGCACCGGCAACCTGTGGCGGGCGCAGGGCAGGCGGGCACGCCTGGAGTTCAAGCACTTCCGGCGGCACGTCATGACGCAGGCGCTGCTCCATCCGGACGACATCGAGGGCTGGCGTGGCGAGATCCGCGACAGCAAGGTCGTCAAGGACCACGAGACCGCCCTGCGGGAGGAGGAGTCGAGGGAATCCGAGACCGAGGAGACAGAAGAGGACCAGAGAGAACCGACGCCCGTGAACGGCGAACACGCCGCCGGGGCCGAGGAGGAACCAGAGGCGTCCGCGCAGGCGAGGCGTCCGGTACGGCGCCGCCGCGCCGAAGCCGAGAAGCCGGAAGAGCCCGAGGAGCCCGAAGAGTCGGAGGAACCGGAGGAGCAGGACGAGGCCGATGAGGCCGAGGCTGCCACTCCGAGGCGTCCGGTCCGGCGTCGCGCCGCGGACACGAAGACAAGGGAGGCTCCGCGCCCGGCCCGCCGCCGGGCAGCCGCCCGGAGCACGTGACGTGGGATCCGGGAGGACATCGCGGAGCCGGGGAGAGGCGGCTGATGACCATCGTGCAACCTTCGGGGGCGGGAGGGGGTGGCGGATCCTCCTCAGGACTGGCCGACGTCATCGACACGATCCTTGACAAGGGCCTCGTGATCGATGCCTTCGTCAGGGTCTCGCTCGTCGGCATAGAGATTCTGACGGTCGACGCCCGCATCGTCGTGGCCAGCGTCGACACCTATCTGCGTTTCGCGGAGGCCGCGAACCGGCTCGACCTCACGCAGACAGGAGGAAAGGGCCTGCCGGAAGTGGTGCAGGACATGACACAGGGCGTGGGCAGGGCGAAGACCAAGGGCATCACGCAGGGGGCGCTGGACGCGGCGGGAGACAAGCTGCGTGACTTCCTGGGTGCCGAGGAGTCCGAAGAGGAACCCGAACCGGCGCCTCGCAGACGGCGAAGGGGGGAGGACTGAGATGCCCCGCTCCACGAAAGAGACCGAGACCGCAGGGACCGGCGAAGCCGTACGGCAGGCGGGAGGCGGCGCCTCCTACGTCTACGGCATCGTGCCGGGCGACACCGAGGTGGACCCTGACGCCAGGGGAGTCGGTGACCCGCCCGGACGGATCCGGCTGGTACGGCACGGCGAGATCGCCGCCCTGACGAGCGAGATCGCGCTGGACCGCCCGCTCGGCAGGCCGGAGGACCTCTTCGCCCATCAACGGCTGTTGGACGAGGCCGCCGCCGAGGTACCGGTGCTGCCGCTCCGCTTCGGAGCGGTGCTGACCGATGACGGGGCGGTCGTCGACGAACTGCTCGCCCCCAACCACGACGCGTTCCGCGACGCACTGGACGACCTGGAAGGGCGGACGGAGTACATCGTCAGGGGCCGCTACGTCGAACCGGTGGTGATCGGTGAGGTCCTCGCGGAGAACGCCGAGGCCTCCCGGCTGCTCGACGGGATTCGCGGCAAGCCAGAGGACGCGACATGGGACGCGCGAATCCGGCTCGGCGAACTGCTCGGCGAGGGTGTGGCGGCCAGACGTGACGCCGACACCGAGGAGATCGTCGGTGCCCTCGCCCCGCTGAGCGTCGCCGTCGCCGTACGGGAGCCGACCCACGAACAGGACGCCGTGCACGCGGCGTTCCTCATCGAGACCGACCGGTCGGAGGAGTTCGAGCGGGCCGTCGAGGAGTTCGGCGACCGGTGGGCGGACCGGGTGACCGTACGGCTGCTCGGACCGCTGGCACCGTACGACTTCGTCACGACCTCACAGGCGGGGGAGGGATGACGGATGGACCTGTTCGGCCTGACCCTGGGCCTGCCGTTCGCTCCGATCCGTGGGCTGATCCGGCTCGCGGAGCTGATCGAGGAGCAGGTCGAGCTGGAGACACGGAGCCCGGCCGGGGTCCGGCGGAGGCTGGAGGAGATAGCGGAGGCGAGGCGTGCCGGTCTGATGACCGAGGAGGAGGAGACCGAGGCGGTGACGCGGGTCCTCGGGCGGTTGACGGGCCGCCCCGGCACAGACGGCACCGCCCTGCCGGGCGACGGGGAGAGGGGGTGATCCCGTGCCGGCCAGGCGCAGAACCCGCGGTGAGCGGATCGCCGAAGTGGACGTCTCCGACGACCTCTACGACGAGGAACCCCTTGAGGAGGAGCCTCCGCGGACCAGAGGGCGGCGTCTCACCGCGGGGACCGTGGGCCGGGTCGCCGTACGGGAGATCACCGAGCTGACCGCGAAGGTGGTCGAGGGCGTCACGTTCGTGCAGCCGAAGGAGGACGGCTGGCTCGTCGGGGTCGAGGTCGTCGAGGACCGTCGCGTTCCTTCCTCCGGGGACGTCCTGGCGCTCTACGAGGTCGAACTGGACCGGGAGGGAGACCTGCTGTCCTACCGCAGGACACGGCGCTACAGGCGCGGCAGGGGAGACAGTGAGGGGCCGTGAGATGACCAATCCGGTACGACCCGGTTCCACGGTGCCCCAGGGATACGGCAGCAGGTCGCTCGCCGGACGGGAGACGACCAGCCTGGGCGACATCCTGGAACGCGTGCTCGACAGAGGCGTGGTGATCGTGGGAGACATCCGCGTGAACCTGCTGGACATCGAGCTGCTCACGATCAAGTTGCGCCTGCTGATCGCCTCGGTGGACACGGCTCGCGAGCTGGGCATCGACTGGTGGGAGCACGATCCGTGGCTGACCTCGAAGGACCGCGACCTGGTTGAGGAGAACCGCAGGCTCCGCAGGCGGCTCACCGCGCTTGAGGAGGACGGGCTCGTCGAGGCGCGGGAGGACCTCAGGGGCGTGACGCGCGGCGGGGCCACCGGAGAGCGGTCACGCGTGCCGAGGGAGGGCCGTGACTGAGACCGGCACATACGTGTACGCGATCGCACACGGCGCGGGCGGCCCCGACCCGTCCGGCCTGGAGGGGGTGGGCGGCGCGCCGGTGAGGACGATCGAGCACGCCGGTCTGGTCGCGTACGTCAGCGCCGTACCGCTCGACCGGTTCGGGGAGGAGCCGCTCCGGCGCTCGCTGGAGGACCTGGACTGGGTGGAGGCCACCGCCCGCGCCCACCACCGTGTCGTCGAGGCCGTCTCGGAGGCGGTCGCGACGGCCCCGGTGCGGCTTGTCACGGTCTACACCGGCGAGGAGCAGGTGAGCGCCCTGCTGGAACGGCGGCACGACGACTTCGCCGAGGTGCTCTCCCACGTCGCCGGGCGCAGGGAGTGGGGGGTGAAGGCGTACGCGGGGCAGCCCGCGGGGACCCCGTCGTCCGGCGGGCGGGAGCAGGAGGGCGAGAGCCCGGGAACGGCCTACCTGAAACGGCGCCAGGCGAGCCTGCACGACCGGGACACCGCGTGGCGCCACGCGGCGACCGAGGCCGAGCGGGTCGACGCCGCGTTGTCCGTCGTCGCCGTGGCGAGCAGACGTCACCGCCCCCAGGACCCCGAACTCTCGGGACGTGAGGAGTGGATGGTGCTCAACGGTGCCTATCTGGTCGACGACGACCTCGCCGACGAGTTCGTCGCGACTCTCGACACCCTCCGTGGGCGGGGTCTCGACCTGGAGCTCACCGGCCCGTGGGCCCCCTACTCCTTCACCGACATCGACCTTGGTACGGCGGAGGCGCCGGATGACGTCTGAGGTCTCCCGGGGAGCCGAGCTGACCCGGCGGGGACGGTTGCCACCGGAGCGGGTGGCGCTCGTCGATCTCCTGGACCGGCTGCTGGCGGGTGGCGTCGTGGTGACCGGCGACCTCGTCCTGTCCATCGCCGACGTCGATCTCGTACGGATCTCTCTCCGCGTGCTGATCACGTCCATCACGGAGGCGACCATGATCGATCCGGAGGGCCTCGGTGAACCGGTCAGGAGGTGAGCCGCCCGTGTCCGGGGGCCCGAGGCAGGGGACGGCACGGTCCAGGACGACATGGTCGGCCGGGGTGCTGTCGGGGGCGGCCCGATCAAGGGTGACCTGGCCGCGCGGGACGCGGCCGGAGAAGAGGCGCTCCGCCGTACGGCGGGACGGCTGGCGCCTCGACACCGACCCCGAGCGGGTCGAGCGCGACCTGACGTGCCTCGTCCTCACCCTCGTCGAACTGGTGCGTCAGCTGATGGAGCGGCAGTGCGTGCGACGGATGGAACAGGGGGACCTGTCCGACGAGCAGATCGAGACACTGGGCCTGACGTTGATGCGCCTCGAAGGCGCGATGAAGGAACTGTGTGAGCACTTCGACCTGTCCCCCGCCGATCTCAACCTCGACCTCGGCCCTCTCGGGACGCTGCTCCCCACGGACTGACGGTGGGCCTTAGGAGGATTTGTGGAGGTTTTCAGTGATTTATGGGGATGAACGGCATCTGTTTCGGAGCCCAAGGAAGGGGTGCGGGAAAGGGGGACGAGGCGGGGGAGGGAAGGCTAGTCTCTGATCGTGCTCGGGCTGATATCGCCAGACTTGCCAAGGTCCAGCCTGCTCCAGCCCCTCCAGTCCGGACACTTCGCACCTTGTGCCACCCGTCGCACACCGGGCGGGATCCCTTGGTATGACACAAGCCGGACCCGCGATATGGGCGAAGGGCGGACAACGCCTAGGCTTGTCCGCATGACTACGTGGAGTGTGCCGGGGCTGCCCAGCGAGGGCCGCTGCCTGGTGATGGGCGTGGTCAACGTCACCCCTGATTCCTTCTCCGACGGAGGACAGTGGTTCGACGTGGCGACGGCCGTACGGCATGGGCTTGAGCTGGTCGAACAGGGTGCGGACATCGTCGATGTCGGCGGCGAGTCCACCAGGCCCGGTGCGGCCAGGGTCTCGCTCGCCGAGGAGCTGGCCAGGGTCGAACCGGTCATCAGGGCGTTGAGCCGAGAAGGCGTCACCGTCAGTGTCGACACCATGCGGGCCGAGGTCGCGCAGGCGGCGGTCAACGCGGGTGCGAAGCTCGTCAACGACGTCAGCGGCGGCCTGGCCGACCCGGAGATGCCGAGAGTGGTGGCCGCCGCCGGCGTGCCGTACGTGGTGATGCACTGGCGCGGCCACAGCCACTCGATGGACAGCCGGGCGATCTACGGTGATGTTGTGACCGAGGTTCGCGAGGAGTTGTCGAAGCGGGTCGCCTCCGTGCTCGCCGAAGGGGTCGCGGAGAGTCAGATCGTGCTCGACCCCGGGATCGGCTTCTCGAAGAACTCCGACCACAACTGGGCCGTGCTCGCGGGCATCGACCACCTCGCCGAGCTGGGATACCCCCTGCTCATCGGAGCATCACGCAAGCGTTTTCTCGGCCGTCTGCTGGCCGACCAGGACGGTACCCCCCGACCCTTCGGCCAGAGCGACGACGCCACGATCGCCGTGACCGCCCTCGCCGCGCAGGCGGGGGCCTGGTGCGTTCGAGTGCACGACGTACGCCCGAACGCGGACGCCGTCCGCGTGGCCGCAGCAGTTCAGAGAGCGAGATCATGAGCGTCGACACCACCGCCGTCGAGACGGTCAACCAGGCGTTCTACACCGCGATCGAGAACGCCGACCTCGACCGCATGACCGAGATCTGGGCCGAGGACCTCGAAGGTGACCAGGTGAGCTGCGTGCACCCGGGGTGGCCGATCATCAACGGCCGCCAGGAGGTGCTGCGCTCCTGGGCGCTCATCATGGCCAACACGCCCTACATCCAGTTCGTGCTGACCGACGTCCGCGTCATGGTGCTCGGGGACGTGGCGATCCTCACCTGTGAGGAGAACATCCTCACCGCGGGCGACGAGGGTGATTCCAGCTTCGCGGCGGGAAAGGTCGTGGCGAGCAACACCTTCGTCAGGACCTCCGGTGGATGGCGGCTCTGGCTGCACCACGGATCTCCCGTTCTGCAAACCGACGACGACGAGGAGGAGGAAGCCGCGTGACGGACCGGATCAGCGTCAGGGGCCTGAGGGCGCGGGGGCGCCACGGCGTGCTGGCCGCCGAGCGGGAGCTCGGCCAGGAGTTCGTGGTGGACGTCACGCTCCTCCTCGACACCGCCCCGGCCGCCGAGGGCGACGACCTCGACAAGACCGTCGACTACGGAGAGCTCGCCCAGGACCTGGTCAAGGTCGTCGAGGGTGAGCCGGTGAACCTGATCGAGACGCTGGCCCAGCGCCTGGCGGACGTCTGCCTGGCCCGTGAGGCGGTTCAGTCGGCCGAGGTGAGCGTGCACAAACCCGCCGCACCCATCCCGCTGCCGTTCGACGACGTGGTCGTGACGATCGTCAGGAGCAGATCATGAAGATCGTGCTGGCCCTCGGCAGTAACCTGGGCGACCGGTTCGACACGCTGCAGGGCGCACTCGACTCGCTGTTCGACTCCTCGGAGCTGGAGTTCGTCGCGGTCTCCCCGGTCTACGAGACGGACCCGGTCGGGGGGCCCGAGCAGGGGCCGTACCTCAACGTGGTGGTCATCGCCTCCAGCACCCTGGAACCCAGGGCACTCCTCGAACGTGCTCTGAACGTGGAGAACGTCTTCGGCAGGGTCCGCGCCGAACGCTGGGGCCCGCGCACCCTGGACGTCGATCTGATCGCGGTCGGCGACCTGACCTCCGACACCCCCGAGCTGACGCTGCCGCACCCCAGGGCGCACGAGCGCGCCTTCGTGCTGGTCCCCTGGGCCCAGATCGACCCGGACGCCGTACTCGGCGGGCGTGGGATCACGGAGTTGCTCGCCGACCTGGATCAGACCTCTGTACGGCTTCGCCCAGACCTGACCCTCCAGAGGCCGGAGTGAGGCCGAGCCGTCCCGGGGTGCTCGTCGGTGTTCTCGTCGTGTGCGCCATCGTGTCGTGGGCGTTGCTGAGGCCGTTCTACTCGATCCTGCCGAGGGTGCCGTGGACGGCGATCCCCACGGTTTTGCTGCTGGCGATCGGTGAGGCCTACAGCGGGTGGATGACCCGGGCGAGGATCGAACGGAAGCCGGACACCAAGCCCGTCGAACCGCTCGCGGTCGCCCGCCTCGCGGCACTGGCCAAGGCGTCGGCGTACGCGGGGGCGGTCTTCGGGGGCATGTTCGCCGGATTCACCCTCTACACCGCCGAACTCCTTGAGCAGGAGATCCCCCGCCAGGACTTCATGATCGCGGGCGGCTCGTTCGTCTCGTGCGTCCTCCTGATCGGCGCCGCCCTCTACCTCGAACACTGCTGCAAGGTACCCAAGGACTCCGAAGAAGAGCGGTGACTCTTTGCGCCGCCTGCGGCGTCGCGGGTTGTGTCCTTTTGCGACGCCTGGCGGCGTCGCGGGTTGTGTTTCTTTGCTCCGCCTGGCGGCGTCGCGGGCTTGGGCGCTTTCGGGTCGGTGTCTTCCCTCGTCGTTCGTCCGCTGCGCTCCCTCACTCCTCAGTCCAGACACCGACGCGCCCAAGCCGACACTCCTCACACTTGGGGCCGGGAAAGCACAAGGCATGTCTCTTTGCTCTGCCTGGTAGCGCGCAAAGGGGCAAGCGCAGGGGGGTAGTCCCTACCCGTGATCTTCATGCTGGCCGCAGGGACACGGCGGCGCCCGGATGATCCACTGTTGCCCTCCGGCGAGAAGGGAAACGGGAGATGGAGCAGTGTGATCGGCGGGCTGCGATCGGAGCGGCGGCCGCGCTGTTGGTGGGTGGCACGACCGTGATGGCGGGCAGCGGAACCGCCCAGGCGGAGACCTCCGGGGAGCAGGCCAGGAAGTCATTCCGGGTGGTGGACCGCCGGGGCTGGCAGCGTTTCCTGGTGAGTTCGAGCAAACCCCCGATCATCAGCGGAGGTAGGACGTATCCCGCCGACCAGCGCCAGGGACCAGAAGGCACCTACCTGATCTTCAATGACGGCGACGGCAACGAGAAAGGAGGAATCGTCTCCTCCTCCGTCGGGGCCAGCATCTCGCTCGACTACACCAACGCGCAGGCGATCACGTTGGCCACCCGCTGGGAGGGCGTTCACGGCGCGGCGATGCTGGAGATGAAGCACATGCCCGATCCGGCGCTCCCGATCGACCTGGTGCCCGCCATGCCGCCCCGCGTCCAGCTCGGCTACAGCACCCCGGAAGGAGCTTTCCTGGTGCTCAGCGACTCACGAGGACGCCCGAGGATCGTGCTGGAGATCGACGGCGACGACAACCCGATGATCAAGGTGCTGGACTCCGAGGGCAAGGTGGTCGGCCGGCTTCCCGAAACGCCGGACGGGCAGGGCTCGTAGCCGTCGTCCAAGATCGCTGATCCAAGCCGGACGTTCGGCTGGGCGTCTCGCCATGCGGCGGCCGTGTGTTGTCTCACCAGGGGCTCTTGCCGGTGGGAGGCGGGTTGACGGTGTCGCTGCCCCAGGACAGGCGTTGGTCGACGGGGATTTCCATGATCTCCAGTTCCTCGTCGGCCAGCAGGGCCGCGACGCACTCCGGGCTGCCGCCGATGTAGGTGGTCATCAGGTCAACGTCGGTGGCGACGCACCAGGCCCGGTCCTGCGGCCACCACAGGCTGGCGTACCGACCCGACCATGGGATGTCGGAAAGCGAGGTGGTCGCCGCCCCCAGTGGCCCTTCCAGAAGGAGCATCGACCGCGCGGGCATCTCGACTCTGGGGATCTCCTCGTCATCCACGGGGAGGTTGAGGTCGCCGAAGCCATCCCAGACGGCGAACCAGCACCGCTCGGGGGTGGTGGTGTGCGGGGAGAGCAGGTGGACCAGTCGGGCGACCTGCCGCAGCGGCAGTGTTCCCTCCTCGGGCGGATAGCTCCAGATGCCCGGCTGCTCGTCGTTGAAGAAGCTCCATGCACCGGTGATGTACGGCCACTGCATCCCGGGATGAGGGACGCGCCCGTTGGCGAAGGCCACCTTCCTCCAGGAGGTCTCCTGCTCGACGTCACCCACGGTTATGCGCGGCGGATGGAACAGCCGGGCGTAGGCCCCGAAGACCGGCGGCAGCATGCACGCCACGATGTTCCAGTCGAAGGGGAGCGTGGCGGAGACGGCCCAGTCGGCGGGCCGTACGTCGGTGCACAGGGTCAGCTCACCAAGGGTGAAAGGTTCGTCCTGCCTGTTGGCGACGACAGGAGGCCTCACGGGCTTGGGCGCGAGCCCAGGCCGGGGTTCGGGGTGTGCCTCTACGTAGCCGTAATGCCCGGTGGCGTCGATGGGTTTCACCCTGCGTAAGTACTTTCCTTTGTCCCTCATCCGCTTTGTTCCTGTGTCTCTCTGTGTTGCGTCTCTTTGCTCCGCCTTCGGCGTCGCGGGCTTGGGCGCCTCGGGTCGGTGTCTTCCCTCGTCGTTCGTCCGCTGCGCTCCCTCACTCCTCAGTCCAGACACCGACGCGCCCAAGCCGACACTTCTCACACATGGGGCCGGGGCGTTCGGTTGGAACTCTTCATGTTTGGCGTCGGGGTGTTCAAGTTCTTTTTGCCGGTGTCCTTAATCTGGACGTCCCCAATGGTCGTCATTAATGGAGGGGAAATCGGTGACGGGCAAGGTCGTGAAGGACAAGGTCCTGTGCTACGTCGTTCGTGACGGGCGGTTGCTGGTCTTCCGGCACATCGGCTGCAGCTATGAGGAGGTCGGAATTCAGATTCCCGCAGGAAGCGTCAGACCGGGGGAGGCTCCGGAGGAGGCCGCGCTTCGCGAGGCGCGGGAGGAGACGGGCTTCACCGGGTTCGGGATCGTCAGGAAGCTGGGCGAGGTCGTCTACGACATCAGCCCCTACCGGTTCGAGATCCAACACCGCCACGTCTTCCAGCTGGAGCTCGCCGAGCCCACACCGGAGCGGTGGGCCGGCCAGGAGCTTCACGACAGCGAGCGGGAGCCCACCGATTTCGAGTGCTTCTGGATTCCACTGGAAGACGCCCACGTCCTCCAGTCCGGCCAGGGCGCCCTGATCGGGGCGCTCTTCGACTGACTAGAGGCGTAGTCGGTCGAGTTCTTCGCTGATCGTTTCTCGCAGGGCATCGTGTTGCGGGCCGAGGGCGAAGCGGTTGTCGTGCCAGTTGCCGTGGGGGTGGAGCCAGACGGGTTTGCTCACAAGGTCGGCCGGCTCCCAGTCGAACCTTGGCCATACATGAGCGTGCAGGAAGGCGTCGGTATTGCCAAGGATCTCCAGGTTGACCCGGCGAAAGGCTGGGTCGAGACGTCGGCAGGCCCGCTCGACGGCCTCCCCCAGGTCATCCATGTCGGACAGGAAAGCCTGCCGTCTGCCTTTCGGCAGGTCCGACAACCTCTCCACGGTTGGGTCGTCCGCCAGGAGCACCGAGTATCCCGGCAGGAACTGAACATCCCCGATCACTGCGAATCCGGAGTCCAGCCGCCGCAGCACGGTGGGGTTCTCGTCCCGCAACGCGCTTCCGATCCTGTCCGTCTGCCAGTTCTCAGCCATGCCCCGGACCCTATGCGGTCACGATCATGCGTTTCCCGAACGCCTCGAATCGCGTTGGTCCGGGATATCTGGGGGCTTTCCCGAAGCCAACGAGTGCGTCGGCCATGGCATGGTGCAGCCTGCCATCCTGTACGGGCACCGGCGCCGAGAAGTCATGTCTCCTGGCGGCCCTCCTCCATGCTGACCAGTTCGTCGATCGCCGCGAAGAAGGCGGCGATTCCCGGCAGGTTCGCGCCCTTGGCACGTGAGGCCGCGAAGTCCTCGGGGGAGCGCCAGTCCACGATGTCCAGCCACTCGTCGTCGGACAGGCGGATCAGCCTGGCGCCGAGGAATCCGGCGCGGTCGGCGGCGAAGTCGGTCAGCATCGCGGGTCGCGCGTCGAGCAGCGCCTGGGCGCGGTCGGCGGCGACACGGAAGCGGGTGAGTTCCACGGTGATCGTCATTGTCGTCTTCTCCCCTGGTGAAGCACGTCCGGTGATGACGATCACGCTATAGTAAGGATCATTGATAGTCAAAGTTATTGACTAAATTTCGGCGGCGAGGTGACCATACGCCGGGTCCAGGTGCTCCCTCCGGCGGGTGATCGGGCTTCAGCGAGTCGGCTGAAGAGAGGCCGAAGGGGTTCGCGGGATCAGGAAGGCGCAACAGGCCGTCACCAGAGCCACCGCGGGAGGGACGAGGAAACCGGCGTGGAAGTTGTCGATCACCATAGCCGTGAGCGCGCCGCCGAGGGCGTAGCCGCCCAGGAGGAACGAGGTGGTCCAGGCGATCCCCTCGGAGAGCCGTGAGGCGGGCACGAGCTGTTCGACCAGGGTGAAACTCGCGATCGTGGCGGGCGCGGCGGCGAACGCCAGCAGCGTCACGGCCACGCCGACCAGGACGACCGCCCCCGAGGGGACGGCCGCCGCGAGGGGCAGGGCGGCGCTGAGGGCGGCCGTCGCCAGGGCGGCGAGCCGTACGAGGCGGCGGGGCGGGAGACCTACGGCGCCGACGAACAGCGCGGCCAGGACCGAGGCGCCCGCGACGGCCCCGAGCACCAGGCCGCTCAGCCCGCGCACGCCCTGTTCCGAGCAGAACGCGACGACCGTGAAGTTGACGCTCCCGGAGAGGAGACCGAGCCCGGCCGTGGTGAGGCAGACCGGGCCGAGCCGCACCACACCCAGCGGCTCGCGAGTCCGCTGGCCCGGGGGCCTGCGCGGTGGTTCCGTACGGCGTTGCGCCGCGAACAGCACCGTCCCGGCGAAGCCGCAGCCGATCGCCAGGACGAGCCCGGCCAGCGGGGAGAAGGCGTCGGCCAGGAGGGCGGCCAGTGGCGGGCCGACGACCGCGCAGAGATCCTCGACCAGCGACTCCAGGGCGTAGGCGGCACGAAGCTCGGGCCGGTCCCTGAGCAACGCGCTCCACCTGGCCCGCGCGTAGGCGCCGACCAGCGGGGAGGTGGCGCCGCCCGCCGCCGCGCACAGTTGCGGGAACGGCGAGGGCAGATCCGAGGTGATCGAGAGCACCATCGCGCCCTTGGCGACCAGGTTGACCAGGGTGAGCGGAAGCAGTACGGCCCGCTGCCCGAGCCGGTCGACCAGCCGCGCCTGGAAGGGGCTGACGACGGCGGCGAGGAAGACGTAGGCGGCGGTGACCTGCCCGGCCAGCGTGTACGACCCCCGCTCGGCGGACAGCAGCAGGAGCAGGCTCAGCCCCATCATCGAGGCCGGCATCCTGGCCAGCAGCCCCGCCCCGCAGAAGGCGAGCGCTCCGGGCAGGGCCAGGATCGAACGGTACGGCGCCAGCAAAGGCCCTCCCGTTTCATATGGATCTTCGATCCTACGTAGGAACGGGCCTTCCGGTCCGAAGCCGGATCACGGATTCGGGGCGGGGTGACGGTCTCGGGAGTGGGGGTCAGGTCCTGTTTCGACGTCCGGTGTCGTGGCTGCTGAGCGGGTGAGGTCTCCAGCAGCCGTTGACCAACCAAGGGCGATCAGCACCGAAGCCCGCGCCATCCGAGGAAAGCGAGCCTGAACCGGTTGGGGTTACCGGCCCCAGGTGTGAGGAATGTCGGTTTGGGTGCCTGAGGACCAAAGACCGCGCCATCTGAGGAAAGTCGGCCCGAACTCATCGTCGGTGAGGGGGTTGGGGTTACCGGCCCCAGGTGTGAGGAATGTCGGTTTGGGTGCCTGAGGACCAAAGACCGCGCCATCTGAGGAAAGTCGGCCCGACCTCATCGTCGGTGAGGGGGTTGGGGTTACCGGCCCCAAGTGTGAGGAGTGTCGGCTTGGGCGCGTCGGTGCTTGGACTGAGGAACGCAGGAGCGCAGCGACGGAGTGACGAGGGAAAGCGCCGACTCGAAGCGCCCAAGCCCGCGACGCCGCCAGGCGTCGCAAAGGGACACAGCCCGCGACGCCGAAGGCGGCGCCTTAGAAAGGCGCCGACATCTGGTCCAGAACCTGTTCCATGACCTCCTGGAGGGGGCGGGGTTCCTGTTCGTCGGTCCACAGGTGGGTGGCGATGCGCAGGGCGACGAGGAACCCGGCCGCCAGGACGCGGGGCCGTACGGTGTCGGTCGAGCCGTCGCGGTCGGTGATGGCCTGGACCAGGTCACGTTCCAGGGCGGCGTGGTTGGCCAGCTGCCTGGCCAGCAGGGACGGGTGCTGTTTGGCGAGCCGGGCGCGCACCGCCCAGGCGACGTCGGGGTCGCCGAGTTCGCCGTAGAGGTCCCGTACGGCTCCGCGCAGCGCCTGCCAGGCGGGCTCCTCGGGGGGCCGGGAGCGGATCCGTTCGACGAGCAGCCTGATGCGCCGCTCGTCGCCGTACAGGAGGGCGTCCTCCTTGCCGGCGAAGTAGTTGGAGAAGGTCCGCCGGGAGATGTTGGCGGCGTCGGCGATGGCCTCGACGGTGACGTTGTCCAGGCCGTGTTCTGCGCACAGCCGTAGCGCGGCCTCGTGGACGGCCTGCCTGGTCTCGGCCTTCTTGCGTTCGCGCAGTCCCGCTGTGCTCTCCATGGCGCCAGTATCTCACCCTCCGGGAAAAGATGCCCAGTGCGCAAACTTTCCCAATGGGCATGTAAGGTGTCACGGTCATCCTGTTTCCACCGCTTTGGAGGTGTGTGCGTGGGCGCCCACACAGAGACCGCTCGCATGAGCCATCGTCAGATCCTGGAGGCGTTGAGCGGTCTGCTGCTCGTCCTGTTCGTGGCGATGATCAGCAGCACGATCGTGTCCGTGGCGCTTCCGCAGATCATCGGCGCGCTCAACGGCACCCAGTCGCAGTACACGTGGGTGGTCACCGCCTCGCTGCTCGCCTCGACGGCCTCGACACCGATCTGGGGCAAGCTCGCCGACCTGTTCAGCAAGAAGCTGCTGTTGCAGGTCTCCATCGTCATCTTCATGGTCAGCTCGCTGGCCTGCGGTTTCGCACAGAACACCGCCCAGCTCATCGCCTTCCGCGCCGTTCAGGGCCTGGGCATGGGTGCCCTGCAGGTCCTGGTGCAGGTCATCATCGCCGCGATGATCAGCCCCAAGGAGCGTGGACGCTACAACGGCTACCTCGGCGGTGTCATGGCCGTCGCGACCGTCGCCGGACCGCTGCTCGGCGGCCTGATCGCCGACACCTCCTGGCTCGGCTGGCGCTGGTGCTTCTTCGTGGCGGTGCCGTTCACCGTGGTCGCCTTCGCGCTGCTGCACAAGACGCTGCGGGTGGTCACCGTGCGCCGTACGGACGTCAGGATCGACTACGTGGGCGCCACACTGATCGCCGCCGGGGTCAGTGTCCTGCTCATCTGGGTCACCTTCGTCGGAAACTCCTTCGAGTGGCTGTCCTGGCAGACCGCGGCCATGGCCGGGGGCGGTGCGCTGCTCCTGGTGCTGGCCACCTGGGTCGAGTCGCGGGTCGCCGAACCGGTCGTCCCGCTGCGGATCATCCGCCGCCGTACCCCGGCCCTGGCCATCCTGGCCAGCCTCGCGGTCGGCATGGCCATGTTCGGCGGCTCGGTCTTCCTCGGCCAGTACTTCCAGATCGGCCGTGGCTACAGCCCCACCGAGGCGGGTCTGCTCACGATCCCCATGATGCTCGGCGTGCTGGTCTCCTCGACCGTCTCCGGGCGCATGATCTCCAGGAGCGGCCGGGTGAAGCCGTACATCGTGACCGGCGCGATCGTGCTCACGGCCGGGTTCCTCGTGCTGTCCACGATGGACCACCAGACCTCGCTGCTGCTCATCGCCGGGGCCATGGTGCTGGTCGGCGCCGGGGTCGGCATGTCGATGCAGAACCTCGTGCTGGCCATCCAGAACACCGTCCCGCTGAGCGAACTCGGCGCGGCCAGCGGTGCGGTCACCTTCTTCCGTTCCCTCGGCGGCACCATCGGTGTCTCGGTCCTCGGCGCCGTCCTGGCCAACCAGGTCGCGACCGGCATCGCCGAGGGCCTGGCCAAGGCCGGGATCGGGGCCTCGGGTGCCGGGGGTGGGCGCAGCACCCTCAACATCCAGGCCCTGCCCGAGCCGATCAAGGAGGTCGTGCGGGCCGCGTACGGCGACGCCACCGGGCACATCTTCCTCATCTCGGCCGCCGTGGCCATGGTCGGCGTGGTCGCCGCGCTGTTCCTCAAGCCCATCAGGCTGCGGGACAGTGTGGACCTGCCCACGGACGTGAAGACGGGGGAGAAGGCCGCCACGGTCGGCTGAACGCGTGGGAGCCCGGCGGACGAACGAGTTCGCCGGGCTTTCGCGTGAACACGGTTTCGGACACGGTCCGAATTAACGTGTGGAATACACGACGCCGACGGGCGATGAACATTTCTTCTCGGCACTCGGAATCATTGCGTGTCGTTTTATCGTGGTCACATACTGATGTTCGTTCTGGCGGAAAATCGCCCCTTGCGAGCGCGTCGTACGTGAACTGTCTCCACCCGCCGTCGTTCGATGTGGGAGGCAAGGTCGATGGCCAGACGATTACGTTGGGACCTCGGGCCGGGCGAGGACGAGGAGCCGGTGGACGACGGGTCCGTCAACGGGGTGTACGTGATCGCCTGCGTCCTGCTGTGCGTCGGATGGGCTTTCACGACCATCCTGGGGGTGCGGGTGGGCGCGTCGCACCTCGACATGTATCTTCACGGCGGCCGGACCACCGCGACGGCGATGTCCACCAGAACCGTGAAGGCAGGGGAGAGCTACCAACTCACCAAGGTCAACTTCTTCGTGAAGGACGTCCGGCGTTTCGCCGAGATCCGGGGGAGTTACGCCGAGGGTGAGAAGGTCTCGATCGTCTATGACGCCGACGATCCGAGTGTGGTCAACAGGGAGTTCAGGCTCGTTTTCGACCTGCTGCTGCTCGGCGCGTTTTTCGTCATGACCCTCTACGCGGTTTTCGCGGGCCTTCGCCGGCTGTGGAAGAAGCGGCGTCGGCCCGGGCTCGCGAAAAGCTGACCCGTCACCGGGTGGCGGTCGCCGAGTTCCTGCGGCCGAAGATCAACAGGAACGGGATCGTGCACAGCAGCGGCCCGGCGATCGCCAGGGGCCGCTCCAGCCACCAGATCAGCGTCGGCGGGATCTGACTGCCGGGCGGTGAGCCGGTCAGCCCCCAGAACACCCCGTTCAGGATCGCCATGCCGGTGGTGTGGAACAGGAACAGCTGCAGCGCGAACCGGTTGATCGTGGTGTTGACCCACCCCCAGCGAGGCCGTTCGAGCAGCCGTTCCATCGCGGGCCGCAGCACCTCGACCAGGCCGATCTGGAAGATCAGCAGGGCCACGATGACGAAGGTCGGCGGAGCCATGTTCGACAGCTTGTCGCCGGGCACCCCGACCATCGACCCCGGGTAGATGCCCGAGTAGACCAGGCCGACCAGGGCGAACAGCCCGGTCCACAGGGTCGCGACGTCCAGTCTGCGGGGCATCGCGACCATCCGGTCGTAGAAGAAGCCCGCCTGGTGGGCCAGACCCCACACGATCACCATGTTGAGCCAGCCGATGGCCTCAAGGCCGTACCGCAGCCGCAGCACGTCGACCACCAGCGCCGCGCCGCCGAGCCAGATGAGCACCAGTACGTCGAAGCGCCGGTGCAGCCACAGCATCACGGGCAGCAGGGCGACCAGCATCAGGTAGACGCCGATGAACCACAGCGGGCTCAGCACCAGGAGCACGGCCCGGCCGATCCACGGCACGTCGAAGATCAACCAGATGACCCCGCCGAAGGCGAGCCACGCGAAGGACAGCGCCAGCGCCGGGATCGCCAGGGCCCGGATGCGCCGCCACACGAAGGCGCCGATGCCGACCCCGCGTTCACAGGCGCGGTTCCACGACATCAGGTGGACGTATCCGCCCACGTAGAAGAAGAGCGGCAGCACCTGGAAGAGCCAGGTGAGGATCCACAACCCCGAGGTGAAACCGAGCGGGCTGGTCGGGGAGGGGCCGGCCGGCCCCCACTGCAGGATCGTGAACGCCCAGTGCCAGACCACGACGACGATCAGGCTGACCGCGCGGAGCCAGTCGATGTACTTGTCCCGCTTCGGGCCTCCGATGCGGGAAGCGGCGTCCACGCGCTCGCTCATGTCCCCCCTTCCGCGCTCCGGGTCACTTGTCGATGTCACCGACCACGAAGAACATCGACCCCAGGATGGCCACCATGTCGGAAACCAGATGTCCAGGCAACATCTCTCTCAGCACCTGGACGTTGTTGTAGGAGGCGGACCGGAGCTTCAGCCGCCAGGGGGTCTTCTCGCCACGAGAGACCAGATAGTAGCCGTTGATGCCGAGTGGATTCTCCGTCCAGGCGTAGACGTGGCCCTCGGGGACCTTCAGCACCTTGGGCAGGCGCTGGTTGATCGGCCCCCTCGGCAGGGACCGCAGCCGCTCCACACAGACGTCGGCCAGGTCGAGGGAGACGCGGACCTGTTCGAGCAGCACCTCGAAGCGGGCGTTGCAGTCTCCCGCGGAACGGGTCACGACCTTGACCGGCAGTTCGCCGTAGGCGAGGTAGGGGTCGTCCCTGCGCAGGTCGAGGCCGACGCCGGAGGCACGGGCGATGGGGCCGCTGACGCCGTACTGCATGATCGTCTCGCGGTCGAGCACCCCGACGCCGACCGTGCGGGCCAGGAAGATCTCGTTCCCACTGATCAGGGCCTCGATGTCGGGCAGGCGGCGCCGTACGTCGGCGACGGCCAGGGTCACCCGGTCGAGCCAGCCGTACGGCAGGTCCTCCTTGAGGCCGCCGACCCGGTTGAACATGTAGTGCATCCGGCCGCCGGAGATCTCCTCCATCACGGCCTGGAGGGTCTCGCGCTCGCGGAAGGCGTAGAAGACGGGGGTGATCGCGCCCAGTTCGAGGGGGTAGGAGCCGAGGAACATCAGGTGGCTGAGCACCCGGTTCAGCTCGGCCATCAGGGTGCGCGCCCACACGGCCCTGACGGGGACCTCCATGCCGAGCATCCGCTCGACCGCGAGCACGACGCCCAGCTCGTTGGCGAACGCCGACAGCCAGTCGTGCCGGTTGGCCAGCACGATGATCTGCCGGTAGTCCCTGACCTCGAACAGTTTCTCCGCGCCCCGGTGCATGTAGCCGACGATCGGCTCGGCGGCGCTGATCCGTTCGCCGTCCAGCGTCAGGCGCAGTCGTAGCACGCCGTGGGTCGAGGGGTGCTGCGGGCCGATGTTCAGGACCATGTCCTCGGTGGCCAGCTCCTTGCCGGCCGCCGCCGCTCCCGCGACGGCGTCGGCTCCGGCCCCGATCCCCACGTTCACTTCCCGGGGCTCAGTCATAGCCCCATGCTGTCACGTCAGCGGCGCGTGACGAGATCCCGCAGGGCCTCGACGAGACGGTCGACGTGCTCGGTGGTGCTGCCGACGCCGATGGAGGCGCGCACCGCGGAGGCGGTGACGTCGTCGCAGCCGCCGTCCTTGGCGCCGAGCAGGTGCCTGACGAAGGGGTGGGCGCAGAACTTGCCGTCCCGTACGCCGATGCCGTACTCGCCGGACAGCGTCTCGGCCACCTCACGGGCGGTGAAGCCGTCCACGACGAAGGAGACGATGCCGACGCGGGCGTGGTCGGGGCCCCACAGGGACAGCTCGTGCACACCCTCGATCCCGGCCAGACCGGCGCGCAGGCGGGCCAGCAGACGCTTCTCCTCGCGCACCAGCACGTCCCAGCCGGTCGCGCTCAGCGCGTCGCAGGCGGCGGCCAGCGCGATGGCGCCCAGCACGTTCGGCGTGCCCGCCTCGTGACGGGCCTCGGGGTCGTCGTGCCAGTCGGTCGTCTCGTCCTCGACGGCCCTGACGGCCCCGCCGCCCCGGAGGTACGGCTCGGCGACCGAGAGCCAGTCGGAGCGGCCGATCAGCGCGCCGGTGCCGAACGGGGCGTAGAGCTTGTGACCGGAGAAGACCACGTAGTCCAGGTCGAGCGCGGTCAGGTTGAGGCGGCGGTGCGGGACGAGCTGGGCGGCGTCGACCAGGATGCGGGCGCCGTGACGGTGGGCGATGTGGGCCAGCGCGGCGATCGGCCACAGCTCGCCGGTCACGTTGGAGGCGGCGGTGACGACCAGCAGCTTGGGGCCGTCGATCGCGGCCAGCGCGTCGTCGGCGGCGCGGACGGCCTCACCGGGGAAGGCCGGGGCGGGCAGCCGTACGACGTCGGCCCAGGGCAGGAGCGAGGCGTGGTGCTCGGTCTCGAAGACCACCACGGTGGTCCCGGCGGGCAGGCTGCGGGCCAGCAGGTTGGTGGCGTCGGTGGTGTTCCTCGTGAAGATCACCGCGTCGTCGGGACGGGCCCCGACGAAGGCCCGCACGGTGTGCCTGGCCTGCTCGTAGCGGGCGGTGGTCAGCTGGGAGGCGTATCCGGCGCCGCGGTGGACGCTGGAGTAGGCCGGGAGCGCGGCGGCGACGGCGGCGCTCACCGGCTCAAGACAGGGGGCGCTGGCGGCGTAGTCGAGGTTGGCGTACGGCACCAGCCTGCCGCCCTTGACGGGCACCTCAAGGTCGGCGCCGAGGACCGCGGGGATCGGCCGGTCGTCGGGGACACGGGTCGCCGGGACGGTCACGGTCTCGGCGGCGGAGGTGAAGATCGTCAGTGCGGACACGCCAAAGCTCCTTGGAGGTCATCGGACCCCAAGCCATGGCCTTGGTGCTGGAGCCCGCGCTTGCCCGGCACACCTCGTGCCGGACCAGGTCCTCACCCGGGGCACCCCGCCGCGGACGCGAGGGTTGCCGGCCAGCTAGCCGGGGCTTGTCGCTGGCACTCATGACCTACGAACCGGACTATACCCACACAGAGGCGGTGCTTGGCAAGTCTGCGGGAAGGGGTCCGGAGGGCTGGAGTTTCGGCGGTGATCCTGAGGAACTTCCGGTTCTGTCCGATCGTCTGGAGCTGTGACCGTGAACGCCCGTCAGGTCACGCGCCGCGCGCGGGCGGCGCTCTCCCCACCGAAACTGGAGGACCCGATGGACTGGGTGGCCGACCCGGCGAGCTGGATAGGTCTGCTCACGCTGATCGCTCTGGAGATCGTGCTGGGCATCGACAACATCATCTTCATCTCGATCCTGGCGGGGAAACTCCCGCCGGAACAGCGTGACAACGCCCGCAGGCTGGGCCTGCTCGCCGCCCTGGTCAGCCGCCTGGCGCTGCTGCTCGCCCTGTCCTGGGTGGTACGGCTCACCGCCCCGCTCTTTGAGATCTTCGGGCACGAGATATCGGGACGCGACCTGATCCTGATCCTCGGCGGGCTGTTCCTGCTGGTCAAGAGCGTTCACGAGATCCACGGCCACACCGAGAACGGCGAGGACCACTCCGGCGGCCGGAAGGCGGCGGCCTCCTTCGGCATGGTGATCCTGCAGATCATGGTGCTGGACATCGTCTTCTCCCTCGACTCGGTGATCACCGCGGTCGGCATGGTCGACGAGCTGGCCATCATGGTCATCGCGGTCATCGTCGCGGTCGTGGTGATGCTCTTCGCCTCGGGGCCGATCAGCCGTTTCGTGGACAAGCACCCGACGATCAAGATGCTGGCGCTGTCGTTCCTGGTGCTGATCGGCGTCGTGCTGCTCGCGGAGGGTTTCGGACAGCACATCTCCAAGGGCTACATCTACTTCGCGATGGCGTTCTCGCTGGTGGTCGAGCTGCTCAACATCCGGGCCCGCCGTCGTTCCCGGGCCGTCGAGAAGACTCCGGAGCCCTAGCATGGGTTTGTGCGTTTTGACCCATGGAGTCCGGAATTCGTCGCCTACCCCTATGACGCCTACGCCGAGCTGAGACAGCGGCCGGTCACCTTCTTCGAGCCGACCGGCCAGTGGCTGGTCGCCCGGCACGCCGACGTCAACGCGTTGCTGCGCGACCGGAGACTCGGCCGGTCCTACCTGCACGTGGCCACGCACGCCGAGTTCGGCAGACCGGAGGAGCCGCCCTTCCTCGACCCGTTCTGGCGGGTGGTCAGGGCCGGGATGCTCGACGTCGAGCCGCCCGTCCACACCCGCCTGCGCCGCCTGGTCTCCCGGGCGTTCACCCCGCGGATGGTCGAGGCGCTGCGGCCCAAGGTCGCCTCGATCGCCACGGGGCTGGTCGAGGACTTCGTGGCACGTGGCGGCGGCGACCTCATCGCGGAGGTCGCCGAACCGCTCCCGGTGACCGTGATCGCCGAGATGCTCGGCGTCCCCGAGGCGGACCGGCACCTGCTGCGGCCCTGGTCGGCCGACATCTGCGGGATGTACGAGCTCAACCCGTCGCCCGAGACGCAGCGCACCGCCGTACGGGCGGCGGAGGAGTTCTCCGGCTACCTGTCGGAGCTGGCCCGCGCCCGCCGGGCGAACCCCGGCGACGACCTGATCAGCGCCCTGGCCCTGGTCGCCGACGGCGGTGACACCCTGACCGAGGAGGAGCTGGTCGGCACCTGCGTGCTGCTGCTCAACGCGGGTCACGAGGCGACCGTCAACGTCACCGGAATCGGCTGGTGGTCGCTGTTCCGCAACCCGGCCGAGCTGGAACGGCTGCGCGCCGACCACGGCCTGCTGCCCACGGCGATCGAGGAGCTGATGCGCTGGGACACCCCGCTGCAGATGTTCGAGCGCTGGGTCCTTGAGGACATCTCGGTCGGCGGGGTAGACATCCCACGTGGCGCGGAGGTGGCGCTGCTGTTCGGATCGGCCAACCGGGACCCCGAGGTGTTCGCCGACCCCGACCGCCTCGACCTCGGCCGTACGGAGAACCCGCACATCTCCTTCGGCGCGGGCATCCACTTCTGTCTGGGCGCCCCGCTGGCCAGGATCGAGCTGGCCGAGTCGTTCGGCGCCCTGCTGCGCCTGGCTCCCCGGATGGAACTCGCCACCGAGCCCACCTGGAACCCCGGCTACGTCATCCGGGGCCTGACGGCTCTGGAGGCACGGGTCTGAGGCCTCACGCGGCCCCCGGGCGCCCGCCTGACAACAGGCGCTCGGCGGGCCGCTCGACGAGGCGGTGCAGCGCCCAGGCCAGCAGTACGGCCAGCGGCAGCGCCGTCAGCGTCACCAGGAGCGCGTGCGCCGGGGTGCGCCCGAGCACCCGGTTGACCAGGCTGATCGTCGGCTGGTGCACCAGGTAGAAGGCAAAGGAGATCTCCCCGAGCCAGACCAGGACGGGCAGGCGCAGCGGCGAACGCTTCTCGCGCACGTCGGCCGTCGCGGCGGCGGCGATCAGCACGGCGAACGGTCCCGCCATCCACGCCACCCAGCCCGCGCGCTGCCAGACCAGCGGGACGGTCGCGTAGGCGACCAGGACCAGGACGACGGCCACGGGCAGGCCGGGTCCCCGCCAGCGGCCTTCCTTGACCATCAGCGCCACGGTCATGCCGAGTGCGAACTCCAGTGCCCTGGTCACCGGGAAGATCCAGACGAACCAGTAACCGATGCTTTCCGGCATCGAGAAGCTGACAAACGGGACCATCCATGTACCGGCCCACAACCCCGCCGAGGTCAGTAGGAGCCGGTTTCCTGGAATACGTCGAAGAAGCGGCAGTAGAAGCGGGAAAACCGCATAAAACGCCATTTCGCAGGAGAGTGACCAGGAAGGGGTGTTGCCGCCGAAGTAATAGGTTTCGTCCGGTACCCAGGCCTGAAGGAGGAAAAATCCGCTCACGGCCGGTCCCGGCGCCACGACGCGTCCCGCCACGGTCAACAGGGCCAGGACGGCGATCCAGGTGACCATGTGACTCGGGACGATCCTGGCGGCCCGTCGCCGCCAGAACGCCCACGCCCGGTCTCCCGGCCTGGACGACCAGGTCAGCACCATGCCGGACAGCACGAAGAAGAACGGCACCCCGGAGGAGCCCGCGGAGAAGACCGCCCCGAGAAAGCGCTGTGTTCCGGGGTCATCCGTTATGCCGCCGGTGAACAGATGAAAACCGAAAACAGCAAATGCCGCGAACCACCTCAAACCCGTCAGAGAGGGGAGGCGGGGGGCTTTTTCCCTGGCCGCGGGAGGAGCCATGGTCTCTTTCACGCGAACCTCGTCACGGTCGCTGTCGGCCGACGCCGTGGACCGGCATGGCGGGATCACACCAAGTAGAACGATCCAGACAATAGCGAACAGCCGCGACCTCCACGATCCCCGTTTTCCGGGAACAGGGGTGACCGCTTGTTTCCGAAGCTCATGGAGTTGTGTTTCAGGCCCGATCATTTGTTTCGGGCCTGCGACGACCGGCCTCCGGCCGCCGAGGAAACACCGCCAGGGCAGGGAGCCGCCCGCCGTACGGCCCCGGCCGCCGGGAAACCGCGTGTCAGGTCAGGCCGTCGAGGACCTTGGCCTCCTTGGCCGGGTCGAGGCCGACCGAGGGGCGGTCGGCCCTGAGCGCCGGGTCGCCCTCCACCTTGAGCCACTCCCAGGTGTCGACGACCGTCTCCCGCAGCGGACGGCAGACGAGCCCCGCCTCGTGGGCGGCCGAGACGTCCCCGTCATGCAGGCCGTCCTCCTCGCCGCCCTCCGGCAGCCAGACCGGCAGCTCGGTCCACGCGGCGATGCCCGCCTCCTCGATCACCTCGGCGGGGGTCCAGACCAGCTCGGCGTCGGAGCCGGTCACCCTGATGATCTCGTCGAGCAGCTCGCCCATGGTGGCGTGCCCGGGGTGGCTGACCGTGTTGAAGGCGCCGCCGACACCCCGTTGCGCAGCCCCGAGCATCCAGATCGCGATGTCCCTGGCGTCGATGTACTGCAGCGGACGGCCCGGCCTGCCCGGCGCCAGCACCCGGCCGCCCCGCTCGACGCGGCGCAGCCACCAGGGCAGCCGCCCGATGTTCTCGTAGGGGCCGATCACCAGCCCGGCGCGGGCGAGCAGGGCGCGCTCGCCGAAGACCCGCAGAACGGCCAGCTCGCCGCCGCGCTTGGCCTCCGCGTAGTCGTCGGCAGCCTCGGAGTCGGGGTCGCTCTCGACCACCTGGGCGCTCTCGTCGGCCCCCGGTGGGATCGGCCAGCTGTGGACCGACCTGCTGGACACGTATCCGTAGTGGCCGACCCGCCCGTCCAGCAGCCCGCACGCCTCGGCGACGACCTTCGGCGCCCCGCTCCAGGTGTCGACGACCGCGTCCCACTCACGACCGTCAAGGGCCGCGCGCAGCGCCTCGCGGTCGGTCCTGTCCGCGACGAGCGTCTCGACGCCCGCCCCCGCCGTCCCCGGTGGGAGGGGACTTCTGCCCCGGTTGACGATGGTGACCTCGTCGCCCCGTCGCACCGCCTCCTCAACGACGGCCCGGCCGACGAAGTGCGTGCCACCCAATACAAGAAGCCTCATGCCGACCATCCTCATCGCGCCGGCCCCGCCACCCCAGCGAATTCACCACGGGCGTATCCGTACGGTCAGGGCCGTGACTGGCGCAGCCAGCCGAAGGCGCCGAGGCCGTGGGGGTCGATCAGCTCCGCCTCAAGGGAGGCCCGTGACAGGGCGCGCAGATACCCCACCGGGTCCCAGCCCGCCAGGTCGAGGGGCGGGCGGGCGCCGGTGACGCCCAGGGCGCGCAGGGCCTCCCGCTGGGTGGTCAACGTCGTCGTGACCGCCCCGACCCGCTCGCCCGCCGCCGCGCAGGCGTCCAGCGCGACGTGCGCGGTGATGTCGCACGACCCGTCGGGGACCGGCGCCACGGCCGCGCCGCCACGGTAACCGGCGAGCGAGCCGTACGGCGGGCGGGCGCCCAGCCGGTGCGCGTAGTCGACGGCGACGGCCCGGCCGCGCGCCAGCCGTACGATCACCGAGGCCCAGGCCTCGTCGCGGGGCCTGCCGATCTCGGCGCGCTCGCCGACGGGGCCGAGCGGCCACCAGCGGTCGAGCCAGGCAAGGTCGGCCTCCTCCGGGGCGTCGCCGAGCCGCTCCGCGCCGTCCGAGGGATCGACCATGACCAGCCGGGGGCCGTCGGGCGTCTGTTCGACCACGTCGAGGGGAACGTTGTCGAGCCACTCGTTGGCGATCACCAGCCCCTCGACCCCCTCGGGCACCACCGGTTCCCAGCCGATCTCCTCGGGCAGGTCCGGAGGCCGGGGGGCGACGTCCACGCAGGTCACCCGTAGCCGGGAACGGAGTTCCTGCGGCGCCAGGGCCAGCACCCCGGCCGCCAGGGCGCCCTCACCCGCGCCGACGTCCACCAGGTCGATCATCCCGGCGGGCCCGGCCAGTTCGGCCAGTTCGCGCAGTACGGCCCCCGCCAGAACGGCCGAGGTGCCGACTGTGGCACTGGCTGCGGCGCTGACCGAGGTCCGGAAGTGGGCGGAAGGTCGTTCGCGCAGATAGAAGCCGTTTTCGCCGTAGAGCGCCCGCTGTGTCGCGGCGCGCCAGGTGAGCCACACGATCCCCGACGCTACAGGGACGCCCCCCTCGGTGAGAAAGCATGCGACGAGAGGGGAAAAGCGGCCCGGCCCGGGGCAGACCTGGGACAGGACCGCCGCCGCTTTCGGACACGTGCCTTCGCGCAGCCGGGTGGGGCAGGCCCGTTACGCTGGTCAACTGGGCATGGAGCCCCAATCTTGTCGAAGGACGGGACGTCATGGACGCAGTCGATCGCCCGGCGCGGCTGGCCGTCGGAGTGATTGGAGCAGGCCGGGTCGGCTCGGCGCTCGGCGCCGCGCTGGCACGCGCCGGACACCGGGTCGTCGCCGCCAGTGGCGTCTCCGACTCCTCCAGGGAACGGGCCGCGGAGCGGCTGGGCGTCACACCGTCCCGGCCTGAGGACGTGGTGGCCACGTCGGACCTCATTCTCATGACGGTCCCCGACGACGTCCTGCCCGACCTGGTCTCCGGGCTGGCGGGCACCGGCGCCGCCTTCCAGGGCAAGCTCGTTGCCCACACCAGCGGCGCGTACGGCCTGGCCGTGCTGAACCCCGCGATCAGGGCGGGGGCCCTCCCGCTGGCCCTGCACCCGGTGATGACCTTCACCGGCAGGGAAGACGACCTACGCCGCCTGACCGGCATCTCGTACGGCGTGACCGCCCCCGACATGCTCAGGCCCGTGGCGGAGGCGCTGGTCATCGAGATGGAGGGCGAGCCGGTCTGGATCGCCGACGACGACAGGCCGCTCTACCACGCGGCCCTGGCGGGTGCCGCCAACCACATGGTCACGCTCGTCGCCGAGTCCTCCGAGCTGCTCGAACGCGTCGGTGTCGAACAGCCGGGCCGGATGCTCGGGCCACTGCTCGGGGCGGCGCTGGAGAACGTGCTGCGGCTGGGCATCTCCGGGCTGACCGGTCCCGTGGTGCGCGGCGACGCCGGGACGGTCCGCAAGCACGTCGACGCCCTGATCCTCGCGGCACCCGAGGCGGCGGACGCCTACGTCGCCCTCGCTAGGCTCACCGCGGACCGCGCGCTGGCGGCCGGGCTGCTCAAGCCCGAGGCCGCCGAGCGCCTCCTCGACGCCCTGGGAGGGAACATATGGACGTGATCGTGGCCGGTGACCGCGCCGGGCTGGTCAAGGCGAAGCACAGCCTGGGGATCGGCGCGTCCGGGGCGACGCTGGCGCTGGTGCCGACCATGGGCGCGCTGCACGAGGGCCATCGTTCACTGATCCGGCTGGCCCGTGAGCAGGCCGACCACGTCGCGGTGAGCGTCTTCGTCAACCCCCTCCAGTTCGGGCCGAACGAAGATTTCTCCCGCTATCCCCGGACATTTGACGCCGACCTGGAGACCTGCGCCGACGAGGGCGTGAGCATCGTCTTCGCCCCCTCGGCCGACGACATGTACGCCGCGGACCGGCAGGTCTCGGTGTCCTCAGGGCGGATGGGCACGATCGTCGAGGGGGCGTTCAGACCCGGTCACTTCGACGGTGTGCTGACCGTGGTGCTCAAGCTGTTCAACCTGGTCCAGCCGGACATCGCGGTCTTCGGGCGCAAGGACGCCCAGCAGCTGGCCATGATCCGCCGGATGGTCGCCGACCTCGACGTGCCCGTCTCCGTCATGGGCGCGCCGACCGTCCGTGAGGCGGACGGCCTGGCGCTGTCCAGCAGGAACCGCTATCTGTCCACGCACGAACGGCACACCGCGCTCTCCCTGTCCCGCGCCCTGTTCACCGGGGCCCGCGGCCGTACGCCCGCCGAGGTCCTGGCCGAGTCGCGGGCGGTGCTCGACGCCGAGCCCGGGGTCGAGCTCGACTATCTGGTGCTGGTCGACCCGGCGACCTTCACCGAGGTCGGCGACGACCACCGGGGTGAGGCCGTCCTCGCCGTGGCCGCCAGGGTCGGCGCGACCAGGCTCATCGACAACGTCACCGTCACCCTCTGACACCCGCTGACTCTCTTGGGGGTGTGTCCGGCGTCGGATATATTCCGCGCAGGCGCGCACGCCGACCGGTGGCGCGACCGAGCGAGAGGTGATCCGACGCATGCTCCGCACCATGCTCACATCCAAGATCCACCGGGCCACCGTCACCCAGGCCGATCTGCACTATGTGGGGTCGGTGACCATCGACGAGGACCTCCTCGACGCGGCCGGGCTGCTCTCCGGGGAGCAGGTCCACATCGTGGACATCGACAACGGCGCCAGGCTGGTGACCTACACGATCGCGGGCCCCAGGGGTTCGGGGGTCATCGGCATCAACGGCGCCGCCGCCCATCTCGTCCATCCGGGCGACCTGGTGATCATCATCGGGTACGGCCAGCTCGACGACGCCGAGGCCAGGGTCTTCCAGCCCAGGATCGTGCACGTCGACCGGGAGAACCGGGTCGTCGACCTCGGTCACGACCCCGCCGGGGCCCCCGACGGCCTGCTGCGCGGGGACGAGATCCACGGGGCGGCCGTAGGGGGGTAATCCCTACCATCGGTTGGGTAGCTCGCTGGCTCGTTTCCGTATTGTCCGAATTCGTAGCGTTGCTCCTGCAAGGCAGTGAATTCGAAGACGGGGGACGACAGGTGTCGACGCACGCGGTGCGCCTCAACGCGGTGACCAAGACATACGGCAGGAAGGTGCACGCGCTACGCGGCGTCACGGTCGACCTGCCCCGGGGCGGCTTCACCGCCGTCATGGGGCCGTCGGGCTCGGGCAAGAGCACCTTCCTGCACTGCGCGGCCGGACTGGACACGCCCACCTCGGGCACGGTCCACATCGGCGACGTCGAACTGTCGCGGATGAACGAGACCCAGCTCACCGAACTGCGCCGGGACAGGGCGGGCTTCGTCTTCCAGGCGTTCAACCTGATCCCCTCGCTCACCGTGACCGACAACGTCCTGCTGCCGTTCCGGCTCGCGGGCACCAGGCCGGACCACGCCTGGGTGGCCGAGGTGCTCGGCAGGGTCGGGCTCGGCGACCGCGCCGGTCACCGCCCCTCCCAGCTCTCCGGCGGCCAGCAGCAGCGGGTGGCCATCGCCCGCGCCCTGGTCACCAGGCCCGAGGTCGTCTTCGCCGACGAGCCGACGGGCGCGCTGGACACCCAGACCGCCGCCGAGGTGCTCACGCTGCTCCGCCAGGTGGTGAACACCACCGGCCAGACCATGGTGATGGTCACCCACGACCCGGTCGCCGCCTCCTACGCCGACCGGGTGCTGTTCCTCGCCGACGGCACGCTCGTCGACGAGATGTACGCCGCGGGACCCGACGCCATCGCGGGCCGCATGGCCTCGCTCGGCCGCCTGAGGGCCGTGCCGTGCTGAAACTCGCCTTCGCCACCTCGCGTGGCCGCGCGATCTCCCTCGTCGGGTCGTTCCTCGCGCTGTTCTTCGCGGTCGTCCTGGTCGTCTCGTGCGGGCTGCTCCTGGAGAGCGGTGTACGCGCCAGGATCCCCACCGAACGCTACGGCGCCGCCCCGGTCGTGGTCGCCGGCCAGCAGAAGATCACCTTCGTGAAGGGCGAGGCCGACATGGGCCTGCCGCTCTCCGAGCCGGTCGCGATCCCCGCGACCCTCGCCGAGAAGATCGGCAAGGTGCCCGGTGTCACCGGGGTCGTGCCCGAGACCGCCTTCCCTGTCGGCCTGACGGGCACCGAGGGCCGGGTGGTCGGCCGTTCCTGGGGGTCGGCGGGGCTCACGCCGTACCGGCTGGTCAAGGGGCGCGCGCCCGCCACGGCCGGAGAGGTCGCCACCGACGTCACGCTCGGCAGGAAGGTGGGCGAGAAGGTCGGCGTCACCGGCAGGGACGGCCTCCGCGAGTACGTCGTGACCGGTGTCGCCGGACCCGGCCTCACCCGGCAGCCGTCGGTCTTCTTCACCGGGGAACGCGCCGGGGAACTGTTCGCCAGGCCGGGGAAGGTGTCGGCCTTCGGGGTGTTCGGCACCGGTGACGGACTGGCCGACCGGGTCGAACAGGCGCTCGGCGACTCCGTGGCCGTCTACTCCGGCGACCAGCGGGGCCTGGCCGAGACCCCCTCGGCGCACGAGGGCAGGGAGATGCTCATCGGGCTCGGCGGCAGCCTCATCGGCATCGTCGTCATGGTGGCGGTGCTGGTGGTCTCCGGCGCCTTCGGCCTTGCCGTACGGCAGCGCGACCGGGAGATCGCCCTGCTGCGGGCGGTCGGCGCCACCCCCAGGCAGGTCCGCGCCATGATCGGCAGGCAGGCGCTGGTCGTCGCCGCGGCGGCCATTCTGCCCGCGCTGCCGCTCGGGGTCGTGCTGGGGAGGTGGATGTTCGGCCAGTTCCTGGCCCGGGGCATGGTGCCCGAGGGGTTCGCCCCGGTCGTCGGCCCCATCCCGCTGCTCGCGGCCACGGCCCTCGGCCTGCTCACCGCCTGGCTGGCCGCGCGCGGAGCCGTACGGCGGGCCGCGAGCATCAAGCCGACCGAGGCCCTGGGCGAGGCCATGGCCGAGCGCAGGGAGCTCGGCAGGGGCCGCATGATCACCGGGCTGGTCTTCCTCGGCATGGGCGTGGCCGCCTCCGGCCTGTCCATGGTCGCCGCGGGGGAGACGGCCGCGATGAGCGCGAGCGCGATCGTGCTCCTGCTGATCACCGCGGCCTCCCTCCTCGGCCCCTGGCTGGTACGGCTCGCCGCGACCCTGGCGGGCGGCCTGGTCAGGCGGACCTCACCGGTCGGCGGCTACCTGGCCGTCGCCAACACCAGGACCGCGGCCAAGCGGCTGGCCTCGGTCGCCAGCCCGCTCATCCTGATGTTCGCCTTCACCTCGACCACCCTGTTCGCCCAGTCGACCGTGGGACACGCGACCACCACGCAGGCGATCGAGGGAAACCGCGCCGACTACGTCCTTGAGGCGAGCCCCGGGCTGTCCCCCGAGGTCGCCGGGGCCGCCCGTGCCCTGCCCGGCGTCACGGGCGTCACCGAGACGATCAGGACCCAGGTGCTCGCCGACACGGTCGAGCTGGGCGAGCGCACGTTCAAGCCGATGGGGGCCGTCGGCCTGACCGTCCCCGCGCACGGCATCGACCTCGGCGTCACCTCCGGCTCCCTCGACCGGCTGCGCGGCGACGGCGTCGCGCTGAGCAGGCTGGCCGCCGACGGCTTCGGCGCCACGGTCGGGCAGGAGGTCCGGCTGCTGCTCGGCGACGGCACCCGCCTGACCCGCACCGTCGTGGCCGTCTACGAACGCGGCCTGGGGTACGGCGAGGTCGCCCTGCCGTACCAGGTGGTCCGTGACCACTCGGAGACCGGGATGGCCGAGCGCCTCTACGTCACCGGTGGCTCGAAGGAGCGGCTCGCCGCGCTGGCCCCCGGCCTGACCGTCCTCGACCGGGACGGCGCGGGCGCCGCGGTCAACGCCGTCCAGGAGTTCAGCGACTGGGCCAACCTCCTGGTGGTCGGGATGATCATCGTGTTCATCGCGATCTCGGTGGTCAACACGCTGGTGACGGCCACCGGCGCCCGGGTGCGGGAGTTCGCGCTGCTGCGCCTGGTCGGGGGGACCCGGCGGCAGGTGCGCGGGATGGTCCGCTGGGAGGCGCTGCTGGTCGGCGGCCTCGCGGTGGTCGCGGGAACCCTGATCACGGCGCCGACCCTGATGGCGCTCAGCTACGGGATCACGGGGTCGCCGCTGCCGCACGTGCCGTACCTGACGTACGGGGCCATAGCGGCCATCACCCTGGGGCTCGCCTACGCCGCCACCCTCGCCCCGACCCGGACCGCCCTGCAGGGCCACCCCGCCACCCAGATCCGCGCCTGATCCTCCTCCGGGCTCCGACATATGTAGCGACGAGGTGCCCGGCCGTCCCTCTCACGGGACGGCCGGGCACCCGGCTTCACCGGCGGTTCAAGCCCATGAGACCCGGCTGAACGGGTGTTCGAGGCCGTGCTTGACGTTATGCAGGCAAATGCCTGCATAATTGGGCCGTGAAGCCCGAAGCGACAGAGATGGACCTGGCGTTCAAGGCGCTGGCCGACTCCACCCGGCGGCTCCTGCTCGACAGGCTGCGTGAGCACAACGGCCAGACGCTGCGTGAGCTGTGTGAGTGTCTGGACATGGCACGCCAGTCGGCGACCCAGCACCTCGACATCCTCCAGCGGGCCAACCTCGTCACGGTCGTACGGCGCGGCAGGGAGCGGCTTCACTACCTCAACCCGGTGCCGATCCACGAGATCGAGCAGCGGTGGATCTCGGGATTCGACCAACCGCGCCTATGGGCGTTGACCGCCATCAAGGACAGGGCAGAGGAGTACGCCATGACCGACGAATCCACATCCATGCCGAGCTATGTCTACGTCACCTACATCCGCGCGACGGCGGAGCAGGTGTGGCGGGCGCTGACGGACGCGGATCTGACGGCGCGTTACTGGTACCACGCCAACGTCTCGGACTGGCTGCCCGGCTCGACCTGGGAGCACCGGCGCCTCGACGGATCGGACACCGTCGCGGTCGTCGGCGAGGTGCTTGAGGCCGAACCCCCGAGACGCCTGGTCATCACCTTCGAGGACGAACCCGGTGCCGACCGGGAGGCGTCGGTCGTCACCTTCGTCATCGAACCGCACCAGGACATCGTCCGTCTGGCCGTGACCCACGAGAAGCTCCCCGACCGGGAGATGTACCGCGGCATCGCGCACGGCTGGCCCGCCGTGCTGGCCGGCCTCAAGACCCTGCTCGAAACCGGCGAGGCCCTCCCGCAGGCTCCGTGGGACATGCCCCGGCTGGAGGTCTGACCCCTGTACGTCCGGACCCATCAGGAGGAAGAGATGCTCGACACGACTCCGCTCAGAGACGCCTGCCGTGACCTGCTCGAAGCCGCGGCCACGGTCGCGGAATCCGGCATGAGACCCGTTCCGCCACCTGACGAATGGGGCGCCGAACAGATCCTGGCGCACGTCGTCATCGTCAACGCCGTCACCCTCGCCACCGTCTCCGACGTCGCGGCGGGGGTGGACGCGACCTACGACAACCGCGCGGCGCTCTACGCCTGGAACCTCGACCGCGTCATCGCGCTCTCCGGCGGCGACGCCGGGCTCCGGGAGCGGATCCGGCTCCAGGGGGAGGCCCTGTGCGCGCTTGCCGGGTCCACGCTGAGCGACGCCGAACTCGACACGGAGGTGCCCACCCTGCTGCTGTCCAACGGCACGGTCCTCGTCGACCAGCCCATGCCGCTGAGGGTCCTCCTCAAGGGCCTCGCGGAGGTGGAGATCCCCGGCCACACCCGGCAACTCCTGGCCCTGCTGCCCGACCACGCCCTCCGTACGGCGGAGACGGCCCTGAGCGCCTGATTCCCCGACGACAGGCGACCCGTCGGGGGCGGGTCTCCCACACGCGGTCGATAAAGCCGACAAATGCCCCTTTAGTCTCATAAATAGGACTAGTTGATCGGGGGAGCGAATGGACCGCCTCAAGGAGAAAGTCGCGCTGGTCACCGGGGCGGGCAGCGGCATCGGCCGCGCCGCCGCGCTGCTGATGGGCGCGCAGGGCGCCCGGGTCGCCGTGGCGGACCGTGACGGACAGGCCGCCAGGGAGACGGCCGACATGATCGACGGCGGCCTCGCGGTGTCGGTCGACGTCATGGACGAGGGCTCCGTGGCCGCCATGGTCGGCGCCACGGTCGCCGAGTTCGGCCGCCTGGACGTGCTCTGCAACCACGTCGGCGGCACGGACCCGCGCACCGACCTGGACCTGCTGCGGCTGGACATGGCCGAGTTCGACCGGGCCGTCGCCCTCAACGTGCGCAGCACCCTGCTGGGCTGCCGGTACGCCCTTCCCCACATGATCGAGGCCGGTGGCGGCTCGATCGTCAACACCGCCTCGGTGGCCGGACTGGTCGGGGACGTCCTGCAGATCTCCTACGGCGCGGTGAAGGCCGCCGTCATCAACCTCACCAAGTCGATCGCCGTGCAGTACGGCCCGCACCGCGTGCGCTGCAACGCCGTGGCGCCGGGGGCGGTGGTCACCCCGGCGCTGCTGGACAACCTCCCGCGGAACGTCGTGGACGACCTCCTGCGCCTCAACGCCCTGCCCTACCTCGGCACCCCCGAGGACATCGGCCACGTCATGGTCTTCCTGGCCTCCGACGAGTCGCGCTACCTGACGGGGCAGGTCCTCGTCGTCGACGGAGGCATGACCACCCAGTCCCCGGCCGCCCCCGGCCGCCGCTCCATGCTTCCCCCGGCCCCCTGAGAACGGGACGACCGAAAAGGGGGGACCCGGGGAACAAGGGTTTTCGGGAGGGCGTTATCGTCACATTGACGAAATAGAGGTGCCTCTAGCGATCCCCACAAGGAGGCGGCAGTGACGATCCCGGCCATTCCCCTGAAGTTGACCGCGCCCCCACCGGGCTGGACAGTCGAGGCCGACGTCGTCGTGGTCGGTTCAGGCGTAGCGGGGCTGACCCTCGCGTTGCGCGCCGCCGCCCTCGACCCCGGCGCGAAGGTCCTGGTCGTCACCAAGGACGTGCTCTCGGCGGGCTCGACGCGCTGGGCCCAGGGCGGCATCGCCGCCGTGCTCGACCCGGCCGACACCCCCGAGGAGCACCTGTCGGACACCCTCGTCGCCGGCGTCGGCCTGTGCGACGAGGAGGCCGTACGCGTCCTGGTCACCGAGGGGCCGGACGCGCTGCGCGAACTGATCGCGACCGGCGCCAGGTTCGACACCGACGAAACGGGTGAGCTGCAGCTCACCAGGGAGGGCGGCCACCGCCGCGACCGCATCGTGCACGCGGGCGGCGACGCGACCGGGGCCGAGGTGCAGCGGGCGCTGGTCAAGGCCGTCGGCGAGTCGTCCATCCAGGTCATCGAGCACGCCCTGGTGCTCGACCTGCTCAAGGACGCCGACGGCCGGGCCACCGGGGTGACCCTGCACGTCATGGGAGAGGGCGAACGCGACGGCGTCGGCGCCGTCAGGGCCCGCGCCGTCGTGCTGGCCACCGGAGGCATGGGCCAGGTCTACGCCGCGACCACCAACCCCGTCGTCTCGACCGGGGACGGCGTCGCGCTCGCGCTGCGGGCCGGGGCCGTGGTCAGGGACGTGGAGTTCGTCCAGTTCCACCCGACCGTGCTCTGGCTCGGCGAGGACTCAACCGGCCAGCAGCCGCTGATCTCCGAGGCGGTCAGGGGCGAGGGCGCCGTCCTGATCGACGCCGAGGGCGACCGCTTCATGAAGGGCGTCCACGAACTGGCCGACCTGGCTCCCCGCGACGTCGTGGCCAAGGCGATCACGCGGCGAATGCGTGAGACCGGCGCCGCCCACATGTATCTCGACGCCAGGCACTTCGGCGCGGAGAAGTGGCGCACCCGCTTCCCGACGATCCTCGCGGTCTGCCTCGAACACGGGATCGACCCGGTCACCCAGCCCATCCCCGTCGCCCCGGCCGCCCACTACGCCAGCGGAGGCGTCAGGACCGACCTGCGGGGCCGTACCAGCGTGCCCGGTCTGTACGCCTGCGGCGAGGTCGCCTGCACCGGGGTGCACGGCGCCAACCGGCTGGCCTCGAACTCCCTGCTCGAAGGCCTGGTTTTCGCCCGCCGCATCGCCGACGACATCCACGCCGAGCGCGCCGTACGGCCCGCGCCGGGTGAGCCCGTCGACGACGGACGCCAGGCCGGGCTGATCGACCCCAGGGCCAGGCCCAGGATCCAGGGGCACATGAGCATGGGCGCGGGGGTGCTGCGCAGCGGCGCCTCCCTGGGCGAGACCGCCAAGGCGCTGCTGAACGTCCGGTGGACCCCGGTCGCGGTCGAGCCGTGCACGGAGTCGTGGGAGACCACGAACCTGCTGACGGTCGCCTCCGCGCTGGTCGCCGCGGCCCGCGACCGGGAGGAGACCCGCGGGTCGCACTGGCGTGATGACTTCGCCGGACGGAACGATGAATGGTGGCTCGGGCACCTCGACGTGACCCTGACAGCGGAGGGAACGACCATGACATATGTGCCGCACGGACGAGGCTCCGACGCGCTGCCGCCGCGGGTCGAGGCGGCCCTGACCGAGGTGGGCGTCGAACCGGCCGAGGTCGCGGCGCTGATCGAGGTCGCCGTGGCCGAGGACCTCCAGGAGGCCGGTGATGTCACCAGCCTCGCCACGATCCCCGAGGGGCTGACCGCCACCGCCGACGTGGTCGCCAGGGCCGACGGCGTCGTGGCCGGACTGGCCGTGGCCGAAGGGGTGTTCGCCCGTGTGGGCGGGAGCCGCATGACGGTCGAACGCGTGGCCAAGGACGGCGAACGGGTGGCGCGGGGTGACGTGCTGATGACCGTCTCCGGCCCGGCCCGCGACCTGCTCACGGCCGAGCGCACGGCGCTCAACCTGCTCACCCACCTGTCCGGCGTGGCCACCCTGACCGACCGGTGGGTGCGGGCCGTCGAGGGCACGGGCGCACGGATCAGGGACAGCCGCAAGACGCTTCCCGGGCTGCGGGCGCTGGAGAAGTACGCGGTGCGCTGCGGCGGCGGCGTCAACCACCGCATGTCCCTTTCGGACGCCGCGTTGATCAAGGACAACCACGTGGTGGCCGCGGGCGGGGTGGCCGAGGCCTTCCGCGCGGTCAGGGACGCCTACCCGGGGTTGCCGATCGAGGTCGAGGTGGACAGGATCGACCAGATCGAGCCGGTCCTCACCGAGGGGGCGGAGGAGGTCCTGCTGGACAACTTCACCGTCGAGGAGATGTCGCGGGCCGTACGGCTGGTCGCGGGCAGGGCCCGGCTTGAGGCCAGCGGCGGGTTGACCTTGGAATCGGCTCGTGACGTAGCCGAAACAGGGGTTGACTATCTTGCCGTTGGCGCGCTCACCCACTCGGCGCCGGCCCTTGACATCGCCTTGGACCTTCGGGGGAACTGATGCTGCTCGCCATCGATGTCGGTAACACCCATACCGTCCTCGGCCTGTTCGAGGGCGAGGAGGTCATCGAGCACTGGCGGATCGCCACCGACGCCCGGCGCACCGCCGACGAGATCGCGGTCGTGCTGCAGGGGTTGCTCGGGCAGTCGCCGCTGCTCAAGGGCACCGACGTCGACGGCATCGTGCTCTGCTCGACCGTGCCGTCCGTGCTCAACGAGATGCGGGAGATGTGCCGCCGCTACTACGGCGACGTCACCGCCGTGATCGTCGAGCCGGGCATCCGCACCGGGGTCCCGGTCAGGATGGACAACCCGAAGGAGGTCGGCAGCGACCGGATCGTCAACGCCCTGGCCGCCATCCAGCTGTACGGCGGGCCGTGCGTCATCGTCGACTTCGGCACCGCCACCTCCTTCGACGCGGTCTCGGCCAAGGGCGAGTACGTCGGGGCGGTCACGGCCCCCGGCATCGAGATCTCGGTGGACGCGCTGGCCGCGGCCGGGGCGCAGTTGCACAAGGTCGAGCTGATCCGGCCGCGCTCGGTGATCGCCAAGAACACGGTCGAGGCGCTGCAGGCGGGCATCATCTACGGCTTCGCCGGGCAGGTGGACGGCATCGTCGAGCGGATGGCGGCCGAACTGGCCGACGACCCCGACGAGGTCACCGTCGTCGCCACCGGCAGCGCGGCGCCCCTGGTGGTCAGCGAGGCGCGCTCGGTCGACGTGCACGAACCGTGGCTCACGCTGATCGGCCTGCGGCTCATCTACCACCGCAACACCACCTGAGGCCTGGTCTCTTCGCGGAGAAAAAGCGGGAAACACCCTCTGGCGGACATCGGTAACCTTGTCCTGTGACCGATGAAGTGACCACCCCAGCCGACGATCTGCCGGAGCAGATGCGCGTGCGCCGGGAGAAGCTCGACCGTCTCCGTTCGGAGGGCGTCGAGCCGTACCCGGTGAACTTCCCGCGCACCGCGACCAACGGCGACGTCCGCGAGAAATACGCCGGCCTCGACGCCGACACCGCGACCGGCGACAGGGTGGGCGTCACCGGTCGGGTCATGTTGTCGCGCACGGGCGGCAAGCTCTGCTTCGCCACGATCCGCGACGGCTCGGCCGACCTCCAGGTCATGATCTCCCTGGACCGGGTCGGCGAGGAGTCCCTGGCGGCGTGGAAGCGCGACGTCGACCTCGGCGACCAGATCGGCGTCGTGGGCGAGGTCATCACCTCCCGCAGGGGCGAGCTGTCGATCCTGGCCGACAGCTGGACGATCACCTCCAAGTGCCTGCGTCCGCTGCCGGACAAGCACGCCGGGCTCACCGACCCCGAGGCGCGGGTCCGCCAGCGCTACGTGGACCTCATCGTCAACGACGAGGCGCGCAAGATGGCCTACACCCGCAGCGCGGTCGTGCGGTCCATCCGTGACTTCTGGCACGAGGAGGGTTTCCTAGAGGTCGAGACGCCGATGCTCCAGCCGATCCACGGCGGGGCGGCGGCCAGGCCGTTCAGGACCCACATCAACGCCTACGACATGGAGCTCTACCTTCGCATCGCGATCGAGCTCTACCTCAAGCGGCTCGTGGTGGGCGGCATCGAGAAGGTCTTCGAGATCAACCGCAACTTCCGCAACGAGGGCGCGGACGCCACCCACAACCCCGAGTTCACGATGATGGAGGCCTACGGCACCTATCTCGACTACAACGGGATCGCCGACCTGACCCAGCGGATGATCCAGCGGGCGGTCGTGGCCGCCCTCGGGCACTCCGTGGTGGTCCACGACGGCCAGGAGATCGACCTGGGGCTGCCGGTGTGGCCGAGGGTCACCGTTTACGGCTCGGTCTCCGAGGCGCTCGGCGAGGAGGTCACGACCGAGACCCCGCTCGACCAGGTCCGCAAGCTCGCCGACGCGCGCGACATCCACTGGGACGCCAAGTGGGGCCAGGGCAAGCTCGTGCAGGAGCTGTTCGAGGAGCTCGTCGAGCACACCCTCGTCCAGCCGACGTTCGTCATGGACTACCCGCTGGAGACCTCCCCACTGGCCAGGACGCACCGGGACAACCCGCTGCTGACCGAGAAGTGGGACCTGATCGGGTTCGGCACCGAGCTCGGCACCGGTTACTCGGAGCTGAGCGACCCGATCGAGCAGCGCCGCCGCCTCACCGAGCAGTCCCTGCTCGCCGCGGGCGGCGACCCGGAGGCCATGCAGCTCGACGAGGACTTCCTCACCGCCCTTGAGTACGCCATGCCGCCGACGGGTGGCGTGGGGGTCGGCGTGGACCGTCTGATCATGGCCTTCACCGGTAAGAACATCCGCGAGACCATCCTGTTCCCGCTGGTCAAGCCCACGGGCTGACCCTTCCTTCCCTGCACCGGGCCCGTTGCCCGGCTCCCCTCACGGCGGGCCGGGCGGCGGGCCCGGTCTCATGTGGGGGCCCGGAGCCCGGTGATTTGATTGGGGCCAAACGGAGGACGGAAACTCTATTTCCAGTGTGTTCGATACCGTACGGTAAACGGCATGTTACGCCAGATTTGCGCCGAATGCCGTAAATCTGGGGCATGGCATCCTCCCATTGCGGAGGGTTTCCAACCGCCACGTCAAGGGGTAGTGAGGCGCTCGGCGAAGCGCGCGGAAGGGCTCCACTTTTTCCGGCGAAATTCACATATAGGTCATAACCATACGGCCGGCCGGCGCCGGGGCCGTGGTCGGCGGGGCTCCGGCGAAACCTTGGTCTGCGAGGACGTGGCGCGCGGCGGGCGCCCCCGGCCACGGACCCTGACTTGTCCGTGACTTAACCATAAAGGCGCCGACATATCATGAGTACTTCACGTAGCGACCACTATGTCAACAGCGCGTGCTACCTCTATGAAGTGTGGAACTTGACGACCTTTGAACAAGCCGTTTACCGTTCCTGACGGGCGACACTGATTCCAGACAACTCACGCCTCGATTAGCAGGTGCGGGGGGAGCGACTCCAGATGGCATATCCCGAAGTGGATTCCCGTCGCGGCGACAGCCTCCTGGGCATGGGCGAGGTCGGCCTCACAGATGAGGATCTCGTGCTGCTGGCGGAGCTGGCCAAGGGCGTCACGGTCGACCGGGTCGGACGCCGCCTCGACATCAGCGGAAGAACGGTCCGCCGTAGACTCCGCGGAATCTGCGACCGCATCGGCGTGGCGACGGCCATCGAGGCCGTCGCCTGGGCGGCCCGCAGACGCCTCATCTGAGGCGAGCCCTTACCCGATGCCGTCCCGGACCCCCGCGTACGGCAGGGGCCCCCTGAGGGGCCGCTGCGGCCGTACGCGACCCGGGTGCGTCCTTCCCCGAACCGCCGTCGGCGGTTCGGGGCGGTCCGGCCGGTTCAGGCGGCTCAGTCGGCGATGCGCACCCCGCCCGCGAAGGGACGGTTGTCGATCGGGGCGATGTGAATGACGTCGCCGGTCTGCGGCGCGTGGACCATGAGGCCCGCGCCGATGTAGATCCCGACGTGGTGCAGGTCGCTGTAGAAGAAGACGAGGTCTCCCGGGCGCAGGTCGCTCCTTGAGGAGATGTGGGTGCCCGCGGTCCACTGGTCGCCCGTGTAGTGCGGCAGGCTGATGCCGACCTTCTGGTAGGCCCACATCACCAGGCCGGAGCAGTCGAAGGAGTTGGGGCCCTCGGCCCCCCACACGTACGGCTTGAGCTGCTGGGTGAGGGCCCAGCGGGCGGCCTCGGCGGCCTTGCCCGAGCCGATGATCGGCACGTTGACCTTGACCCGGCTGCCCCGGTTGCGTCCGGCCTGCGAACGCACCTCGCTGAACAGGTCGCTCTCGACCCGCTTCACCAGCCGTTCGATCTTGGTCCGCCGGTCGCCGAGGTCGGACAGGAGGTTCTTGACCTCGTCGGTGCGGGCCTTGGCGCTGGCCTGCGCGCGCTGGGCGGTCTCGATCGCCTTGCTGACCTGCGCGACCTCCTCGCTCTGCTGCTGCTGGAGCGCGTAGTTCGTGGTGGCCTGGTCGAGGAAGGTGTCCGGGTTGGACGACTGGGTGAAGGCCAGCGCCGAGGCGAGCCCACCCGCCATGTAGGTGCTCTGGGCGAGCAGGGTGGCCTTCGTGCGCCGCTCGGCCAGCTGTGACTCGCTGGCGGCGAGGGTCTTCTTCGCGCTCTCCGCGGCGCGCTGCGCCTGCTTGAGCTTGACCCGCCCGCCGTTGTACTGCTCGGTGAGCGTCTCGATCTCGGTGTGCAGCTTCTCGGCCTGCTTGGCGAGCTCCTGCAGACTCGGTTTCGGCTCCGCGGTCGCGGCGAAGGGGGCGCCGAGGAGCAGGGAGGCGAAGGCGAGCCCGGCGATCACCACCTTGTGCCGCGGCCTGCGCACCCGGTGTTCTCGATGGCGGGCGTTCCCGCCCGCGCTCTCTCTCCCACGGTTGCGCGTGCGCTTCACCAACAGGCTCCTCTCTCGGCCGCCTACCGGGTTAGCTGACGGGTTCGGGCCGGAGGCAGCCCTACCGAGGCGCCGGTGGCACATCGGATTCACCCCGGGGGACGGCTGGAGGGTGGGTCCCCGGTTCCCCGAGTCGGGGATTCGGCGGCGCAGCACTTTACGGGTGCTGACATCGAGGACGGACATTAGTGCAATTGGCGGTTCATGCTCAACCAGAACTGTGAAGCCGGTGGAGCTTTCGCAACTGAAATGTCACGGTCGGGTCACGCAATTTCATGATCGACATATGTGCCACGCCGGGCATCCGCCTCCCCCGGCACGGGGGTGGAGATTCTCGCAGGTCCAGGCCTTCGGACGGGGCCGGTCGAGACGCGCTCGCCGGGCGGCCTCCCGGGGCGCGAAGAAGACGGCGAGATTCATCCGACGGACCCCGCGGCCGAGATAAGGGCAGGCCGTAAACAAGCGGTGACGAGGACGTACTCTGATCAGTCATGGAGCAGGTTGCGCAACAGTCCCCGGCGCGGGCCGTACCCGGCCGGGACGAGGTTTCCCCGGAGGCCCCGGAAGGGGAGTCGGTGGCGGTCTCCGGCGACGTCCCGGAAGGGTCGTCGGCGGAGATCACGGTGCGCAGGGCCAGGACGCCGGACGTCCGCGCCATCCGCCGCCTGGTCGACACCTACGCCGGAGCGGGGCCGCGCCTGCTGGAGAAGGCGACCGTCACCCTTTATGAGGACATCCAGGAGTTCTGGGTGGCCGACGTGGCGGGAAAGGTCGTCGGCTGTGGAGCACTGCACGTCCTGTGGGAGGACCTGGCCGAGATTCGCACGGTCGCCGTCGATCCCGACTGCCGGGGTATGGGAATCGGCCACCGGATCGTCTCCCGTCTCATCGGCGTCGCCGGAGACCTCGGACTGCGCAGGGTCTTCTGTCTCACCTTCGAGATCGATTTCTTCGCGAGACACGGATTCAGGCAGATCCAGGGCACACCCGTCGCGCCGGAGGTCTACGCGGAACTTCTCGCCTCCTATGACGAAGGTGTGGCAGAGTTCCTTGATCTGGAGCACGTCAAGCCGAACACCTTGGGAAACACCCGGATGCTGCTCCATCTGACACCGCGGGGCCACTAGCTTGACCGTGGTGCTGACTGATCGGAAAGGTGACTGTTGTTACCTATGTCGATACGTTGTGCACCAGCAAGCATGTGAGTCTGACATGTGCCACATGCGCAGTCGAAGTGAGGTGACGCGGTGAGCACCGGACAGCCACCGTATCCGCAGGATGATCCCGAGCGCGACCGCACACCGTCGGGGCATCCGCAATACGGACAGAACGCGGGTCGAGCCCCCGGAGAACTCGATCCCGATGTGACAGTCGTGGGATATCGATCGGAGGCCTCACAGCCGAACACCGGACCTGGGCAGACCCAGCCCGGGTACGGCCAGCAGCAGGGCTACGGTCAGCAGGCCGCCCAGCCCGGTTATGGTCAGCAGGCCGCCCAGCCCTCCTACGGCCAGGACTACGGCCAGCAGCAGGGGTACGGCCAGCAGGCCGCCCAGCCGGGTTACGGTCAGCAGGGCGGGACGGGTGCCTACGGGCAGCCCGACTACGGCCAGCAGCAGGGCTACGGCCAGCAGGCCGCCCAGCCCGGTTATGGTCAGCAGGCCGCCCAGCCCTCCTACGGCCAGGACTACGGCCAGCAGCAGGGGTACGGCCAGCAGGCCGCCCAGCCGGGTTACGGTCAGCAGGGCGGGACGGGTGCCTACGGGCAGCCCGACTACGGCCAGCAGCAGGGCTACGGCCAGCAGGCCGCCCAGCCCGGCTATGGTCAGGACTACGGTCAGCAGCAGGGTTACGGTCAGCAGGCCGCCCAGCCCTCCTACGGCCAGGACTACGGCCAGCAGGCGGCCCAGCCGTCCTACGGTCAGCAGCCCTCCTACGGGCAGCCCGACTACGGTCAGCAGGGCTACGGCCAGCAACCCGGTTACGGCGCCCAGGCGTCCATGTACGGCCAGGGGTACGGTCCCCAGGGGGTCACGCCCCCCGGTGCGCCGGCTCCGCTGGCCGAATGGTGGCAGCGTCTGGTGGCGAGGATGATCGACGGCATCATTCTGGCGATCCCCACGGTGATCCTCAGCCTTGTGCTCGCGGCGATCCTTATCACCAACGGCGGTTTCGACCTTGAGAGCGGTGTGATCACCCAGCCCTCGGGGTACGCCCTGTCGACTTTCCTGACCACCATCATCGCCGGTCTGATCTATGTCGCCTATGAGTTCCTGATGTTGCGGCAGAACGGTCAGACCGTCGGCAAGATGGTCATGGGTATCAAGGTCGTCCGGGTGGGAGGCGCTCTGCAGGGCGGTCTCTCCCCCGATGTCGCCATCAAGCGGGCGGGCGTCTCCTACGGCCCCTACGCGCTGAGCGGCATTCCGCTGGTCGGATTCGTGCTCAACATCTTCACTCTGGTGAACGTGCTCTGGCAGCTGTGGGACAAGCCCCTGAAGCAGTGCCTGCACGACAAGGTCGCCGCGACGGTGGTCGTCAAGACCAAGTAGTCGCGGGAAAAGGGACCGGCGGGTTGAACCGCCGGTCCCTTTTCGTGTCCGCGTCCCGGTGCGCCGGGTTTCGTGTGCGCGTTCGCGTGTGACGGGAAACACGCCGGAGGGCGTGCCCGGTAACGAGGGCCCCTCAGGACGCGATGGAAGCGCAAACCCATTCGAGGCGGCACGAGGAGCGTTATGGCCGTCCACCCCCCTCCCTCGCCGACAAACGCCGTGCGCCACGGACGTCACGGCGCCCCCACCCCCAAGGGCCGTGGGATGAACAACTACGCGGTGCGGCCTTTGGACAGCCGTCCACACGGTCTTATGGGGCCCCAAAGGGAGAACGCGCGCCGCGGGGAGTTCGCGGACAGACGGCCGAATGGATCGCGGCCGGGGGAGGGCATCCTCCCGGGCGGCGCCGACTTCGCGTCCCCCAAGGGATTGTCCCGCCACCCGACTTCCCCTTCCCGAGGCTTCTTAGCGATGGCTCAGGAGGCGTCCTGGTGTCACATGGTTGTTACGGAGTCCGCTCCTGTTTGGTGGTTATAAGGTCTACGACTATGTCCTAGATGCCAGACAAGGACGTACTCTTGGTAAGAAAACAAGGAAGATCCGTCTTCTTCTGTCGGCGGAGTCGCACCACGGCCCCCCGCAACATGAAGAGGGCAACTATCCATACGGGTGTTCTTCGCACCGGGGGCATTGTCGGCGGTGAACCCGCCCGAGGTGATCTCCGGCTTCGTGGACGGCCCGTTTGATCTTCCCTTCCAGACCCCTCACCAGGGGCTACGTGAGCAGGAGGCCGTACGGCTCCGCAGTCGCCGAGCCGGGACCGCAATGGTTTTCCGGTGGAGTGATCATCACAAGATCGCCCTGCCGGTTTTTCCCTCCGGCTTTACGGAGCGCAACCGGTAAGACGGCTGGAGAGAAGCATTAAGGTAGTGAGCGGCAGGTCTGTCTGCCCCAGTGACACCCACCGACCGCAGGTGACGCTATGGTCATCCGTGGACGGAACCGGACCGATCGAGCGCGTCCTCCCAGCGTGGCCCGGGTTGTCGCAGGCAAAATTTCCATGGTCTCCGAAAGTTACCCACGGTGCGGAGCGAGGACGAATGAACGAGGTATTGTCCGCGTTGATACCCCCGGTGGTCGTCGGCGGGGCCTTCATCTACGGAGTTGTCAAGCTTCTTCGGAGTGAAGCCGCCGGCCGTCGCCCGGCAAAACGACGAGATCAGGTCGAGTCGCAGAACGGTTGATCACTCCCCGGGCTCGCGGGGCGACGAGAATCGCCGGGCTCCTGGAATTGCCGCTCTCCGATTGCGGGTATATGTTTAGCTAGCGAATGAAACAATACTCCGCGAAAGGATTGCGTAGATGGCCAAGCAGATCCAGGAGATACTCATCGACGACCTCGATGGGGGCGAGGCCAATGAGACCGTCGCCTTCGCGATTGACGGCACCAGCTATGAGATTGACCTCAGCGACGTAAACGCGAAGAAGCTCCGCGACTCCCTGTCGCCTTTCGTGCAGAGCGCCCGTCGTTCCGGTGCTCTGGCTCCTCGCCGTCGTCGTGCGGGTGGTACCCGGGCACTCACGAGGGAGAAGAGCGCCGACATCCGGGCGTGGGCCAAGTCCCACGGCCTCAACGTCAGCGAGCGCGGTCGAATCGCCTCCAAGATCGTCGAGCAGTACGAAGCGGCTCACTAGATCGTTGAATCATGCGGTTATGGCGGCCACGGTGGGGTCCGGTGGCGGCCATGACCGCATGACGCGTTTGAGCGGCCGATAAACGTCGTTCGCTTGCGGCGTATCGGGAACATCGCACCCCCCGCAAGTAGTTGGATGGAGGGTGAACGCCCTGCTCTCGGGGAACGTCTTCTGCGTAGAGCGGTCGCCGGGTCGGGGCTACCATGCGGGATGACAGGGCCCGGATATCCCGGACCTGCCTGACCGCTCTGTGAGGAGCGACGAGATGTTCGAGAGGTTCACCGACCGCGCACGGCGGGTTGTCGTCCTGGCCCAAGAAGAGGCCCGGATGCTCAACCACAACTACATCGGTACGGAGCACATTCTTCTTGGCTTGATCCATGAAGGTGAAGGCGTTGCCGCCAAGGCTCTGGAGAGCCTCGGCATCAGTCTTGAAGGTGTGCGTCAGCAGGTCGAGGAGATCATCGGCCAGGGGCAGTCTGCGCCGTCGGGGCACATTCCCTTCACCCCGCGTGCGAAGAAGGTCCTTGAGCTGTCGCTCCGTGAGGCCTTGCAACTGGGACACAACTACATCGGCACCGAGCACATCCTGCTCGGCCTCATCCGTGAGGGCGAGGGTGTCGCCGCACAGGTGCTGGTGAAGCTGGGCGCGGATCTCAACCGCGTCAGGCAGCAGGTCATCCAGTTGCTCCACGGTTACCAGGGCAAGGAGCCGGCCGCCTCGGGCGGTCCGCAGGAGACGGCGCCGTCGACCTCCCTTGTGCTGGACCAGTTCGGCCGCAACCTGACCCAGGCCGCCCGCGAGGGCAAGCTCGACCCGGTCATCGGCCGGGACAAGGAGATCGAGCGGGTCATGCAGGTCCTGTCCCGCAGGACCAAGAACAACCCCGTCCTGGTCGGCGAGCCCGGCGTCGGCAAGACCGCCGTCGTCGAGGGCCTGTCGCAGAAGATCGTCAAGGGCGAGGTTCCGGAGACGCTCAAGGACAAGCAGCTCTACACCCTCGACCTGGGCGCCCTGGTCGCGGGCTCGCGCTACCGCGGTGACTTCGAGGAGCGCCTGAAGAAGGTGCTCAAGGAGATCCGCACCCGCGGCGACATCATCCTGTTCATCGACGAGCTGCACACGCTCGTCGGCGCGGGCGCCGCCGAGGGCGCGATCGACGCCGCCAGCATCCTCAAGCCGATGCTGGCCCGTGGTGAGCTGCAGACCATCGGCGCGACCACGCTCGACGAGTACCGCAAGCACCTGGAGAAGGACGCCGCGCTTGAGCGCCGCTTCCAGCCGATCCAGGTGGCCGAGCCCAGCCTCAGCCACACGATCGAGATTCTCAAGGGCCTGCGCGACCGTTACGAGGCCCACCACCGGGTCTCCATCACCGACGGCGCCCTGGTCGCCGCCGCCCAGCTCGCCGACCGCTACATCAGCGACCGGTTCCTGCCGGACAAGGCGATCGACCTCATCGACGAGGCCGGCTCGCGCATGCGCATCCGCCGCATGACCGCGCCGCCGGACCTGCGTGAGTACGACGAGAAGATCGCCAACGTGCGGCGCGACAAGGAGTCCGCGATCGACGCGCAGGACTTCGAGAAGGCCGCGGCGCTGCGCGACCAGGAGAAGCAGCTCCAGCTCAAGCGGGAACGCCGCGAGAAGGAGTGGAAGGCCGGCGACATGGACGTCGTGGCCGAGGTCACCGAGGAGCTCATCGCCGAGGTCCTGGCCACCGCCACCGGCATCCCGGTCTTCAAGCTCACCGAGGAGGAGTCCCAGCGACTGCTCCGCATGGAGGACGAGCTGCACAAGCGGATCATCGGCCAGGACGACGCCATCAAGGGTCTGTCCCGCTCGATCCGCCGCACCCGCGCCGGTCTGAAGGACCCGCGCCGCCCGGGTGGCTCGTTCATCTTCGCCGGTCCCTCCGGTGTCGGTAAGACGGAGCTGTCCAAGTCGCTCGCCGAGTTCCTCTTCGGGGACGAGGACGCGCTGATCATGCTGGACATGTCCGAGTTCATGGAGAAGCACACCGTCTCCAGGCTGTTCGGTTCGCCTCCCGGCTACGTCGGATACGAGGAGGGCGGTCAGCTCACCGAGAAGGTGCGGCGCAAGCCGTTCTCCGTGGTCCTCTTCGACGAGATCGAGAAGGCGCACCCGGACATCTTCAACTCGCTGCTGCAGATCCTGGAGGACGGTCGCCTGACCGACGCCCAGGGCCGGGTGGTCGACTTCAAGAACACCGTCATCATCATGACGACCAACCTCGGTACCCGTGACATCTCCAAGGGCATCGGGGTCGGGTTCGCGAAGGCCAACGACAACGAGTCCAACTACGACCGGATGAAGGCCAAGGTGCAGGAGGAGCTCAAGCAGCACTTCCGGCCCGAGTTCCTCAACCGTGTCGACGACATCGTGGTCTTCCACCAGCTCACGCCGAAGGAGATCATCAAGATCGTCGATCTGATGCTCGCCCAGGTGGCGCTGCGCCTGAAGGACCGCGACATGGGTCTCGAAGTCTCCGACGACGCCAAGCAGCTGCTGGCCGACCGCGGTTACGACCCGGTGATGGGTGCCCGCCCGCTGCGCCGTACGATCCAGCGCGAGCTGGAGGACACGCTGTCGGAGAAGATCCTGTACGGCGAGCTCCGGCCCGGCCAGATCGTCAAGATCGGCGTCGAGGGCGAGGGTGACAACGCCACCTTCACCTTCGTCGGCGAGGCCGCGCCCACGGACCGTGTCCCGGACTCGGCCGCCGCCATCGCGGAGCCGATCCAGCACTAGGCCGAACGGTCCCCGGGGCTCCATCCCCGAAGGACCGGCAGGTCAGAGAACTGAAGCAGACCCCGTCGTGAGACATCACGGCGGGGTCTGCTCATTTGTTATACAAGGAGGTGTCCTACCACCAAAGGTAGTACTACACTCTGTAGAGTGAGCCTGGCCAAGGCTCACCAAGTGAGCCACACATCGTGCTTTCCGCGGCGAGATCGCCTTCCGGGGTCAGCCGCGCGGCGTACCGGCGAATCACCTGCAGAGGTGACGCGGTGACCGGCCTCCGCGCGGGATGCTCGGCCCACCAGGCGGGTCCCAGGACCACCTGATCGAAAGCACCACACGCTTGGAGGCATCGGATGCGTTTGCGACACCAGGACGGGACTCTCGTTCACCTGTCCTACAACGCGGGCGTCCATCCCGCTGAGGACCTGGAGAACCTGATCGCCCACCTGACCAGGTACGCCGTTCCGGTGCGCAAGCGCCTCGGCGTCGGGCGGATGGGCGTCGGACTCTGGCTCTCCCCGAGCGTGGCCGACCACCTCATCGCCGACCGGATCGAACTGGTCCGCCTGCGCCGTTCCCTGGAGGAGCGCGGCCTGGAGGTCGTCAGCCTCAACGGCACCGGTGGCCGTAACCAGGAGAGCCCCGGCCCCGACTGGGCCAAGCCCGAGCGGTACCGCTACACGATGTCCCTGGCCAAGATCCTGGCCTTCCTGCTCCCGGACGACGTCCAGTTCGGCAGCATCTCCACCATCCCCATCGGCTGGCGCCGTGACTGGCCCGCCGACCTGCACGCCATCGCGGCCCGCCGCCTCGAACGACTCTCCCGCGAACTGCGCGGCCTCTACAGCGTCACCGGCAAGACGGTCAGGGTCGGCTTCGAGCCTTGGCCCGGCTGTGTGCTGGAGACCACCAAGCAGGCCCTCGAACGCGTCTGCGGCATCGACTCCGAGCATCTCGGCGTCTGCCTCGACGCCTGCCACCTCGCGGGCGGCGCGGAGCAGCCGGAGGACGCCCTGCGCGGCCTGGCCGCCGCTGGTGCCCCCGTCGTCAAGCTCGGCCACGTCCACAACCACTTCGGCGACGCCTGCCAGGAGCTCCCCAGCACCCGTTCCGTGCTTGAGGACACCCTCACCGCGATGCTCTCCGGCGCGGTGAACGGCACGGCCCACATCGAGGTCGAAACCCACGGTCTGGCCGTACCGCTGCGCGCCAAGGGCCCCGGCGCCCTGGTCAACATGATCGCCGAGGAACTCGACTGGGCAAGGACGAACCTGACGGCACTGGGCCTGACACTCGCTGCGTAACCTTTTGCGCCGCCTTCGGCGTGTCTCTTTGCGCCGCCTTCGGCGTCGCGGGTTCGGGTGCTTCGAGCCGACGCTTTCCCTCGTCACTCCGTCGCTTCGCTCCTGTGTTCCTCAGTCCAAGCGTCGGCGCACCCGAACCGACACCCCTCACACTTGGCACCGGTAAAGCACAGGCAAAACCCCTCACTCCTGGTGTGGGGGGCGTCGGTTTCCTCGGCTCAGGTGGTGGGAGCACCGAGGGCAACAGGCCCAATTTCCTTGGTTCGGGCGTTGGAAGGTGCCGGAACCGCCTTTGGCGCGCATGGGCCGGGTTTCGTGGGGCTCGTGCTGGTTTCAGTTCAGCCATGCGCTCCTTTCCGCGTGGGGGCTTCAGCTGCGGTGGTTGGTTCCGGGTGGGGGTCGCGCGGGTTGCTTCAGCGGGCTGGAGGGCACTGGGCAGACGAAGTCAACCGTTCTTCGGTAGTGATCACGTCGGACCAGGCCGCCATCCTCGGTGCGCACAGCGGGAGCCAGGACGAGGCAAGGGGAAACCCACAGCCCGGTGGGTCTGCGGCATGGATGGAGGGCCGGGACGGAGTCAGGGAAGGGCCACGGCTCGGCATGGGGAGTGGCGTGGACGGCGGGCGCTGAGGTGTGGAGCCAGGGGAGGTCCACGGCTCGGTTTGGGGAGCTGCGCGTCTGCGGGGTGTGGGCTGGGCGGAGTGTGGCCCGTGAGGCAGAGGGTGGGCTTCAGGGTGAGGGCCGGGGGAAGCGGAGTGTGGCCCGTGAGGCGGATGGTGGGCTTCAGGGGGAGTTCGTGGCCTGGGCGCGGGAGGGCGAAACCGCGTGTGAGTGTGGAGAGGGCACGCCAGGTGAAGGCCGGGAAAGGCTATGTGGAAGAACCGGGAAAACCGATCTGGGTGGTGTGAATTGGAGGAATCCGAGGCGGGTTGAGAAGCGGGCGGTGGTGTGGGCCTATCAGGTCAGGAAAAGTCCTGAAGAAGTAGACGGGTCAGGAAAAACCGCGGCACGGCCCCGGAATCCCAAGGTGTGAGCCCCGAGAAACCGCGTTGCAAAAGCCTCGGAAACTGTAATGGGGGGAAGGGCAGGTCAGCGGAGGTGGAAGACGGCCTTGTGGCTCTTGAGGTCGGGAGTGCGGACCATGGCCACATAGGTTCCGGCCTTGGCGGCGGGGCGATGGGCTGAGCAGTCGCTGCCGGAGCGGTGCCGGTTCCAGTCGATCTGCCGGACGTACGGGATGCCCCGGTCGAGCCGGCGGATCTCCTCGGCCTCTCCGCTGACGCAGTCGGCGGACGACCAGATCCGGTCGTCGCCCGAGGTGATGCGGACCTCAAGCGCCCGTGCCCCCACGTTGGCGGTGCACATCACCTTGTTGGTGTTCACCAGCGTGACGATGAACTGGGGTCGGCTGCCCCCCGGGTAGACCTCGCTCCGTCCGCGTATGTCCAGGACCAGGTCGGACGGGTCGCAGGTCTGGCCGGGGCGCCTGATCTGGACCTTGGGCTTCGCCTTGACGACGGCGGCTTTCGGGGAGGGGGTGGCCCCGGGGGATCGTGGGGCGGGAGGCGTCGGGGTGATCGTCACCGCGGGCAGAAGCGCCAGGACCGGATCCGGTGACGGGGACCCGGTGGCCGTGCCGTTCGCCCGGGGGCCGTCGTCCTGTCCGCCTGCCGAGCAGGCCCATGCCACCAGGGCGACCACCATGAGCACACCGAGGAGCGCGACCATCCGCCGCCGCCAGTAGACGTCCACTCCTATATCACTACGGAAAGTGTCCGGATCCATACGCACAGTATGGTGACTCTCCAAGGGCCGTGAAGGGCGACCCGCCGCTCTGGTCGTCGTTTCGGAGGGCGAGGTCCGGCGAAGGCGGCGAAGCACGTCCGGAACGGCACTATCGTCGGAGAGTGCCCGAGTCGAACCTCCTGTTGGAGCCTGTCCTCTCCTGGTACGCCGACAACGCGCGTGACCTTCCATGGCGGGCCGAGGACGCCTCCCCCTGGTCGATCCTGGTCAGCGAGATCATGCTGCAGCAGACTCCGGTGGTCAGGGTGCTTCCCATCTGGACGGAGTGGATGGAGCGCTGGCCGACGCCCGCGGCCCTGGCCAAGGAACCGCCGGGCGAGGCCGTACGGCACTGGGGGCGTCTTGGGTATCCACGGCGCGCCCTCAACCTGCACGCCTGCGCCAGGGTGATCACCGACGAGCACGGCGGGGAGGTGCCCTCCGACCACGCGACGCTGCTGACGTTGCCCGGTATCGGCGAGTACACCGCCGCCGCGGTGGCCAGTTTCGCCTTCCGGGGGCGATACGCCGTGCTGGACACCAACGTGCGCAGGGTCCTCGCGCGGGCCGTGCGGGGGGAGGAGTATCCCCCGAAGGCCACCACGCCCGTCGAGCGCAAGCTCGCCGCCTCGCTGCTGCCCGGGGAGGAGGACGCCCCGGTCTGGGCGGTGGCCGTGATGGAACTCGGCGCCCTGGTCTGTACGGCTCGCGCCCCTCGCTGCGCCGACTGCCCGGTCGTCGGCCTGTGCGCCTGGCGGCTGGCGGGCAAACCGCCCTACGAGGGACCGGCGCGTAAGGGGCAGACCTACGCGGGTACGGACCGTCAGTGCCGGGGGCGGCTGCTGGCCGTACTCCGTCAGGCCCACGAGCCCGTCCCCAAGGACGCCCTCGACGTGGTCTGGGACGACGCCCCGCAGCGGGAGCGCGCGCTGGACGGCCTGGTCGCCGACGGGCTGGCGGAGGTCCTCGACGACGGGACCTACCGTCTTCCCACCTGAGATCGCCGAGGCACGCACCGGCTTGAGGGCCGGTTCGCGGTGGAACCCCGGGAGGGCGGGTCAGACGTAACGTTCCAGGATGGACGACTCGGCCAGGCGGGACAGGCCCTCGCGGATGTGCCGGGCCCTGGCCTCGCCGACGCCGCCGACCTCCTGCAGGTCGCCGATGCTGGCGGCCAAGAGCTTCTGCAGGCTGCCGAACTGGTCGACCAGGCGGTCGACGACCGTCACGGGCAGGCGGGGCACCTTGGCCAGCAGCCGGTAGCCACGGGGGCTGACCGGGCTCTCCAGGACGTCGGTGCCCGACTGGCCGAGCACGTGCGCGACGGCCGTCAGGTCGAGCAGGCCGTCGGAGGAGAGCTGGTCGAGGTCGTGCAGGGCGTCGGCGAAGCGGCGCGGACGTCGTGCCGAGATGGGGAGGTAGTCGCGCACGATCAGCTCGCGGTCGCTCTCGGTCCCGGCGACCAGCTCGTTGAGCTGCAGGGAGAGGAGCCGGCCGTCGGTGCCGAGCTCGACCACGTAGCCGGCGATCTCGTTGGAGATGCGCCGGACCATCTCCAGGCGCTGGGCGACCACGGCCACGTCGCGGACGGTCACCAGGTCTTCGATCTCCAGGGCGGACAGCGTGCCCGAGACCTCGTCGAGCCGGAGTTTGTATCGCTCCAGAGTGGCCAGCGCCTGGTTGGCCTTCGACAGGATCACCGCCGACTCCTCCAGCACATGGCGGATGCCGCCCAGGTAGAGGGCGATGATCCGCATGGACTTGCTGAGGGAGATCACGGGAAGGGACGTCTGCACGGCGACGCGCTGGGCCGTACGGTGTCGGGTGCCCGACTCGTCGGTGGGGATGGACGGGTCGGGCATCAGGTGCACCGCGGCTCGGACGATCTTGTGGTCGTCGGAGCTCAGCACGATGGCGCCGTCCATCTTGGCCAGTTCGCGCAGTCGGGTGGCGGAGAACTCGACATCCAGCTCGAATCCGCCGCTGCAGATCGCCTCGACCGTGCTGTCGTAGCCCAGCACGATGAGACCGCCGGTGTGGCCGCGAAGGATGCGTTCCAGGCCGTCGCGCAGCTCGGTGCCCGGCGCGACCGCGGCCAGGACACTTCTGCGGCGTTCGTCGAGTCCTTGTTCGTCGAGTCCTTTGTAGGTGGCTGCCACATGACCCCCGTGGTCCGCGTATAAGGTCTAGCTTACCGGCGAAGGTCCCCCCGAGTCCGGAATCACCGGATCGCCTCTCCTAAGTGACATGAGTGAGGGCGTCCCAGACGTTTTCCGCCTCAACGACATCGAAACCTGGCATGAAGGATGTGCCCCGGCCGCCGACCGGGACCAGGGTGCGGTCGCCGTTGCGCCTTTTGCCCGAGTCGAGGGACCCGGAGGGGACCAGGGCGCGGGTGAAGCCGAGCCTGGCGGCCTCCGACAGGCGGCGCCGTACGTCTCGGACCGGGCGGAGCTCACCGGCCAGGCCGACCTCGCCGAGCACGACCAGGCCGGGGGGCAGCGGTTTGTCCCCGGCGGCGCTGGCGACGGCGAGCATCACCGACAGGTCGACCGCGGGGTCGCTGAGCTTGATGCCGCCGACGGTCGCGGTGAACACGTCGCAGCCGCCGAGCTTGGCGTTGAGCCGCCGTTCGAGCACGGCGAGCACCATCGTCACGCGGTAGGTGTCGAGCCCGGAGGAGGAGCGGCGCGGCTGCTGGGCCTCGGTCCGCGCGACCAGTGCCTGGACCTCGGCGGGCAGCGGGCGGGTGCCCTCAAGGGTGACGGTCACGCACGTGCCGGGGACCGGGTCGTTGCGGTGGGAGACGAACAGGCCACTGGCGTCGGCGATGCCCTCGATGCCGTTCTCGTGCAGGTCGAAGCAGCCGACCTCGTCGACGGGACCGTACCGGTTCTTGATCGCGCGGACCATGCGGAGCCGGGAGTGGCGGTCGCCCTCGAAGTGGAGCACGACGTCGACCAGGTGCTCAAGCGTCCTGGGGCCCGCGATGGAGCCCTCCTTGGTGACGTGGCCGACCAGGACCGTGGACATGCCGCGCTCCTTGGCCAGCCTGATCACGTTTCCCGCGACCTCTCTGACCTGGGTGACACCGCCGGGGACGCCGGTGGCCAGGGTCGAGCCGATCGTCTGCACCGAGTCGACGACGAGCATGTCGGGCTGGACCTTCTCCACATGGGCGACCAGCGCGGCCAGGTCGGTCTCGGCCGCGAGGTAGAGGCGGTCCTGGATCGCGCCGATCCGGTCGGCCCTGAGCCGCACCTGGGAGGCCGACTCCTCACCGGTGATGTAGAGGACGGTCTGCTGACGCGCGATCTTGGCCGCCGCCTCAAGCAGGAGTGTGGACTTGCCGATGCCGGGCTCTCCGGCCAGCAGCACGACCGCGCCGGGGACCAGGCCGCCGCCGAGCACCCGGTCGAGCTCGCCGACCCCGGTGCTGCGGGCCTGCGCGACCTCGGCCTTGACCTCGCCGATCGGGACGGCGGGGGCGGAGACGGCGCCCGCGGAGGCCACGTTGACGCCGCCACGCGCGGTCTCCTCCTCGACCGTGCCCCAGGCCTGGCACTCGCCGCAGCGACCGACCCACTTGGCGGTCTGCCAACCGCACTCACCACAGCGATAGCCGACCCTCTTTGCCATGGCCGCGAGGCTACCGGTCCCGACCGACAACTTCACCCGTCGTGTCCCGGGCGCGGGCGAGGAGGCCGGCCATGCGCAGGCGGTGCTGCGGGTTCTGGGGCGGCTCGGTCCCCGCCTGAGTCGTGGGGTCCTTCCCCGTGGATCACCGGGAAGGGCCCCACGGGCTCAGATGTGGCCTTCGAGCTCGGCCAGGAGCAGGCGCTTGGGCTTGGCGCCCACGACCTGCTTGACGACCTCGCCGTTCTTGTAGAGGTTGAGCGTGGGCAGTCCGAGCACGCCGTACCTGGCGCTGATCTCGGGGTGGTCGTCGGAGTTGATCTTGGCGATCGTGACGCGGTCGCCGTACTCGGCGTCGATCTCGTCGAGGACCGGCGCGATCATGCGGCACGGCGGGCACCACTCGGCCCAGAAGTCGACCAGGACGGGCTTGTCGCTCTCCAGCACCTGTTCTGCGAAGTTCTCCGCGGTCAGGGTGATCATTTCTACTCCCGTTTCGTCAGCACGCATCCGGGGCAGGCCGTGGACAACTGTCCGGCGACCTCGGCCCTTCGGACCAGTAGCGCGCGGATCTCGTCGTCGATCTCGGCCAGCTTGCGCCGGTAGACCTCGACGGACTCGGGACAGTCGGCCCCCGACTCGTGCCCCGCCCGAAGGCAGGCCACGAACGGCTTGGCGTCCTCCAGGGTGAACCCGACCGTGAGCAGCGACCTGATCTCGGTGACGAGCTTGAGATCCGCCTCGCTGTACTCCCGGTAGCCGTTCGCCGTCCGCCGAGCCCTGATCAGCCCCTGCTGCTCGTAGTAACGCAGCGCCCTGGGACTGACCCCGGCCCGTCTGGCGAGCTCCCCGATCCGCATCCGGTCCTCCTTACGGCGCCACGGTAAACGTTGACGTCAGTGTCAGGGTCAAGCCCCGGACCGGGGGAACGCATTCCCGGCGAGGTCAGAACCGCTTCCAGCGCAGGAGGTTGGGGTATTCGAGCTCCACCCCGGACGTCTCCGCGATGGCCCGCGCCGCGACCTCCGGCGTGAACTCGATGCGGAGCACGGCTTCGAGGTCGGTACGGCGCTCGAAGGCCATGCGCAGGTCGAGAGGCTGGGTGTGCCAGTCGTTGCGCCGCCAGAACTCCTCGACGGAGGCGGAGGAGTAGGACGGGAGCGAGGCGCTGAACCAGCGGCCGAAGGCGCCGCGGGTGGCGTCCAGGTCGATGACGAAGGCCGTGCCGCCGCGCCGTACGACCCGGGACAGCTCCTTCAGGCCGGGTTCGCAGCCGGGGCCGAAGAAGTAGGCCCAGCGGGCGACGGCCACGTCGGCCGAGGCGTCGGGGAGCGGCAGGTCCTGGGCGGTTCCCCGGCGCACGTCCACGTTCGGCAGGGAGCGGCAGCGGCGTCTGGCCAGCTCGACCAGGTCGTCGTGCGGCTCGACGCCGACCACCCGGGCGGCCCGCGCGGACAGGGACGGCAGGTGGTAGCCCGTCCCGCAGCCGATGTCCACGACCGTCGCGCCGGTCAGCGGCCTGACGGCGGCCATCGCGGCGTCGGCGACCCCCTCGGGATCGACGGCGCGGTTCTCCAGCTCGTAGATCTGCGGGGTGTTCCAGATGTTCGGGCTGGGAATGGCGCCCTTGGCAAACCGCGGCATGCCCCCAACCGTAGCGACGGTGCCCGGGTGATCCGCGCCACGTCAAGCGGGCGATACGCCATCGTTCCCCGAGCGCGCTTAGGCTGGCAACGTGAGTGAGAGAACCGACGGCGGTAGGGGGACCCGCTCACGCGAGCTCTGGCCGGGAGGCGAGGAATCCGTATGAGCGTTACCCGAGCATCCACCGCGAAGATCGCCCTGTCCACGGCGTCGGTGTACCCGGAACGCACCCCTGACGCCTTCGAGCTGGCGGCCCGGCTGGGATACGACGGCGTCGAGATCATGGTCGGCGCCGACCCGGTCAGCCAGGACGTCGACGTGCTCGAACGGCTCAGCGACCACTACCAGCTGCCGATCCTGGCGATCCACGCGCCGTGTCTGCTGGTCACCCAGCGGGTGTGGGGCAAGGACCCGTGGGTCAAGCTCCAGCGGGCGCAGCGGGCCGCGGAGCGGGTCGGCGCCAGGACGGTCGTGGTGCACCCGCCCTTCCGCTGGCAGCGTGACTACGCCCGCGAGTTCGAGGTCGGCCTGGCCAGGATGCGCGAGGAGACCGACGTGGTCTTCGCGGTGGAGAACATGTTCCCGCTGAAGGCCAGGGGCAACGAGGTGGTCCCCTACTCTCCCGGGTGGAACCCGATCGACTACGACTTCCCCCAGGTCACCCTGGACCTGTCGCACACCGCGGTCTCCGGTGTCGACGCCAGGGAGATGTTCAACAAGCTCGGCGACAGGCTGGCCCACCTGCACCTGGCCGACGGGCTCGGGGTGGCCAACAAGGACGAGCACCTGGTCCCCGGGCGGGGCAACCAGCCGTGCGCGGAGATCCTGGAGCGCATGGCGGGCAACGGCTACGACGGCCTCGTCGTGCTGGAGATCAACACGCGCAAGGCGAGCGGCCGTACCGAGCGGATCGACGACCTCGCCGAGGCGCTGGCCTTCGCGCGGCGGCACCTGGCCCCCTCGCACGCGTCGGGGGCGAAGGGCTCGGGAACGGCGGGCTCGAAGGGGTGACCGAGCAGCAGTCCCCCGCGGAACAGGACACCGGGCGGGGCGCGGGCCGT
>NZ_JBEPEI010000014.1:0-156071 GCF_040300765.1 Streptosporangium sp. NPDC000239 | reverse complement strand
TACGGCTCCCGCAGGGCGGGACGCGGGGCGGAGCGTCAGGCAGGGCGCCGAGCGGGGCACGGAACAGGACACCGGGCGGGGCGCGGGCCGTACGGCTCCCGCAGGGCGGGACGCGGGGCGGAGCGTCAGGCAGGGCGCCGAGCGGGGCACGGAACAGGACACCGGGCGGGGCGCGGGCCGTACGGCGGGCGGGCGGCGCCTCGGGCGCAGGCCGGGGTCGGCCGACACGCGTGGGCAGATCCTCGCGGCGGCCCGTGAGACCTTCGCGGAGAAGGGCTTCGACAAGGCGACGGTGCGGGGCATCGCCCGGCGGGCCGAGGTCGATCCGGCGCTGGTCCACCACTACTTCACCAGCAAGGAGGGCATGTTCGTCGCGGCGATGGAGCTGCCGATCGACCCCGAGGACGTGGTCCCCATGCTGCTGGCCGGACCGCGCGAGGAGATGGGGGAGCGGCTGGCCGAGTTCGTGCTGACGATGACCTCGCACGCCCAGGCGCGTCAGCCGTTGCTCGCGCTGGTCCGCACGGCGATGACCAACGAGCAGATGGCCACCCTGATCCGTGAGTTCATGACGCACGCCCTGGTCGACAGGGTGGCGCAGGCGCTGGGCATCCCCCCGATCAGGATGGAGCTGGCCTTCGCCCAGATGTTCGGCGTGGTGCTGGCCCGTTACGTGCTCAGGCTGGAGCCGATCGCCTCGGTCGACGTCAAGGAACTGGTCGGGCTGCTCGCGCCCACGATCCAGAGGTATCTCGACCCCGTGTCCTGATGCGGTCCGGTGGACAGATTATTGTTCTACAGGACAGGTTGACCGTATGGTGGCCATGGTCGTCGTGTGTCGCCGTCCGTCGCACGGCATCGCGGCGGCGCGGGACGATCCGTCGCAACCGTGGACGGGCCGCGGTCGTACGCCTGACAGCCACCGCCGTCTGTGGGAGGACCCGTGCTCTGGGTAGCGATCATCGGGCTGATCATGACCGCCGTCGCGCTCGCGCTCGCCGCGCGTCGTGTGTTGTTCCTCTACAAACTCGCCACCGTGGGGGCACCGGCCCCCGAGCGGATCGAGTACGCCAGGGACAACGTCGGCACCGAGATCAAGGCGCAGCTCGTCGAGGTCTTCGGTCAGCGGAAACTGCTGAAGTGGACCACCTCGGGCACCGCCCACTTCTTCGTCATGTGGGCCTTCTTCATCCTGGCGACCGTCTACCTGGAGGCGTACGGCACGCTGATCCAGGGCGCGATCACCGGGACGCCCGACTTCCACATCCCGATCATCGGGACCTGGCCGGTGCTCGGCTTCCTGCAGGACTTCATCGCGGTCGCGGCCCTGGTCGGCCTGGTCGTCTTCGCGGTCATCAGGGTGAGGAACTCGCCGAAGAAGCTGGGCCGCAAGTCCCGCTTCTCCGGTTCGCACCTCGGCGGAGCCTGGCTCGTCCTCTTCATGATCTTCAACGTGATCTGGACGATGTTCCTGTTCAGGGGGGCCGCCCACAACACCGGCAACCTGCCCTACGCCTCGGGCGCGTTCGCCTCCGAGGCCACCGCGGCGCTGCTGCACCCGCTGGGTGAGACGGCCAACGAGGTCCTCGAAGGCGTCGGACTGCTGCTGCACATCGGCGTCATGCTGGTCTTCCTGATCATCGTGGTGAACTCCAAGCACCTGCACATCTTCACCGCGCCGCTGAACGTGCTGTTCTCCCGCCGCCCCGACGGCAACGGCCCCGCCCAGCCGCTGCGGATCGACGGCAAGGTCGTCGACTTCGAGGACGAGGACCTCGACGGTGACCGGCTCGGCCGGGGCAAGGTCGAGGACACCACCTGGAAGGGCTTCCTCGACTTCTACACCTGCACCGAGTGCGGACGCTGCCAGTCGCAGTGCCCGGCGTGGAACACCGACAAGCCGCTGTCGCCGAAGATGCTCATCATCGACCAGCGCGACCACGCCTTCAAGATCGCGCCGTACCTGTCGGCGACCCAGGAGCAGCGGGCCGACCTGCACGAGGACGTGCTGGCCCTGCTGGACAAGCCGCTGGTCGGTGAGGATGGCGTCATCCACCCCGACGTGCTGTGGTCCTGCACCAACTGTGGCGCCTGCGTCGAGCAGTGCCCGGTGGACATCGAGCACATCGACCACATCCTGGACATGCGCCGCTACCAGGCGATGGTGGAGTCGAACTTCCCGTCCGAGGCCGGCGTCATGGTCAGGAACCTGGAGAACAAGGGCAACCCGTGGGGGATGTCCGAGATGAAGCGGGCCGACTGGATCGAGGAGCTGGCCGGGCGCGAGGACGACCCCATCGAGATCCAGCTCGTCGACGAGAAGATGCCCGAGGACACCGAGTACCTCTTCTGGGTCGGCTGCGCCGGAGCCCTTGAGGACAGGGCGAGGAAGACCACCAAGGCGGTCGCCGAGCTGCTGCACATCGCGGGGGTGAAGTTCGCGGTGCTCGGCCCGATGGAGGCCTGCACCGGAGACCCGGCCCGCCGCCTGGGCATGGAGTACCTCTTCGACATGCTGGCCAAGCAGAACATCGAGACGCTCAACGAGGCCGGGGTCAAGAAGATCGTCGCGACCTGCCCGCACTGCTTCAACACCCTCGCCAACGAGTATCCGCAGCTCGGCGGCACCTACGAGGTCGTGCACCACACCCAGCTGCTGGCCAAGCTGGTCGACGAGGGCAAGCTGGTCCCGGTCACGCCGATCGAGGAGAAGATCACCTACCACGACCCCTGCTTCCTCGGACGCCACAACAAGGTGTACTCCCAGCCGCGCGACATCATGGCCAAGGTCCCCGGCGTCAAGGCGCAGGAGATGCACCGGCACAAGGAGCGGGGCTTCTGCTGCGGCGCGGGCGGCGCGCGGATGTGGATGGAGGAGCGGATCGGCAAGCGCATCAACACCGAGCGGGTCGACGAGGCGCTGACCACCGACCCGGACACCATCTCGACCGCCTGCCCGTTCTGCCTGGTCATGCTGGGCGACTCGATCAACGAGAAGAAGAACGCCGGCGAGGCCAAGGAGACGCTTGAGGTCGTCGACGTCTCCCAGCTGCTGATCAAGTCCATCAAGGGGTAGGCCGGAACCCCGGTTTCGCCGTCCAGGTACGGCCTGCGACTTGCGGGCCGTACCTGACATGGGGTCAAGATTGCGCGAAAAGGACAGATGGTCGGAAACTTATCCTGTCTATAACAGAAAAATCACGGTAATCTCAACGTCGCGGCAGCCGTTCGACGGGGAGGGGGCTAACGGTGCATGTCGTCGTAACCGATGCCGAGGTCACCCTGGCCGACGTCCTGTCCCTCCGCCTGGCCATCGACGAACCGCTCAGTGAGGGCAGTGAGCTGGTCCTGCGTCAGCGGGGCACGGCCGTCGAGCACACGCTGGCACTGGGGGCGACGGGAGCCGGGGCGCGTGACGCGACGCTCGCCTTCTCCCTGGCCCCGCTGCCGCTCAGCCCCGGCCGCTGGGACACCTACCTCAACCAGGACGGGTCACGGACCAGGCTGCACAGCGTCGACCCCGGCTTCTCCCTGGACCACATCGACGCCTACGCGCTGAGCAGGCGCACGATGTCCTACCGGGCCTACCGGACCCGCAACGGCTTCCTGGCCCTGAAGATCGACGAGGCGGAGCCGGTCGCCGAGGTCCGCGCGGTCTGGTTCCGTGAGGGCCGCTTCGAGGTCACCGGCTTGCTGGCCTTCACCGGCCTCGACGACGACGAGTCCCGGCACGAGGCGCGCCTTTCGCTGCGCCACGACGCCTCCGGCTCCGCGCTGACCGCGGCCGCGACCGTCCAGGGAGTGCGCTTCCACGCCGCGCTCTCCCTGTGTGACCTGTGCGACGTGGTGGCCGGAGACCCCACCCAGCCGACGGCCTGGGCGCCCTCACTGGAGATCGACGGCCTGCCCGCCCCGCTGCGCCTGGCCTCCCGGCTCGACGACGTGAACGGCAAGCGCCGCCGCCTGCACTACCCGGCCACCCGGGTGGACGGGGTGCCGATCCGCCCCCGCTACACCGCCGACGACGAGCTCACGATCGAGGTCGGTGGATGAGGATCTGCCTGCTGGTGCCCTCGATCTGTGGCATGCGCGGAGACGTCAGGTCCGTGGTCAACCTCGCCGGTGAACTGGCCGAGCGCCACGAGGTGGAGATCCTCAGCGTACGGCGCCACCGCGACAGGCCGTTCTTCCCGATCTCCGCCAAGGTGCGGCTGTCCTGGGTCGTCGACGACCGGCCCGGTGTGCGGCACCTGCTGCCCAGGGGACAGGTGCACGCCGAGGTCGCCCTGTGGCGGCGGCTGCGCGCCCTGCGGACCGACGCGGTCGTCTCGACCAGGCCCGGCCTGAGCGTCCAGGTCGCCCGGCACGTCCCCCGGGAGACCGTACGCGTCGCCCGCGAGTGGGGACGTCCCTCCCCGCCGGGGCCGATCACGAAGTTCTACCCCCGGCTCGACGCCGTCGTCGCCGCGACCGAGCGGGGCAGGCAGGACTGGGACCACCTCCTGCACGGCGGCGCCGACGTCAGGCTGATCCCCGACGCGCTGCCCGCGGGGCCGTGGCCGCGCTCCCGCATGGACAACCGCATCGTGGCCGCGGGTGGGCGCTGGGTGCCGGTCAAGGCCTACGACCGGCTGATCCGCGCCTTCGCCGTCGTCGCCGACAAGCGCCCCGACTGGCGCCTGCGCCTGTACGGCGGCGGCCCGGAGGAACGGCGGCTGCGCTCCCTGGTCCAGGACCTGAACCTGCACAACCACGTCTACTTCATGGGCACGACCTCCGACCTGAGCGGCGAGTTCGCCAAGGCGTCGATCGTCGCGGTGACCTCGCGGGCCGAGACGCCGCAGACGCCCGGCATGACGGTGATCGAGGCGATGGCCAGCGGGGTGCCGGTGATCGGTTTCGACAGCCCGAGCGGGCCCGGCGAGTTCGTGGTCGAGGGGCGCAGCGGGGTCCTGGTGGCCGAGGGGGGCGCCGAGATCGAGGCCTACGCGGGCGCGCTGCTGGCGCTCATCGACGACGAACGGCGGCGCAGGGAACTCGCCGCCGGCGCGCTCGGGGCGGCCGCGGTCCACACGGCGCCCGTGGTCGCCGAACAGTGGGAGAGGCTGCTGACCTCCTCCTCTTCCTGAAGGCCGTCCACGGCGGGACAAGTGCTCGATCACGGCCTCTTCCCGTCGGGCGCGACACGGGTACCGTTGGGACATGCATGGCTACAGCGGAGACAAGCAGGCCTATCTGACCAGGCTGCGGCGGGTCGAGGGACAGATCAGAGGCCTGCAGCGGATGGTCGATGAGGATGCCTACTGCATCGACGTGCTGACCCAGGTGTCGGCCGCGACGCGGGCGCTCCAGGCGGTGGCGCTCGGCCTCCTGGAGGACCACATCTCGCACTGCGTCGCCGACGCGGTCAACTCCGGCGGACCCGAGGCCCAGGAGAAGATCAAAGAGGCCTCGGCGGCGATCGCCAGGCTCGTCCGGTCATAACTAGTCACAGGACCCCTTCACGAACTACGTCCCGGACTCCGAAGGGGGAGTCCGGGACTAGGTCGTTCAGATGGTTCTCTCATCGGCCTCAGCAAACAGCCGAGGCGCTCAATCCGAGCGCGTTGTCGAGCTCCGCCAAGGTGAGCGGCCGTTCGCTGGTGGCAACGGCGCTCAGCACCTCCGCGTAGAGCGCGATCTCGTCCAACGCGACACGGTCGTGGACCCTTGAGTCCAGGTCGTCGTGCCCCACCGCGTCGTCCTTCCTTCCGCAGCCCACACCCTCTCCGAGGTTACGGTGGGCGGACTTTCGTGCCCATGGCCCATCGGGACCATTCCTCACGACACCACCACAGCCCCAACGGGATCGTTTCCCGATTTTGAGATCACAATTCGGCAAATTGCCAGATATATATGGGGTCCAAGAGATACAGCAGTGACGGGAGTGAAATAACTAAATCTGTGAGTTAATCGCGCTGAACCGTGTCAGAAGTGACGCGGGAAGGTTCCCGAGGTGCCCGGGACGGGATCGTCACGTTCGTGCGTCAGACGGTGCACGACCGCGGCGGCCGTGGTGAACCCCCGCTCGGGCACCGGTGTTCCGGTCAGGTTGCACCACGCCAGCCCCATGGCGTAGGCGGCCCCCAGGAAGGCCGCGGCCCCCGCCCTGTCGGGTGGGTTGAGCGCGGAGGGCAGTCTGCCCGAGCGGGGCCAGCACCCCCGTAACGGATGCGAGGGGTCGGAGAGCACCACGTGGAGGATGTGCCGTAACTCGGGATCGAGCCACGGATAGAGCGGGTCGGCCGCCCTGGGCCCGAAGGCCGACAGGTCGGCGGCCAGCAGCGAGGCCGCGACCGCCCGCGGCTCGGCGCCCTTCGGCACCAGGAACCCCAGCGTCCCCACCAGGTCGTAGATCGCGTGCTGGAAGTGCTCCCCCGGGGAGTCGTCGGGCAACGTCACGTGCGGCGGGCACCGCGCCAGCCACGCCTGCCGTACCGCGTCGTCGCCGTAGTGCGCCACCGACGGGTCAGGCCCGGTACGGCGCAGCACCGGGTCGATCATGGCCAGCAGGACGTCGGCCCTGGGCCGGAAGCGCGCGTCGTACCTGATGGTCGCGGCCGTGTCCGCCATCAACGCCACCAGCCGCAGACCCGCCTCAGGGTGACCGGCCCTGACCCGCTCGCCGTACAGGGCCGCCAGGTCGGCCAGCGAGGCCGGAGGCAGCCAGCGCACCCACTCGTCGCCGGGCAGCGGGCGGGCGAGGAACTCGCCGAACATCGACAGCAGCACCTCGTTGCCGTCGAAGGCGGGCGCGTAGGCGCACCACATGAGCGTGCCCCAGATCGCGGCGACGGGGCTGGGGACCTCCCCGGCGAAGAACTCGGTGAAGGGACCGGTGAGCGGGAAGTCCTGGACGCGCCTGCCCCGCTGGGAGACGACCAGGTCGCGCAGCCGCTCGGTGATCTCGTACGGCACGTCGGGGCCGACGAACCCCTGCACCGAGCCACGGTCGGCGGTGAGGTCGTGGATGCCGGGGACCAGCTGCGGCGGGACCAGCGAGGGCGTCCGCACCACCTGGGCGCCCGTGCGCAGGGCCGGATCGGCGGGCGGGGCCGTCAGGTGCCAGCGGCCGTCGGCCGGGTCCTGGCGGTACCACCGGGCGCGCGCGCCGAACAGCCAGCGCCCCCCGTCCGGGGTGGCCAGGACGCGTGAGGAGACGGCCTCGGCGCGGGCGACGGGGGGCAGCGTCCCCCACCGGGGATCGCCCACGAGGGCACGCAGATCCCTCTCGATGGCGTCAAACCCGTCCCAGTGCCGCACGGCGGTCATGTTACCCATCCACCCCCGGCGGGCGCCCTACAACGGCCACGGGCCGCTCAGACGGGCTGGACGACGGCCGCGGCCCGATGCCTGGCGGCCTTGGCCACGTAGTTGTCCGGCGTGCGGGCGAAGGAGGCGCGGTCCTCGTCGGTCAGCTCGCGGACTACCCTGCCCGGGACCCCGGCGACGAGCACCCCGGCCGGGATCCGCTTGCCCGGCCCGACCAGCGCTCCGGCGGCCACCAGCGAGCCCGCGCCGATCCTGGCCCCGCCGAGCACGATCGCCCCGATGCCGATGAGCGCCCCCGTCTCCACGTGCGCCCCGTGCACCATCGCCTTGTGCCCGAGGCTGACCCGGTCCTCAAGCACGGCGGGCTCACGCGGATCGGCGTGCAGGCAGCACAGGTCCTGGATGTTGCACTCCTCGCCGACCTCGATGAGTTCGTCGTCGCCGCGCAGGACCGAGCCGTACCAGACGTTGGCGGCGCGGCCGAGCCGTACCCGGCCGACGATCACGGCTCCGGGGGCGACGTAGGCCTCGGGGTGGATCAGGGGGGTCGCGTCGCCGTCGAGGGCCGCGACGTAGGGGGAGGCGTTCATGCATCGATGGTACGAGGGGGCCGGATGCCCGATATTTCGGCGGCCGGTGGCGCGTTCCGGTTGCGGTCTTGGGCAGTAAGCAGGAAAGTCGTCTCCTGACGTCTCCTTTTCCGTAACACAACCTCCACGGGTAGCGCGATGACAAACCAGCACGAGAGCTTTCCCGATCTGATGCATGAAGACTCGTTCGAGGTCGTCATGCGCGGCTACAGCCGCCGCCAGGTCCACGACTACATGAGCCGCACCCGCAACCAGGTCCGCGATCTGGAGGAACGGCTCGCACGGGCGATCGACCAGGTGGAACAGAGTCGTGCGGAGCTGGCTGACGCTCGTCGGCGGCTTTCCGACGCCCCCCAGGACTACGACGAGCTCGGCGAGCGGCTCAGCCAGATCCTGAAGCTGGGCGAGGAGGAGGCCGCCGCCAAGCGGCAGGTCGCCGACGCCGAGGCGACCAAGCTCCGCGACGACGCCGCCACCGAGGCCGAGCGGATGGTCACCTCCGCCATGGAGCGGGCCGAGGGCATTCTGAACGCCGCCCAGCAGGAGGCGGAGCGGCGTGTGTCCGAGGCCACGAGCGCCTCCGAGCAGATGCTCTCCCAGGCGGGCAACGAGGCGGAGGAGACCGTCAACGCGGCTCGCGCCGAGTCCGAGGAGACCCTGCGCTCGGCCCGTGCGGAGGCCGACCGCATCCTCACCTCCGCCAGGCACGAGGCCGAGCGGATGATCGACAGCGCCCGCACCGAGGCCGAGTCCACGGTGACCTCAGCCAACGCCGAGGCCCACGCCACGCTGACGGCGGCCCAGCAGCGCGCCACGATCCTGGACGAGACGACCGGGCGCCGGGTGACATATCTCACCGACACCCACCACGAGGTCATGCGCCGGCTCAACGAGATGGGTGCCGTCCTCGGCGACCTGATCCACCGCGAGGGCGCGGCGGGCCCGCTGATCGACGAGGCCTCCGTGCTGCCCCCGGCGCCCGCGCAGCAGGCCCTGCCCGCCCCGGACGCCCCGCGGGCTCCCGAGCTCGCCGCCGCCGAGGCTCAGGACGGCCAGGACGGCGCGGAGGGCGACTTCTCCGGGCAGGACTTCTTCACCCCCAGGGCCGACTTCACCCCCGACCAGGTAAGGGACGGGCAGGACGAGGAGACCCTGCTCGTCGTCGAGTCGGACGTCGAGGCCGTCCGCGTGATCGTCGAGGACGACGGGGACGGCCGGGAACGGCGCGGCCGGACGGGGAACGACGAGTACGTCGCCCGCTCGTAGCCCTTCCGCTGCGGGGCGTCCTGTGTCCGGGGCGCCCCATGACGGGCGAGGAGACGTCCGGCGGATGGCCCGGTCCGTGTGGTGTCACATCCCACCGGTGTGCGGGCCGCGAATTCAAGCTGGTGTGATCAAGCGAAAGGCCCCCGCCCCCGATGGGTCGTGGGCCTTTCGCGATTGGGGGCCCGGTGCCGGGGCCGCGCGATCCGCTGAACCAGGCACCGGGCGGCTCCTCAGGAGTCCTCGTCCGGGCCGTCCGGCCGCTCGGAGAGGTCCTGCTGACGATGGAGCTGCTCGCGCAGCTTCTCGGGGTCGTCCGCGTCGATGGTCATCGCGCATCCGAGGTCACGCTGGGCGGAGGTCAGCGGGTGGTGGCGGGTTGCCCACCACCGACCCGCGTCGCTCCGCCAGATCGTCCACGCGGGAAACTCCCGGGCGATTTCCGCCAGATGCCGATCGAATGACATCTATGCACCTTCCCCGCGCCCAGGCCCTCGCGACGTCCACCTCTCGACGGTGATGCACTTCTCTAGAGAAATCAATGATCGTGGGGGACAGGTCAACCTATCGCTTGACGAGTCGCCTTGATCTATGCGTCGAAGTCGTACTGGAGTACATAGGACGCGGCGTCCAGCACCATCTCGTTGACCTCGACGGCTGTCCCGTCCGCCGTGTAGGCGACACGGCCGATCGCGATGACCGGGGTCCCCGCGGGCAGGTCGAGCTGGACGGTCTCGTGGGGGTGGGGCATGCGGGCCCGTACCTCCTCGGTGAAGTGGGCGGGGGCGTGGCCGAGGTCGCCCAGGCGCGCGTAGACGCCGCCGGGGCCGGTGTCCCGCAGGGTGATCGGTGTGCCCTCGACGAGAGCCGCGGGGAAGCAGGAGACCGACAGCTGCACGGGCCTGCCGTCGACCGAGTAGCGTCTGCGCCGTACCCACACCTCGGCGCTGCCCAGGACACGTGCGACCTCCTCCTCGGCGGCCTCCCTGCCGATCTCCACCTCGTCGACGGCGTAGGGGCGCCCCGAGGTGTCCGAGTCCCAGATCGCCTGGCCCTGTCCCCACTGCCGCTGCGCGAGCCTGCGTGAGCCGTGCCGTCTGATCGGCCGGAACAGCCGCACGTAGACTCCCGAACCGCGTTTCGGTACGGCCAGGCCCTCGTTGATCAACACGGACAGGGCCTGTCTGGCGGTCGCGCGGGCTATGCCGTGCTCGGCCATCAGGGCGTTCTCGCCCGGAAGCCGGTCCCCGTCTCTGAGCGCGCCGGACAGGATCGCTTCGCGAAGCCCGTCGGCGATGCGCCGGTAGATCGGGGGCTCGGGAGGAACCGGGGATTGCTGCACGTTATATCACCCTCTGTCACCAACCGGGTTTGGCGTCTCCAGAGAACTTGCCCCGTCTTGTCCACGATCGCACAGATGCAGACGATGGTCCCGTGCTTCTTTTGAGCGGATCGTACCCGTGTGACGAATGACGGGAATTACCCGGTCCGTTACCGGACACCCGTCTCGGCCGCCGTCCGTGACGCCCACCACCTCCGCGTGACCATCGCGGCCAGTACGGCGCCCGCCGTGTTGACCAGTACGTCGTCGACGGAACTCACCCGGCCCAGGCGCAGGCCGTACTGGAGGAGTTCGACCGTGCACGACGCGCAGGCGGCCACGGCGGCGATCCGGGCGAGGGAGGCCAGGCGCGCCACGCGCGTCGGCAGCAGGGCGCCGAGTGCGGCGAAGACCAGGAGATTGCCTCCGACCTGCACGAACACGGTGACGGCCGGGCTGCCGAACAGCTCGGCGAGGTCGCGGAGCGGGACCAGGCTGACGGTGCTCGGGGCCGGTCGCGGGGTGAGGATCATCCAGATCCAGGGGACGGTCCCGGCCACCATGGCGACGTCGGCGGCGGCCGTACGGGTGGGGTGGGGGTGGCCGTCACGGGCGCGGCGGCGGGCCAGGAGGCGGACGGCGAGCAGGGCGAGCGGGACCGCCAGGGCGCTCACGACGATGACATCTCCCCATAAAGCCCAGACCTGTCGCATGGGGTAATGATGCCGGGGTACAGGAAGATGACCTTCAGGTAAGGCCCGACTCAGCGCAGGTGGCGGCCGAGGAAGTCCAGGGCGAGCGCCCAGACGGCGGGTGCCTCCTGCGGATCGTGGAACTGCGGGGCCTCGTGGTTGAGGAAGGCGTGCCCGGCCCGTTCCGCCACGTGGACCTCCACGTTCGGCCGCTCAGCCGCGGCCCGTTCGACCAGGGCGACCCGGTCACGGGGGATGTAGGGGTCGGAGCCGCCGAAGACGAGCAGCAACGGGCAGGCGATCCGCTCCATCAACCCCGTCACGTCCGGTACGGCGGAGCCGTAGAACGACAGCACCGCGTCCGTCCGCGCGTCCGCCTCCAGGGAGGCGGCCAGCAGGTAGGCCACCGAGCCGCCCAGGCAGAACCCGACGATCCCGGCACGGCCGTCCGCCTCGGGCAGTTCGCGCAGCAGGGACAGCGCCGCCGCCGCGTCCGCGACCCCCCGGGGGACGTCGAACCGGGCGCCGACCCGTATCGACTCCGCGGTCCCGGCCTCGTCGTGGGCGGAGACCCAGCCGGGCTGGATCCGCCAGAACAGGTCCGGCGCGCCGACCACGTACCCCAGCCCCGCGAGCTCCTCGGCGACCCCCCTGATGTAGGGCCCGACCCCGTAGATCTCCTGGATCAGCAGGACGACCGGGCCATGACCGCCCTCGGGCACCCACAGATGCAGATCGAAGGACCCGTCCGCCACGGCCACCTTCTCAACACGGGTCTCCACACGATCCTCCTGAGCCATCCGACACCTCAGCCCAGTGAACCGCATCTCCCCCTGAGGGCTCACACCAGGAGCGACAGTCCGGGGAAGTCGGTGAAGTGGCGCCGGTTCCCGGTGAGCAGGGGAGCATCGTGGTACATCGCCGTGGCGCACACCCACAGATCGTTCACCTGGTGAGCGGCGCCGAGGGCATGGCCCTGGGCGACGGCCTGTGCCCTGAGAGTGCCCCAGAGACGCGCGAGATCCTCGTGATAGGGAGCCACGAGGTAGCGGCGGACGGCCTCCTCAAGCGCCTGGACTTTCTTCGGCCCCCAGTTCTTCTTGGCGGCTCCGTAGTACAGCTCTCCGACCGAGGCGAAACTCAGCGCGGGAACCGCGCCTTCGAGGTGTGGTCTGTACTGGTCGGTGTTGATCCCCTGCCACAGGTACGAGAACACGTCCGTATCCACGAAGACGTATCTCATCCCTCTCCTCTGCGCGCGGCACTGATGGCCTCAAGGAAGTCGTCGAAGTCGTCGATGGCCTCGCCCTGTAGCTCCTCGACGTCGCCTACGGGGGAGACACCCTGCTCGTGGGCGAGGGTTCCGAGAGGAGACGAGGGAGCGCTCGTCAGGCGCCTGACCGTCTCCAGGTGCATGACCCGCACGGTGGTGCCGTCCGGCTGAAGCTCGGCTCTGCCGCCGGCCATGACCAGCTGGTCCATCGCGTCGAGCACGAGATCACGCAGGTCACCGTCGAAGTCGGCCAGGATGCTCCCCGCGTAGGTGTCTATCCGGCAGCGCAGGGTGGCCGGTGAGAAGTCCCCCATGTGGAGACGGCCGACCACTGTGACCTCCCTTTCCGTCGCCTGGGCGGGCGCTTCGCGCAGTGCCTCACGGAAGACGGAGTCGATCACGAAGCCTCCTCCTGGGCGGAGCAGTTCGATCCTGCTCACTCCTCCTGAGCCGATTCCCCCGGCGAGCTGGCGAAGGCCGCTGACCACCGGAGGAGTGAAGTGGGAGGGGAGCCCCCGGCCCTGACGGACGTGCTCGATGCCCTCGTCGAGCATGCGCAGGGACTGCTGGAGCAGGTCGTTCGTCTCGGCCTGTGGGGGGCGCGTCACATCGAGGATCGCAGACCCTCGCCTGAACCCGGTGAAGTCGAGCCGTACGGCCTCGACCACGTCGCGTGGCCTGCGTCCAGGCCTGATGGAGGTGCCGAGCCCTGTCAGGGCCAGCCGTTCCAGAGTCATCTGCAGGCCGCCCGCGATGCGGGCGAGCTCTGCCAGCGGCAGCCGTCCGTCCTCGGAGGCGGGTCCACTGATCCGGACGCTCATCGAGAAATCCGGCGAGGCATCGCCATGCCGTGCCGTCATGGTCGCACCCACCCCCTCTCGGTCTCACGGTAACCCCGCCTTCCCTTCGGCGCCGAGCGGCGTCGCGGGGAGCCTATGGCATTTCCTCACTGTCGGTGATCGAAAATATCTGAAAAGTCACCTCAGATGCCCCGGGTCAGGGCTCGGGAGATTCCGAGGGCGGCGGCTTTCACGGCGGGGGCCAGGCGGGTGGGCTGGAAGCGGGCCAGCGGGACGGAGACCGACAGGGCGGCGACCGCCACGCCGTCGCCGAAGACCGGGGCCGCGATGCAGGCGCCGCCGAGCTGGGACTCCTCACGCTCGTAGGCCAGGCCCGCCGCCTGGATCTGGCCGAGTGCCTCCTCAAGCCGCTTGGGGTCCACGATCGAGTGCGGGGTCAGGCGGCGCAGAGGACGGCCGAGAACCTCCTCGATGAGGCCGGGCCCCGAGTAGGCCAGCAGCGCCTTGCCGATGCCGGTGCAGGTCAGCGGGAGACGGCCGCCGACACGTGAGGGCAGGGCGAAGGACTCCTGGCCGCGGATCTTCTCGACGTAGACCACGTCGAGGCCGTCGCGCACCCCCAGGTGCACGGTCTCGTGGGTGGCCTCGTACAGGTCGTGCATGAAGGGCAGCGCGGCGTGTCTCAGGTCGCGTTCGAGGGGCACGATGCTACCGAGTTCGAACAGCCGGCGGCCGAGGTAGTAGCCGTCGTCCCGGCGGGTGACCGCCCCGATCTCGGTCAGCTCGGTGAGCAGCCGGAAGGCGGTGGTCTTGGGGAGATGGCAGCGCGCCGCGACCTCGGTGAGCCGCAGCGGGCCTCCCGTGGGGCGGAACGCGTCGAGCACGAGCCAGGACTTCTCCAGCATCGAGAGCCGGTCGGTGTTCCGTTTCACGGAACTCATTCTTGCTCAACGGAGTCCCCGCGCCTATACCCGTACGTAGTGACCAGGTGTGGTCCTTTCGTGAGGAGAAGACTTGTCTGACCAGGTGACCCACTTCATCGGTGGGGTACAGGTCGCCGAGGGGGCGACGTTCGAGACGCACGACCCCGTGACCGGCGGGGTGGTCCGCCTGGTCCACGAGGCGGACCGGGCCGTCGTCGACAAGGCGGTCGCCGCCGCCCGCGCGGCACAGCCCGGCTGGGCGGCGCTGCCGATCGCGGAGCGGGCCGGATGGATGCGCCGCCTCGCCGACGCGATCGAGGCCAGGTTCGAGGAGCTCGTCGCCGCGGAGATCGCGGACACCGGTAAGTCGATCACACAGACCCGTACGCTGGACATCCCGCGTGGCGCGGCCAACTTCCGTTCCTTCGCCGAGATCGCCGCCCAGCGCCCCGACGAGGCCTTCCATCTGAAGGACGTGCTGAGCTACACGGTGCGCAGGCCGCTCGGTGTGGTCGCGGTGGTCGTGCCGTGGAACCTGCCGTTCCTGCTGGCGACCTGGAAGATCGGCCCCTCGCTCGTCGCGGGCAACACCATCGTGGTCAAGCCGTCGGAGCACACGCCGGGCTCGATGGCCGTGCTCGCCGACATCGCCGCCGAGGTCGGTCTGCCGCCGGGTGTCCTGAACGTGGTGCACGGCTTCGGCGGTGGCTCGACCGGCCAGTTCCTCGTGGAGCACCCGGGGGTGGACGCGGTCACCTTCACCGGCGAGAGCCGTACCGGGTCGACGATCATGAAGGGCGTGGCGGACCGGGTCAAGCCGGTCTCGTTCGAGCTGGGCGGCAAGAACGCCGGGCTGGTCTTCGCGGACGTCGATCTGGACGCGGCCGTCGAGGGCAGTGTGCGTTCGGTGTTCACCAACGGCGGGCAGGTCTGCCTGTGCACCGAGCGGCTCTACGTCGAGCGGCCGATCTTCGAGGAGTTCGTCACGCGCCTGGCCAAGCGGGCCGGGGAGCTGCGGTTCGGGCGTCCCGAGGACGAGGACACCACGATGATGCCGATGATCTCCGCCGAGCACCGGGACAAGGTGCTGACCTACTACCGGCTCGCCGAGAAGGAGGGCGCCGAGTTCAGGGCGGGCGGCGGCGTGCCGCGCTTCGGCGACGAACGGGACGGGGGGTACTACGTCGAACCGACCGTGCTGACCGGTCTGCCGCCGACCTCCAGGGTGAACCGGGAGGAGATCTTCGGCCCCGTCTGTCACGTCACGCCGTTCGACACCGAGGCCGAGGCGATCGCACTGGCCAACGACAGCGAGTACGGCCTGGCCGCGACGGTGTGGACCTCGCGGCTCAGCCGGGCGCACCGGGTCGCCCAGTCCCTTGAGGCGGGCCTGGTGTGGGTCAACACCTGGTACCTGCGCGACCTGCGCACCCCGTTCGGCGGGGTGAAGCTGTCGGGCATCGGCAGGGAGGGCGGCACCGACTCCCTGGACTTCTACTCGGAACCCACCACGATCACGATCAAGCTGGAGCCGGAACATGAGTGAGTGGAGCGAGGCGACCGACGCGCTCGCCGAGGCGGCCGACCAGCTGCTCGACGCGGCGCGCCACGGCAAGCCGTGTCCCCCGGTACGGCAGACGCTGCCGAGCGGGACGGCCGAGGTCGGCTACGCCGTACAGGAGATCAACACCAGGAGGGCGCTGCACGAGGGGCGGCGGCTGGTCGGGCGGAAGATCGGCCTGACCTCGACCGTGGTCCAGCGGCAGCTGGGCGTCGACCAGCCCGACTTCGGGATGCTCTTCGCCGACATGGCCTGCCTGGACGGGCTGCCCGTGCCCGCCTCCCGGTTCCTGCAGCCGAAGGCCGAGGCGGAGATCGCGGTCGTCCTCAAGAGCGACCTGGTCGGCGGGCCGTTCACGGTCGCGGACGTCATCAGGGCGGTCGACTTCGTGCTCCCGGCCATCGAGATCGTGGACAGCCGGATCGCCGGGTGGGACATCTCGCTGGTGGACACCATCGCCGACAACGCCTCAAGCGGGGCGTTCGTGCTCGGCAACACCCCGGTCGACCTGCGCGGTCTCGACCTGAGGCTGGCCGGGATGACCATGACGAGGAACGGCCAGGAGGCCTCGACCGGCGCAGGCGCGGCCTGCCTGGGGCACCCGCTCAACGCGGCCGTGTGGCTGGCCGACGCGCTCGGCGGCAAGGACTTCCCGCTGCTGGCCGGGGACGTGGTGCTGACCGGCGCGCTCGGGCCGATGGTGCCCGTCGAGGCCGGGGACGTGTTCGAGGCGCACATCGACGGCGTCGGTTCGGTAAGGGCGGTGTTCTCATGACGACGGTGACCACGGGTGGGCCGGTGAAGATCGCGATCATCGGGTCGGGCAACATCGGCACCGACCTGATGTTCAAGGCGCTGCTGTCCAGGCGGGTGGAGGTCGTCGCGATGGCGGGCATCGACCCCGACTCCGACGGTCTGGCCCGCGCCAGGCGGCGCGGGGTGGCCACCACCCACGAGGGTGTCGAGGGCCTGGTCAAGCTGCCCGGTTTCGACGAGGTGGACATCGTCCTGGACGCGACCTCGGCCGGGGCGCACGTGCACAACGACCGGGTGCTGCGCGAGCACGGCAAGCGGGTCATCGACCTGACCCCGGCCGCGATCGGGCCGTACGTGGTGCCTCCGGTGAACCTGGACGCCCACCTCGGCGAGCGCAACCTCAACATGGTGACCTGCGGCGGCCAGGCGACGATCCCGATCGTGGCGGCGGTGGCCTCGCGGGTCCCGGTGCGGTACGCCGAGATCGTCGCCTCGATCTCCTCCAGGTCGGCCGGCCCCGGCACCCGCGCCAACATCGACGAGTTCACCGAGACGACCTCACGGGCGATCGAGCAGGTCGGCGGGGCCGCGCGGGGCAAGGCGATCATCATCCTCAACCCGGCGGAACCGCCGTTGATCATGCGGGACACGGTCTACTGCCTCGTCGACGACTGTGACGAGGCCGAGGTCGAGCTGGCCGTACGGGAGATGGTCGAGCGGGTCGCCGGGTATGTGCCCGGTTACCGGCTCAAGCAGGACGTGCAGTTCGAGCGCGTCCCGGCGGGTGAGCCGCTGCCGACCGGGGAGCGCTCCGGCGGCGTCAAGGTGAGCGTCTTCCTCGAAGTCGAGGGGGCCGCCCACTACCTTCCCGCGTACGCGGGCAATCTGGACATCATGACCTCGGCCGCGTTGCGCACCGCCGAGCGGCTGGCGGAGGTGGGCGCATGAGGCTCTACGTCCAGGACGTGACGCTGCGGGACGGCATGCACGCCATCAGGCACCGTTACAGCACGGAGCAGGCGGCTCAGATCGCCGCCGCGCTGGACGCCGCGGGCGTCGCGGCCATCGAGGTCGCCCACGGCGACGGCCTCGCCGGGGGCAGCTTCAACTACGGCGCGGGCGCGCACACCGACGACGAGTGGATCGAGGCGGTCGCGGGAGCCGTACGGCAGGCGAAGCTGACGACCCTGCTGCTGCCCGGGATCGGCACCATCCACGACCTCAGGCGGGCCCACGCGCTCGGCGTGACCTCGGTCAGGATCGCCACCCACTGCACCGAGGCCGACATCTCCGCCCAGCACATCGCCACCGCCCGCGAACTGGGCATGGACGTGGCCGGGTTCCTGATGATGTCCCACATGGCGCCGCCGGAGGAGCTGGCCAGGCAGGCCAAGCTCATGGAGTCGTACGGCGCGCACTGCGTCTACGTGACCGACTCCGGCGGCGGGCTGACCATGGACGGGGTGCGTGACCGGGTCAGGGCCTACCGCGAGGTGCTCGACGAGGCGACGGAGATCGGCGTCCACGCCCACCACAACCTGGGCCTCGGCGTGGCCAACTCGGTCGTCGCCGTGGAGAACGGCACCTTCCGGGTCGACGCCTCCCTGGCCGGGATGGGCGCGGGCGCGGGCAACTGCCCGATCGAGGTGTTCGTCGCGGTGGCCGACCTGATGGGCTGGGAGCACGGCTGTGACCTCAACGCCCTGATGGACGCGGCCGACGACCTGATCAGGCCGTTGCAGGACCGGCCGGTCCGGGTGGACAGGGAGACGCTGACGCTCGGCTACGCCGGGGTCTACTCCAGCTTCCTGCGTCACGCGGAGGCGGCCTCCGAGCGCTACGGGATCGACACCCGGGCCATCCTGACGGAGGCGGGCAGGCGGCGGATGGTCGGCGGCCAGGAGGACATGATCGTGGACATCGCGCTGGACCTGGCGCGCGCGAAGGAGAACGCGTGACCGACATCCACAAGCTCGCCGCGGTGCTCGACGAGGCCGCCCGTACGGCTCGCGCCGTACGGCAGCCGGAGCAGGACTACGACGTGGCGACCGCCTACCGGGTGCAGGAGGAGTTGCTGCGGCTGCGCCTGGACCGGGGCGACCGGCTGGCCGGGGTGAAGCTGGGCTTCACCAGCGAGGGCAAGCGCCGCCAGATGGGCGTGCACGACGTGATCTTCGGCAGGGTGCCGGAGTCGTCGGCGGTCCTGGACGGCTCAAACGCTGATATTTCCGGCTATATCCACCCACGTATCGAGCCGGAGGTCGTCTACCTCGTCGGCAGGCGCATCGCCACCGTCGCCGACGCCCTCGCCCCCGGTGCCGTGGTGGCCATGGCGCCCGGCATCGAGATCATCGACTCCCGCTACGAGAACTTCCGCTTCTCGCTGCCCGACGTGATCGCCGACAACACCTCGGCCGCGGGCTACGTCGTCGGCCCGTGGCGGCCGTACGACCCGGCGCTGTGGAACCTCGGCATGCTGCTGGAGATCGACGGCCGGGTCGTCCAGGCCGGATCGACCGGAGCCATCCTCGGCGACCCGCGCAGGGCCGTGGTCGAGGCCGCGCGGCTGGCCGTACAGGCCGGGGTGGTCATCGAGCCCGGCTGGATCCTGCTGGCGGGCGCCGCGACCCCGGCCGAGCCGCTCCCGGCGGGCGCGCACGTCAGGGTGCAGGCCCAGCACCTGGGGTCGGTCTCCTTCACCGCCGCGGGCGCCGTGAACGGGGAGGCGCCGTGAGCGAGGGTGTGGTCGTCGGCGGGAAGGCCACGCCGCGTGGCAGGTTCCCGCACGTCAAGCGGGCCGGTGACCTCATCTACGTGTCCGGGACCAGCTCCCGCAGGCCGGACAACACGATCGCCGGGGCACGGGCCGACGAGTTCGGCACGGTCAGCCTCGACATCGCCGAGCAGACCAGGGCGGTGATCGAGAACATCCGTGACATCCTCCAGGCCGTGGGAGCCGACCTCTCCGACCTGGTCCAGGTGACCGCCTACCTGGTGAACATGAACGACTTCGGCGGCTACAACGCGGTCTACGCGGAGTACTTCGACGAGACCGGACCGACCAGGACGACGGTCGCGGTCCACCAGCTGCCCCACCCCCATCTTCTGATCGAGATCCAGGCAGTCGCCTACAAGGAGGAGAGCCAGTGATTCCGCCCATCGACTTCACCAAGTGGATCGACGAGCACGCCCACCTGCTCAAGCCCCCGGTGGGCAACAAGGTGATCTTCGAGGGGGCGAACGACCTCATCGTCATGGTCGTCGGCGGCCCGAACGCGCGGACCGACTTCCACGTCGACCCGTACGAGGAGCTGTTCTACCAGGTCCGCGGCAACATGCACATCAACGTCATGACCGAGGACGGGCCGGAGACCGTGCACGTCAAGGAGGGCCAGATGTGGCTGCTCCCGCCGAACCTGCCGCACTCGCCGCAGCGCCCCGAGGAGGGGTCGGTCGGCTTCCTGGTCGAGCGGATCAGGCCGGAGGGCGTGCTGGAGAAGTTCCGGTGGTACTGCCAGGACTGCAACGCCGTCGTACACGAGGTCGAGCTCCAGGTCCGTGACATCGTGTCCGACCTGCCGCCGATCTTCCAGGCGTTCTACGACGACGAGAAGGCCCGTACCTGCGGCGGCTGCGGCGCCCTCCACCCGGGCAAGGGATAGCCGTTGATCATCGACGTCCACACCCACCACGTCCCCCGGGGCTGGCCCGACCTGGGCTGGCCGCAGGCGCCCAGGCTCAGGGTCGAGTCGGAGCGGGAGGCCATGATCCTGCTCGGCGACCGGGAGTTCCGCAGGATCCAGGACGACTGCTGGAACCCCCGGGTCCGTCTCGACCGGATGGACGCCGACGGGATCGACGTCCAGGTCGTCTCTCCGACGCCGGTCTTCTTCTCCTACGAGCGCCCGGCGGCGCAGGCGGCCGGGGTGGCGCGGATCCTCAACGACCTGGCCCTGGAGATCTGCGACTCCGAGCGGCTCGTGCCGTTCTGCCAGGTGCCGCTGCAGGACCCCGACCTGGCCTGCGCGGAGCTGGACCGGTGCCTGGCGGCGGGGCACGCGGGCGTCGAGATCGGCAACCACGTCGGTGACCTCGACCTCGACGACGCGGGGATCGTCCAGTTCCTCCAGCACTGCGCGGCCGTCGGCGCGCCGGTCTTCGTCCACCCGTGGGACATGGCCGACAGCCCCCGGCTGCGGCGCTGGATGGCCCAGTGGCTGGTCGGCATGCCGGCGGAGACCCACCTGTCGGTGCTCGCCCTCATTCTGGGCGGCGTCTTCGACAGGGTCCCCGACAGCCTGCGGATCTGCTTCGCGCACGGCGGCGGCTCGTTCGCCTTCTGGCTCGGCCGCTTCGAGAACGCCTGGCACCGCCGCAACGACGTGGTCGGGACCTCGCTGCTGCCGCCCTCGGCCTATCTGGAGCGCTTCAGCGTCGACTCGGTGGTCTTCGACGAGCGGGCGCTGCGGCTGCTGGTGGACACCATGGGGCAGGAGCGGGTCATGCTCGGCTCCGACTTCCCCTACCCGCTGGGGGAGACGCCGGTCGGCTCGCTGATCAGGGGCGCCGGGTTCCTGACCGAGGAGGCGCGGGCGCGGCTGCTCGGCGGCAACGCCGTACGCTTCCTCGGCCGCTGACCCCTCTGTCCTCACGGCCGTACGGCGACGCCCGGGTGACCTGGCACGGTGGTCACCCGGGCGTCGCCGTACGGCCCGCGTCCTACTTCTCGGACAGCTTGCGGCCGCGGTACATCGGGTGGTCGGTCTCCCAGTAGCGCCAGCCCTCGACCCGGGCGGGAACGTTGGCGATGCCGGTGGCGATGTGGTTGACGCTGCAGTCCTCAAGCTGCTTCCAGGTCGACCAGCCGACCCGGTAGCCGAACACGCGGTACCAGAGGTTGCCGTACTTGCCGGGGGTGACGTCCCTGGCGTACAGGTGGCCCGCCTCGACGACGTGCTCCTCGGCGAGCAGCGGGTTGACGTTGTTGCGCAGCCTGCGCAGGATCCCCTCGTGCAGGGCGTTGCGGTCGATGTCGTGCTTGATCTCGCTCTGCTTCTCGCGCTCGATCTCCACCTCGAAGTACACGCGGTACTGCCGCCTGACGCTCGCCGTGATCGTGCCGCCGGGGCCGTCGATGAAGCGGGTCCTGGGAAGGAAGAAGTTGATCGGCTTGAAGTGGTGGAACCTGAAGAAGTTGTGGGGCCTGCACTTGCGGCGGGCCTCTTCCTTGAGCGTGGGGATGGTCGGCGTCGGGTTCGGGACGGCGACCGAGTCACCCTGGCTGCCGAGGGCGGCGGGCGCGGTGACGGTCGTGCACACGGAGGCAGCGAGCGCGAGGGAGGCGGACCCGGCCAGAATCGCCGTCGTCAGCCCCCTGGACCTGGTCCTGGCGCGGGCTACGACGGCATCCGTGCGGGGAATGGGCGTGAACATAGGAAGATACCGTTCTCTCCGGAACGCGGCCCGTGGCCGCGACCAACCATCTGACCGAAATACGGCCTGTGCCCGTTACGTTGGTTGACTCAACGTAACGATAAGGATGCTTACAGTTGCCAATGGTTGTCGTGTGACGCCACGCCGTCGCGAAGTCTCTTTAAAAGGGAAAGGCCGGGTGAAAGGCGTCTAGGCAGGTGGCGGTGGCGTTCTTCCGTCAGTGGTCACATTGCTCACGAAGCGGTCGGCCCATTGCGGTTCGCGGACATTCTCCTGACCCGTGGGACTTGGTGGAATCAGGGGATGAAAGACGATCTGTCGCTAAATGTGTTGGCGTAATCGCTTTTAGTGGCTGAATGGTAATCCGAGGGGCCTGAGGCCTTGGGGCTCTCTGGGGTGCCTCCGGGGCCTCGCGGTCATACCGTGGAAGTCTCCGGTTCGACGCCGTGCCGTCATCTCGGTGGCGGCACGGCGTTCCGTCTGAGATTCACGTGGAGTCATCCATGATGACCAGGATCAGGAACGCTCTCGCGGCCGGTGCGATGGGGGCCTGCGCCCTCGCCGTGCCCGCCATGACACCGGCCCAGGCGGCCCAGGTGGACGCGCCGGGCGTCACAGAGAACGTGAAGCCCTGCAAACACGGCAAGTGTCACCGCCACCGTCACCACCGTCAGAACCCGGAACGCATCCCCGGCGGAATCCTCAACGACGACCTCAGCGACAACAGGACGCCGGGCGGCAGCAGAGGAAGCGGGGGCATCATCAACTGAGGGAGCCCTCAGCTCGGCACATCACCGGGAGACGAGGCGTCCAGCGTGGCGACGAGCCGCTTGGGCGCCACGGCCCGGTAGCTCTCCTCGACCCAGTCGAGCAGCACCTCGGTCTCCGGCAGTGGGCCCGTCAGCGGGATCGTCACCCACCCCGCCCTGCCGAGGCCGTAGCCCGAGGGCTTGGCGCCGTCGAGGGACAGGGCGTGGCCGTTCGACTCGGGGAGCTTGACGCCCACGTGCGGACTCCACCTGTCGGTCGGCTCCTCGACGCCGAGGAAGACGAAGATCTTCTTGTTGACCTTGACGACGCTCTCACCCCAGGGGTGGTCCTCGTACGCCTCGGGAAGGCTCAGCGCGAACCCGCGCATCGTCTCCCGCACCTCACGCCAGCTGTCCATGGCGCCCATTGTGACCAGCGGCACCGACAATCTCGCTCCGCCAGCGGGCGAGCACCCGGTCGATGCCGCTCCTGATGCGCTCCCTGGCCTCGGCCCGGGGGACCCCGGACATCAGCAGCCGGTCGTAGTCGGTGTCCAGGTGCCGCACCGAGGCGATCACGGCCAGCGTGACGGCGTTCTCGTCGAGGACCCTGGCCGCCGCGGTACGGCCGACCCGGCCGCTGCCCCGCTGACCGGCGTGCCGGGCGATCTCCTCGGCCCGCTCGGGCGGACAGCCGGGGAACAGCCTGACGATCTCCGCGGCCATCCGCGCCTGGAACTCCACGTCCTCGCCCGCGCGCCGTTCCCGGTCGCGTTCGCGACGGCGCAGCCGTACCTCCTCGTCGGCCAGGCACTGCTCCTCGGCCAGCGCGAGCGCGGACTCCTCGACCAGGATGCCGAGGCGTTCGTACCGCTTGCGCCGTTGGTTGAACCTGACCACCAGGGCGGCCAGCCCGCTCTCCTTCTTCGCCCTGCGGCTCAGCGCCGCGTTCCCCGCGGGCAGCAGGACCAGGTGGTCCAGATCGGCACAGGTCAGGCAGTACGGCTCGGTGCCCTCCATGATGAGGTACGGCCCCGTCCCGCCACAGCCCGCGCACCTCCACTCCCGCTGGGGCTCGACCGCGACCAGGTCGGGGGCCTTGGCCTGCCGTTCGGCCAGCCGCCTCCTCCTGGCCTCGCTCATGTCGGGGGAGACCCAGTGGACACGGAAGACCGACTCCTCACCCCCGGCCAGGAAACGCAGCTCGCCCCGGTCCCTGCCGCTCGACAGGTAGGCGCTCTCGCCCTCGGTCAGCCCCCGTTCGAGCGCCCAGCGCCTGAGCAGGAGAGCCGCCTCGGTCATCCGGGCGCCGTCGACCGCGGTCAGCTCCTCAAGCGTGGCGGCCCCGCCCTGCCGCCAGGTGTCCACCTGACCGGCGCGCAGCCAGCGCAGGCCCGTCAGCACGTCGATCACGGTGACGAACCCACGCTGGGCGAGCGCGGCCTCGGCCGCCTCGGTGATCCGCCGCTGCAGTCTGCTCACCCCGACAGCCTGCCGTACGGGAATCAGGGACGGGGAATGTTGCGCAGGTTCGCCCTCGCCATGTCGATCATGCGTCCGACGCCGCCGCTCAGCACCACCTTGCTCGCGGCCTTGGCGAACCCCTTGACCTGCTCTCCGGTGATGCGCGGCGGGATGGACAGCACGTTCGGGTCGGTGACGACGTCCACCAGGTACGGGCCGGGGGCCTCCAGGGCCGTGCCGAGCGCCTCGCGGACCTCCGAGGGACTGCGCACGGTCACGGCCTCGACGCCCATCGCCGTGGCGATCGCCGCGTAGTCGGTGAAGGGGTAGTCGGTGCCGAAGTCGGGGAGGCCGTCGACCAGCATCTCCAGCTTCACCATGCCGAGCGAGGAGTTGTTGAACACCACGATCTTCACCGGAAGGTCGTGGTCCCGTACGGTGAGCAGCTCCCCGAGCAGCATGCCGAGCCCGCCGTCGCCGGACAGCGAGACCACCTGCCTGCCGGGGGCCGCGAACTGGGCGCCGATGGCGTGCGGCAGGGCGTTGGCCATGCTCCCGTGCCTGAAGGAGCCGATGACACGCCTGCGGCCGTTCGGCGTCAGGTAGCGGGCGGCCCAGACGTTGCACATCCCGGTGTCAACGGTGAAGACCGTGTCGTCGCCGGCCAGCTCGTCCAGCACGTCGGCGACGTACTCGGGATGGATCGGGACATGGTGCTCGATGTCCCGGGTGTAGGCGTCCACCACGTTGTCCAGGGCCTTCAGGTGCCGTTCGAGCATCCTGTCCAGGTAGCGCCGGTCCTGCTTCTGGCGCACGTCGGGCAGTACGGCCCGCAGCGTCTCCCCGACGTCGCCGTGTACGGCCAGTTCGAGCGGCGTCCTGCGGCCCAGGCTGCCCGCGTCGTGGTCCACCTGGACGGTCCGCGCGCCGGGCAGGAACTCGTCGTAGGGGAAGTCCGTGCCCAGCAGCACCAGCAGGTCGGCCTCCCGTGTGGCCTCGTAGCACGCGCCGTACCCGAGCAGGCCGCTCATCCCCACGTCGTAGGGGTTGTCGTACTGGATCCACTCCTTGCCCCGCAGCGCGTGCCCGACCGGGGCGAGCGTGCGGGCGGCCAGCGACATGACCTCCTCGTGCGCGCCGCGCACCCCGGCGCCGCAGAACAGCATCACCTTCTCGGCGGCGTTCAGCGCGACGGCCAGCTCGGAGACCTGGTCGGCCGGAGGGTGGAGGGTGCCCGGCCGGGTGAGGAAGTCGTGCGGCCCGGCCTCCTGGGACACCCGCAGCTGCGCCACGTCGCCGGGCAGGACGACCACGGAGACTCCCGGGCCGCCGATCGCCCGCTGTACGGCCACGCGCAGCACCCTGGGCATCTGCTCAGCCGTGCCGATCACCTCGCAGAAGCCGGCGCACTCGGTGAACAGCCGTTCCGGGTGGGTCTCCTGGAAGAAGTCCGTCCCGATCTGCGGGCTGGGGATCTGCGAGGCCAGCGCGAGCACGGGGGCACGGTTGCGGTGGGCGTCGTACAGGCCCTGCACCAGGTGGGTGTTGCCGGGCCCGCAGCTGCCCGCGCACACCGCGAGCCGCCCGGTGACCTGCGCCTCGGCGGCGGCGGCGAAGGCCCCGGCCTCCTCGTTGCGTACCTGGACCCAGTCGATGCCCCCGGTTCTGCGCACCGCGTCGACCACCGGGTTGAGGCTGTCGCCCACGACCCCGTAGATCCGTTCGACTCCGGCCTGCCGCAACACCTGGACGAACTGCTCGGCGACGGTCCCCATGGCGCTCCCCCTCGTTTCGCGTCATGGGGTACCTCACCGGTTTTTTCCGAATCACTCCGGACCGCGTAGGGCTGACTACGATTGGGCGATGACGGTGACCGTACTGACGGGGGCGGGCATCTCCACCGAATCCGGCATTCCCGACTATCGAGGCCCGAACGGCCTGTGGCGCGCGGACCCGGAGCAGGAGAAGCTCGTCACCTACCACCACTACATGGGCAGCGCCGAGATCAGACGGCGGTCATGGCTGTTCCGCCGCGACAGTCCAGCCTGGGACGCCGAGCCGAACGCCGCCCACCGCGCCCTGGCCACGCTGCCGGACGCCTGGATCATCACGCAGAACGTCGACGGCCTGCACCGGCGCGCCGGGTCGCCGCCGGACCGGGTGCTCGAACTGCACGGCAACATGTTCGGCGCGGTGTGCACCTCGTGCGGGGCGGACTCGACGACGCGTGAGGCGGTCGAACGGATCATGGCGGGGGAGGACGACCCGGCCTGCCGCGCGTGCGGCGGCGTCCTGAAGACCGCGACCGTGATGTTCGGTCAGTCCCTCGACCAGGATGTCCTGTCCAGGGCGGTCGAGGCGGCAGGGAACTGCGAGGTGTTCGTCGCCGTGGGCACCTCCCTGCAGGTACGGCCCGCGGCGACCCTGGTCTCGATCGCGGCGGAGGCGGGGGCCAGGGTGGTCATCGTCAACGGGGAGCCGACGGCCTACGACCACATGGCCGACGAGGTCGTCCACGACCCGATCGGCGTGGCCGTACCCCGGCTGTGCGCCGCGCTCACGGCCTGACGGGCCTTGACGGGCCTTGACGGGCCTTGATGGGCCTTGATGGGCAGGGCCCGCCGGGTTCGGGCCGACCGGCGCCGGTAACCGGTCGGCCCGAACCCGGCGGGCCATGTGACAAGGCCGGTGACACGAGGTGTGTCACCGGCCGCGTCATGGGCGCCCTGTCACAGGCGCCGCGTCATGGGCACCGTGTCACGGGCGCAGGGCCTCCTGGACCAGCGCGGTGTCGGTGAACTGCTCGAACTTCGTGGCGACGCCGTCCTTGACGTGCCACACGTGCGTGAAGCGGACGTCCATGTACTTGCCGGTGGCGAGGTAGGTGCCCCGGTAGTTGCCGATCACGACGATCGTGTCGCCGCCGTCGACGTACTCCTCGGGAACCGCCTGGTAGTTGTCCCACTCGCCGCCGAGCCTGGCGAAGACCTTGTCGCGCACCTCGTCAGGGCCGATGTAGGTGCCCGCGTACGGGAAACCGGCCATCTCGGTCCACGCGGCGTCGGGGCCGAGCAGGCCCAGGATGCCGTTGACGTCACCCGCCGCCGAAGCCTCGTATGACGCGCGGACCGCGTCGAGGTTCTTGCTCATTGCCTCTCCTTACTTCACTTCGCTTCGCTGAACAGCGCTTGTCCTCAGACGGGCTCTCCGCCGTCCGGGTAGGTCACCTGGCCGAGCGGCTGGATGTAGGCGCCGCCGCCGGAGTTCCTGATGTCACCCTCGCCGGAGATGCCGAGGAAGGAGCCGACCGAGCGCAGCGCGGCCCAGTCGTACAGCCAGGTCGCGGCCACCGGGATGAGGAACTCCCTGAAGGTGAAGACGTAGACGTCCTCGGCGATCTTCCAGGTGCTCGCCATGTCCACGTCACCGTGGCCGCGCTGCTCGCCGACGAGGCACTGCCAGGCGTAGCGTTCGGAACTGAGGTAGACGTGTTCGTAGAGGTGGTTCGGGCTGTAACGGTACAGCGCCCGCCTGCCGATCAGGTCACGAGTGGGTGCGGGCGCCTCGCCCGTGACCTCACGACCGTCGATGGTTCCGGGGGTGAAGGTCTGGGAGACCTGAGGCTCGCCGGGGGTCCGCTCCTCAGCGACGATGGAGACGATGCGCAGGGCGCGCCCGGTCGCGGTGTGCAGGACGACGACGTACGCCTCACGGGGCTGCGAGGCCTGGGTCCAGTGAACGAAGAAGAGATCGTCGCGTACGGCGATCGCCTCGTACCAGTCGGCGGCACCGCCGTCGACGTTCACGCTGTGCGCGTCCTTGAAGGAAAGGGTGGTCGTGGTCCCGTCGTCGAACGTCAGGCTCACCTCGGTGCCGGCGAGGACGTCGGAGACCGGAATTCGGTTGGTGTCGATCCCGGCGGCGAAGTCGTCCATGTTCTTCCAGCCGTCTGGCCGGTCTACTTCGGCGGTCACTACGACTCCTTCCTACGCGAAGTTATCTATGAAATCATATAGCTTCTAGCTGCAAAGGAGTAGGCCGATGAGGCTAAAAGGTAAGGTCGCCCTGGTCACCGGGGCCGGTACGGGAATCGGCGCGGCTGTCACCCGAAGGTACGTGGAAGAGGGCGCCAGAGTCGTTCTGACCGGTCGGAGAGAGGCGCTCCTTACCGAGGTCGCCACTCCGCTCGGAGACGCGGCCGTGGCCTTCGCCGCCGACGCGACGGATGCCGCCCAGATGAGGGCGGCGGCGGACCTGGCGCGTGAGCGCTTCGGCTCGCTCGACATCGTCGTCGCGAACGCCGGTGGACACGGGGGTTCCGGGGTCGCGGACACCGACGACGAGTCGTGGGGGCTCAGCCTCGACGCCAACCTCAACAGCTGCTTCGTGACCTGCCGGGAGACGCTGCCCGCGCTGATCGAGAGCCAGGGAAGCATCGTGATCGTCTCCTCGATCGCGGGTCTGGCCGCCGGACCCAACGTATGCGGATATGTCACGACCAAGCACGCGCTGGTGGGGCTGACCAAGTCCCTGGCCCGCGACTACGGCCCCAAGGGCGTGCGGGTGAACTGCCTGTGTCCCGGCTGGGTGCGCACCCCGATGGCCGACCACCAGATGGACGAGCTCGCCGCCCGCGACGCCATCACCCGTGACGAGGCCTACGACCTGGTCACCAAGGACGTCCCGCTGCGCCGCCCGGCCACCTCCGAGGAGATCGCCGACATCTGCCTGTTCCTCGGCTCCGCCGAGTCGGCCATCATGACCGGTTCCGTGATCGTCGCCGACGGCGGCGCCATGGCCGTCGACCTGCCGACCCTGGCGTTCGGCTGATCCTCGACGCCCGTACGGTGCCCGGCGGCCAACGCCGGGCACCGTACGGGTCAGACGGCAGGCCGCCTCGGGTTCGTAGGAACTCGTAGGAAGAGGGCGACCACCACCGCCGTGACCAGGCAGAGGACGGCGTTGACGACGATCGCGACGCTCGCCCCGCCGAGCACGTTCCCGGCACTCTCCCCACCCTGGGCGTGGACGTAGGCCGCGACGACGGCGCTCATGACCGGGATGCCCATGGTGATGCCGACCTGCTGGCTCATCGTGGCCAGACCTGTCGCCAGCCCCTGCTCCCCGTCGGGAAGCCCGGAGGTCGCGGTGACCATGAACCCGACGATCGCGACCAGGTTGGCCACCCCACCGGCGAAGGTCGCCACGAGAAGCAGGGCGATCCAGCCGGGCTCCGGCCCGAGCAGGGCGAGCGGAAGGGTCGAGGCCGCCTGGACGACGAGTCCCACGACGACCGCCCTGGCGCTGCCGATCCTGCCGATGACCTTCGGGCCGACGATCCCGCCCAGTACGGTGCCCACACCGAGGACGGCGAAGGCCAGACCGGCGCCCAGCGGGGAGTAGCCGAGGACCTTCTGCAGGTAGAGGGTGAGCAGGAAGACCAGGGAGGTCTCCGTCGCGAAGGCCAGCAGCCCGGCGACGTTGCCCAGGCCGACACTGCGCCGCTTCAGGATCGCGACCGGCACCAGCGGCGCGGCGACACGCTTCTCGATCACCCAGAAGGCGGCCAGGAGCAGCACGCCGGCGCCCAGGGCGCCCAGCACGGCCGGGTCGCTCCAGGAACGCTCGCCCGCCGTGGTGAGTCCGTAGATCAGGGCCAGCAGGCCCGAGGTGACCGCGACGGCCCCCAGCGGGTCGAGTTTGGGCCGCTCGGCGGGCCGGGTCTCGGTGAGCGTGGACGGAGCCAGGACGAGCACGACGACCGCGACCGGCACGTTGACGAAGAACGCCCACCGCCAGCTGAGCAGGTCGGTGAGGACGCCGCCCAGGATCGCCCCGGTGGTGAAGCCCGCGGCCATGAGAGCCCCGTTCAGGCCGAGCGCCCGCTCCCGCAGCGGCCCTTCGGGGAAGGCGGTCGTCAGCAGGGAGAGCGCCGCCGGAGTGACGGCTGCGGTGGCCAGACCCTGGGCGACACGGGCGATCAGCAGCGGTTCGGGAGAGGTCGCCAGGCCACCGGCCAGGGACGCGACGCCGAGCAGCGCCATGCCGGACAGGAAGAGCCTGCGCCGTCCGAAGAGGTCGGCGAAGCGCCCGAACAGCAAGGTGAACCCCGCGGCGCAGAGCGCGAAGGCGGTGGCGATCCACTGCAGGTTCCGCAGGGAGAAACCGACGCTCTCCCCGATCTCCGGCAGGGCGACGTTGAGAATCGAGAAGTCGACCGCGAGGGTGAAGCTCGCGCTCAGCAGCAGGACCAGAGTGAGCCGCTGCTTGGTCGTCATCCTGGGCCGGGTCCGTTGATCCACGCTTGACACGTCGAGGGTCCGTTCTCGCTGGTGGCTTTCCGCTGTCGGTTCACCACCATCGATCGGACCGGGATCGGCAACCAGGCCTCAGGACCTCCTACCCACCGGTTGCCTGGCACCGGCAGGGACAGGCACGACCCGGAGAAACCGGGCACCATGGACTTCATGCAGGACATCACGGCACTCGGGGAGTTTCTCCGCACGAGACGAAGCAGGCTCAAGCCCGAGGACGTGGGCGTCGCCTCCTACGGCAGGCGCCGCGTGCCGGGCCTTCGCCGGGAGGAGCTGGCCCAGCTCGCCGGTGTCAGCGCCACCTACTACACCCGGCTGGAGCAGGGGCAGAGCGCCAACGCCTCGGAGGCCGTCATCGACTCCCTGGCCCGCGCGCTCGACCTGAACGAGGACGAACGCGCCCACCTGCACGACCTCGCCAGGCCCGTCCCCGCGAAACGCCGCAGACCCGCCAGGCCCGCCATGGTACGGCCCGGCACCCGCCAGCTCATCGACGCCATGGGTGAGGTTCCCGCCGTGGTGCTGGGGCGGCGCAACGAGGTGCTCGCCTGGAACAGGCTCGGACACCTGCTTCTCGCCGGGCACCACGCCTTCGACGCCCCCGACCGGATCGCGGACCGGCCGAACCTGGCCCGGATGCTCTTCCTCGACCCGCACCACCGCAACCTCCACGTCCACTGGGAGGAGGAGGCGATCCGCGCGGTGGCCTCGCTCAGAGTCGTGGCCGGCCGTTACCAGGACGACCGCGAGCTGGCGGAGCTGATCGGCGAGCTGTCCATGAAGAGCCCGGAGTTCGCCGCCACGTGGTCCCGGCATCCGGTGGCGACCTGCGCCTCCGGCACCAAGCGCTTCCAGCATCCGGAGGTCGGCGACCTCACCCTGGAGTTCGAGGTCCTGCACCTGCCGGACGACTCGGGCCACCGCGTGCTGATGTACAGCGCCAAGCCCGGCGGCTCCTCGGAGGCCGGACTGAAACTCCTGCGGAGCATGGTGAACTCCGTCGGTTTCTGACGCCGGAGGAACCGGCCGTGGCCCTCCCGGCCGGCAGGAGGCCGGAAGGACCACGACCCGCCGGACCGGGTACGGCCCGGCGGGAACGGTCCGGGCCAGGGGCGCCGGACCGGAGAAGGGTCAGGAGACGCCGAACCGGGAGATCGGCAGGTCCTCGGTCGCCACGTGCACGATGTGCGACTCGGTGTAGACGTCGATGCTGTGCTTGCCGCCCTCACGGCCGAGGCCACTGGCCTTGACGCCGCCGAACGGGGTGCGCAGGTCACGGACGTTCTGGGAGTTGACCCAGAGCATGCCCGACTCGATCTGCTGGGCGAGCCTGTGCGTGCGGCGCAGGTTGTTCGTCCACAGGTAGGCGGCCAGGCCGTACCGGGTGTCGTTGGCCAGCTCCAGCGCCTCCTCCTCGGTGGAGAACGGCGTGACGCACACGACCGGGCCGAAGATCTCCTCCTGGAAGATCCGCATCTTCGGCGAGACGTCCGCGAACACCGTGGCCGACAGGAAGTTGCCGACCGGCAGGCTGTCGGGGCGCGAGCCACCGGCGACCAGACGGGCGCCCTCGTCGATGCCGATCTGGACGTACTCCATGACCCGGGCGTAGTGCTCGGGGTGGACCAGCGCGCCCAGCTCGGTCGCCGGGTCGTCCGGGGCGCCGACCTTCACGCGGGAGGCGCGCTCGGCGAAGCGCTGGACGAACTCCTCGTAGACGGTGTCCTGGACCAGAACGCGGGAGCTGGCCGTGCAGCGCTCGCCGTTCAGGGAGAAGACACCGAAGACGGCGGCGTCGAGCGCGCGGTCGAGGTCGGCGTCGTCGAACACGATCAGCGGGGACTTGCCGCCGAGCTCCATCGACAGCGTCTTCAGGTTGTCCGCGGCGTTGCGCATGATGATCTGGCCGGTGGTGGTCTCACCGGTGAAGGAGATGATCGGCACGTCGGGGTGGGCGACCAGGGCGGCGCCCGCCTCCTCGCCGATGCCGTGCACGATGTTGAACACACCGGCGGGCACGCCCGCCTCCTCCATGATGGCCGGAAGGAGGCTGGCCGACAGCGGGGACCACTCGGCGGGCTTCAGGATGACCGGGCAGCCGGCCGCGAGCGCGGGCGCCAGCTTCCAGGTCTCCAGCATGAACGGGGTGTTCCACGGGGTGATCAGGCCCGCGACGCCGATGGGCTTGCGGATCACGTAGTTCAGCTGGGCGGAGGCGACGCGGTAGACGTCCTCACCCAGGGTGGTGATGACGTCGGCGAAGAACCGGAAGTTCTGCGCGGCGCGGTGGGCCTGGCCACGGGCCTGGGTGATCGGCAGACCGGTGTCCCGGCACTCCAGGGAGGCGATCTCGTCGTCCCGCTTCTCGATCGCGTCGGCGATCTTGCGCAGGACGCCGGCGCGCTGCTGGGCCGGCATCTTCGGCCACGGGCCCTCGGTGAAGGCCTTGCGGGCCGCGGCGACCGCGGCCTCGATGTCCTCGGCCTGACCGGCGGAGACCGTCAGGTACTCCTCGTTGGTCGCGGGCTCAAGGGCGGTGAACGTCGCGCCGGAGACGCTGGGGACGTGTTCCCCGCCGATGTAGTGCTGCAGGTTCATCAAGCCACTCCCTCACTCTGGGCCAGCAGTTCGTTGATCCGCTTGATCCCCGCGTCGGTGGGCGTGATCAGAGGCGGGCGGACATGACCGGAGGCGATCAGACCGCGTTGTTCCAGGACCCACTTGGCAGGGGCGGGGTTCGTTTCGACGAACAGCAGCTCGACCAGGGGGTGCAGGGCGTAGTGCAGGTCGAGGGCGGTCTTGTGGTCACCCTCGACATAGGCGGTGTACATCTTCGCGACGGAGGCCGGGGCCAGGTTGGCGACCGCGCTGACGAAGCCGACGCCGCCGATCGCGAGCAGCGGCAGGCAGAGCAGCTCGATGCCCGACCACATCAGGAAGTCACGGCCGCACTTGTGGAGCACCTGGGAGAAGTGCTCGAAGTCCTTGGTGGTCTCCTTGATGCCCACGACGTTGTCGTGGTCGCGGCGGAGCCTGGCCACCGTCTCGGGGGCGATGTCGACCGCGGTCCGCGACGGGACGTTGTAGATGACGATCGGCAGGCTGGGGAACTCCTTGGCGACCGTGGAGTACCAGCTGTAGAGCGCCTCCTGGGTGGGACGCGCGTAGTACGGGGTGATGACGAGGGCGGCGTCGGCGCCGAGACGCTCGGCCTCCGCGGTCAGGCGCATGGTCTCGTCGAGCTTGGCGGAGCCGGTGCCCGGCAGGAACGGCACGCGGTCGGCGGTCTCCTCGGCGACGGCGGCCATCGCGGCGATCCGCTCGTCGACGCTCTGCGCGCCGGGCTCACCGGTCGAGCCGCCGATCGAGATGCCGTGGGAGCCCTGGTCGAGCTGCCAGCGGACCAGGGCACGCAGCGAGTCGAGGTCGAGCTCGCCCGTCGCGGTGAACGGGGTCACCACGGGGGCGAGGGACCCGCGAATGCTCGCGGGATCCGAACGGAACTTCATGTGATCACTCCTTGTGCTGCTACAGGTCGGTCTTCGCGGGGGTCAGGGTCACTCGGCGCTTGCCTGCTCCTCGTAGACCTGGCGCCAGGCCTTGTTCATCGGGTAGAGGCCGTCGACAGAGGCGCCCTCGTCGACTCGCTCGTAGATGAAGCGCTCCTCCTTCTCCTGCTTGACGGAGTCGCGCGCGACCTCGGCGACCAGCCGGGGCGGGATCACGACAACGCCCTCCGCGTCGCCGACCAGGACGTCACCCGGCATGACCAGCACGCCGCCGCAGTCCACCGGGATCTGCGAGTCCATCGGGACGTGCCTGCGCCCGAGCACGGCCGCGTGCGCGACCCCGTAGTAGGAGGGCATGTCCAGGCTGGAGAAGGAGGGGCTGTCCCGCAGGCCGCCGTCGGTGATCACGCCGACGGCGCCGCGGCGCAGGGCGCGCAGCGCGAGGATGTCGCCCAGCGTGCCCGCGCCGTGGTTGCCCCTGGCGCTGATGACCAGGACCTCACCCGGCTGGATCTCCTCGACGGTGCGCTTCTGCGCGTTCATGCCGTTGCCGATCTCGGCGAAGACGTCCTCACGCAGCGGGAGGTAGCGGAGCGTCCTGGCGACGCCCACCATGCGCAGGTCGGGCCTGGCGGGCTTGACGCCCTCGATGAAGTGGTGGTCGATGCCCCGCTTGCGCAGCTGGGAGGAGATCGTCGCGGTGGAGACGGACTTCAGGGCCGCGATGAGATCCTCGTCGAGGACGCCCGCCTTCTCGGCGCCGGGGACGGGGGTCGAGCCGTACGCGGCGGCCTTGAGCTGGTCGGTGACCTTGGGCTGCACGCCGTAGGGGGGCAGGGGGCCCTCGTCGGCGACGACCTCGTTGCGGAGCCTGCCGGTGTCCTCAAGCTCGACCTCGACCACGTCGCCGGGCTGTACGACGGTCGATCCCGCGGGGGTGCCGGCCAGGATGATGTCACCGGGTTCGAGCGTCATCAGCCGGGACAGGTCGGCGATCAGCAGGTCGAAGCCGAACAGCAGCTCGTCGGCGCACGCCTCCTGGACCAGGTCCCCGTTGACGTAGGTGCGCAGCCACAGCTTCGACGGGTCGTCCGTCTTGAGGATGGCCGGGCCGATCGGCGTGTAGCCGTCCTGGCCCTTGGCGCGGAGGTTGGAGCCGAGGTCGGCGTGCTTGAAGTCGTAGACCCCGAAGTCGTTGGCGGCGGCGTAACCGGCCACGTGGCCGAGCGCCTCCTCGGGGGAGACCCGGTGGGCCCGGGTGCCGATGATGATGGCGATCTCACCCTCGAAGGCCATCAGCTCACAGCCCGCGGGCCGGACGACGGGCCGACCCGACCAGGACAGTGAGGAGGCGGGCTTGAGAAAGTAGGAGGGGACCGCCGGGGTACGCCCACGCTCGGCCGCTCGGCTGCGGTAGTTGAGATGGACCGCGATGATCTTTCCTGGCGTCAGGCCGAGCGGGTGATCCACGGCCACCTCCCTGAGTTAAATCGTATACGACATCATGCATGATACGCGATGAGGTCACGTCGGGCTATAGACAAAGATATTTGAATTCGTACATGATTTGGAGGTGTTCGGGCTTGTGAGACCCACCGCGGGGGAACACGAGCACCGGACGGACCCGAGGAGATCGACAGATGACGGACCTGGCCAGCGGAGACGGGCGCGTTCCCGTGTCCCGCACGGCCGCCGACGGCCTCTTCGCGGCGGGTACGGCCCGCGTTCGGGCGGTGACGCCCCGGAGGACACACCGGCCGATCGTCCGGATACTGTCTGAGAACGACCCCGGTGCCCCCCACGACATCGTGGATCGTGCCAGCACCTCGGAGTACGGCCCCGCGACCTTCGCCACGGCCTTCGTCCGAACCAGGGACCTGTCCACCCCCCACCGCACGACGGCCGGGGACAGGGCCGGAGCCGTCCTCACCGACATGATCCATGTCCCGGATGCCGCGACCAGCGGCCACGACCGGGGGATGGGACCGTACGCCATCGTCGCCTATACAGAAGTCAAGGGCGTCTGGACACACCTGGGAGGGTCGTGATGGGAGAGCTCGTCATGGCGGCCAAGATCACGCATGTGCCGTCGATCTGGCTGTCGATTCAGCCCGGTAAGCACTTCGGCATCCGGAGGAACGCCGAGCTGGCACTCACGGAGATCGGCAGGCGGGCCCACGAGCGTGGGGCCGACACCTTCCTGGTCGCCGACACCCACTGGCTGAACAGCATCGGCTTCCACCTCAACGGCAAGGAACGCCACCAGGCCACCTACGTCAGCCACGAGCTGCCGCACTTCATCCACGACCTGGCCTACGACTACCAGGGCGACCCCGAGCTGGCCGAACTGGTCCGTGAGGAGATCGTCGCGGGCGGGCAGAAGGCACGCGTCCACGACTACAACGACCTCGGCCTTGAGTACGCCACTCTCGTGCCGATGTACTTCATGAACAAGGACTCCTCGATCCGGGTGCTGCCGATCGGCTGCAACATGTACTCCACGATCGAGGAGAACCGCAGGATCGGCGAGGCGCTGATGCGGGCCATCCGCCGCAGTGACAGGAAAGTGGCCTTCCTGGCCAGTGGCTCGCTGTCGCACGCCTTCCCGGCCAACGAGATCGCCGAGTCGATGCTCGACGACGTGAGCAGCGAGATCAACCGGCAGGTGGACATCAGCGTCCTCGACATGTGGACGCAGGGCCGTACGGCCGAGTTCCTGGAGATGCTGCCCGACTACAACAAGCGCTGCACGGGAGAGGGTGCCATGGCCGACACGGCCATGCTCTTCGGTCTGCTCGGCTGGGAGAATTACACCGGCAACGGCGAGCAGCTCTGTCCGTACTTCGGCAGCAGCGGCACCGGCCAGGTGGTCGTCGACTTCCCCCTGCCCGCCGAGGTCTCCTGATCCCCAGGGGTACGGACGTCTTCCGGCGGAGATCGGAGACGTGCAGTACGATAAGAAATCGTATGTGAAAGACTCTTCGAGGAGTACGCGACCAATGCAGGACCGACAGGGCTTGGCCTCCCGTGTTTTCCCCTCTGACCACCCCGTCGACCTGCCCCCCGTGCTCCTCCTGCACGGCATCGCCTCCGACGGCGAGACCGACTGGGTCGCGCCGGGCACCGTCGCCGCGCTGAACGACGCCGGGCGCACCGCCGTCGTGGTCGACCTGCGCGCCCACGGCGCCAGCCCCGCCTCCGACTCCGCCGAGGAGGCGGGCGCCCCGGCGCAGGCACGCGACATCCTGGCCGTGCTGGACGAGGCGGGCGTCGAGACGTTCGACATCGCGGGCTACTCGCTGGGCGCCAGGCTCAGCTGGGCGGTCGCCGAGGCGGCTCCGGAGCGCGTGCGCCGGGCCGTACTCGGCGGGCTCAGCCCCGTCGAGCCCTTCACCATGGTGGACATCGCCGCCCTCCACAAGGCCGTCGCCGAGGGCGTGCAGCCCGAGGACCCCTTCACCGGGATGATCGCCGGGATGGTCGGCTCCCGTGGCCCCGAGCGGGCGCCGGGTCTCGCGCTCGTCGTCGAAGGCCTGGCCGGGAGCCCGTTCGACCCGAAGGGATGGCCCGGCCAGACCCCGCCGGTCTTCGTCGTCGGCCAAGACGACATGATGACGAACGGAATCGAGCGTATCGTCGGTCTGGTAGACGGAGCGGAGCTGCTCACCGTCCCGGGCGACCACTTCGGCGCGCTCACGGGTGCCGAGTTCCGTGGCATCGTCGTGAGGGCGCTGAGCCGGTGATCACCAACGGGGCGGGCGCCCACCAGGGCAGCGGCCCAGGGTTAAAGATGAGGGGACACCGGTGAGAGTGGTCAAGAAGACCGCCAAGGCCAAGGAGTCGAAGGCGGAGATCAGCTACGGGCTGCTCCGTTCACGAATCCTCGACGGAACGTACGGCCCCGGCTACCGGCTGGTCATGGACCAGCTCGCCAGGGAGACCGGAGTCAGCACGATCCCGCTGCGCGAAGCCGTACGGCGACTGCAGTCGGAGGGACTCGTCGAGGTCGTGCGCAACATCGGCGCACGTGTGGCCGTCTTCGACTCGACCCAGGTCGAGCACACGCTCAACGTCCTGGCCCGGCTTGAGGGATACGCCACGGCGATCTCCGCCCCTCTCATGTCGCCCGAGCAGATCGAGGAGTCGCGGGAGATCAACGCCCGCATGGTCGAGGCCCTTGAGGAGTTCGACCCGACCTCCTTCACGGCCCTCAACCGGCAGTTCCACTTCTCGATCTACCAGTACTGTCCGGACGACCACCTGGCCAACCTGCTTGAGTCGGAGTGGGCACGGCTGGACCACATGCGGCGTTCGAGCTTCACCTACGTTCCTGGACGGGCCCGGCGTTCGGTGGTCGAGCACGAGCACATGCTCGACCTGATCTCGATGGGCGCCCCGGCGGAGGAGATCGAACGGGTGGCCTGCGCCCACAAGATCGCCACGGCCGAGGCGTTGCACAACGCCCATGTGACGGCTGTGTAGCTTTGCGGCGCCTTCGGCGCCGCGGGTTCGGGTGCTTCGAGCCGACGCTTTCCCTCGTCACTCCGTCGCTGCGCTCCTGCGTTCCTCAGTCCAAGCGCCGGCGCACCCGAACCGACACTCCTCACACTTGGCGTCGGGAGAGGGTGAGGCGACAGGCGGCGTCCGAGGGGGCGAGTAAGGGCGTGGCGGCCTTCTGGGGTGGGCAAGTGCGGAAGCTGTGGAAAAGGGCCGTGTTCTAGGGTCATGGTCATGAAGCAGCTGCCTGCGCTTTCCGTCGCGGAGGTCTTCTCGGAGCGACTCCTGCTTCGCAGGGCGTTGCGCGACGGGGACCGTGAAGGGCTTGTCGAGCTCTCGACCGATCCCGAGGTCCAGGCGTACATCGGTGGCCCCCGGCCTCTGGGGGAGGTCGAGCGGCACTTCGACGAGGTCATGGCCGCCGGGGCGACGACCAGGCCGGGTAACTACGTCATCGCGGACAACACGACGAACCAGGTCATCGGGACGTTGATGCTCGCCCGCTGGTGGACCGACCACCCGCGGCGGGTCACCGAGGACGGCGAGGAACTGGTCCTCGGCTATGTCCTGCGGCGCGGCGCGTGGGGCGCGGGGTACGCGTTCGAGGCGGCGACGGCCGCGTTGCGCGCGGCGGCCGAGGAGTTCCCCGACCAGCCGGTCGTCCTCGTGACCCAGACCGCGAACAAACGCTCCCTGAAACTCGCCGAACGCCTCGGCTTCCACCTCACCACCACATTCGAGGAATTCGACGCCGAACAGGCCCTCTGCGTCACACGCCTGTCCACGTTCAGGGCCTGATCACCGCTGTGGGCGCGGGGCTTTCGGACGTGCCTCCGCTGGCCGGGCCGTAAAGGCCGTGACGGACCTGCTCATCACCCTGAAGGGTCCGCAACCGGGTGAGCACGATCCGGCCCGGGTGGTCTGGGGCGGCGGGTCCCTCATCACCCTGAGGGGTTCGTGGCGGTGCGAGAGCGTGGGGCGGGGCGCTCGTTGAGTGGGTTTCGGCTCTTGGGCGGAACGGGGCGTCGCTTGAGCCGGGCCGGTCGGGAGGCTGTGCATCGTCGGCGCATCGCGGAATCATCAACCGGGGCCCACAGGATCGGTGCCACAAGAAGCACCGAACAGGGAGTGTCCCCATGTCCACCACCGCCACCGTCGTCACCGTCCTGGCCGCCCTCTGGGTGGGTTTCTCCGCCTTCTCCCTCCTGCGCCGCGCCGAATGGGTTGTGAAGCCGCTGATGGACTACGGTGTCCCCCGCTCGTGGTGGACCTGGCTCGGCGCGGCCAAGGCCGCCGGGGCCGCGGGTCTGTTGGCCGGCCTGTTCGTGCCGGTCGTCGGCGTGGCGGCCGGGATCGGCCTGGTGCTGTACTTCGCCGGGGCCGTCGTCACCGTGCTCAGGGCGCGTTCGTACTCGACCGTGGTCTTTCCCCTGCTGTACATGGGCCCGGTGATCGCGGCCCTGGCGCTGGGACACCTCGCCTGACAGCGGCACGTGTCCGATCGGCCCTCAGGGGAGCGGAAAGGGCGGAAGTAGGCTGACCGCGGTCGTCCCGCTACGGTGAAGGAGCCACTGTGACCACAGACCCGACGATGACCCGGATCGGCCAGGGAGTGGAACTGCACCACCACCAGGGCCAACGCGAAGCCGCTCGTGACGTGTTCGCGCGGATCTGGGATGACATCGGCGGTGAGCAGGGCGACCCGCTGCATGTCTGCGTCCTCGCCCACTCGATGGCCGACGTCCAGGACGACGTGCGGCAGGAACTGATGTGGGATCTGCGGGCGCTCGCCGCCGCCGATCTCCTCACCGACGAGCGGGTGGCCCAGGCCGGGTCACCCCTTTCTGTGGCCGGTCTGTATCCGTCGTTGCATCTGAACCTGAGCGAGTGCTACCGCAAGCTGGGCGATTTCGACCGCGCTCGTGAGCATCTCCAGCAGGCGCGGGCGAGGGTCGGCGCGCTCGACGACGACGGGTACGGGCGGCTCATCAGAGGTGGCCTGGAGCGGTTGGCCGAACAGTTGGGCGAGACCACCTGACCGCGCGGCTGAAGCCGAGATTTCAGAGCACACCTTGTCGCCGGTGGTGAGGTGCCCTCCGCGCTGGTGCGTGTGTCACGACGTCACCTTCGACTTGTGGAGGGATTAGCCGGAAAGCTGGATGTAAGTGGTGGATTCTCCGGTTTGGGGGTGGTTGGGAGGTCCTGCTGCTGTTAGGTTATGCCCCTAACGAAGGTTAGCCTTACCTTAGGGGGCGCGGTGGTGTCGCAACGGCGTGTTGTCGGGCGTCCCGGACGGACCACCGTGCGCGACATCGAGAAGACCGGGGTCGGAGGGGGGATCACCTCGCCGTCGCGTCGGGGACGCGAGCCGGGCATGACGGCGGTGGTCCGTGGGACGGTCGTCGAGAGCACGGCGAGACCGACGGTCACGGCGAACCCGATGCCTCGGGCTGCCGAGGGCCTGAAGGCCATGAGGGCTACGGAGGGGGCGCGGTGATGGCCGCGCGGGGTTTCCAGGGAGCCGTCATGCGCGGCTTCGGGGCTCGTGACCATGTGGCGACCGTGGTGCGGACGTCCATGGTCACACCGCACATGGTGCGGATCCACATGTCGGCGCCGACCCTGTTCGAGAACGTCACCGTCGGCCCCACCGCGTGGCTGCGGTTCTGGTTCCCCGATCCCACCGGGTCCGACAGGGAGCATCAGCGCGCCTACACCCTTGTCTCGTGCGAGCCGGAGACCGGCGAGTTCGCCGTGGACGTGGTGCTGCACGAGCCCGCGGGGCCGGCGACCGTGTGGGCGAGGAGGGCCGAGCCCGGCGACGAGGTCCAGGTGATGTCGTTCGGCTCCTCGCGCTTCGCCGTACCGGACGAGCCGCCTGCGGGATATCTGCTGGTCGGCGACCCCGCCTCGGTGCCCGCGATCAACGGCATCGTCGCCGCGCTGCCCGACGACGCCGAGATCGCGCTCTACCTGGAGAAACAGCACGAGGAGGACGAGCTGATCCCGCTCGCCTCCCACCCGGGGCTGCGGGTGCGGTGGGTGCCCAGGGACGGCGAGACCTCGCTGGCCGCCGCGATCGACGAGCGTGACTGGTCCAACTGGTACGCCTGGGCGGCGACCGAGGCGGGCTCCCTCAAACACCTGCGCAAGACCCTGCGTGACAGGTTCGGCTTCCCCAAGGCCGACACCTACGCCCAGGCCTACTGGACGTACGGCAGGGCCATGGGTTCGCTGCGCCGTACCGACGAGGAGAAGGCGACCGGGCAGGCACCCGCCGTACGGCCTGCTGAGGGGGAGGCCACCGGGCAGGGCTCCGCCGGGCGGGAGGCCGTACGGCCTGCCGGGCCGGCTTCCTCCGTACAGGATGCGCGAACCGGGCAGGGGAACGGGGTACCGGAGTCGGCCGAGCCTGGCGGGGCGGTTCCCGCGGCACAGGACGGGCGAACCGGGCAGGGGGATGTGCGGTCCGGCGGGTCGGCTTCCGTGGCGCAGGACGGGCGGGTTCCTGGGCGGTGGCGGTCGCAGGCGGCCAAGGAGCTGCTCGCGCCGGTGAAGACCGCGATGATCGTCGCCGGGGTGGTGCAGGGGGTCGTCACGCTGGTGCAGCTCGCGCCGTTCGTGCTGCTGGCGGAGCTGGCGCGGCTGCTGCTCGCGGGGGCCGACGAAGACCGGTTGTGGGGCACCGCCGTGGCCTTCCTGGTCGTCTTCGGCGCCGGAGCGCTGCTGGGCGGTGCGCTGATGGTGTGGCTGCACGTCGTGGACGCGCGGTTCGGCGCGCGGGTCCGTCACCGGCTGCTCGGCAAGCTCGTACGGCTGCCGCTCGGCTGGTTCACCCGGCGTGGCTCCGGGGCGGTCAAGAAGCTCGTGCAGGACGACACGCTGGAGCTGCACGGTCTGGTCACGCACGCCATCCCCGACGGGGTCGCGGCCGTCGTCGCCCCGGTCGCGGTGCTGGTCTACCTGTTCGCGACCGACTGGCGGCTGGCGCTCGTCCTGTTCGTCCCGATCATCGTGTATCTCTTCGCCTTCGCCGCGATGATGTTCCAGAGCGGCCCGAAGATCGCCGAGGCGTCCCGGTGGGCGGAGCGGATGGGCAACGAGTCGGCCGCCTTCTTCGCGGGACAGCCGGTGATCCGGATGTTCGGCGGCGTCGCGGCCTCCTCCTTCCGGCGTGAGCTTGAGTCCTACATCGGCTTCCTGGACGGCTGGCAGCGGCCGTTCATCGGCAAGAAGACGTTCATCGACCTGGTCACCCGCCCGATGACCTTCCTGTGGTTGATCATGGTCGTCGGCACGCCCATGGTCGTCTCCGGAGCCATGGAGGCGGCGACGCTGCTGCCGTTCCTGCTGCTCGGCACCACCTTCGGCGCGCGGCTGCTGGGCATCGGCCTCGGGATGGGCGGCGTCCGCGCGGGCGTCCTGGCGGCCCGCCGTATCGCCGTCGTCCTCGGCGAGAAGGAACTGGCCGTCCGGCCTGGGACGGTGGAACCGGAGGGGGAGCGAGGGGTTGTCCGCTTCGCGGGGGTGAGCTTCGGCTACCGGCCCGGCAAACCCGTCATCCACGACGTCTCGCTGACCCTGCGGCCGGGTACGGTCACCGCGCTCGTCGGTCCCTCGGGGTCGGGCAAGTCGACGCTCGCCGGACTGCTGGCCCGCTTCCACGACGTGGACTCCGGCGCCGTCACCGTCGGGGGACGCGACATCCGCGCGATGTCCGGTGACGACCTCTACACCCGTGTCGGGTTCGTCTTCCAGGACGCGCAGCTCGTGCACGGAACCGTACGGGAGAACATCGCCCTGGCCAGGCCGGAGGCGACCACGGCCGAGATCGAGACGGCGGCGCGGGACGCGCGGATCCACGAGCGGATCCTGCGGCTGCCCGACGGCTACGGGACCGTGCTGGACGGCGACGGCGGACTCTCCGGCGGGGAACGGCAGCGCCTCACCATCGCGCGTGCCCTGCTCGCCGACACCCCCGTGCTGGTCCTCGACGAGGCGACGGCGTTCGCCGACCCCGAGTCCGAACACCTCGTGCAGCAGGCCCTGACCCGGCTCACCCGAGGCCGTACGGTGCTCGTCGTCGCGCACCGCCTGCACACCGTCGTCGACGCCGACCAGATCGTCGTCCTCGACCACGGCCGCGTCGCCGAGGCCGGCACCCACACCGAGCTGATCGCGTCCGGCGGCCGTTACCGCAGGCTGTGGGACAGCCGGGGAAGCGTACCCGCCAAGGCGGAGGTGTCCCGATGATCCGTACCCTCGTCCGGCTCGTCCCCGCGACCGATCGGGGCAAGGTGGTCGGGTACGCCCTGCTCACCGTGGTCTCCGCGATCCTGCGGGGAGTCGGCTGCCTGCTGCTCGTCCCCCTGCTCGGCGCGTTGTTCTCCACGGTTCCGGCCGACGCGCTGCCGTGGCTGGGCGCGCTCACCGTGAGCGTCGTGCTCGTGTGGGCCGTGGACACGGCCGTGTCCCGCATCGGCTTCGACATCGGGTTCACGCTGCTCGGCACCGTGCAACGCGACCTCACCGACCGGCTCACCCGCATCCCGCTCGGCTGGTTCACCGCCGAACGCACGGCGACCGCCAGGCAGGCCGTCGCCGCCTGCGGCCCCGAACTGGTCGGGCTCGTCGCCAATCTGCTCACCCCGTTGCTGAGCGCCGTCCTGCTTCCCGTCGTGATCGCGATCGGCCTGACGGGCTTCGCCTGGCAGCTCGGGGCCGCCGCCTGGGTCGCCGTCGTGGGACTGCTGGCCGCGCTGTGGGCGACCACCAGGATCACCCGCGCGGCCGACGCCGCCGACACGGCCGCGCACAGCGCGCTGACCGAGCGCGTCCTGGAGTTCGCCCGCACCCAGCAGGCACTGCGCGCCGCCCGCAGGGTCGAACCGGCCCGTAACGGCGCGGGAGCCGCCGCCGTCGCGCAGCGCGGTACGGCGCTGCGCCTGGTGCTGCTGCAGATCCCCGGGCAACTGCTGTTCGGCCTGGCCGGTCAGGTGGCGCTGGTCGCGCTCGCCGGAGCCGTCACCCTGCTCCACCTCGACGGGAGCCTCGGAGCGCCGCAGGCCGTGGCGCTCGTCGTGGTGGCCGTACGGTTCCTCGAACCCTTCACCGTGATCAGCGAGCTGGCACCCGCGATCGAGTCCGTCCGGGGCACCCTCGACACCCTGCGCGCCATCCTCGACGCCCCGGCACCCTCTGTTTCAGCCGCCGCTTCGGCCCCCGGCCGGGACGCGCCGCGCGTCGAGTTCCAGGGGGTGGGCTTCGGCTACGGCGACGACGAGGTGCTCAGGGACCTGTCCTTCAGCCTCGAACCGGGGACGACCACGGCCGTCGTCGGCCCCTCCGGCTCGGGGAAGAGCACGATCCTGTCGCTCGTCGCGGGCTTCCACGAGGCCTCGCGGGGGCGCGTCCTCATCGACGGCCAGGACGTCTCCGGGCTCGACCCGGCCACCAGGCAGCGGCTGTCCAGCATGGTCTTCCAGCATCCGTACCTGTTCGGCGGGACCATCCGCGACAACGTCCTCGCCGGTGACCCGGACGCCGAACCGGCACAGGTCGCGCAGGTCATGCGGCTCGCCCAGGTGGACGAGATCGTCGGGCGGCTGCCCGACGGGGAGCGTACGGACGTCGGCGAGGCCGGGGCCGCCCTCTCCGGTGGGGAACGGCAGCGCGTCAGCATCGCCCGCGCCCTGCTCAAACCGGCGCCGATCCTGCTGATCGACGAGGCGACCAGCGCCCTGGACACCGAGAACGAGGCCGCCGTGGCCCAGGCGCTGAGCCAGGACGTACGGCGACGCACCCGTGTCATCGTCGCCCACCGCCTGGGCGGCATCCGCCACGCGGACCGGGTGCTCTTCGTCGAGGACGGCGCGATCGTCGAACAGGGAACCCCGGCGGAACTACGCGTGGCCGGTGGCCGCTTCGCCGAGTTCTGCCGCCACCAGGAACAAGGAGAGGACTGGCGCCTGCGCTCGGCCGCCCCCGACCACGACCTGGTCCTCTCCCCGGACCCGGACTGAACCGGCCCCGAAGGAGAGGGTTCAGACGACGATGACCCGGCGTCCGCGGGTGTGACCGGCCTGGCTGTCGGTGTGTGCCGCCGCCGCTTCGGCGAGGGTGTACGACTTCTCGACGGGGATGTGGAGTTTCCCCCGGGAGATGAGGTCGGCGGCCTCGGCGAGCGCGTCCGGCACGCTTCCGGCCACGCCGGAGAACCGGACGCCGAACTCCGGCGCGCCGAGATCGGCGATGGAGATCACCTTCTGCGGATCCCCGGTCAGTTCGACGAGTTCGCGGATCACGCCGGAGCCGGCCAGGTCGAGAGCCGCGTCGACACGACCGAGCCGTCGCACCCGCTCGACCCAGCCCTCGCCGTACGTCGTGGGGACGGCGCCCAGGCCGCGTAGGTAGTCCTGGTTCGCGGCCCCGGCTGTGCCGATCACCGTGATGCCACGGTCGCGGGCGATCTGCAGCACCGCCGATCCGACACCCCCGGAGGCGCCGCTGACCAGCAGCGCCTGCCCGGGCCGTACACCGACCTGGTCGATGACGCGCAGCGCGGTCTCCACCACGGAGGGGTATCCGGCCGCCTCCTCGAACGTCAGTCCCTCGGGCATCGGGGCCCAGGCCGACAGCACGGCGAACTCGGCGTAGGTGCTCGAACCCTCGCCGAACACGTGGTCACCGACCTTGACCCCTTCGACGCCCGCGCCGACCTCGTCCACCACCCCGGAGGCGTCCAGCCCGACCCCGGCGGGCAACTCGATCGGACGGGCCTTCTGGAACTGGCCTTCGCGAATCCGCCAGTCGACGGGGTTCACCCCCGCCGCCCGTACGGCGACGCGTATCTTCCCAGGTCCCGCGTGGGGCTCCTCGGCGTCCACGAGTCGCAGGACGTCCGGGCCGCCGAACACGGCGAAGCTCACTTTCCTCATGCCGCCGACCGTAGCACTAACGGTTAGTGTTTTGAAACCGTTGTTATTTCGTATCTGATAGCATCACGGCATGACCGTGCCGTCCGGGCGCCGCGAGCGCAAGAAGGCCGCGACCCGCCAGAAGATCGCCGAAACCGCCCTGCGTCTCTTCCTGGAGCGTGGATACGACGCGGTGGGTATCCGGGATGTGGCGGCCGAGGCCGACGTGGCCGTCACCACGGTCTTCTCGCACTTCGCCTCGAAAGAGGCCCTGGTGTTCGGGCAGGACGAGGACTTCGAGCGACGCCTCAGGCAGGCGGTCACCGACCGGGCGCCGCAGGAGCCGCTCATCCCCGCGCTGCGCCGCGAGATCCGGGCCATGGTGCGCCACTGCGCGTCGAACAGCGGCACCCCGATCTGGGGCATGATCGACAAGACACCCGCCCTGCGGGAGTACGAGGAGTCGATGAGGCTGCGCCACGCGGAGTCCCTGGCGACGGCCATCGCCGCCGATCCCGACCTGGCGCGGACCACGACGGCCTGCCGGACGATCGCGAGGTTCGTGGTCGACGCCTACGCGCTGGCCCGCGAGGCCCCCGACCCGGAAGCCGCCGTGGACGAGATCTTCCAAATGATCGAAGCCGCCTGGTCGGTCACCAAGGGGTAACTCTCGGACTTGGATCCCGCCACCCGGCCTGTCCACCTCCGGGGTGAGAAGCCCTCTCCCTCCGCCCCCGCCGAACCGCACCACGCGACCGCGCACACCCGGTGACAACCCACCCGCCGATCAGCAGGGATTCCGATCCGGACACACCCGGTGCCACGACGAGAGACCTCAGTTCAGGCGCCGACGCCGTACACGAGAAGTTTCGGCCCGCGCCTTACCAACCCCCACGCGCAAGAAGTTTCGGTCCATACGCACCAACCCCAAGCGTGAAGAGTTCGGGGTACCGGCGCCAGGTGTGAGGAGTGTCGGTTCGGGCGCGCCGACGCTTGGACTGAGGAGCGAAGGAGCGCAGCGGATGAGTGACGAGGGAAAGCGTTGGCTCGAAGCGCCCGGACCCGCGACGCCGAAGGCGGAGCAAAGAGGCAGAGCGCCCAAGCCCGCGGCGCCTTCGGCGCCGCAATAAACACAGCCCGGCGCCCCCCCACGGTGCGCCGGGCTGTGTTGTTCTGGGGTCACACCAGGAGCTGGCCGCCGTCCACCTGGACCACGGTGCCGGTGATGTGACCGGCGTTCGCGGAGGCCAGGAACAGCACCAGCGGTGTGATGTCCTCGGTGGTCGCGATCTTGCGGAGCGGGATGCGCGACTCCCACGCCTCCCGGGCCTCGGCGTTCTCCATCAGACCGGCGGTCATCGGGGTGTGCACGGGACCGGGGGCCACGCCGTTGACGCGGATGCCGTGACCGGCCAGCTCGACGGCGCCGGTGCGGGTCAGCGCGTCCACGGCGGCCTTGGTGGCCTCGTAGTGACCCATGCCGGGGGTCGGCTGGCGGGCGCCGATGGAGCTGATGTTGACGATGCAGCCGCCCTTGCCCGCCTTGATCATCTGCGCGGCGACCGTCTTGGTGACGGTGAAGGTGCCGCGGAAGTTGACCGAGACGACCGTGTCGAAGACCTCGAAGGGGAGGTCGACGAGGAGGCCGCCACCGGCGACGAGGCCGGCGTTGTTGACGAGGACGTCGACGGTGCCGAGCTTCTCGGCGACCTCCTCGACGGCCGCGTTGACGCTCTCGGGGTCGGTGACGTCGAGGGTGACGGCGTGGCCGCCGATCTCGGCGGCGACCTCGTCGGCGCCCGCGCGGTTGACGTCGGCGACGACGACACGGTCACCGGCGGCGGCGAACGCCTCCGCGACGGCCCTGCCGATGCCGCTCGCGGCGCCCGTGACGAGGACGACGCGTCCTTCGGCGCCGCTCACCGGGCTTCCGCGACGATCACGCGGGGGCTGCCGGGCAGCGCGAGGGTCTCGACGGGGGTCCAGCCGGCCTCGGTCAGCCAGCCGTGGACCTGGTCCTCGGGGTAGACGATGGTGCCGTCGATGGTGAGGTACTCACCGGCGTGCAGGGCGTCGATGCTGCGCTGCTTGTCGTCGTTGTCGAGGAAGAAGTCGAGCAGCAGGAGCTTGGCGCCGGGGACGGCCGCCTCGCGGGCGCGCTTGACGATGGTCCTGTTCTGCTCGTCGTCGTAGCGGTGCGCGACGTGCTCAAGGAAGACCAGGTCGAAGCCGGTGGGGATGTCGCCCTGCAGCGGGTCGCCCTCGACGATCTCGACGCGCTCGTTCAGGCCGGCCTCGGCCAGCACGCCCCTGGCGGCCTCGACGAGCGGGCCGCCGGAGAAGAAGGTGCCGTTGAGCGCGGAGTTGGCGGTCAGGGCCTCGACGAGGAAGGAGACGGACAGGCCGCCGTAGTCGAGGACCTTGGTGTAGGGGGAGAAGTCGAAGTTGTCGGCGAGCATCTTGGCGTGCAGCGCGTTGTAGGTCATGACGCCGCCCATGAAGATGTCCATGCGGTCGCCGGACATGTCCAGGTCGCCGGGCTTGCCGGTGCGGACGGTGTTGATGAAGCCGAGCCAGTGGCCGTAGCTGACGGCGTCGAGGAAGGCGAGGAACTTACGCAGGTCGAGGTCGCCGGCGGAGCCCGCGAGGTACCGCGCGGTGGCGGGGGTGTTGGCGTACACCCCGTCGGTGCGGGTGAGGAGGTCGAGGCTCGACATCGCGTCGGCGAGAATCCTGGCGACGTTCGCGGGGATCCCGGCGCGCTCGGCGATTTCGGCGGCGGTCGCGGGACCGTCGGCCAGCGCCGCGAACACTCCGGCCTCACTGGCGGCGAAGAGCTGCTTGGCGGCCATGTAGCCGATGGCCACGTCCACGATCTTCGAGGGGCTCGCGGACGAGGTGCTGTCGGGGAGAGACGACATGCGATGCGCTCCTTTGATTCCAAACAATATTGGGAATACTATACGATTCACCAGGCAGCGACCAGGGGTCGCACATCGGCATCGGAGGTTCTCTGTGGAGTACTCAGGTCAGGTCCCCCGGCGTCGGCTCGGTGAGCGTGGCCCCCTGGTTCCGGTCTTCGGACTCGGCTCCTGGAACACCTGGGACAGGATGGAGCGGGACGACGCCGTCGCCCTGATCCGTTACGCCGTCGACCGTGGCGTGAACCTCTTCGACGTCGCCCACTACAACTTCGGTCCGCACGCCGAGAACGCGGTCACCGACATCATCTTCGGTGAGGCCGTCGTCGAGGCCGGGGTGGCCAGGGACGACTACCTCCTGTGCGGCAAGCTCTGGCTGTGGGAGTACCCCAAGTCCTCCTTCGCCGAGCAGATCGACACCTCGCTGTCCCGGATCGGGACCGACAGGGCCGACTCCGTCGTGGTCGGCGACTTCTTCGGCGACCTGGACATCCGCGCCGTGGTCACCGACGTGGCCGAGCTGGTGCGGGCCGGGCGCTTCCAGACCTGGGGCGTGAACAACTGGTCGGCCGACGACCTGTGGTTCGCGCGTGACTTCGCCATCGCCGAGGGCATGGAGCCGCCGTCCTTCGCGCAGCTCAAGTACAGCCTCGCCCGCCGTTCGGTGCCGGACGGCACGCCGTACGGCAGGCTGTTCACCGAGGGCGGTATGGGGCTGCAGGCCTCGGACGTCTTCGAGGGCGGCATCCTGGCGGGCAAGCTGAACCCGCAGCGCAAGATCGGCGCGGACCCGGGCGGCATCCGCGACCGGATCCGTGACTCCTACCCCGAGGTCAAGCGGATCGCCGAGGGCTTCGGCGCGACCCCGGCCCAGCTGGCCATCGCCTTCACCCTGACCCACCCGGCTGCGGCGAACGTGCTCTTCGGCGCCAGCAGCAGGGCGCAGCTCGACGAGAACCTGGGCGCTCTCGAACTGCTCGAACGGCACGGCGACGAGCTGCGTTCCGCGGTCGGGGCGCTGTGGATCGACAAGGGCGTGGTCGCCCCCGACGCCTCCTGGGGCACCGACGCCCCGAACAAGGCCTGACGACTCCGTTCGGCGTCCCGGCCGCCCTTTCCCGGCGGCTCCGGGACGCGTTCGGCTCGTGCCCGTGCCGTACGGCGGGGCAGCGTCCGGAACCAGGCCCGGAACCAGGCCCGTAGCCGGGCCGGAAAACGAGGCCGGGTCCGTAACCGGGTTTCGGACGGGACCATACGGCAGGGTGACGTGACGAGGGACCGGCTCGCGTGTTCGCGGGCCGGTCCCTCGTGGCTTCTCGGTGCGACTGGACGTGGTGTCCTCCGGATCAGCTCTCGTGGACGACGCGGCCGTCCACCATGGTCAGGCTCACCGGGACCTGGGGCAGGGCCTCGGGCTCGACCTCAAGCAGGTCGCCGTCCAGCACGCACAGGTCGGCGACCTTGCCGGCCTCCAGCGAACCCTTCCACGACTCCGCCCCGTCCTGCCAGGCGGGGGTGATGGTGTAGGCCCGCAGGGCCTCGGCGACCGCGAGCCGCTGGGCGGCGCCACGCACGGCGCCGTCGAGACCACGCCGGGTGACCGCGGCGGCGATCCCGACCCGCCAGTCGGGGGTGAGGACCGGGGCGTCGGAACTGAGGCAGAGCTTCACCCCGATGTCCAGTGCGTCACGGGTCGGCCACGTCTGGGGGAGGATGTCCTCGCCCAGGGCTCCGAGCACCATATGCTCAGTCGCCACGGGTATTCCCACCTGGGTGTTCAGTCCGATGCCTGCGGCCGCCATCGTGGCCAGGGTCCTGGAGGAGATCACGTCGCCATGGATGATGTAGTGCCTCGCGTCGCGGCCGTCCCTGGAGGCCGCCGCGGCGAAGGCGTCCGTCACCGTCCTGGTGGTCCTGCTTCCGGTCGCGTGCACGGCGACCTGGTGTCCCGCCGCGTGCGCCGCGTCGATCATCGCGATGAGCACGGCCTCACGCTCGGCCTCGGAGGCCCCCTCGACCAGCAGCCCGCCGTACGTGCCGTCGAGGTAGGGCTCGTCCATCCAGGCGTTGCGCATCGGCGGGATGCCGTCACCGAAGATCTTCACGCCCGCGACGCGGAACCAGCCGGGCACGTCGGCGGGGGGCGTGAAGTCACGCAGCCCGTCGAGCACCCCGGACAGCGAGCTCGCGCCGTCCAGCTCGCCGAACAGCATGAGGGCGGTCACCCGGGAGGTGAGCCTGCCCTCCGCCGCGAGGTCGGCGTAGTCGCGCAGGGCCGCGGAGCCGAAGCAGCCGCTCGCCCCGTTGTCCTCCCCTGGGCCGAGGCCCGGTTCGGTGTAGCTCGTGACCCCGAGTGACGCGAGCAGTTCGGCGGTGCGCAGGATCGCGCCACGCCGGTCCTGTGAGGTCTCCAGCCGCGTCGGCGGCTCGCCTCCGTGGTGCCCGGCCGCCATCTGGTCCATGAGGAGGGCGGGCCACATCTGGCCGAGCCAGACGCCGTGGAGGTGGGAGTCGTTGATCCCCGGAAGGACCGATCTTCCCCGCAATGGGATGACGCGGGTGTCGGGACCGATCAGAGATGAAATTTCATCTTCTGTTCCCACCCGGGTGACGCGGCCGCCGGTGATCGCGATCGACTCCGCGACAGTGTCGGCGGCGTCGACGGTGTGCACCTTACCGCCGGTCATGACCACATCCGCCGAGGCGGCGTCGTACCTCGAATCGTTAGGCAACATTTCACCATCACACTAGACACGTCATTTGGACCCGCATAACGTACATGGAATCGGATACGATTTGCGAGTGCCTGAACCTTTGGGAAGGCACTCGGGCCGCCCCCGGAGGTAACCCCATGCCCCTGCATCCCGAGGCGCAGCGAATAATCGACCGCACCGGCGTTCAGGACCAGGGCGAGGCCCCCCAGCTTGACGCGGCGGCGATGCGCGAGGGATTCCGTCTTGCCTGGTCCATGCCGGACGACCTTCAGCCGGTCGGTGGTGTGGTCGATACCGCGTTCCCCGGTCCCGCGGGTGAGGTACCGGTTCGTGTATACACCCCCGAGGGCGACGGGCCGTTCCCGGCGCTGGTCTGGTTCCACGGCGGCGGGTGGACCATTGGCTCTCTCGACGAGAACGAGGTCGCCTGCCGGGCGGTCTGCGCAGGGGCGGGCGCCGTCGTCGTCTCCGTCGACTACCGGCTCGCACCGGAGAACCCCTTCCCGGCCGCGGCGGACGACTCCTACGCCGCGCTCCTGTGGGTCCACGAGAACGCCGAGGCGCTCTCGGTCGACGCCTCGCGCCTCGCCGTCGCCGGTGAGAGCGCGGGCGGGAACCTCGCCGCCGTCGTCGCGCTCAAGGCCCGCGACCTGAACGGTCCCCGGCTGTCCCTGCAGGTGCTCGTCTCGCCGATTCTGGGCCACCCCGACGACGGGCGCGCCTCCTACCGGGACTGCTCCGAGGGCTACTTCCTCTCGAAGGAAGGCATGGACTGGTTCTTCACCCAGTACCCCCGTAACGCCAGTGATCTCGACGACCCCTATCTCCTGCCGCTCCGCTCGAAGGACCTGTCGGGCCTGGCGCCCGCGCTGGTCGTCGAGGCCGAGTACGACGTCCTCCGCGACGAGGGCGTCGAGTACGCCGAGGCGCTCAAGGCCGCGGGCAACCAGGTTGAGCTGGCCGTGTTCGACGGCATGATCCACGGCTTCTTCGGACTGCTCACGCTTGAGCTGGCCGAGGTCAGCGGTGTCACTGCCCACGTCGTCGAGGCACTGCGATCCGCCTATGTGAAAGGCGCCCAATGAGCGGCGAAGTCCTCTCCCTTAAGGACGTCAGCATCAACCGGGGTGACACCCCGATCGTCCACGACGTCTCCCTGACCGTCGCACCCGGAACCGTCACGGTCGTCCTGGGCGCCAACGGCGCCGGAAAGACGACGCTGATGGACGGAATCGCGGGGCTGGCCCCCGTGACCTCAGGAACGATCCAGCTCGACGGCGCGCCGATCGAGAAGCTTCCCATCTACAAGCGCTCCCAGGCCGGTCTGGGTTACGTCGAGCAGGCCCGTACGGTCTTCAGGACGCTGACCGTCGAGCAGAACCTGCTCGTCTCCCGTTCCGGCAAGGGCGACGCCGAGAAGGTCTACGAGCTCTTCCCCGAGTTGCAGAAGCGCCGTACGCTCCAGGCCGGTCACCTGTCCGGCGGTGAACAGCAGATGCTCGTCCTGGGACGCGCGCTGATCTCCGACCCCAAGATCATACTCATTGACGAGATGTCCCTCGGCCTCGCGCCCGTGGTCGTCCGTCGCCTCATGCACGCCGTCAAGGACCTGGTCGGCCTGGGCATCGCGGTCCTGCTCATCGAGCAGTTCGCGAACCTGGCCCTGGAGATCGGGGCCAACGCCTACGTCCTCCGCAAGGGCCGCGTCGTCTTCGACGGCCCGTGTGACGAGATCAGGGGCGACTCCGAGCGCCTGCATGAGTTCTATTTCGGCGCCATGCCCACGGACGCCGTCGTCGAAGCTGGGGGCGAGAACCCGTGAACATGATCGACAAGCGTTCGTGGGGGATCGCCCTGGCCGTCGCCGCGGCGGCCTGCGTGATCGTGCCCAACGTGCTGCCGCCGTACTGGGTGTATCTCGCGATCACCGCGGTCGTCAGCTCGGTGATCATGCAGAGCTACGGTGTGATCGTCGGCAGGGCCGGCGTCATGTCCCTGTGTCAGATGTCCTTCGCGGCCATCGGCGCCTGGGTCGTGCTCCGCCTGAACCTGGCCGACGCCCCCGGCGGCTTCATCGTCTGGCTGGTCATCGGCGGTCTGGCGGCCGTTCCCGTCGGCGTCGCCATCGGCCTGCCCGCCCTGCGCATCCGTGGCGTCAACCTCGCGGTCGTCACCTTCGGCTTCGCCGTCGCCGCGGACATCGTGCTCAACGCCAACCAGTTCCCCGGCACCACCGAACTGAAGACGCTGCAGCGCCCCGGCCTGTTCCACACCAACGGCGGCTACTTCGTCCTGGCCGTGATCGTCTTCATGGTGCTCAGCATCGGGCTGGCGCTGTTCAACCGGACCAGGCTCGGCATGTCCTGGCTGGAGATCCGCTACTCGGAGCGGGCCGCGGCCGCGCACGGCATCTCGGTCGCGCGCAGCAAGCTCGCCGCGTTCGCGCTCAGCGCCTTCATCGCCGGCATCGGCGGTGGCCTGATGGCCGGTCAGCTCGGCCTGGTCGTCTCCAGCAACTTCGCCATGGGACAGTCGCTCGCGCTCTTCGCGGTGGCGATCCTCATCGGCCCGCACAACCCCGAGGGCGCCCTCATGGGCGGCATCTTCGGCGCGGTGATGGCGACGATCCTGGAGAAGCTCAGGCTGCCCCAGGACCTGGGTGGCATCCTCTTCGGCCTCTCGGCGATCTTCGCCCTGCGCAGCGGCGTCAGCCAGACCGACTTCACCCGGGCCCGCAAGCGGGAGGCCGCCGCGCGCAAGCTGCTGGAGAGCCTCCCGGACAAGCCCAAGGAGGAGCCCAAGGCGGCCGTCCCGGCCACCGAGTCGACCTCCCTGGTTCCGCCGCCCGCCCCCGCGGGCGACCAGCCGGCCCTCGACGTGCGTGGCCTGACCGTCAGGTACGGCGAGGTCCTCGCGCTCGACAGCATCGACCTCACCGTCCCCAGCGGTGGCGTCGTCGGCCTGATCGGCCCCAACGGCGCGGGCAAGTCCACCTTCATCGCCGCGGTCAGCGGGTTCCTCCACGCCTACGAGGGCACGGTCGAGCTTGAGGGCAGGTCCCTGGACAAGCTCAGCCCGAGCGCCCGCGCGAGCAACGGCCTGCGCCGTACGTTCCAGACGACGGTGATCGCGCCCGAGCTGACCCAGTACGAGTACCTCTCGATCGGCGCCAACAGGAAGCTGTCCAAGCAGGAGGCCGACGAACTGCTCGACTTCTTCGGCTGCCCGCCCGGAGAGGTCCCGGTGTCCATCGTGGACGTCGGCAGCCGCCGTCTGCTCGACGTGGCCGCCGCCATCGCGGCCAAGCCCAAGGTCGCGCTGCTCGACGAGCCCGCCGCCGGTCAGTCGGCCGCCGAGTCGCTCAAGCTGGGCCAGAGGCTCGCCGAGGTGCCCTCCCGCTTCGGTGTCTCCATCCTCCTCGTCGAACACGACATGGAGCTGGTCCGCGCGGCGTGCGCGCAGGTGACCGTTCTCGACTTCGGACACGTCATCGCGTCCGGAACCACGCAGGAAGTGCTCGACGACCCGGCGGTCATGGCCGCCTACCTCGGTACTGCCGACGTGCCCCTCGTATAACCCTCCCGAACCCGACCCCTACCCCCACCCCCCCTCTTCCCCCAGCCCCAAGGAAGTAGTGCAGTGATGAAGCGTTCCCTCACCAGCGTCGCGGTGGTCGCCGCCCTGGCCATGGCCAGCGCGGCCTGTTCGAGCAGCGACTCCGGCACCGGCGGCCCGATCAAGGTCGGCTCGATCAACGGTGTCACCGGTCTGTTCCAGACGCCCGAGGTTCCCCAGGCCGTCAAGGCCGTCTTCGACGAGGTCAACAAGCAGGGCGGCATCAACGGCCGTCAGATCGAGCTCGTCAGCAAGGACGACGCGATGAACCCGCAGCGTTCCACCGAGGCGGCCCTTGAGCTGCTGGAGTCGGAGAACGTCGTGGCCCTCGTCGGTTCCTCCAGCGCGGTCGACTGTGGCCTGAACCGCGCCACCTACACCAACGCCGGGATCATCTCCATGCCGGCCGTCGGCGTCGACCCCGCCTGCTTCACCAGCCCGAACATCGCCCCGGTCAACCCGGGTCCGTTCAAGCTGATCACGGCGATGCTCTACTACGCCTCCGAGACGCTCAAGCGCGACAAGGTGTGCATGTACTACACCGTGCTGCCGGGCAGCGGCGGTGGCATCGACGCCGCCATCAAGGAGTGGACGGACCTCACCGGCAAGCAGCTGGCCGTCAAGGACACCTCGGTCGGCCAAGGCGACCCGACGCCGTACCTCGTCAAGGCCAAGGCCGCAGGCTGCCAGGCGATCCTGTACAACGCCACCGTCGGCCCGTGGTTCGCCCAGGCCAAGACCCAGGGCATGCAGGACGTCGACTTCATCGTGGCCGCCAACAGCTACACCGACGCCAACGCCCAGGCGATCCCGGACGGCCTCAACGTCTACGCCGGCACCGAGTGGCAGCCGTACACCGACGAGACCCTCCCCGGCAACGAGCGCTGGGCGAAGATCATCGACGAGAACAAGATCCAGAAGACCGCCTTCAGCCAGGGCGCCGTCATGGCCGCCGACCTGTTCGTCCAGGTCCTGAAGACCGTCAAGGGCGACATCACCCGCGAGTCGGTCACCGAGGCCTTCAAGAACATGAAGCCGATCGACTACCCGATGGTCGGTACCCCGTGGATCTTCGGTCCCGGTGAGGCCCACAGCCCGATCGAGGGCAGCCGCTTCGTGAAGGTCGAGGCCGGCAAGTGGAAGGTCCTTCCCGAGGGCTTCATCGTCCCCGGCAAGAACTGATCTTTCAGGTCTTTCAGGAGCCCCAGGAGGTGGGTGTCCGATGTTGAATTCCTTGGTCGCGGGCCTGACCAGCGGTGGCGTCTACGCCCTGCTCGGCCTGTGCGTCGTGCTGACCTACCGGCTCGTCGCCGTGGTCAACTTCGCCATGGCGGGTGTGGGCACGATGGGTGCCTTCATCATGGTGTCGCTGATGGACCTGGGGCTGCCCTGGCCCGTCGCGCTGGTCGTCGGAGTCGTGGCGGGCTCGCTGCTGTCGGCCCTGATCGGCTCCGGGCTCGTCCGCTGGTTCGGTGAGCACGACGAGCGCACCAAGGCCGCCGTCACCGTGGCCCTCTTCGTGGCCATCGGGGCGATCGGTCTGCGCCTGTTCGGCAGCACGTCGACGGGGGCCAGGAGGTTCCCGACCGTGTTCGACTCACCCGCCTTCACCCTGGGCGACGTCGTGGTACCCCAGTCGGTGCTGGTCTCGCTCGCCTTCGCGGCGCTCATCACCTTCGGGGTCGGTCTGATGCTGTCCCGGACCTCCGTCGGCCTGCGCCTGCAGGCGCTGTCGGAGCGTCCGGGCACCGCCCAGGTGGTGGGCATCCCGGCGCCCAAGCTCGCCATCGCCGTCTGGGCCGCCATCGGCGGTGTCAGCACGCTGGTGATCCTGCTGGTCGCGCCGCGTCTCGGTGGGGACTTCTCCACCCTGAGCGGGCTTGTCACCACGGCCCTGGCCGTGGCGATGGTCGGTTCCTTCAAGAGCCTGCCCCTGACACTTCTGGGTGGTGTGCTCATGGGCCTGCTCGAAGGTTTCGCCGCGTCGCTCGACGAGATCCAGAAGTACCGGGGCGTCGTCCCCTTCCTCGTGATCCTGGTGCTGCTGTGGTGGCGCAGCCGTAACGAGGTCTGGGACACAGCCCACAGCAGATAGCGAATTCGGAGATCATCGCATGACAGTCCCTACGTCCACGCGGGCCGCCGTACTGCGCGCCCACGGGGAGCCCCTGGTCATCGAGGAGCTGCCGCTCCCCGCCGAGTGCGAGCCGGGTGGCGCGATCGTCAAGGTCGACTGCGCCACGCTGTGCGCGACGGACGTGCACATCTGGAGCGGCGGCATGTCGTTCCCGGGCATGCTCCCGATGGTGCTCGGCCACGAGATGATCGGAACGGTCGTGGCCGTCGGGTCGGGCACCGTCGACGCCCTCGGTCGTCCCGTCGAGGTCGGCGCCAAGATCGGCTGGTCGGAGTCCACCTGCGGCTACTGCTACGGCTGTACGGTGATCCGCAACCCCGTGGCCTGCTCCAAGCGGGGCTACGGGTTCCTGCAGCGCTCCGACGTGTGGCCGCACTCGACCGCCGGACTCGCCGAGTACGACTACGTCACGCCGACCGCCCAGAAGTACATCCTCCCCGAGGACGTCAAGGACACCTGGGCGGCCAGCGCGGGCTGCGCCGTCAAGACCGTCCTGCACGCCTTCGACCGCGCCGGGGGCGCCAAGCTCGGCTCGAACGTCCTCGTCCAGGGGGCGGGCGCGCTGGGCATCGTCGCCACCGCGGTCGCCAGCGCCTCGGGTGCGAGCAAGGTCATCACCGTCGGCGGCCCCGACTCCAGGCTCGAACTGGCCAAGCGCTTCGGCGCCGACGTCACCATCGGCCTGGACGGTGACGCCGACAGCCGTCGCGCCGCCATCATGGAGGCGACCGACGGCCAGGGCGCGCACCTGGTGATCGACGTCGCCGGAGCGCCCGGTGTCGGCGCGGAGGCCATCGACGCCGCCGCCTGGGGCGGCACGTTCGTCATCGTCGGCACCACGGGCCCGCGCCCCGACCCGATCTCCCTCGGGACGATCATGGGCAAGGAGCTCAACGTGCTGGGGTCGCTCAACGGCGACGTCGGCGACTACTACAACTCGATCGAGTTCCTGCGCTCGACCCAGACGCGGTTCCCCTGGGACGAGCTGTTCAGCGAGCCCGTCGGACTCAGCGGGGCCTCGGCAGCGCTTGAGTCCATGTCGCGCCTTGAGCAGGTCAAGGCCGTCGTCCACCCGTGGCTTCCCTGAGAACCTGCTTCCGGACCCTCGCCTGATCCTCCGAAGGTCCCCGCGGAGACGCTCCGCGGGGACCCGAGGGCCGTTTCCGCGGGTCTTCCACAGACCTTTCCCGGGGCTTGGCAGGCGAGAAGCTCCACCGAACAGAGCCTGACGGCCATCCACATATTTTTCGAGGAGTCCGATGTCCACGCCCAAGAAGGTGGTTCCCCTCCGCAGGGTCGGAACCCACGGTCCCGACGTCTCCGTCCTGTCGCTGGGGTCCTGGCACACCTACGACCGCATGGCCTTCGAGGACGCGGTGGCCATGGTCCGCCACGCCGTGGACCTGGGCATCAACCTGTTCGACGTCGGCGTGTACGGCTTCCCCGGCCACCCGCCGGTCTTCACCGACGTGCTGTTCTCCGCCATCGTCAGGGCGGCGGGCATCTCCAGGGACGAGTACCTGCTGTCGGCCAAGCTGTGGCTGGAGCCGTACCCGGAGATGTCGCTGCGTGAGCAGCTGGAGAAGGCCCTGTTCAGGGTCGGGACCGACCGGGCCGACCTGGTGATCCTCGGCGACATCCGCCGCGACGACCTCGACCTGAACCAGCTCGCGGTCGATCTCGCGGAGCTGGAGGTCGACGGGATCATCGGCTGCTGGGGTGTGAACAACTGGTCGGCCACGGCGGTCAGGACCATCCGCGACCACGCCATCCAGGCGGGTTCGCCCGGTCCGCAGATCGCGCAGCTGAAGTACAGCCCCTGCCGCAGGTCGATCCCGGACGGCGCGCCGTTCGCCCAGGTGTTCGCCGAGGGCATCACCATGCAGGCGTCGGACATCCTCGAAGGCGGCATCCTCGCGGGCAACAAGAAGCCCGGACGTGAGATCGGCCGCGACCCGGGCGGCGTCCGCGAGCGCATCATCGAGGCCGCCGACGGCCTCGCTGCGGTCGCGGCCGAGCTGGAGGTCACCCCCGCCCAGCTGTGCGTGGCGTTCACCCTCACGCACCCCTCGGTCAGCACCGTGCTGTTCGGGGCGACCAAGATGCAGCAGCTCGTCGACAACGTCAACGCGATCGAACTGGTCGAGCGGGTCGGCGCCGAGCGGCTGCGCGAACTGGTAGCCCCCTTCTGGGTGGACGCCGACGTGGTGAACCCGGAAGGCCCGTGATCCCCACCCGGAGGCCGGTGAGGTGAGTCACCGGCCCCGGGCGCTTTGCCCGGCCCGGTTCCCCGGTGGGCGGGGAACCATGTGCCCGTGAACCGCCCGTCCTGTTCCTCCTTCTCTCGCGGTGCGGCGCGAAAAGGCGGAACAGGGCGGGTTTTCCCGTTCTCAACCGTTTTACCGGTACGGCGGGCCGTACCGGTGCGGCCTGGTACGGCGGGCTTGCCGGTACGGCGAGCCCTATTGGTGCGGCGGCCCGTATCGGTACGGCGGGCCTTGTCGGTACGGCGGCCCTTGTTGGTACGGCGGGCCTTGTCGGTACGGCGGCCCTTGTTGGTACGGCGGGCCTTCAGCCGAGGTCGAGGACCGGGATCAGTTGCTCCTCCTCGTAGGTCAGGTGCGCTTCGAGCTCGTCGACGAGCCGTTCGATCTCGGCCCGCACCTTCAGCGGATCGTCCCCCGAGAGGGCCCGCTTCAGCTCCTCCACGAGTGCGGCCACGCGCTCGTGCTCCTTTGCCAGCCGTTCGAGGACCGGGGCGAGCGAGGGGTGCTGCTCGGCGAGGACGGGGAACATCATGGTGTCCTCGCCCATGTGGTGATGGTGCAGGCCCTGGCAGACGGTCAGGCAGTTGATCCTGAGCTGCACACCGAGGCCGGGCCGTCCCGAGTCGGACAGCTCCTTGCGGATCAGCGCCAGTTCGCGGCGGAAGCCGTCGTGCACCAGCCTGAGGTAGGCGCCGCCCGACGGCGCGTTGCTCCGGGGCGGCCCGGCGATGCGAAGCGCGACGACCGGGATGACGCGGGTCGTCTTGGCCTGGTACTCGGCCCAGCCCGGGTCGCCCTCCACGGCGCGGGCGAACGCCGCGTCACGCTCCTCGCCTTCCAGTACCTCCGCCACGACGTCGAAGTCGAAGACCCCGGTCTCGACGGTGGCCCGTGGGTTGGCCTTCAGGTTGTGGTACCAGGCCGGGTGTTTGGGGGACCCTCCGGCGGAGGCGATGACCAGCATGCGGTCGCCGCCGTCGGGCAGGTAGCCGAGGGGGTTCGTGTGCGGTCTGCCCGAGCGGGCGCCGACGGTCGTGAGCAGGAGCAGTCTCGCTCCCTCGAAATAGCCACCGACCTGGCCGTTGTTGGCACGGAACTCGTCAATGACCTGCTTGTTGAAATCCACTCTTCTCCATTGGTCGATCCTGCTTGCCGTACTGAATGGAGAAGAACGTGGCGGGCCCCTGGCCCGCCCGGCGATCAAGCGTCAGCCGGGCTGCTCTCTGGTGCGTGGCCCAAGGCCGACCCGGCAGTCACGCGGTTAACGCTACTTCATCGGGATTTTTCGCGCAAAAGTGATACTTCAGGTACCGGTGACTTCCCGAGGTGGCCTGCTGAAGTGGTGGCCCTGACCTGGGCGGCGGCCGATGCCGCGCGAGGGCGCCTGGTGGCCGGGCACGCGACAAACCCGGTGACGTCGACGATCGCCCCCGGGAGACTGGTCGTCCATGGATGAGGTCGAAGTGGTCGTCGCCCATTCCGAGCGCGCGACCCTGCGCGTCGGCGACGTGTTCCTGAAGGTGGACGCCGATCAGGCGCGCATCGACGTCGAGGTCGAGGCGATGGCCCTGGCGCCGGTCCCGACTCCGAAGGTCCTGTGGCACAGGCCGCCGGTGCTCGCGATCGCCGCGGTCCCGGGGACGGCGCTCGGCCGCCTCGGCGAGCCGTCGGCCGCGTCCCCGGCGGCGTGGGCCGCGGCGGGCGCCGCCGTTCGGAGGTTGCACGACGCGCCGTCGCCGCCCAGGCTCGGCCGGGCAGGCCGGGGCGTCGACGATCTGTCGGCGGAACTCGACGGCGAGTGCGAGTGGCTCGTGACGAACGGCGTCCTGCCCGCCGACCTGGTCACCCGCAACCGCCAGGTCGCCGAGGCCGCGTTCCGGCCCTGGAGTCCGGTGTTCACGCACGGCGACCTGCAGATCGCTCACGTGTTCGTCGACGGCGACGAGATCACAGGCGTCATCGACTGGTCCGAGGCGGGCCAGGGTGACGCCCTGTTCGACCTCGCCACCTTGACGCTCGGACACGAGGAGCACCTCGGCGACGTCGTCGCCGGATACGGCACCGACGTCGACCTCGACGTGATCCGCGCGTGGTGGTCGGTGCGCAGCCTGCTGGGGGTCCGCTGGCTGACCGAGCACGGCTTCGACCCGTTCGCACCGGGCTGTGAGGTCGACGTGCTGAGATCCCGGCTGTGAGGCTTCACGGGTCCGACCGCCAGAAGGAACGATCGGTGGATGAGGCGTCGCCGACAGACGATGAACGCTTTGTGGATGTCGCTGAATGGGCCGAACAACAGTCGTAGGCTCACGCGTTCGGCCCTCAACCAACGAAGAACTCCAGCTCGGCCGCGAACGCCTCGGCGAGCTCGAAGAGGCGGGGACCATCCCCGCGCTGGGATGATCTGCCGCCACTCGAAAGGGCGGAAAGTGATGATCAAGGCGAGGTGTTGAGGAGGGTGTTGATGTCGGTTTCGCGGTAGCGGCGTTGGTTGCTGGGGGTGCGTACCGAGGGGATGCGGCCGGTGAGGGCCCAGCGGTTGACGGTTTTGGGGTCGACGCCGAAGATGCGGGCGACCTCGCCGGGGGTGAGGAGTCGTTCGGTGGTGCCGGTTCCGGTGGTGAAGGTGCCGTCCGGAGCTACGGCCTTGAGTGGGGGCATGAGGGTTCTCCTTCAGTAGCGGAGGATGTGCAGGATCTGGTCGTGCCGAGCCAACGCCTGGGTGAGCCGGTGCAGGGTCGTACGGCCCAGCGCGTCGCGGGCTCCGGCTTTGCGTTGGTCGGGACGCAGGGGTTCGTACCGGACGGCCCACCATGGGGGCAGGCCCGGCAGGGTGTGGTGTTCGTACCGCCAGCCGGGGTGGGTGCTGATGAGCAGGTCGATCAACCGTTGTTCGTCGTCGGTCATGGTCGTCCCTGGGTGCGGGAGTGATTGGGTCTTTTCGTGAAACGGATGCCTTTTCAGGAGGCGGGTGCCCGGCCCCGAGCCGGGGAGCAAGATGGCCGGGCACCCTGGAGGAGGACCGGCCTTCCACGACGGCAAGGCCGGTGCGCCAGACGGCTCCCTCCTTCCCCAACACGCCCTGTCATGTCCGGCGAGTGTGGGAGCCGTCTCGCGGAGGTGTGCGGCCCAGACCCCTCCCGCCTGAGCCGCACGTTCATGGGTACGGCGAGCGACGGGTGGGATGACGTCCACCGCCCGCCGTACCGGCTTCACGAGCGCAGAAGTCTGCGCAGTGCCGTGGATCGCCCCGGTTGAGCGGCCTGACCCGGGCATACAGCTTGAACAACCCGAGAAACCTGGGCCATCTGCCTGACCTGAGCGGTTTGGATGGCGCGGGCGACGGCGACGGCCTGGATGCTCGGCGGCACCACCGGAGACGCCTGGGCGGCCAGCTTGCGATTCAGTTCCTCGGCAGTCTCGGCCCGCACCAACAGCACGTCCCGGGGGTATGGCCTGCCGGACAGGACGCTCCGGTAGGCGCTCCACAGGCCGGACCGCGAGCTGTGGAAGACGAGCCAGTCCGGGTGAGCCGTCTGCACGGAGTTACAGGTTCGATCTGAAAACTCAGAAACTTGACGAGGAACCCAGGCCGGGAGCGTCATGCCGCCCTCCCGTCCGGCGAACGCCCTTCGGCCACGACCCGACCCCGCACTTCAGAGGCCGGACACCTCCGCCGAGCCAACGAAGGCGGCGCGAGCCGGATCGCCCGGATCATCTCCGCCTCCCGTATCCGCTCCTCCAACCCCTCACCGGTCAGGTCCTCGACGATCACCGGTCGCGGGCCGTCCCAAGCGGCCATGGCGTAGAAGCACCGCTTCCCCAGGCTGTAGAGAACCGTCCACTCAGCCCACGCCCGGTCGATCCGCTCGGCCTCGGCGCGGGCCGGGCCGTCCCACACCCGCCGATACACCGGCGCGTACGGCTGTCCGTCCCGATGCCGCCCCGTCACGGGGTCCCTCCCTCAACAGCGGTGCGGGCCTTCTCCTCCTGCTCGGCCACGGCCTCCCGAACCCCCTCGAAGGTGTCGGCGTCCACCGTCGGCTCCGCCCCGGCGCGCAACGCCGTACGCGGGAAAGCCCGGTTGCGGATGGCCCAGAACCGGCCGGTGTCGCTGATGATCAACCGCCAGCCAGGGATCGCCGGTTCGGTCAATGTGCGCCGTGTGTCCTTCATGGCGGCCCTCCATTCGATCGGGAAGAAATCCGGGATTCGCGATGACCGGACTGGCCTGTCCGTGAAATCGAGAAGGAAACTACGGGAAACGCTGTATGAGCCGGGCATGCTCATGCCCGTTCTATCGATTGGGTGCTTATTGGGCAGATTTGGGGCTGCATCACCCCGGGAATTCAGGCCCAGGGCGCCTGGTCGCTTGGGCGACTGATGATTAGTGAAGCGCCAACAACCCTCGGGGAGTAGGGGGAGCGGCACGGAGAGCGGTATACGGGGTTTACGCTCTCGGAAGGGAGGGGCCGTGACGGTGACCAAAGAGCCCAACAGACGACTGCAAGAAGCAATCGCAGAGGCCGAATGGACCTACGATGCTCTGGCCTCAGCAATTCGGCGCATAGCTGCCGAAAATGGAGAAATCCTACGCACCAACAAGTCGGCTGTGGCCCATTGGGTCGACGGCGCCCGACCTTCGGGCCAAACCGGCCAGTACATCGCCGAAGCTCTTTCCCGCCGAATGGGGCGACCGGTCTCCCTGACCGAGATAGGCCTCGTAACAGCCGAAGACCCCCTGGCCGCCGACATTGACCCCGTGCGCGCTGCTACGAACCTGGGACGCGCCGATGTCGAACGTCGGCGCTTCCTGGCCGTTGCGACCTTCACAGCCGCCGGTGTCGCCATGCCGCTGAGCTACGACCATGAGCCGGTCTCTCGCCTGCTCCGGGCTCGCACCGGCACCGTACTGGTGGGGACAGAAGAGATTGACGTCGTTCGACAGATCACCTCCGTTTTCAGCGCGGCGGACGAACGTCTGGGAGGCGGTCATGGCCTCACCACTGTGACCGCATATCTGGCCGACACCGCAGCCCCCATGCTCAATGCACGGTTTCCGAACGAGCGGGTTCGCCGCCAAGCCTTCGGAGCCGTCGCGGAACTCGCCTACCTCGCAGGGTGGAAGCACCACGACCTCGGTCAAGAAGGTGCCGCTCAACGCTATTACCAGGTGGGCTACCAACTCGCTTACGAAGCCGATCCCAGGGGCCACGCGAGTTGGATGATGCGTGCTCTCGCCCAACAAGCCCTAAGCATGAAACAGCCACATCACTGCGTCGCCCTTATCGAGGAGGCGCTCATCCGCAGTAGAGGAGCCCTCGACGGCCAAACCGAAGCCTTGCTGCACATCACCCACGCCCGAGCACACGCGGCATCGGCCGAAAAGACAGCTGCGGCACAAGCTCTTCTTGCTGCGGAAAACGCGCTCACCAGACAAGGAGAACCCCAGGCCGGTTTCTCTCTGGTCAGCGGCCCCGCCTCCGGCACCGTCGTCAGCCACACCGCCAGAACGCTAAGCGACCTGGCTGATCACGGCGGAGCACAACGACAGCATCGAACGGCACTGATCCGCTGGGACGCTGAAAAGTACAAGCGCGTTCACATACTTACCTACGCTGATCTCGGTGACAGCCTCGCCGCTCAGAACCGGACAGACGAAGCAGTAGCCACCTGGCGAAAGGCCGTGGACCTCATGGAGGGTGTCTCCTCGGACCGAACCAGACAAGCTCTCGCCTCGATCAGATCAAGTCTGACGATCTACCGTAGACGCGGGGTCCCCGGGGCCACCGAACTGGACCAGCGAGTCCGAGACGCGCTGGCCTGACATCCTTCGAGAAGGGACCGGCATGACCGAACCGCGTACCGACGTTCCATCTCGGCCTCTGGCGCCCGCGATGGAGGCCATGACGCTGCTGGTCGCGGCGGTGATCGTGCACGACCGCGAAACCGAACGGGTCGTCCTGCTCCAGCGCGGCCCTCACGCGAAGTTCGCCCAGGGCATGTGGGACCTGCCCGTCGGTAAGAGCGAGCCGGGGGAGCCCATCACCCAGACCGCGATCCGGGAACTCCAGGAGGAGACCGGCCTGGTCGTCCGCCCCGAGTCACTGCGGTTGGCCCACGTCATCCACGGTGCGCGGGGAGTGGAGGCGCCCAGCGGTTTCCTGACGGTCGTCTTCGCCGTACACGAATGGTCGGGCACCCTGACCAACGGCGAACCCCACAAACACGCCCAGGTACGGTGGATCCCCACCACGGAACTACCACAGAACTTCGTCTCCACCACGGCCAGCGCCCTACACCGCTATTTGGCAGGCGGCCCGGACATCTCCCTCGACTCCTGGAACTGACCGCAGGAAGGGAAGCGTTATAGGGTCCGGCCAGGCATCAGGATGATCAACGCTCTGGCCTGCGCCTCCGCACTACCGCCGGACTGCTGAGAAACAGCAAATTCCGCTCCTGCGGCGCCCGGTCTGGCCTGGGACTTTGTCCTCGCCTCACTGCATCACCCTCAAAGGTTCGCAACTCTCTCTCCCGCCAGGACGCGCAGTGCGACACCGGCCACTCATCACCTGAAGGGTTCGTGACTCGGGCCATCGCGCCTTCGTGTGCCACGAAAGGCGGTTGGCGGCCGAGGGGGTGGAACACGGGTTCAGGGCCTGTGCCAGGTTCGGGACAGGGCGAGCAGGCTCAGGCCGAACATCAGGACGCCCAGGGGGAGGTGGACCGAGGGGATGTGGGCGATGCCGAGCAGGACCTGGACGGAGGCCAGGATGAGGAAGCCGGCGGCGTGGAGGATGGGGCGGGGGGAGCCGCCGCCTGGCTTCCAGGCCAGGATCGCCGCGAGGACGTAGAGGACCGACGCTCCGTACATGACGCGGGCTCCGGCGCTGTGCAGGGTCTCCCCGTAGGAGGTGGACAGCAGCAGCCCGGCGGAGGTCGCCTGGACGAAGATGGTCAGGGTCTGCAGAGCGATCGCGATCCGCAGAAACGAGAAGTTGCGCTGTGCTGTCGCCTGAGTGGCCATGTCACGGTTCCCCTGTTCCGCCCTGGAAGTGTCTTGGAGTGCCTGTCGGTGCCCTGAAGGGCCAAAAAATGCCTGAGGGTGCCCTGAGACACCCGGAAGTGCCGTGAAGCGCCAGAAAAGATCTTGAAGTGTCCGGAAATATCTGGACGCGCCAGGGAGTGTTGGATAGTGCTGAAAAGTACCCCTAGGTAGTGGATCGATAAGGTCTCATCAGTCCGACGACGCAGGCCCGCGAAAGGTAAGGCGAGGAGGCGGCCGGGAGCATGGATACGGCTGGGACGGCCGCTGAGCGGCGCCAACTGATCAATGTCGCCTACCGGTTGCTCGGTTCACTGGCCGAGGCCGAGGACGCCGTACAGGAGGCCTACACGCGCTGGTACGCGCTACCGCGAGGCAAACGGGAGGAGATCGTGTCTCCCGGCGCCTGGCTGACGACCGTGACCGGTCGCGTCTGCCTGGACGTGCTCGGCTCGGCGCGGGCCCGGCGTGAGCGCTACGTCGGCGCGTGGCTGCCCGAGCCGCTGCCCGACCGCGCCGAGTGGGGCCACGGCCAGGGCGCCGACCCCGCCGACCAGCTGGTCCTGGACGAGTCGGTGGCCATGGCCTTCCTCGTCGTCCTGGAGTCGATGACCCCGGCCGAACGGGTGGCGTTCGTCCTGCACGACGTCTTCCGCTACTCCTTCGCCGAGATCGCCGACGTCCTCGACCGGACCCCCGCGGCCTGCAAGCAGCTGGCGGCCTCCGCCCGGCGGCGGGTGGACGTCACGCGGGCCCCGACGACGGTGACGGTGGCCGGGCGGACCGACGCGGTACGGCAGGTCAAGGAGGCGTGGGAGACGAAGGACATCACGGCCCTCGTCGGCCTCCTCGACCCGGCCGCCGTGATGGTCGCCGACGGCGGGGGAGCGGTCGGCACCGTACCGCACCCGGTCGAGGGCGGCGCGCGCATCGCCCGGTACATGGTCGCCATCGCCGACATGGCCCCGGGGCTCGAACTCCTGGAGCGGTCGGTCAACGGCATGCCGGGTCTGGTGGCCCGGCGTGCCGGTGTGGTCACGACCGTGGCCGCGTTCGACATCGTCGACGGTCATGTCACCCGGATCTGGGTGGTCCGCAATCCGGAGAAACTACGCCTCTGGGCACAGGACGGCTGACACTCCGGTGGAGAACACAAGAAGGGACGTGCCTGGTGGACACGCCCCTTCCTCGTGGAAGACCTCCCCGATCGGAAAGCCTCCTCCGGACCAGAAAACTCGCTCCTCCGGACCAGGAGGCTCGCGACCTGAAGAGGAGGCCCGCTCCTCCGGACCAGGAGGCTCGCGACCTGGAGGGGAGGCCGTCAGGAGTGGCCGATCACCACGGCTTGATCACGGACCCCGGCGGCCACGGTCGGGGCGGAAGGAGTGGAAGGCCGCCTGGACGGCCCGGGGCACTCCTGGCGGGTTCAGCTTCCCGCCGGGGGCCCGCCGGAGCCGTCGACGTCGTTCCAGAGCGGGTCGTCGACCACAACGCATGGTTTGACCTGGCCATTGACCACGTAGGTGGGGAGCTGCCACTGCGTCCCCGATCTCTCCGACCCGAACACGCGGTCCTTGTTCTCGGTGAGCATCATCACCAGGGTCTGCCCGTTTCCGACATACCGAGGATCGATTTCCAACCCTCCTCCGTGAGGCAGCAGGCGAACGGCCTTGGCGGACGCGGAGCCCTCCCATTCCTCCGGGGATGCGCCCCCAACGATGTCTCCCCTGTTCCCCTGGCACGCCTTACCGGACTTGAGGTAGGTGATGTCCGCGGACACCCCCATCTTTTTCAGATCCTGTTCCAGCTTGTCGGCGTCCCTGAACTCGTTCAGCTTGACGTTGATCGTGCCGTCGGTGTTCCTGGTCACCGCGTACGCGGCCTGTTCCGACCCGGTCAACAGCGGCATCGCGATCGTCGCCGCCGCGGCCAGTCCGGCCACCGCCGCCCCCGTGAGCAGGCGGCGACCGATGCGTCGACGGTTGGCGCGCGCGGTGATCTCGGCTTTCATCTGCATCAGTATCTGTTCCTCGAAACTCATCCCAGTGTTCCTTCCAGAACGAAGGGCAATCCCCGCAGCCTGCGGCGAGCGCGGTGCAACCGCACCTTGGCGGCCCCCGGCTGGATGCCGAGGGCCACCGCCGCCTCGGTGACCGTGAGCTGGTCGATGACGACCAGTTCGAGTACGGCGCGTTCCCCCTTCGGCAGGCCTGCCATGGCCGTGAAGAGCCGCCTGGCGGGCTGCTCCGCGTCGATGCGCTCCTCAAGCTTGGCGATGTCGTCACTGTCCAGTGGTCGCCTCCCGCTCATCCGGCTCGCCAGCCGCCACTCCTTGAACGAACGCCGCCGCTCGGTCGAGACCCTGTTGCGTGCCACGCCGTACAGCCACGCGAGCTCGGTCCCCTGCTCGGCCCGGTAGGTGTGGGCGGAGTTGAGCACCGCCATGAACACCTCGGCCACCATGTCGGCCACGGTGTGCGGGTCGTCGACGCGTCGTGCGAGGAAGCGGGTGACCGCATCGACGTGCCGCCGGTAGAAGGCTTCGAACGCCGCGTGATCTGTGGCGATCTCCGCCTGTTTGCGAAGCACTGGCAATGCCCCCCTTCGTTGGCTAACACCCCCTTTGGTCAGAATCTCCCAAAGGGTTACAGGGGGCGGATCCGCTCCTTCGGCCCGGCTGGAGCGGCGCCGTCGTCCCAGGCCGAAACGCCACACGGCACGACACAGGGCGGGAACATGAGCACCCGCCCTGTGCGCGACCACCTCGCCGCCCTTCGCAAGGGTGACGGAGGCGTCGGTACCGGTTGCTTCGGTCGGCTCGTCCGGTGAGAACCGGGTCCACCGCGGCCCACGCATCGCCCGGTACATGGTCGCGACATGGCCCCGGAGCTCGAACTCCTGGAGCGGCCGGTCAACGGCGTGCCGGTGTCGTCGTGACCGCGGCCGCGTTCGACGTCGCCGACGGTCACGTCACCCGGATCTGGGTGGTCCGCAACCCGGAGAGACTACGCCTCTGGACACAGGACGGCTGACACCCCAAACAGACGCTTCAGCTGGAAGAGCCCTGGACGGAAAGCTTCAGCGGGCAGACCTCAGGTGGAAGGTCCGGACGGAAGGCGCCGAGCGGAAATCCCGGCTGGAAGAGCCCAGGTGGAAAGGCCGGATGGGAAGGAAACAGCGGAAGGGGCGTGCCCGTTGGGCGCGCCCCTTCCTCGTCGGAAACCCCGGTCGGCGAGCCTCCTCCGGACCAGAAGGCTCACGACCGGAAGTCAGGAGTGGCTGATCATCACGTGCTTGATCCGGGTATAGGCGTCGAAGCCGTACCGCGACAGGTCCTTGCCGGTTCCCGAGTGCTTGAAGCCGCCGTGGGGCAGCTCGGGGATGATCACCTGGTGGCAGTTGACCCAGACCGCGCCGAAGTCCAGTTCCGCGGTCAGCCGCATCGCCCGGCCCGTGTCGCGGGTCCAGACGCTGGCGGCCAGGGCGTAGGGGACGCCGTTGGCCAGCTCGATCGCCTCCCGCTCGCTGGCGAAGGACTGCACGGTCACGACCGGGCCGAAGACCTCCTGCTGCACGATGTCGTCGTCCTGGCGGACCCCGGCGACCACGGTGGGGGCGAAGAAGTAGCCGGGCCTGTCCAGGCGGTGGCCGCCGGTGACGACGCGGGCGTGGCCGGGCAGCCCCTTGACGAAGGAGGCGACCCGTTCTGCCTGCGCGGCGTTGTTCGAGGGGCCGAGGAAGACGCCCTCCTCGTCGGGGGCGCCGACGGTCAGGGCGTCCGCGGCCTCGGCGAGAGCCTGGGTGAAGGCCTCGGCGACGCTCTCCTCGACCAGGACGCGGGTGACGGCGGTGCAGTCCTGGCCGGTGTTGAAGAAGGCGGCCTCGGCGACGGAGCGGGCCGTCTCGACCACGTCCACGTCGGCGAAGACCACGGCCGGGGCCTTGCCGCCCAGTTCGAGGTGGACGTCCTTGAGGTCGTCGGCGGCCGAGCGCATGACCTCGATCCCGGCGCGGGTCGAACCGGTGATGGCGACCATCTCGACGCCGGGGTGCTCGACGAGCGCCCGGCCCGTGTCACGGTCGCCGCAGACGACGTTGACGACGCCGGGCGGGAAGACCTGCGCGCACAGCTCGCCGAGCAGCACGGTCGAGCCGGGTGTGCTGTCGGCGGGCTTGATGACCAGGGTGTTGCCCGCGGCCAGGGCGGGGCCGATCTTCCAGGCGGCCATCATGAGCGGGTAGTTCCACGGCGTCACCTGGGCGACGACGCCGATCGGCTCACGCCGTACGAACGAGGTGTGGCCCTCGGCGTACTCGGTGGCGCCCAGGCCCTCCAGGACCCGGGCGGCGCCGGCGAAGTAGCGGATGGCGTCGATGGACCCGCCGACGTCCACGCGGCGGGTGATGCCGCGGGGCTTGCCGGTGGACCGCACCTCGGCCTCGGTCAGCGCGTCGCGGTTCTCCTCCATCAGCCGGGCGAGGTCGAGCAGGAGCTCCTGCCGCCTGGCCGGGGTGCTGCGCCGCCAGGAACGGGCGGCCTCGGTGGCGGCGGCGACCGCGGCGGCGACGTCGTCGGCGTTCGAGCGGGGCGCGCGGCCGTACACCTTCTCCGTGGCCGGGTCGACGAGGTCCATCCACTCACCGCCCGCGGGCTCCCCGCTCTGCCCGCCGATCACGTTGCGCAGGGTGTTCATGGGTCTCCTTAGCTGGTGAGGGTCTCGACGCGGGCCATCACCCGGCGGCAGAAGGCCGCGACGTCGTGCGGGTCGTCGGTGAACTGGGAGGGCTTGATGCAGAAGGTGTCGAAGCCCTGGGCCATCTGGTCGGGGATGGTGGACAGCGCCTGGTCGAGGTCGGCGACCGAGTCGTTGTCGGGGAAGATCGCCCGGGTGCCGCCGATCATCTCAAGCTCGGAGATGTCCCGTCCGGCCTCGCGCATCGCGTTCGCGAGCAGGTCGAGCTCCTCGGGCTTGGGCCTGCCGAGCGGGTTGAAGCCGTGGCCGTAGCGGACCAGGCGCCGCAGCAGCGGGCCGTGCAGGGTCTGGCCGCCGAACCAGAGGGTGGGGCCGCCGGGGCGGAAGGGCTTGGGCTCCAGGTAGACGTCCTCGAACGGGTAGTACTCGCCGTCGAAGCTCGCCGGGGACTCCTTCCAGAGCAGGTCCCAGGCGGCCAGGTGCTCGTCGAGGAGCTTGCCGCGCTTGTCGTACGGCACGCCGAGGGCGGCGTACTCGTCGCGGCTCCAGCTCACCGTGGGAAGCACGACGAGACGGCCCTCGCTGAGCCGGTCCAGGGTGGCCATCTCCTTGGCCAGCAGCAGCGGGTGGCGCAGCGGGGCCAGGATCGCCCCGGCGACGAGCCGGATCTGGCTGGTCACCGCGGCGATGGCGCTGAGCAGGACGATCGAGTTGGGCCAGGAGGTCTTCGGGTCCTGGTTGCCGGGCAGGGCGTACTCCCTGGGGTTGGGCATGACCCCCAGGGCGCCGGAGTCGGGGCCGAGCACCACGTGTTCACTGAGCATCACCGAGTCGAACCCGGCGTCCTCCGCCTCACGGGCCCACCGGACGACGGAGGCCAGGTCGTCGCCCGGCGTCATCGTCCAGTTCTCGCTGAGGATGAGCAGCATCTTCGGGGTCGCCACGGGCACGCCTCCGCCTGTCGTCTAAAGATTTGGGTCCAAACGGTATGTCCCGGGGGTGGGTGTTGGCAAGGTTTGTACGCCGTGAGCTGCGCGGCCCCCCATTGACGGAGAGTCATTTGGGTCCATACATTCATTCAAACAACCCCTTGGAGGCCTCCGATGTCCCAACCAGCGGACCTGATCCTGGTCAACGGCGACGTCCTGACCGTCGACGCCGACTTCTCCGTGGCCCAGGCGGTCGCGGTGCGGGACGGACGCATCCTCGCCGTCGGTGAGACCGCGGAGATCGAGGCGCTGGCCGGACCGGAGACCCGGGTGATCGACCTGGCGGGCCGTACGCTCCTGCCCGGCATCAACGACTCGCACCTGCACGGCGCCGCCTGGGGTCTGACCAGGCCTCCCTTCGCGCTCAGCGTCGGCTACCCCGCCGTCAGGTCCATCGCCGACATCGCCGAGACCGTACGGCGGGCCACCGAGACCACCCCCGAGGGAGAGTGGATCACCGGCCTCGGCTGGGACCTCGGCTACCTCGCCGAAGTCCTCGCCGACCCGTCCCGCCGCCCGCACCACCGTGACCTGGACGCCGTCTCCCCCGACCACCCGGTCGCGCTGACCGACTTCTCCGCGCACATGCTGTGGGTCAACTCCAGGGCCCTGGAGATCGCCGGGATCACCCGCGACACCGTCGCCCCTGTGGGCGGGGTGATCGAGGTGGACGCCGACGGTGAGCCGACCGGCATCCTGAAGGAGGCCGCCCAGGCCCTCGTGCAGGGTCTCATCCCGGTCGCGAGCGTCGAGCAGCGCAAGGAGGCCATCCGCCAGGCCGTCGCCGCCCTGCACGCCGAGGGCATCACCAGCTACACCGAGCCCGGCCTCGGCCCCGGCGGCACCCAGATCCTCGGCGGCGGCCTCAGCACCGAGTCCCTGGACGCCTACATCGAGCTGGCCCGCGCCGGGGAACTGGCCGCCAGGGTCAGGGTCCTGCTGCTGCCCGCCGCCATCGGCGGCTCCGCGGCCGACCTGGTCGCCGGGCTCGAAGGCCTCGGCGTGCCCGACGACATCGACCCCGACCTGCTGTCGGTCATCGGCGTGAAGATCTTCGCCGACGGTGTCCCGCCCAACGAGACCGCCTGGATGCACGAGCCGTACGGCAGCGCGGGAGGCTACGGCTCGCTGTGCGTGCACGGCGCGACCGCCGCCCTGCAGGAGGCGGAGCTGCGGGAGATGATCAGGCACGCGCACGCCGCGGGCTACCAGCTCGGGGTGCACGTCACCGGTGACCGGGGCATCGACGCCGTGGTCGACGCCTTCGTCGCGGCCAACGAGGTCCACCCCAGGCCGGACGCCAGGCACTACCTCATCCACGGCGACTTCGTCTCCGCCGAGAGCCTGGCCAAACTCTCCGCGCACGGCTACTCGGTCAACATGAACCCCGGCATCAAGTGGATGACCGCCGACATGATGGACGACATCCTCGGCAAGGCGCGCTCCGAGTACCAGTGGCCGGTCCGCTCCGCGGTCGAGGCGGGCGTCGCGGTCTGCTCAAGCTCGGACGCGCCGATCACCGAGCCCAACTGGCGCCAGGCCGTCGCCTCGATGATGCTGCGCGAGTCCAAGGCGACCGGCAAGGTCAGCGGCCCCGACCAGTGCGTGGACCTGGCCACCGCGCTGCGCGCCTACACGATCAACCCCGCCCGCCAGGACTTCGCCGAGTCCTGGAAGGGCAGCGTCGAGGTCGGCAAGATCGCCGACCTGTGCGTCCTCGGCGGTGACCTGCGCGCCGGCGACCCGCACGACTACGCCGACATCCCGGTCGACCTGACCGTCCTCGGCGGGAAGGTCGTCTACGAGCGCGCCGGGAACTGAGCCACCAGGCGAGGGGCCGTCCCGGGGGTGCGCCCGGGACGGTCCCTTTTTCATGTCCTGCTCAGATGGCGATATTTCCGTACCGACAGCGGCAGGAAGACCGCGACGAGCAGCAGCGGCCACGCCACGGCCATGGGGATCGCGTTCAGGGTGATCCAGGACCCGGCCTCGAAGCCCGGGGTTCCGAACAGGTCCCGTACGGCCGCCGCCGTGACCGAGAGCGGGTTCCACTCGGCGATCGCGCCGAGCCAGGAGGGCATGGTCGCCGGGTCGACGAAGACGTTGGACAGGAAGCCCACCGGCCAGACCAGGATCTGCACGGCCGTCACCGACTCCGGGCCGCCGGCGGCCAGGCCCGCCAGGATTCCCACCCACAGCAGGGCGAAGCGCAGCAGGAGCAGCAGCCCGAACGCGGCCAGGGCCGGGCCGGGTCCCTCGTGCCAGCGCCAGCCGAGCGCGAGCCCCGCGCCGACCATGACGGCCAGGCCGACCACCGAGTTGAGCATGTCGGCGACGCAGCGGCCCGCCACGACGGCCAGTGAGCTCATCGGCATCGAGCGGAACCTGTCGGTCACGCCCTTCGCGGCGTCGGTCGTCACGGCCATCATGGTGTTCTCCAGCCCGAAGAACACGGTCATGGCGAACATCCCGGGCATCAGGAAGTCGAAGTAACCTCCCCCGCCGGGCACCTCGATCGCGCCGCCGAACAGGCCGCCGAACATCAGCGCGATCATGACGGGGAAGACCCAGCCGATGGCGACCGTGCCGGGCCGCAGGGCCCAGTGGTTCAGGTCGCGCCTGGTGATCGTCCAGGTGTCCGCGAAGGCCCAGCCGACCGTGGACAGTGCCGTCATCGAACGACCTCCTTGGTGAGTTTGAGGAAGACCTCGTCGAGCGTCGGACGGCGCAGGGTGATGTCCTGGGGCTCGACGCCCGCCTCGTTCAGCGCCGAAACCAGCTCGGCCAGCGCGCGGGTGCGCCCGGCCACCGGCACGCTGACCCGGTCACCCTCGGCGTACGGCTCGCCGGAGGCGACCCGGCCCGCCAGGCCGAGCACCGTCGTCACGTCGTCGCCACCGGACAGCACGACGTCGATCCGGTCACCGCCGACGGTGGCCTTGAGCTCGTCCGGCGTGCCCTCGGCGACGACCCGACCGGCCCTGAGCATCGAGATCCGGTCGGCCAGCCGGTCGGCCTCCTCCAAATACTGGGTGGTCAGCAGCACGGTCGTGCCCGACTCGGCCAGCTCGCGGACCGCCTCCCACACCTCGGCGCGGGCCGCCGGGTCGAGACCGGTCGTCGGCTCGTCGACCAGCAGCACCGGCGGCGCCACGATCAGGCTCGCGGCCAGGTCGAGCCTGCGCCGCATGCCCCCCGAGTAGGTCGCGACCGATCTGCCGGCGCTCTCGGTCAGGGAGAAGCGTTCGAGCAGCTCCTCGGCCCTGCTTCTGGCCGCCGGGGCGGGCAGGTGGTTCAGCCTGCCGAACATCACGAGGTTCTGCCGTCCGGTCAGCACCTCGTCGACCGCGGCGTACTGCCCGACGAGCCCGATGTTCCGGCGGACCTGCCGGGCCTGCGTCGCGACGTCGAACCCGGCGACGCTCACCCGCCCGGCGTCGGCTTCGAGCAGCGTGGCCAGGATCCGGACCGCGGTCGTCTTGCCCGCCCCGTTCGGGCCGAGCAGCCCGCGCACCGAGCCCGCCCGCACCCGCAGGTCGAACCCATTCAAACCCGTCCCCTCCGGCGCCTTCGGGTAGCGCTTGCGCACACCCTCGGCGTCGATCGTGAACTCGGGTCGCCCCACGTGCACCCCTTTCTTTCGTACGGCGTACCGTACACCGTACTGAATGACTATAGTGGGGTCAACGCCGAAGGTTTGGAGACTGTTCCCGTGAGCGGAAGAAAGGGCGCCGACCCCGCCCGCAGCCTGGCCCTGCTGTGGGGGGCGCACGGCAGGCCGGGAAGGTCCGGGCTGACCATCCGCGCGATCGTCGAGGCCGCCGTCGAGCTGGCCGACACCGAGGGCATCGAGGCCGTCTCCATGCGCCAGGTCGCCGAGCGGCTGCGGGTCGGCACCATGTCGCTCTACACCCACGTGCCCGGCAAGACAGAGCTGGTGGACCTGATGGTCGACACCGCGTACGGCAGGCTCTACGACGACGTGGACGCGCCCTCCGCACAACCCGGCGGCTGGCGGGGGGCGCTGCGGTTCGTCGCCGCGCGCAACTGGGACCTCTACCTACGCCACCCCTGGATGCTGCAGGTCACGGGGGGCCGCCCCGCCCTGGGACCCAACGCCGTGCTCAAGTACGAGGCCGAGCTGCGGCCCCTCGACGGCATCGGCCTGACCGACCTGGAGATGGACGCCGTCCTCACCCTGGTCCTGACCCACGTCGAGGGCACCGCGCGGACCAGGGCGAGCCTGGAGGAGGCCCGGCGCGACAGCGGCCTGACCGACGACGAGTGGTGGGTGGCCAACGCGCCCCTGCTGGACAAGGTCGCCGACGAGAGCAGGTTCCCCGTCGCCTCCCGGGTCGGCCAGGCAGCGGGCCAGGAGTACGACGCCCCCGCCGACCCGGAGGTCGCCCTGACCTTCGGCCTCGACCGCATCCTCGACGGCGTGGCCACCCTGATCACCGGCCGGGAGGGCTGACCACCACGGAACCGTCCAGGAAGTCGTACTGTCCAGGAAGTTGGACCGTACGCCTGGGATATGCCGCGCAAGATCCAGAACATCCACGTCGAGGGATACACCTCGATCCGCCAGGCCGATGTCCGGCTGGGGGACATCACGCTCCTGGTGGGGGCGAACGGCGCGGGCAAGAGCAACTTCATCGCCGCCGTGGAACTCCTCGGCAGGATCGCCGACGGCGAGCTCGGCCTTGAGGTCGGCCTCAGGGGAGGCGCACAGGCCCTTCTGCACGCGGGGGCCAAGGCGGGCGGATCCATCGTCCTGGGAATCCAGGCCGGAGACGGTGAGGTGACGAGCGGCTACGAGGCGGTGCTGGTTGCCGCGGCGAACGACACACTGATCTTCGAACAGGAGAGGATCACCCGTCGGCGCTCGGGCCTCGCCAAACGGTGGGGTGTCTCCTTCGGAAGCGGTCATCGGGAGACGCTCCTGCACACCGCGCCGGAGGATACGGAGGACGTGGTGGACGTCCTGCGGGGGTGCCGGGTCTTCCACTTCCAGGACACCAGCAGGAACGCCCCGGTCAAACAGCTCGGCTACGTGGACGGCCAGGACTTCCTGCGGCCGGATGCGGGAAACCTCGCAGCCTTCCTCCTGTACCTGCGCAGGGAACACCCGGAGAGTTACGAACGGATCCGAAGCACGGTGCGGGTGATGGCGCCGTTCTTCCGCGACTTCGTCCTGGTGGAGGACGCCAAGGGGCGGACCAGCCTCCGCTGGAACCAGCAGGGCGTCGACGCGGTCTTCCCCGCGGAGGCCCTCTCGGACGGCACCCTGCGTTACATCTGCCTGACCACACTTCTTCTGCAGCCGAGGCCTCCCGCCCTGCTGACCCTGGACGAACCCGAGCTGGGACTGCACCCGTTCGCGATCGTCCAGCTGGCGGACATGCTGAGATCCGCCGCCACCCGCAGCCAGATCGTCATCGCCACCCAGTCGGTGACCCTGCTCAACCAGTTCTCCCTCGACGACCTCGTGGTGGCCGAGAGGGACGAGGGGGAAACGGTCCTGCGCAGGCCGGAGCCCGAGGCCCTCCGGGAATGGCTCGACGACTACTCCTACTACGGCCTTCCCCGGGACACCCCTGGGATGGACGACCTTCCGAGTGGGACGCCTCACGCGCGCGTCGAGCATGTGGAGAGGGCCATCCATCGTGCGCTGGACGATGACCCGCGTCTCGTTCCGAACCTTGTTCTGCACGAGACGGAGACGTGGGTGTTCGCCGCGGCGAAAGAGCTGGGGGAGCTTCTCGGCAGGCCGGATGTCGCCGACGCCTGCGCAAGCAGGCCGAACGCGCCGGAGGGCCCGAACTGGTCAACGACGGAAGGGAGACCGCCCCTTCGAAGCGCATCCTGGCGGCGTACCCGGGATACCGGAAGACCCATGACGGGCCTCTCGCCATCGCGGATCACGGCCTCGCCGCCCTGCGGCGTGACTGCCCGCATCTGGACGCGTGGGTGCTTCGGGTGCTGGAGGGCGAGAGAACGGTGTGACCCGGTGGCTCACCCGGTGGAGTCGAGGACGAAGACGTAGGTTCCGTTGCCGGCGTACATGTTCAGGAGCAGCCGGGGGTCGAAGAGGACGTCGACGCTGTTGCGCGGTTCCCCGGGGAAGTAGAGCTGGGTGGTCAGCAGCCGCAGGCCGGGGGCCTGGATCTTGACGTGGATGTGCCGGGTGCGGCTGGGATAGGGGCCGGGCACGACCGTGGTCAGCTTGAAGGCGCCCCGGGGGTCGGTGAGCTGGTGGCCGCGGAACGCGAACCCGACGCTGTCGTATTTTCCCTGGCTGTCCGCGTGCCAGAAGTCCATCAGGACGTTGGGCAGCGGGTCGCAGGAGCGGTTCACGACGAAACCGCTGACCTTCAGCGGGGTGCCGGAGCCGGGAAAGACGTTGCGCGCGGGAGAGCTCGGCCTGAAGTGGACGCCCACGGGCTGCTGGACGGTCGGGTCGTCGTCGCAGAACGGCGTGGGGTCGAGGAGCCGCCCGGTCTCCCCGGCCAGCGCGGGTGCGGCCTGGCCGAGCAGCAGCGGGATCGGCACACCCATCAGGGCCGCCTTCAGCAGCGTCTTCCTGCTGATGCCGTTCTCGGTCTCGTCGGTTACGCGATCGGCGCCCACGGTGGTCTCCTCGGCGTGCGGGGGGTGTCCGGTTCCTCGGAGAACGGCAGGAGCCGGTTTGTTTAAGGTCGCATGGAATTGAGATCATTTACACCCAACGGGCGTCCATAGTCTCGGGTAATACCCCCTGGCTGTTCATTGTCCGAGGCGTCGTACCCCCGATATAGTGCCTTCCTTTTCATGAAATTTCGGTAATTGGGGGGCGAGACCTCCCTGGCCAAAGGGGTGGTTTTTTCGGGGGAGGATACGTAGCTTCTTCTACTGAGCCACGCATGTGGCGGCGGTTTTTCGGTGGCCACTTAGTGCTTACCGTTTGGCCGGCAAAGTTAGAACCGTATCCCTTTTCTGCCCCCCAATCCCCGTGATGTTCCGTACCTTCCGGATGTTTCCGGTGGCGTCGGCGCCCGGTGTTCCCAGCGAACGCCAGGCAGGCGGGGAAGCCAGGAAGGAACGACACGCATGAAACGTAAGGGACTGATCGCGGTGACGGTGGGTGTCGCCACGGTCGCGGCGACCACGCTCTACACGGCACCCGTGAACGCGGCCGGACATACCACCCCGGGAACGTCGAACGCGACGACGGCCGACCCCGGAAGCGACCCCAGGGCGCTGGCCGCGCAGGCCGCGGACAAGGCGGTCGCCGAGGGGCTGGGCGCGTTACGCAGGGGCCCGGAGGAGAGCTTCGAGCGCACCGGCGTGACCTCCGGCGCCGACGGCACGCAGTACGTCGGCTACGAGCGCGCCTACAAGGGGCTGCCGGTGGTCGGCGGCGACGCGGTGGTCGTCACCGACGCCGCCGGAAAGATCATCGACACCGTCGCGGCCACCGGCCCCACCGGGGACGTCGCGCTGACGCCGAAGGTCAGCACGAGGAGCGCCCTGAAGGCCGCCAAGGCCAGGCTGTCCCAGGTGGACAAGGCCGAGCAGCCGAGGCTCGTGGTGCGGGCCGGGGAGAAGGGCGAAAGACTCGCCTGGGAGGTCGAGGTCTCCGGCGTCGCCGACGGGAAACCGAGCGTCCAGCACGTCTTCGTCGACGCCCTCGACGGCTCGGTCATCGACGCCTACGACCTGGTCAAGTACGGCACAGGCAACGGCTTCTACAACGGCCAGGTGACGATCTCCACCTCCGGCTCCGCCGGCTCGTACACGATGAAGGACCTCACCCGCAACGGCCTGGCCTGCGGCGGGCAGAACGGCGCGCCGTACACCAAGGACGTCGACTCCTGGGGTGACGGAACCGGCACCAGCCTGGAGACCGGCTGTGTCGACGCCTTCTGGGCCGCCCAGAAGATGTGGGACATGCTCCGCGACTGGTTCGGCTACAACGGCTTCAACGGCCGTGGCGGCGGCTTCCCGACGCGGGTCGGCATGAACGACGCCAACGCGTACTGGAGCGGCTCCTACGCCGTCTTCGGCCGCAACCGGGCGAACACCCAGCAGGCCACCGCGTTGGACGTCATCGGCCACGAGTACGGCCACGCCGTCTTCCAGTTCGCGGGCAGCGGCAGCATGGGCACCGGGAACGAGTTCGGCGGGCTGAACGAGTCGGCGGGTGACATCTTCGGCACGCTGCTCGAACACTACGCGAACGTCCCCGGCGACCCGCCGGACTACACCATCGGCGAGGAGGTCGACCTGCTCGGCACCGGCCCGATCAGGAACATGGCCAACCCGTCGCTGATCGACAGCGCGCCCAACTGCTACTCCTCCACGATCCCCATCACCGAGGTGCACGCCGCGGCCGGGCCGCAGAACCACTGGTTCTACCTGCTGGCCGAGGGCACCCACCCCGGCGGTGGCAAGCCGAACAGCCCGGTCTGCTCCGGCCCGTCCTACCTGGCCGGCATCGGCATCAAGAAGGCGGGCAAGATCTTCCTGAACGCCCTGCTGCGCAGGACCTCGACCTGGCGTCACACCGACGTCCACCGTGCGACCCTCGCCGCCGCGGCCGAGCTGTACGGCTCCCGCAGCGTCGAGTACGCCGCCGTCTGGGCGGCCTGGAGAGCGGTCAACGTCCCCTCCGCCACGCCGACCCCGCCCCCGGTCCCGGTCCCCACGGTGACGCCGGTGGTGGCCCCCACGGGACCCGGTGACCCCCCTGGGGTCAGCCTGGCCAACGTCAAGGCCCACCTGCAGCAGTTCCAGTCCATCGCGTCGAGCAACGGCGGCACCCGCCGTTCGACCGGCGCGGGTTACACCGCCTCGGTCACCTACATCGAGAACAAGCTGCGCGCCGCGGGCTACACCGTGACCCGGCAGAGCTGCACCAGCGGCTGCAGCCGGGGCGCGGGTCCCAACCTGATCGCCGACTGGCCGGGCGGTGACGTCAACCAGGTCATCATGGCCGGTGCCCATCTCGACAGCGTCTCCGCAGGTCCCGGCATCAACGACAACGGCTCGGGCTCCGCCAGCCTGCTTGAGGTCGCGCTGACCCTGGCCCAGTACAGGCCGACCGTGGCCAAGCACGTGCGGTTCGGCTGGTGGACCGACGAGGAGCAGGGTCTGCTCGGCTCGAAGTTCTACGTCAACTCGCTCGGCTCGGCCGGGCGCTCCAAGATCAAGCGGTATCTGAACTTCGACATGGTCGGCTCGCGCAACGGCGGCTACTTCATCAACAACATCTCCACCGCGGCGGCGGCCGATCTCAAGGCCTTCTACAACCAGATCGGTGTCCAGACCGAGGAGAACGTCGAGGGCGCCAACCGCTCCGACGACGCCTCCTTCCGCAACGGGGGCATCCCCACCTCCGGGGTCGCGGCCGGGGCCAGCGCCCGTAAGACCTACGCCCAGGCCTCCAAGTGGGGAGGTACGGCCAACCAGCCCTACGACTCCTGCTACCACTCCGCCTGCGACACCACGAGCAACATCAGCGACACGATCCTGGACCGGGCCGCCGACGCCACCCTCTACGCCATCTGGCGGGCGGCCGCGAGCACCGGACCGACCCTCGCGCAGCCCCAGCCGTGACATCCACTGTGACACCCGCTGTGACGCGCGCCTGAACGGGTGAACCCCGGCCGGATCACTCCGGCCGGGGTTCACCTGCCCCTGTACTCCCTCGGCCCCGGCGCAGACACGGTCACGGGCCTGCCGGACAAGGCCGCAGGCCCCCGACCTCCCGACGTGCTCCGCCGGGGCGAGTTCTAGCGCTGGGGCGCGCGGATGCCGCGGAACTCCCAGTCGCCGCCGAAGGTGGTGGAGATGACCTCCTCCGACTCGGTCGGCTGGGCGCCGCAGTCGTCGCGGATCGGCGCGGGGCCGGTCACGATGTGGTTGGTCAGCTTGCCCAGCCCCTCGACCTCGACCTCGACCACGTCACCGGGCTGGACCGGGCGGGAGTTGGCCGGGGTGCCCGACAGCAGTACGTCGCCGGGGTAGAGGGTGATGGTGCGGGCGATGTCGGCCACCAGGTAGTGCATGTCCCACTCCATCTCGTCGGTGGAGCCGTCCTGCACCACCTTTCCGTTGACGAGGGTGCGCAGCCGCTTGTGGTGGAAGTCCCAGTCGGTGACCAGGCCGGGGCCGAGCGGGCACAGCGTGTCGGAGCCCTTGACGCGCAGCATGGACCCGGCGTCGGTGTCGCGGAAGTCGTGCAGCCCGTAGTCGTTGCCGATGGTGTACCCGGCGATGTAGTCGCCCGCCTCCTCGGGGGAGACGTTACGGGCGGTGCGGCCGATGACGATGGCCACCTCGCCCTCGTAGTTGAGGTACTTGCAGCGCTCGGGACGGACCACGGCGCCCTTGTGCGCGTTGAGGGCGGAGGTGGGCTTGTGGAAGTAGGTCGGGGCGTCGGGCAGGGTGGTCATGAACTCCTCGACCCGGCTGCGGTGGTTGAGGTGCACCGCGACGACCTTGGAGGGGACGACCGGCGGCAGGTGCACGGCCTCCTCGACACCGACCACCCGCCCGTCGGCGCTGACCAGTTCGTCGCCTTCACGCCGCACCTGGGTGGCGGCGCCGTCGAGCAGGATTCTGCGATATTCGGGCATCAACGGCCCTTTCCACGTTGAGAGTCGGAAAAAGCGAGAACTGGGGCGCCGTCCCACGACGGTACCGGAACGCGCAGGTCAGCCGGGGTAAGGGTAGGGATAGGGGTCGTTGGAGGGGTCGGTGCGGTGCGGAGCCGGGAAACCGCCCGCGGGCGGGTCGAACCACAACAGGACCTGGCCGGTGCCCACGGAGTTCTCGTACTCCCCGTACTGCCGGCCCGGCGCGGTGCAGTCCCCCTCACCCAGAGCGCCGATCATCATGAGGTAGTGGCCGAACCGGGCCTCCGGCTTGAACCGGGCGAACTCCGGCATGGTGTCCAGCACCCGGGCGTGATCGCCCTCCTTGAACCAGCCGATCCGCTCGTAGTCGGCGGCGCGGGCCTCGGGGGTGATGATGTGCTCAGGACCGGAGGCCTCGTGCGCCCGCAGATGCCGCAGCGGCCAGAAGGTGTGCGACAGGGCGCCGGAGGCGATCAGCAGCACCTTGCGGTCCGTCGCGGCGATCGCGTCCCCCAGGGCGCGTCCGAGCCGCAGGTGGTCCTCGGCGTCACCGGTCTGACACACCCCGATGCTCACCCACCGCTTACCGGCCACGCCCAGATGCGTCCACAGGTTGGTGGTGGCGTAGTAGATCGGCAGGTAGGGGTCCTCGATCGCGGTGATCCAGGTGGCGTGGTCGGCCGCCCTGGCGGCGATGGCGTGCGCGAGTTCCTGGTCGCCGGGGAAGTCGTAGGGCATCCGGCACATGCCGCGGGGCAGTTCCTCTGAGGTGAACAGGCCCGCGCGGTGCTGCTGGGCGGTGACGACGAACTCGACCGTGGTGGCCCAGTGCGAGTCCAGCACCACCACCGTGTCGTAGTCCACCGTCTCGAAGACGTCCTTGCGGAGTTGCTGCAGGCCCGTGACCAGGGTGATCTCCTGGCCGTTGTTCAGCTCCCGCCGGGTGGCCTCGGGAAGGACGATGGTGGGCACGTGGGCCAGCAGGCCCGCCCCGACTACCTGACCCATGGCGCGCTCACCGTGTTCTTCACGTCGCAGTAGAAGTCGAAGCTCCAGGTGCCGCCCTCACGGCCGACCCCGGACTCCCGGGACCCGCCGAACGGCGCCTTGAGGTCACGCACGAAGAAGCAGTTCACCCACACCGTCCCGGCGACGAGCTGGGCGCTGACCCGCTCGGCCCGCTCCTGGTCGCCGGTGATCAGGGTGGCGGCCAGCCCGAACCGGGTCCCGTTGGCCATCTCCACCGCCTGCTGCTCGCCGGTGAAGGTCTGCAGGGTCAGCACCGGCCCGAAGACCTCCTCGGTGAGGATCTCGCTCCCCTCGGCGGCACCGGTGATCAGGGTCGGCCGGTAGTACTGGCCGCCCAGGTCGGTGTTGGGGCCGCCGCCGATGACGGCCTTCGCCCCGGCCTCCAGGGCGCGCTGGACGAAGCCGTCGATGCGCTCCAGGTGCCTGGGGTGGATGTTGGGGCCCAGGTCGGTGGACAGGTCCCGGGGGTCACCCTGCTTCAACGCGGTGGCGCGTTCGACGAACCGGGCGGTGAACTCCTCGGCGACGGACTCCTCGACGAGCAGGCGGGTACCGGCCAGGCAGACCTGCCCGGCGTTGTCGTACTGCTCGACCGCCAGGTTCACGGCCAGGTCCAGGTCGGCGTCGGCGAACACGATCAGCGGCGACTTGCCGCCGAGCTCCAGCGACAGCGGGGTGAGGTTCGCGGCGGCGGCCGAGGCGATGGTCCTGGCCGTGGGCACGGAGCCGGTGAAGCTGATGCGCCGCACCCGGGGGTCGGCGACCAGGGCGGCGCCTGCCTCGGCACCGTAGCCCTGCACGACGTTGAACACCCCGGCGGGCAGCCCGGCCTCGGCGGTGATGTCGGCCAGCAGGGAGGCGGTCAGCGGCGTCCACTCGGCCGGCTTGAGCACCACCGTGTTGCCCGCCGCCAGCGCGGGCGCGATCTTCCAGGTGGCCAGCATCAGCGGCGCGTTCCACGGCGTGATCAGCGCGCACACCCCGGCCGGGTCCCAGCTGACGTGGTTGGTGTGACCGCGGGTCTCGAAGTCCTCGTGGCCCAGCTCCAGCAGCCAGTCGGCGAAGAAGCGGAAGTTGTGCGCCACCCGCGGCATGACCCCCCGCAGATGGGAGCGCAGCAGGGCGCCGTTGTCGGTGGTCTCCACGATCGCCAGGTCCTCAAGCCTGGCCTCGACCCCGTCGGCGATCGCGTGCAGCAACCGCGCCCGCTCAGCCCGGGAGGTCGCGGCCCAGGCGGGGAAGGCGGCGTGGGCGGCGCCGACCGCGGCGTCGACCTCGGCCGCCCCACCCCGGGCGACCTGGGCGAGCAGGGTCTGGTCGATGGGGGAGTGGTCGTCGAACGTGGTGGGCGAGCTGACCCGCTCGCCGCCGATCCAGTGATCGCCGTGGACGGGGATACCGGCGACAGTGGCCATCCGCTTCTCCTAATCGTTTGGCTCCAAACAACCTAGGGTGAGCCGCGATGGCAGGTCAAGACCTAGGAGGAGCTCTAGGGTACCGTTTGGCTTCAAATGAACCTTTGAAGGAGTCCGGGATGTCTCGACGTCCGCTCATCGCGATCCCGTCGCGTTTCGCCGCCACCACCTCCGCCCTGCGGTACGAGGCCGTGGTCACCGCCCGGGCGCTGGCCGACGCGGTGTACCGGGCGGGCGGGGAGCCGTTCCTCATGCACCCGGTCGACGCCGAGCGGGCGGCCGAGCGGCTCGCGGTGGCCGACGGACTGCTGCTGCCCGGCGGCGGCGACCTGGCCCCGCAGTCGTACGGCGAGGCCGTGGCGCACGAGACGGTCTACGACGTGGACGCCGAGCAGGACGCCTTCGACCTGGCCGCCGCCGAGTACGCGCTGACGACCGGCCTGCCGACGCTGGCGATCTGCCGGGGGCTGCAGGTGGTCAACGTGCTGCGGGGCGGCAGGCTCCGGCAGCACATGGAGGCCGACCACCGTCACATGGTGCACCCGGTGACCGTACGGCCGGGCTCGCTGCTGGCCGGGATCACCGGGGAGAGCCGGATCAGCGCCTCGTGCTACCACCACCAGTGCGCCTCCGGGCTGGGTGAGGGCCTGGTGGCGGTGGCGCACGCCGTGGACGGCACGGTCGAGGCGGCCGAGCTGCCCGACGCGGCCGGGTGGTTCCTCGGGGTGCAGTGGCACCCGGAGGACACCGCGGCGAAGGACCCGGCCAACCAGTGCCTCTTCGACGCCCTGGTGACCGCCTCCCGAAATTAAGGGTGATTGTTCCTATTTCATTCACCCTTGTCCCAGGCGTTTGCTGCATTGATCGGATGAAGGTGGTTACAACCGCATAACGATGCCGATAAAGCATGCATGGTGAAGTGCGTGAGTATTGTGATTGCAGGGGCTTGCGTGGCTATGGCCACTATTGTGGGATTTGTTCCCAGGGCCTACGCGGCTGACTACGACACGGCGTGTGCGAATCCCACCGTTACCCTCACCAGCGGGAGCCCCGTGCCACCGATCTCCGCGGGCATGGTCGTGCTCTTCCAGGCGGGGACCTACAACAGCCTCTCGGCGATGGTGACCGGCGGTGGCGTCGCCTGCCTGGCCCCCGGGGCGAAGTGGACGGTGACCTCCTTCGGCGTCGCCCCGGTCGGGTCGATCTACGTGCGGGGCGAACTCGACGTACAGACGCTCCAGGCGCTGAGCAACGGCTTCCTGCTGGAGAACGAGGGCACGGTCTCGGTGGGCGGCATCATCCAGGCCGGCGCGAACTCGATGCTGATCAACCACAAGGGGGCCACCTGGCAGGGCACCGGATCACAGACGCTGTTCGGTACGGCGAGCCTGACCAACGAGGGCACGATCGACCTGGTGGGCTCGCTGACGCTGGCCGAGCAGAGCTCGTTCACCAACGTCGGCGACACCACGGTCGGCGCCTTCCAGAACGGCTCGACCACGACGAACACCGGGACCATCACGGTCATCGGCTCGGCCACCACCTCGGGGACCCTCTACAACAGGTGCATAGCCGACTTCCGGTTCGGCTACGAGTCCGAGGGCTCGACCACCAACGAGGGCATCGTCCTGGCCACCGGCGGTACCGCGAACAGGATGGGTCTGTACATCTCAGGGACCTACACCAGCACCGCGACCGGCGTGACCAGTGGCAGTGACTTCACCATCGCCGTGACCGGGCAGATGACGGGCGCGGGGAGCTACCGCTTCACCGGCCTCACCGTGGTGGCGGGCCGCGCTGCCGGTAGTCCGCAGATCGTCTTCTACGACACCTCGCAGACGGGAAACCAGATCTTCGACGTGGTGACGGGCACGGTGACCAACGTGGTCAGGGCCGTGGTGCCCCCGCCCGACCCCGCCGTCCTGCCCGCCGGATGCGCCGCGGCGGGGGTCGACCTGTCCATCACCAAGTCGGTCAGCCCGGTGAGCTGATCGTCCGCGCTGTCTGACGAACTGGTCTGCCCTGGGTGTGGCACGATGCCGACAGACTGTGACCGGGTGTATAACTCGTGGAGTTTTCCCTGTTCAGCGACTTGATCGGCTTATGAGTGAAGAGATCGAACGCCGTATGGCCAATGGCTTTGTTGTCTCTGGCCTGCATCCAGGGACCGGCCGAAGCGGAAGAAACCGTGCGCGCCGGTCATGAGGTGGTCTTCGCCATGACCATCAGGAACGTGGGACCCGCGGTCGCGCGCGAGGTCGTCGTACGTGACCCGCTCGACGACCGGCTGACGTTCCTCTCGGTCAGCCCCGACTCCTGCGGTTACCGGGACCGGGTGCTGACCTGCCGGTTGGGGAGGTTGGGTCCGGAGGAGGCGGTCACCGTCGAGTGGCGGGGGCTGGTCTCTCCGGACACACCGGACGGTTACCGGCTGCGCAACGTCGCGAAGGTGTCGGGCGTGACCCCCGAGTCGCGTCTCGACAACAACCTCGGGCGCGCGGAGATCACGGTGACGAACCGGCCTCCGCACGTCAGGAGGCCTCGGCACGTCAAGAGGCCGCCGCACGTCAGGAGGCCGCCCCTCTTCGAGAAGCCGCCGCTCGTCGCCGGACCGGCGCCGGTGCCCCGGGAGGAACTGCCGTTCACCGGCTTCCCCGCCTGGCTGCTCGGCCTGGCCGGGCTGCTGGTCGTCGCGGGCTCCGCCGTACGGTGGACGGCCCGCCGGACCGGTTGAGCCCTGCCCTGAAACCGCCGTGAAACCGTCCTAGAACCGTCCTGAGACACACAGCAGGCGGCTCCCGACAAGGGAGCCGCCTGAGCCATGTCGTGGCCGCTTCTGCGTCCGTTCGGTCCGTCGGGCTCGCCGTCCGCCTGGGCGGACGGCGAGCGCTACGGGAAGCGGGGTTATCCGGCCCGCACGGACTTGGTGATCGTCAGATCGGCCACGGCGTTGGTCGGCGTGTCGATCGTGACGGTGTTGTTGTCGGTGTCGGGGTCGGGGTTGTCACCGGTGACACTGGCGGTGTTGCTGACCGTTCCGGTCACGGTGGCGTCGACGTTGACGTTCAGCACGATGTCCGTGCTTTCTCCGGCGGGCAGGGTGCCGACCGGGCAGGTCACCACCTGTCCCGCGGCGGTGCAACCGGACGGTGTGCTGGAGACGAACGTCAGACCGGCGGGCAGGGTGTCGGTGACGACGACTCCGGTGTCGTCCGACGGCCCGTTGTTCGTGACCTTGATGGTGTAGGTGCCGGTACCACCGGAGTTCAGCGTGCCGGCCGTCTTGGTGATCGACAGGTCGGACTCGGCGGCGACGTTGATGTTGGCGTTGTTACTGGTCTCCGGCGTCGAGTTGTCGGAGTCGACGTCGGCGACGTTGGGAATGACGGTCCCGACCGGCGTGTCGGGCCGGACCCTGACCGTGATGTCCCAGGTCTGCGTCGCGCCGACGGCGAGCGAGGCGACCGTACACGTGACGACCTGACCCTCGGCCGTGCATCCCTCGGGCAGCGGGGGGACGATCTCAAGCCTGGGGTCCAGGGTGTCGGTGACCACGACGTTGGTGGCGACCGAGGGGCCGTTGTTGGTCACGCTCAGCGTGTAGATACCGGTCTGGCCCGCGTTGACGGTGGCCTCGGGGTCGGCCTGCCTGATCCGCAGGACCCGGGGTGTCTCGCGCAACACCGTGCGGTGGTGGACGACCAGCCGGGCCCTCTTCTGGTCGGCGGCCGCCCGTGCGCGGTGCCGGAGCACGGGCCCCCTGGCCGTCTTGGCCCTCCTGGCCACCTTGCCCATCCTGTCGACGTGGGCCGTCTTGGTGATCTTGGCGATCTTGCCGGCCCTGGGGGCGCCGGTCGTGCCGGCCGCGCTCGCCGAGGTCGGGAGGGCCATCATGAGCGCGCAGGTCACCGCTCCCACGGACAGCCACACCGAGCGACGAGAACGCAGGATAGCTTTGGCGAACAATGTCTCTTTTATCACGGTTCTCCTTTTAGGTAATAAAGCAATGCATGCTATTTCCTTGAGAAACGCGAGGTCGCGCACCCGGTGTGGTGTTTTGTCAATGGTTTGTAGTAGGGGTTTCCGATGGGGTGGTTAACGGAAAGCCGCGATGGTCTTCCGTTAACTCCCCGAGAGAAAGGCCAGGGGCAATCGTCCCGGAGTGGCAAATAGGGCCATATCAACCGGGTTTTGTCCTTCAGGCCGGAAAGCGCAAAAAGGCGGGGTCCCACCCGGAGAACGAGTGGGACCCCGCCCGAGGCGGAGCGAAGGGGCTACTCGGCGCGGCGGCGGCCACCGCGACGCGGCGGAGCCGGGTTCTCCTTGCGGAGCTTCGCGCGACGCTCCTCGCCGTGCTCCTCAAGATGGGTGACGATCCGGCGCAGGGACTCCGCCAGGGTCACGGCCTCCTCGGCGTCGAGGTCGGTGACCACGAACGCCTCCTCGTCGTTGAAGGCGGGGAAGAGCCGCTCCATCAGGGAGACCCCCTCGGGGGTCAGCCGCAGCAGGGCCAGCCTGCCGTCGTCGGGATGCTGGCTGCGTACGGCCAGGCCACGGGACTCAAGGGTCTTGATGATGCCGGTCAGCGTGCCCTTGGAGATACCGGCCTCGGCGGCGACGTGCCGGGTCTCGATCTCCTCCCATATCCACACCACCCACAGCACGACGAACGCGCTCCAGGTCAGGTCGGCCACGCGCAGGGCGGAGTTCTCCAGGTGCTGTCGTACGGCGGTCGCCGCACGGTGCAGATTGGAGACGGCGGCCAGTGCCTCGCGTCTGATCGGGATGCTCCCGAGGCGGCGGCTGACCGCTTCCTCGGTCTCCGTCAATGAATAGTACGCGGGCACGCGAACTCCTCGATGTCGTACGGCGGGTGGTGGCCGGCCGGGAAGAACAGATCCTCACGCCATTTTCGACGGCGTCACTCCCTCCGCCGGTCAGGGGAGCGCTCTCCTTTCCATCCCAGCGGATGTTCGCCGCGCACGTCAACGGACTGGCGCCGGATATGACAGGACCCGTACGGGGTTGCACCGTACGGGTCCTGTCATATCCGGAAGGTCACTCGGCTCCGGAGCCACCCGCCTGCAGCAGGGTGCCGCCGTTCCAGACGACGCCGACCTGCCGGTAGTAGCCGCCGATGACCTCCTCGACGCGCAGCGCGGACAGCTCCTCGGTCGGGGCGTCGAACAGCTCGATCTCGGCGTCGCCCTTCCAGGCCTGGCCGCCCTCGAAGGACTGCCCGGCGCTGGAGATCAGCTCGTCGAGGGCCAGGCCGCCACCCGGCTCGATGGAGGGCAGCCAGCGGTTGTGGGCCATCGGGTGGCCGTTGACGAAGCCGTTGGTCTCGCTGGGCTCGTTCAGCCGTACGACGGCCTGGGCCAGACGGCGGTCGGCGGCGGCCAGGGTGGCGCCGAACGTGCCGCCCTCGCCGATGCGGGGCGCGGCCTGGCCGTACGGGTAGGGGCGGGTCTGGTGGATCGAGCCGAGCTTCTTGGGGTAGCCCTGGTGCATGCCGCGGGCGATCGCGAAGTCCTTGTCCACCCAGATGTAGACGCAGCGGGAGAAGGTGCGCCCCTCGAAGGCGCAGCGCACCACGACGAAGCACTCCTTGTACTGCGAGCGCACCGGGTCGAGGAGTTCCTCCTTGCTTCCCGAGCAGGACTGCCAGTCGGCCCAGATGATCGCGACCGCGCCGGGGTCCTCGTCGGCGAGGGTCAGGGGCTCGGGCAGCAGCTCGGCCACCCTGGCGGGGTCGGTGCGATACTCGACGGTGAGCAGATCACCGGAGTAGTACCACGGCGGAGCCGGGACCAGCGAGGAGCGGCCGGTCGCCGTCTTGGGAGTGAAGAAGCCGCGCACCGTGGCCACGATGTCTCCTTGCCTAGGGAACGTCTTGGACTGTTTGGGGCCATACGATATGCCTTGAACTGCGAGATGTCACGATGGGAACGGCCGCCTTCCTGGCTGGAGCCTTGTTCCCCGGCTGTTCGAGGCGTATGTTTTGCATCCAAACGAAATCCTGGGACGAACCAAGGGGGACGCAGTGAGCGCGGAGTCCGCAGAACGGACGGTCGAGCGCCTGAGCGAACAGGGCATCGACGTCGTCCGGGTCGGCTACCCCGATCTGATCGGCACCGAGCGCGGCAAGGACGTCCTGCTGGAACGCCTGCCCGACGTCGTCCACAGCGGTGTCGCCTTCTGTCAGGCCGTCTACTACACCTCACCCCAGGGGGACACCGTCCCCGTCCCCGGGGGTCTGGACCGGGGCCTGCCCGACGTCTCCATCCGCCCCGACCTGGGCACCCTGGTCGAGCTGCCCTGGGAGCCCGGCGTCGCCCACGTCCTCGGCGACGCCTACGACCCGGCGACCGGCGATCCCTTCCTCGAATCCCCCCGCCAGGTGCTGCGCGCGGCCGTCGCCCGCCTGGCCGACCTCGGCCTGACCGCCCTGGCCGGTCCCGAGCTTGAGTACTACCTGCTCGAACCCGACCCCACGCCCGGCTCGTCCAGCGGGTGGCGACGCTACGACGACGCCCTGGGCAACGTCTACGTCACCGGGCGCAAGGGGGACCGCCTGTCCCACGTCCTGCGCACGCTGCGCACCCTGCGCAAGCTCGACATCGGCGTCACCATGGGCAACCACGAGTTCTCCGGCGGCCAGTTCGAGATCAACCTGCACCACTCCGAGGCCCTCGACGCCGCCGACCGCGCCTTCCGCTTCAAGGGCGCGATCAAGGAACTGGCCCGGCACGACGGCCTGATGGCCACCTTCATGGCCAAGCCCTTCGACGACGAGGGCGGCTCGGGCTTCCACGTCCACCTGTCATGTGTGGACGCCGAGGGCCGCAACGTCTTCGCCGCCCAGCCCGGCGACCAGGACGCCGAGCACGGCCTCTCCGTCACCGCGCTGCACGCCATCGGCGGCGTGCTCGCCCACGCCCCGGCCCTGGCCGCGCTGCTCAACCCCACGATCAACTCCTACAAGCGCTTCGGCCCCGACACCCTGGCGCCCTGGCTCAACGACTGGGGGCTGGACAACCGCAGCGCCATGCTGCGCATCCCGCCGGAGCGCGGCGCGGGCAGTCGCATCGAGGTACGGCTCGGCGACGCCTCGGCCAACCCCTACCTGGGCATCGCGGGACTGCTGGCCGCCGTCTACCTCGGCATCCGCGACCGGATCACGCCCCCGGCCCCGCTTGAGGGCTACGGCTACGACGCGACCAAGGCGCCGGTGCTGCCGATGACGCTGCCCGCCGCGCTGGACGCCTTCGAGGCCGACGCGGAGCTGACCGAGGTGCTGGGCAAGGAGTTCGCCGCGGCGTACCTGGCCTACAAGCGTGACGAGGTGCAGCGCTTCTCCAGGACCGTCACCGACTGGGAGTTCCGCGAGTACGCCTACCACCTCTGATGATCTTCCCGTCCCGGCCGGACTTTCGCGGGTCACGCGGCCGGGACGGGGAGCCAGGCGGTCAGTCGTCGAGAAGCACCGAGATGGCTCCCGAAGGGCACAGCCGCTCGGCCCGCTGGACCGCGGCTCGCTGGGCGGCCGGGGGCTCGGCGTCGAGAAGGACGACGGTGCCGTCGTCCTCGCTCTGGTCGAACACCTCGGGCACCGTGAGCGCGCACATGCCCGCGCCCACGCACCGTTGCGTGTCGGTGTGGATTTTCATCGGATCCTCCAGTATGTGTGGCCCGTGCGGTGGCGTGGGAGGAGATCGTTTGTCATCTCCCATAAAAGTACATGTGGTGTAAGTTTGCAATAAGTGCATAACATAATTCCATGCACTAAGATTCGCCCATGGGTGAGGTCCCCGGGCTGCGCGAACGCAAGAAACTCCGTACCAGACATGCTCTGATCTCCGGGGCCCTACGCCTCTTCCTGGAGAAGGGCTACGAGCAGACGACCATCTCCGAGATCGCCATGGCCGCCGACGTCTCGACACGGACGTTCTTCAGCTACTTCGCGAGCAAGGAGGAGGTGGTCCTGTGCGACGCCAGGGAGAGCCTCGACCGCCTGCTGCGGACGTTCGCCGAACGCCGCCCTGACGAGGGCCCCGCCGACCTGCTGGCCCGCGCCGTGGAGACGATCTTCGAAACCCTGGCCGAGGACGCCGAGATGGGCTGGGAGATCACCGAGATCAACCGCCTGGTCATGAGCGTCCCCTCACTCAGGGCGCAGGCGCTGCTGCTGATGTTCGACGTCCAGCACCAGATGGTCGAGGCCCTCCAGGACGCCTTCCCCGGCGAACTCGACGCCGTCGAGGCGTGCGCCGCCGTCGGCTCCGTGGTCGGGACCGCCAAACTCGCGATCTCCATGGGCCTGAAGCAGGGCGGCCCCGCCGAGGAGGTGCTCCAGGGGTGCAGAAGGGCCGTCGGCCTCGCCCTCGCCGGGCTGCGCGCCGTACCTCCCTTCGAGAGCTGACATTTCCTGACCTGGGTGGCCGTCGTGCGCCCGGGAGCGGGAAAAGGCGGGCCACCGATGACCACGGCATGACCCTTTCCTGACCGAGGGGTTCCTAGCGTCTTCCCTGGGCCTGTTCCGCGGGGAGTCGCCCAGGTGTTCCGCGGGACGGGCCCTCGTTGGAACCAGGGCGACGGGGGCGGTCATGAGACGGCTGGAAGACGGACGAGGGCGGCTTCGCGCCGGTACGGCCCTGGTCATCGCGCTCGCGTGCGTGCCGGGATGCGGGAGCGGCCCCGCCGTACCGGCCGGCCCCGCCGAGCCCGCCGGGTCTCCGCACGGGCGGATCCCGGCGAGGGCGGAGCCGAAGACGCCGGACGTCTACGCCCACGACCGGCCGGGGATGCTCAGCCCGGCCGTGAGGGACTTCCCGCCGCGGGTCTACGTGCCCAACAGCGAGAGCGACACCGTCAGCGTGATCGACCCGAGGACCTACCGGGTGATCCGCGAGTTCCCCGTCCACGGACGACCACAGCACGTCGTCCCCTCGTGGGACCTCAAGACGCTGTGGGTCAACAACAACGACGGCAACACGCTCACCCCGATCGACCCGAAGACCGGCAGACCGGGCAGGTCCATCCCCGTCGACGACCCCTACAACCTGTACTTCACCCCGGACGGCCGCACCGCCCTGGTGATGGCCGAACGCAACAACCGCCTCGACTTCCGCAACCCGCGCACCATGCGGCTGCGGTACTCGCTGCCGATGCCCTGCCGGGGCGTCAACCACGGCGACTTCACCGCCGACGAGACGGTCTTCCTGGCCAGCTGCGAGTTCTCCGGCCAGTTGGTGGCCGTGGACGTGGCCGCCAGGAAGGTCCGCGCCGTCGTCGACCTGACCCAGACGAAGGTGCCCCACGGCCACCCGGACACCGACGGCGTACGGCACGCCACGGCCGACGGCCACACGACGTCCGGAGGGCACGCGACGGTCGGTGGACATGCGCGGGTTGGGCACGCGAGGCCGGGTGGCCACGTGATGCCGGATGGGCGGGTGCCCGGGGGGCAGGTGAGGACCGGGGAGCACGCGCCGGGTGAACATGCGGTGTCCGGAGGACATGCGATGTCCGGGGGGCATGTGCGGGCTGGGCACGTGATGCCAGGTGGCCACGTGATGCCGGATGGGCAGGCGCCCGTGGGCCACGTGGCGTCCAGGGGACATGGGATGGCCGGGGTTCGGGGAAGCATGCCGCAGGACGTCAAGTTGTCCCCCGACGGCACCACCTTCTACGTCGCCGACATGTCCAGGAACGGGGTGTGGCTCGTCGGCGCGAAGGACTTCCGGGTGAGACGCTTCGTCAGGACCGGAGAGGGAGCCCACGGCCTCTACGTCAGTCGTGACTCGAAGCTGCTGTACGTGTCCAACCGGGGTGAGGGGTCGGTCTCGGTCATCTCCTTCGCCCGCCACGAACCGGTCGCCACCTGGCGCATCCCCGGCGGCGGCTCACCGGACATGGGCGGCCTGTCCGCCGACGGGCGCCGCCTGTGGCTGTCCGGCAGGTACGACGGGGTCGTCTACGTCCTCGACACCGCCGACGGCCGTCTCATCCGCAAGATCCCCGTCGGCGCCGGACCGCACGGCCTGGCCGTCTACCCCCAGCCGGGACGCTACTCGCTCGGCCACACCGGGATCTTCCGGTGAACGGGGAGGCCGTGGTCGGGCGGCGCCTGGTCCTGGGCCTCGGGCTCGTCGCCGCCCTCGGCGGCGTGGTCTCCTGCTCCCCGGGCAGGAAGGGGCCGGGCGCGGCTCCCGAGATGGTCCCCGAGGCGGTTCCGAGGACGGTCCCCGGGGAGACCTCCCTGGTGCCGACCCCCCGGCCCCTCTCCGTCCCGGCCGCTCCGGGCCTCGCCGTGGGGCCTTCTGCGAGCCCCGCTGTGGGCCCTCGCCAGGCCGTTCAAGAACCCTGGCAACCTTTCCCCGACGACCGGCACCCCGCCCCGGGCCCCTGGCGGCCCACCGCTCCCGGGCAGGCCGCCTCGGATCTCCAGCACCCCGTCCGGAGATCGTGGCGGCCCGCCTCCGATCCTCCGGATCTTCAGAGCCCCGCCCCAGGCCCCTGGCAGACCGCCCACGGTCCCGGGCAGGCCGTACCGGACCCGTGGCAGGCCCTGGGCATCCATCCCGCCCCCGCCCCCGGTCCCGCCGCCACCCCGGCCACCCGGAAGCGCATGTCCGCCAGGAGGCGGTCCGGTGCCGGGCGCACGGCCCGCGAGGTGAGCAACGGTCCCCGGGACCGGCCGAGGGTCGCGCTGACCTTCCACGGCGCCGGACCGGCCGACCTGGCCGAACGCGTCCTGTCCGAGGCCGAACGGCACGGCGCCCACCTGACGGTCCTCGCGGTCGGCGACTGGCTCGCGCGGTATCCCCGGATGGCCCGGCGCGTCCTGGCCGGTGGCCACGACCTGGGCAACCACACCGAGCACCACCTGGACATCTCCTCGATGGGGGAGCGCGAGGCCTACGACGAGATCGCCCGGTGCGCCGCCAGGCTGCGCCGCCTCACCGGGACGATCGGCTCCTACTTCAGGCCGTCGAGAGCCCACCACGCCACACCCATGGTCCGCGAACTCGCGGCCCGCGTCGGCTACCGGACCTGCCTGTCCTACGACGTGGACTCCGACGACCACAACGACCCCGGAGTCGCGACCGTCACGGCCAACGTCCTGGACACCGTACGGCCGGGCTCGATCGTCAGCCTGCACCTGGGCCACCCCGGTACGGCGGAGGCGATGCCCCACATCCTCAGGGGCCTGGCCCGCCGCCGCCTCAACCCGGTGACCGTCACCGACCTCCTCGCCCTCTGACGGTCAGGGCTTTCTGGCGAGGGCACCGTACTGGGAGATCCGGGTGGGGACCGCACCGATCTCGGGGAGGTCGGGGCGCCACAGGGAGCACGAGACCAGGCCGGGGTCGAGGATGTCGAGGCCGTCGAAGAAGCGGGCGATCTCCTCGCCGCTGCGGGCGGTGATCGGGGGCGTGGCGTGCTCGTTCCAGAACCGCATCGCCTCGACGTTCGCCTCCCCGCCCAGTTCCAGGGTCGGGTGGGTGAGCACCAGGTAGCTGCCCGAGGGCACCGCCGCCATCAGCCCGCGCACGATGGCCAGCGCCTCGTCGGTGTCGAGGATGAAGTTCAGGATGCCCAGCAGCATGACCGCGACGGGCCGGTCGAGGTCCAGTGTCCTGGCGGCCTCGCGCAGGATCTTCGCGGTGTCGCGGGCGTCGGCGTCGATGTAGTCGGTCGCACCCTCGGGCGTGCTCGTCAGCAGGGCGCGGGCGTGCACCAGCACGAGGGGGTCGTTGTCGACGTAGACGATCCGCGACTCGGGGGCGAGGCGCTGGGCGACCTCGTGGGTGTTGTCCACGGTCGGCAGGCCGGTCCCGACGTCGAGGAACTGCCTGACGCCCGCCTGCCCGGCGAGGTGGCTGACCACACGGCCGAGGAAGGCACGGTCGGCGCGGGCGACGTGCACGATGTTCGGGAACATGCCGAAGACCCGTTCGCCGACCTCACGGTCCGCCGGGTAGTGGTCCTTACCGCCAAGCCAGTAGTTCCAGACCCTGGCGTTGTGCGCGACCCCGGGGTTCAGCCTGGTGGCCTCGGAGAAACCCGTCCTGTCGTCCACAAGCTCTCCCTGCTCCCGTGTCATGACGCCTCCGTCATGATCATTAGGATGATAATGAACACTTGGTTCCATGGATTCATCCCCCTGTGCCGGACCTGTCCGGCATGTAAAGCTTGGACCCGGCCGTACATCCTGAATAGGGAGCGAGCGTGCGTACTGTTCGGACGAGCATGACCTCGTCGGAGGAGAACCTCACGCCTGACTACCGGCGGACGGGACCAACGGTGGCGCGGATGCTGGTCGGCGCGCAGCTGCGCCGGCTGCGCGAGGCCAGGGGCGTCACCCGCGAGGAGGCCGGGGAGTACATCCGGGCCTCGCACTCCAAGATCAGCAGGCTGGAGCTCGGCCGTACCAGCTTCAAACGGCGTGACGTGGCCGACCTCCTCACCCTGTACGGCGTGGCGGACGAGGCCGAGCGCGCGACGCTGCTCTCGCTGGCCGAGCAGGCGAACGTGCCGGGGTGGTGGCAGGACTACCACGACGTGGTGCCCGACTGGTTCGAGGCCTTCCTCGGCCTCGAACAGGCCGCGAGCGTCATCCGCAGCTACGAGGTCCAGTTCGTCCCCGGCCTGTTGCAGACCGAGGGCTACGCGCGGGCCGTCGTCCAGCTCGGCCGTCGCGACGTCAGCCCCCTGGAGGCCGAACGACGGGTGGCCCTGCGGCTGCGGCGTCAGGAGCTGCTGATCCGGAGGAACCCCCCGAAGCTGTGGATGGTGATCGACGAGGCCGCGCTACGCCGTCTCATCGGCGGCTCCGTGACGATGCGCGCCCAGATCGAGCACCTCATCCGCCTGTCCGCACTGCCCCACGTCACCTTGCAGATCATGCCGTTCCACATGGGGGGACACGCCTGCGCGGCGGGCCCCATCACGATCCTGCGCTTCCCCGAGGGGGAACTGCCCGACGTGGTCTACCTCGAACAACTCGCCGGTGCCCTCTACCTGGACAAACCCTCGGAGACCGAGAAGTACTGGCACGTCATGAACAGCCTCGACATAGAAGCCGAACAACCGAACGCGACCCCGATGATCCTGGAGCGAATCCTCAAGGAACTGTGAGGGGCCTTCCCGGGGGTGTGCTTCCTGTCGTCTTCATGTCCGCTTGTGCGGGAAGGGGCGTCGTAGGCTGCGGGCATGATTCGCGCGGTGGTGTTCGACGTCGGTGAGTGCCTGGTGGATGAGAGCCGTGAGTACGGCACCTGGGCGGACTGGCTCGGTGTTCCCCGGCATACCTTCAGTGCCGTGTTCGGTGCGGTGATCGCTCAGGGGCGTGACTACCGGGAGACCTTCCAGGTGTTTCGTCCAGGGTTCGACCTGGACAAGGAGCGGGAGGTTCGTGCGGCGGCGGGCCGGGCGGAGACCTTCGGCGAGGAGGATCTCTACCCGGATGTACGGCCCGCGCTGGCGGCGTTGCGGGAGGCCGGTCTGTGGCTGGGGATCGCCGGTAACCAGACCGTGCGGGCCGGGCGCATCCTGCGGGAGCTGTTCGACAAGGACGTGGACCTGATCGGCACCTCCGACGACTGGGGGGCGGCCAAGCCTGACCCGTTGTTCTTCACGCGGCTGGCTGAGGTGGTGCCGTTCGAGGCCGGGGAGATTCTGTATGTGGGGGATCGCCTGGACAACGACATCCGCCCGGCGGTGGCGGCGGGGATGAGGACCGCGCTGGTCAGGCGCGGCCCGTGGGGGACCATCCAGCAGGCCGACCCGGAGGCCGCCCGGCTCCCCAGCCTGCGCCTTGACTCCCTGGCCGACCTGCTGGGCGGGATAGAGACGCTCAACGCTGAAGCGCGATGAGGGTGGTGCGCCACTTCACCCAGGACGACGGTGCGCTGTTTCCTGGCCTCGTCGGGCAGTTCGTCCAGAACGTGAAGAAGGGTCTGGCGGGCCTGGGGCAGGTGACCTGCTTTGAGCTGGGTGTTGCCTTTGAAGGAGGCCAGACGGATCGGTGAGAACCAGTCGAACCACTCCGGCAGCGGGGTTTCGTCAGCGTCGGCCAGAGCGTCTTCTGCCTTGGTGATGACGCGTAGTGCTTCCCGGTGCTTGCCGCATCGTGTCTCACATTCCGCTTCGACCGCGTACAGCCAGGCCGTGAAGAGCGCGGGTGTGGAACCCGCACGTCGCATGTAGGCACGGGCGGCGCGGAGTCGTTCGGCGGCTCCGTCCTGTCGTGTGGTGTTGCTCGTCACTGGGGCAACTCCGGAGGATTCGTGAGTGCGGGACGAGAATGATCTTCCCCGAAGGTGCTCTTGTCCGCTTTGGCAATGAGATCAAGTAGATCAGTGAGGATCGCCGGGGTGGTGGCGATGGTGGCCTGGGCGTTGACGGTGTGCGGAGTGCCGTCCAGATCGACGACCACAGCCCCGGCCTCGCGGGCGATGAGCACGCCTGCGGCGGTATCCCATGGCTTGTTGCTCAACATGATCGCCGCGTCGATCCGTCCCTCGGCGACCCAGGCCAGATCGACGGCGGCCGAGCCGAACATCCGGACCCGCTGCACCCGGGCGGCCAGCTCCCCGGTGACGGCCAGGCGCAGCCGGTTCCTCGCGTCGGCGGCCTGTCCTACGGCGTAGTCGCCGATGCCCACGATCGCCTCGGTCAGGTCGTCGGTTCGGCCGCAGTGGATGGGGTGGCCGTTGAGGTGGGCGCCGCGGTGGTGGGCGGCGCTGTAGCGGGAGCCGAGGAAGGGCAGGTCGATCACTCCGAGGATGGAGGTGTCGTTGTCGATCAGGCCGAGGGAGACGCCGCACAGGGGGATGCCGTGCAGGAGGTTGGCGGTGCCGTCCACCGGATCGAGCGCCCACACCTGCCCCTCTTCCCCGGCTGGACCGCCCTCTTCCTCCCCGAGGAAGGCGATCTCCGGGGTTTCCCGGGTGAGGAAGTCACGCACGGCATGTTCCACGGCGTAGTCGACCTCGGTGGCCATGTCGCGGTCGCCTTTGGCAGTGACGGCCCCGGGAAGGCGAGTTCTGACGATGTCGGCGGCGATGGTCACGGCCTGCTCGGCGATGGGCAGAATCGTACGGACGTCAAGGGTCATACCGGCAGGCTCCGCTCCCACAGCGAGGTGAACACCCGATCGAAGACGGGGAACAACCCGTCGGCGGCGGTGTTGTCGTTGATCACAATCGTAGGGGAGTCGACACCGCGCGCCTGTGGGAGGTACGGCTGGACCACGCAGGTGGCACCGTCCACGATGAGGATGTTGAAGCCAGTCGCCCCTCTGAACGGGTTACCCAGGGTGTGACCTCTCCTGAGAGTCCGTGTCACGGTTCCCCTGGTCGGGAAGGCGTTGTCGCCCCGTGATGAAGGGTGTGCGTCGTAGCCTGAGGGAGGTGTTGACACTCCCGGAGGTGCTGGGCGTATGCACGATCAAGCCACCATCGGAGCCCGGCTGAGGGCGCTGCGCCGTTGGCGGAGGATGAGCCTGGAACAGCTCGCCGGACAAGCCGGGCTGAGCAAGAGTTTCCTGTCGATGGCCGAGCGTGGGCAGCGGATTCTCGATCGCCGGTCCCATATCGCCGCACTGGCTTCGGCCCTTCGGGTCTCGGAGACCGAACTCGTGGGCGCTCCACATCTTGGCAGGGACCCCGAGCAGTCCGGCCCGCACAGGGTGGTGCCCATCGTGCGCGCGGCCCTGACCGGTAACACCCTCAACGACCCGGCCACGGATCAGGCGCGTCCTCTCGACGTCCTGCACACCGTCCTTTTTCGTGAGATAGCCGATATGCGGGATTCCGCGGACTACGTGAGCCGTGCGCAACTCGTGGCTCCCGTCATCGACGAGTTGCACTGGCACGCGGCCACAGGCGGTGAGGCGAACCGCCGCCGCGCACTGCGGCTGCTGATCGAGGCGTGCCACGAGACCGGGGTGACGACTCTGAAGTCGCTCGGTCATCAGGACCTGGCCTATCTCGCGGCGGCTCGGGCGAATGAGGCGGCGACGCTGCTGGATGAGCCCCTGACGACCGCCTATGCCGCGTATCTGCGGGCGAGAGCCATGCCGAAGGGCGACTGGGGCCGGCCGTTGCGGATCGCCTCGACCGCTGCCGACCGCCTTGAGCCGCACATCGGGTCGAGGGACGCGGGCGAGCTGTACGGCATGCTGCACCTGACGGCGGCGCTGTCGGCCGCGGCCATCAGCAGGTCCTGCCTGGCCGCGGATCATTTGGCCGAGGCGCGGAGTGTGGCGGTACGGCTGGGCGAGCGTCAGAACGCGTTCGGCACGTTTGGTCCGACCAATGTGGCGCTGTGGGACATCGCCATCGCCATGGAGCGCGGTGACTACGGTCAGGCCGTCGCGGTCTCGTCCGAGGTGGTGCTCGGGCCGATGCCGAACATGGAGCGGCGTGCGGTCTTCCACGCCGACCGTGGGCGGGCGTTCGCTCATCTGAAAGGTGAGCTTCCCGGTGCGGTCACCGAGCTGAAGAAGGCTGAGCACATCGCCCCGCAGATCATTCGTAACAACCCTGTCGTGCAGGAGACGGTGCTTCATCTGCTCGGACGTCCGCTGTCGACTTCTCAGGGGCGGGAAGTGCGGGGCATGGCCGCTCGTATGGGCCTCCCTCACTGACCGCATCCGGCCAATCCCGTCGGAGTTCACATCTGTGAACTCCGACTGTTCCCACGCGACTACGGTCCGTGTCCATGGGGATCGACGCGGTCACTGACGCCGCCTTCCAGCTTGAGCGACTGCGCGCCGAACTCATCGGCCACTCGTGGGCCGCCGACATCCTCGGCACCGCGAAGCAGCCGGTTCTGCGCGTGAACAACCCCGCCGAGGCGGAGATGCACGACGAGGTCGTGTGCCAGGACGGAACCTTCCAGTGGGCATGGGGCGGGCTCATCGGACCGGTCGTCAATCCCGCTGAGGCAGCCGACCGCATCATGTTCGTGCTTCGAGAGGTCGCTTCCTGATGCGCGCCGACCACCCGGCGCTCATGACTGATCACAAAGGAGTGAGACCCATGGAGAACGCCAGACCCGTTCAGTCGATCCCGGGGTGGCGGTTGATCATCAGCGACGCCGGACGGTTCTGGGCGATCCGCAATCGGGCGTTCCCGCGTACGGCATTGCGCGCTGGGGCCGAGCCGACCGTGGACGCCGACACCTTCGAGCAGGTCCAGGAGGCCGTGGCCGCGCAGGAGGAGAAGGCTCGCGACGCTGTTGCGGGGGTGGTTTCGTGACCGGGCGGCATCGTGACGGCCTGCCGTACGCGCCGGTGTATCGGCGGGTGTGGGACGGGCCTGCGCGGGCTGAGGCCGAGCGGATCGATCAGGTGTGGGCCGACTGGGCGGTGCTCTACAGCCTGGGACGACGGTGCTTCTACGCGATGGCTGTCTGGGACGGGCCGCGTCCGGTGATCGTCGAGGACGTTACGGGTGAGGGGTTGGAGGAGCGGATGCGGGAGGCGGAGATGATCCGGGCGATGCGGCTCGCAGCTTCCACGTCGAAGTCTTCCCCGGCGCCGGTTCGTGGCGGGGCTTCCCGTAGGAGGGGTGGGGCGCTCGGTGAGGAGTCGGCGTTCGCTGGGGGACGGCGTTCGCCGGGTGGGAGGGCGGCATGATGCTCCCGGCCTGGGCTCCTCGTCAAGTTTCTGAGTTTTCAGATCGAGCCTGTAACTCCGTGCAGACGGCTCATCCAGGCTGGCTCGTCTTCCACAGCTCGCGGTCCGGCCTGTGGAGCGCCTACCGGAGCGCCCTGTCCGGCAGGCCGTACCCCGGGAAGGTGCTGTTGGTGCGGGCCGAGTCCGCCGAGGAGCTGGATCGCAAGCTGGCAGCCCAGGTGTCTCCGGTGGTGCCGCCGAGCATTCAGGCCATCGCCGTCGCCCGCGCTCTGCAGGCCGCTCGGGTCGGGCAGTTGGCGAGGGCATCCCGGCTGGTCCAGGCCGCTCGAATCGTACGGACTGGTCAGGGCGCCGCGCTGGATCGTCCCACCGGACTGCGCAGGTTACTGCGCTCCTGAGGCCGGTACGGCGGGCGGTGGAACGTCATCCCACCCGCCGCCCCGCCGTACCCCATGAACGTGCGGTCCAGGTAGGAGGGACCTGGGCCGCACATCTTCGCGAGGCGGCTCCCATGCACGTTGAGCGTGTTGGGGAAGGGGAGTCGTCTGGCGCACCGGTCTCACTCGTGGGGCCGGTCCTCCTCCAGGGTGCCCGGCCGTCGTGCTCCCCGGCTCGGGGCCGGGCACCCGCCCTCACTTCTTCGACTCTTCTTCGGCTCCCGGAACACTTCTGGAACAACTCCCGGAATCAGGGACGACCATGACCGAGTACGAACGCCGGTTGATCGACCTGCTCACCAGCACCCACCCCGCCTGGCGCTACGAACACCTCCACCTGCCCGGCCTGCCCCGATGGTGGGCCATCCGCTACAAGCCGCTACGGCCTGACCAGCGCGCGGCCGGGGCCCGGGACATGCTCGGCCGAACCACCCTCCACCGCCTCGCCGCCGCCTTGGCCCGCCACGACGAAATCCTCCACCGCACCCGCCATTGACCCTTTTGGAGCCCCCCATGTCCCCACTCAAGGCCGTCGCCCCGGACGGCACCTTCACCACCGGTTCCGGCACCACCGAACGCCTGCTCACCCCCGGCGAGGTCGCCCGCATCTTCGGCGTCGACCCCAAAACCGTCAACCGCTGGGCGCTGACCGGTCGCATCCCCTCAGTGAGAACCCCCAGCAACCAACGCCGCTACCGAGAAACCGACATCAACGCCCTCCTCAACACCACACCTTGATCGTCGCCTTCCGCTTCTCCAAGCGGGAGACGATCGCCCCCACATGCGCGGGGAGCACGGCTCGACTTGACCGGCGTCATGGGGACCATCCCCGCGTGCGCGGGGAGCACCTCCTCCACGACACGAACCCCCGCTGGTGGGAGGGACCATCCCCGCGTGCGCGGGGAGCACATTTGGCGATCAGCATTTCACCCCTCGGCCTTGGGACCATCCCCGCGTGCGCGGGGAGCACTCGCCCCACATGCCCTGCACACTCGCCGGGGCGGGACCATCCCCGCGTGCGCGGGGAGCACCCTCGGCGACCTGCGGGTTTGTCGGCGGTGAGGGCTGAAAATCATTACTTTCGTTGAGTCGGGCATTTCGGGCACGGCGTTTGGCGGGTCCGGGGTCTGAAGGCAAGGGTGACGGTATGGCTTTCTGATGCGTGGTGGGTTTCCCGTGTCGGGGTCTGCTTGTGGATCAGGGAGTTTTGCGTCGTGTCGCACGTTAGCCTGTGGTCGGCGCTGTCTCGGTGAACTTCATGGTGTGTCCGGTATGTCCAAGTCGATGGAAGTGATGATTTTCGGCCCTTGCCGCTGATAAACCCGCAGGTCGGCGAGGGTGCTCCCCGCGCACGCGGGGATGGTCCCCGGCCCACGGTTCGAGCAGACGGTAATGAGTGGTGCTCCCCGCGCACGCGGGGATGATCTCAGAGCGCCTGCTTGCAAGCAGGAGGGCAGGAGTTCGAATCTCCTAGGCTCCGCCCAACGAAAAGCCCAGGCCGGGGATGGTTCCCCAGACTGGACTTCGGTCGTTCTACGGGTGCTTCAAGGTCCGTATGGCACGCATCTAGCCGACCACCGGGAGTTCGACTGCTTGCGCTCATCCGCTGTCCCAACGCGGCCGAGTGACCGGCATCACGGAGAGCAGGTGGTCCAGGCCTTTGAAATCCTTAGGGTTGCAGGTGTAGAGGGGCAGCTGGTTTGCGATGGCCACGCAGGCGATCATCAGGTCCGCTGTCCGGGGGCGGGGTTTACGTCCTGAGGCGACGACGGCCGTCCACAGTTGGCCGTACTCACGGGCGGCGGCGTCGTCGAAGGGAAGTGGATCGAACTCTGCCTCGACGGTCTGCAGGATCTTCATTCGCTGGGCGAGCTCCTGCGGTCCGGTGGCCACCAGCACGCCGACTGACAGCTCCGCGGTGGTGATGGCGCTGATCAGCATCTCGTCGGGAAGCTCGTCGGGGTCGATGCTGGCGCGCAGGATAAGGGTGTTGGTGCCGAGCAACCCCTGGGCGTGGGTCATTCCTCGTTCTCCGTGACCGCGCCTCTGCCGTAAGCGCGGTCGTAGGGGTCGTAAAACTCGTCGTTGACGTGGCGGTCCATGTCCTCGCGGTATTTCCGGTCGTCCAGCCATGGCGTGCCGCGAGACACGGCGGCGAACTCCGCTCGTGAGACGGCTCGGCGTCGGCGGCGGATGGGAACGAGGTCGCCGATGTGGTGGCCGTTACGGGTGACGGCGTACCGTTCCCCTCGTTCCAGCCCATCCATGATCTCGGCTGACCGGTTGCGCAGGTCACGCTGGGAGATCTGATGGGAGGGGTCGGGCTGAGGAGTGTTCACTCTTCATCCCTATAGGAATGTGCTACCTGGTGCTACAAGATGGCACGGCTCGTCAAGCCGTCCGGGACCTTGGTCTGAGAACCACCGGCGATGAGGAGAAGGTCGAGGTGGAAAGTAAGTCCGTGCTCACAGATCGGCAGGCCGAAGGGCATCGCCGGGCCACTGAGGGCGATCAGCGGTGGACAGGCACGGTCGCTCGCGGAGAGCCCGCCGCCCGGCTCAGAGCCCGCACGGCTCAAGATCAGGCCGATTTGCCAGCAGGATGTCAGGAGGTGCTCCCCGCGCACGCGGGGGTGGTCAGGTCGGTTGTGTGATGTGGTCGGACGCGCAGGGAGGCCCTGTTGAGGGGGAGCCGACTATTCCTTGTGGCCGATGCCGCCGACTACCCAGATTGAGTCGGGGCGGTGGATCAGGTCGTCCTCGGGGCGCCATTCGGGGATGTAGACGACTCCGGGGTCCACCAGGGCGAGGCCGTCGAAGTAGCGTTCGATCTCGGCCTTGCTGCGCAGGCCCTTCCTGTGGGGGCCGGTGACGGCGCCCTCGTTCTGGTAGAAGGCGGCGAGCTTGGCGGTGGCCTCGGGGCGCAGGTCGCCGACCGGGTGGGAGATGGCCAGGTAGCTGCCCGGCGAGATGGTCTTGCGGAGGTAGTCGATGATCTGGTCGACCTGGGAGTCGTCCTGGATGTCCTGGAGCACGCCGAACAGCAGGATCGCGACCGGCTCCTCGGGGTTGATCATCTTGGTGAGGCCGGGGTCGGCGAGCAGCGCCTCGGGGTCGCGGAGGTCGGCCTCGACGACCACGGTCAGCCGGTCGTCCTGCAGCAGGGCCTGGCCGTGGACCACGACCATGGGGTCGTTGTCGACGTAGACGACCCGGGCGTCCGGGGCCACCGCGTGGGCGATCTCGTGCACGTTGCCCTGGGTCGGCAGGCCGCAGCCGACGTCGATGAACTGCCGGATCCCGGCCTCCTGGGCGAGGAAGCGTACGGCCCGGCCGAGGAAGCGCCGCCCCTCACGCCAGAGCACGGGCAGTTCGGGGGTGATGGCCATCGCCGCTTTGGCCGCTTCCCGGTCGGCGGCGAAGTTGTCCTTGCCACCCAGGAAGTAGTCAGCGACCCGCCCCATGTTCGGGGTCGTGGTGTCGAGCCTGGGCCTCTCCGGCTTCGACGATGCCACCGTGTTCTCCGTCCAGCAGATCCATTTTCTGCGGAGGTTATCCGCTTTTCTTATGCCCCGGGGTCATATTCCGGCAACCGGTAGCCCCAGCCTGGCGGTTCATGGCACTTTTCGCGCGGGTCATGTCCACTTCCGCGCATGATCATGCGTTGAGGGCCCGGGCCTGGCACGGAAGGCGGGCAAACGACGGTGACGGCTGTCACTGGTCTCCGGCGGACGGCCGACCGGGCGGTGACCGAATAGCCCTTTAGGGAGCCTCCACCGTTCTGCATGTAGCCATGCAGGAGGCATGATGAATGAATATATTCCATGCCCAAGTCTGAAGCCCGGCCCCACTCCAGACCCGGGTTCTGAGTCACGGCCGCGCTGGGCCCCGACCGACGCCCCCGACCGAGGAGAAGTATGAGTCACGACGACGCCGGACCCCGCATGCTGCGGCTGTTCGAGGGGCACCGGCTGACCCCCGCGCAGCGCAGGATCGCGCACTGCCTGGTGCAGCACGCCGGGGAGGCGGCCTTCCTGTCCAGCGTGGAGGTGGCCGAGCTGGCCGGGGTCAGTCAGCCGTCGGTGACCCGCTTCGCGATGGCCCTCGGGTTCGACGGCTACCCCGCGCTGCGCAGACAGCTGCGTGAGCTGGGCTCCCCGGAGACGGTCGTCCAGGACGAGGCCGGGGAGGGCGCCGAGGAGGAGGCGCCGAACGAGTTGCAGCGGGCCGTACTGGCGGAGATCGCCCACCTGCGGCGGCTGGCCGGGACGCTGGCCGATCCCAAGCCGGTCGTCGCCGCCGCGCGACTGCTGTCGGTCTCCCGGCCGCTGCCGGTCCTCGGACTGCGGGCCGCCGCCGCGCAGGCCGCGGGGTTCTCCTACTTCGCCGCCAAGGTCCACCCGGATGTGCGGCTGCTCGACGAGGGCGGGTCCATGCTGGCCGACCGGATCGAGCGGGCCGCGGCGGCGGGAGCGACCGCGTTGTTGTGCTTCGCGCTGCCCCGCTATCCGGCGGAGCTGACCGAGGCGCTCACCGTCGCCAGGGACGCCGGGCTGAGCGTGGTGACGGTCGCCGACAGCGCCTTCGCGCCCGCCGCGGCGCTGTCGGACGTGGTGCTGGCCGCCGAGGTCGGTACGAGTCTGGTCTTCGACACGGCCTGCGGCCCCATGATGCTGGGCAGAGTCCTTCTTGAGGCGATGTGCGATGAGATCCCCGGGGCCGAGGGACGGCTTGAGGCGTTCGAGGTGTCGGCCGCGGCCAGGGAGATCTTCACGGACTAGCCTGTTGACTGAAACTATTCAAGCGGGATACAAGTGAATACATCTATTTGAACATGTCGGCTGACGGCCGACGTGCTGGAGGGCGGAAGCGTGGCTGAGCAGAACGGCCGAGGTCCGATCAGGGCTCCGCGTGGGACGGAGCTGAACACGCGCGGCTGGCAGCAGGAGGCCGCGCTACGGATGCTCATGAACAACCTCGACCCCGAGGTCGCCGAGCATCCCGACAAGCTCGTCGTGTACGGCGGCACCGGCAAGGCGGCGCGTGACTGGCGCTCCTACGACGCCATCACCCGCACCCTGAGCACGCTGAAGGGCGACGAGACCCTCCTCGTGCAGTCCGGCCGTCCCGTCGGGGTCATGACGACCCACGAGTGGGCGCCGCGTGTCCTGATCGCCAACTCCAACCTGGTCGGCGACTGGGCGACCTGGCCCGAGTTCCGGCGCCTCGAACAGCTCGGCCTGACCATGTACGGGCAGATGACCGCCGGGTCGTGGATCTACATCGGCACCCAGGGCATCCTCCAGGGCACCTACGAGACCTTCAGCGCCGTCGCCGCCAAGCGGTTCGGCGGCTCCCTCGCCGGGACGATCACCCTCACCGCCGGGCTCGGCGGCATGGGCGGCGCCCAGCCGCTGGCCGTCACCATGAACGGCGGCGTCGTCATCTGCATCGACTGCGACCCGCGCAGCATCGACCGGCGCATCGAGCACCGCTACCTCGACGTCAAGGCCGACAACCTCGACGAGGCCCTGCGCCTGGCCTACGAGGCGCGCGACGCCCGCAGGCCGCTGTCCATCGGTGTCGAGGCCAACGCCGCGCAGGCCGTACCGGAGCTGCTCGCCAGGGGCGCCGAGATCGACGTCGTCACCGACCAGACCTCCGCGCACGACCCGCTGGCCTACCTGCCGATCGGCGTCGCCTTCGAGGACATGGCCGACGAGGCCGCCAAGGACCCGGAGGGCTTCACCCAGCGGGCCCGCGAGTCCATGGCCAGGCACGTCGAGGCGATGGTCGGCTTCCAGGACGCCGGGGCCGAGGTCTTCGACTACGGCAACTCGATCCGCGGCGAGGCCAAGCTGGCGGGCTACGCGCGCGCCTTCGACTTCCCCGGCTTCGTGCCCGCCTACATCAGGCCGCTGTTCTGCGAGGGCAAGGGCCCCTTCCGCTGGGCCGCGCTGTCCGGCGACCCCGCCGACATCGCCAGGACCGACCGGGCCATCCTCGACCTGTTCCCCGAGAACGAGTCCCTGGCCCGCTGGATCAAGATGGCCGGGGAGCGCGTCCACTTCCAGGGCCTGCCCGCGCGCATCTGCTGGCTCGGGTACGGCGAGCGCGACCGGGCCGGTGAGCGCTTCAACGACATGGTCGCCTCCGGCGAGCTGTCCGCCCCCGTCGCGATCGGCCGTGACCACCTCGACTGCGGCTCGGTGGCCTCGCCGTACCGGGAGACCGAGGCGATGCTCGACGGGTCGGACGCCATCGCGGACTGGCCGCTGCTCAACGCCATGGTGAACGTCGCCTCCGGCGCGTCGTGGGTCTCCATCCACCACGGCGGCGGTGTCGGCATCGGCCGTTCCATCCACGCGGGCCAGGTCACGGTCGCCGACGGTACGGCCCTGGCCGGGGAGAAGATCCGCCGGGTGCTGACCAACGACCCCGGCATGGGCGTCATCAGGCACGTGGACGCCGGATACGACCGGGCCAACGAGGTCGCCGAGGAGCGCGACGTGCGCGTCCCGATGCGCGAGGGCGACGCGTGAGCGACGCGTACGAGAAGGCGGGCGCGGCGGGGGAGGGCTTCCGCCGGATGTGGCGGGAGCTGCTGCCCGTCGGCCGGCACGCGGGCAGCGGCGGTTACCGGCGCCACGCCTGGACCTCCGCCGACGCCGAGTGCCGCGCCTGGTTCGCCGAGCAGGCCGAGGCCAGGGGCCTGGGCTACGAGATCGACCGCAACGGCAACCAGTGGGCCTGGCTGGGCGACCCGGCCGCCGGGGACGCCGTCGTCGTCGGCTCGCACCTGGACTCGGTGCCGGACGGCGGCGCCTACGACGGCCCGCTCGGCGTCGTGTCCTCCTTCGCCGCCCTCGACGCGCTGCGGGAGCGGGGTGTCACCCCCTCAAGGCCGCTGGCCGTCGTGAACTTCGGTGACGAGGAGGGCGCCAGGTTCGGCGTCGCCTGCGTCGGGTCCCGGCTGATGGCCGGTGTCCTGGAGCCCGGCCATGCCAGGGACCTGCGTGACGGCGACGGCGTACGGCTGGCCGACGCGATGGAGCACGCGGGCCGGGACCCGGAGGCGATCGGCCGCGACGACGAGCGGCTGTCGCGGATCGGGGCGTTCGTCGAACTCCACGTCGAACAGGGCAGGTACCTCGCGGACACCCCGCACGCCGTCGGCGTCGCCTCCGCCATCTGGCCGCACGGCCGCTGGCGGTTCGACTTCCCCGGCGAGGCCAACCACGCCGGGACCACCCGGCTCGTCGACCGTCACGACCCCATGCTCGCCTACGCGGCGGCCGTACTGTCGGCCAGGGAGCTGGCGCGGGAGGCCGGGGCGCTGGCGACCTTCGGCAAGGTGCGCGTCGAACCCAACGGGACCAACGCCATCGCCTCCCTGGTGACGGCCTGGCTCGACTCGCGGGCCGCCGACTCGGCGACGCTGGACGCGCTGGTCAAGGCCATCACTGAGGCCGCCGAGGGAGCCGAGGTCACCCGGGAGTCCTACACGCCGGTCGTCGACTTCGACGTCCCGCTGCGGGACCGGCTGGCCCGGGTGCTCGGCGGCGTCCCGGTGCTGCCGACCGGCGCCGGGCACGACGCGGGCATCCTCGCCTCCGCCGTACCGACCGCGATGCTCTTCGTGCGCAACCCGACCGGGGTCTCGCACTCTCCGCACGAGCACGCCGAGGAGACCGACTGTCTGGCCGGGGTGAGCGCCCTGACCGACGTTCTTCAGGACCTGCTGTGAACGGCAGGTTCTGGGCACGACACGCCTGGACGGGAGGGGCACAGGCAGGAGCCCCCGGTCCCGGAACCCCTGGGGCTGGGGTATCCGGGTCCGGGGGTTCCGACCCCCTTGAGTCCGGGCTGCTCATCGAGGTGACCGACGGCCGGATCACGGCGTTGCGGCCGGGCGGCGAGCCCGGCGACGCCGTGGTCCTCGACGGGCTGGTGCTGCCCGGACTGGCCAACGCCCACTCGCACGCCTTCCACCGGGCGCTGCGCGGCGAGACCCAGGTCGGCGGCGGCACCTTCTGGACCTGGCGGGAGACGATGTACCGCGCCGCCGCGGCCCTCGACCCCGACACCTACCTCGACCTCGCCACGGCCGTCTACGCCGAGATGGCCCTGGCCGGGATCACCTGCGTCGGGGAGTTCCACTACCTGCACCACGCGCCGGGCGGCACGCCGTACGCCGACCCGAACGTCATGGGGGAGGCGCTGGTCGAGGCGGCGGCACGGGCGGGCATCCGGATCACGCTGCTCGACACCTGTTACCTGTCGTCCGGGTTCGGGGCGCCGCCCGACGCGACGCAGGCCCGCTTCAGCGACGGTACGGCCCACGCCTGGGCGGAACGCGCCGAGGCGTTGGCCGTCGCGCTGGACAAGCACCCGCACGCCGTCGCCGGTGCCGCCGTGCACTCCGTGCGGGCCGTCCCCGCCGACCAGCTCGCCGTCGTCGCGGCCTGGGCCGAGGGCAGGCTGGCGCCGATCCACGCGCACCTGTCCGAGCAGCCCGCCGAGAACGAGGGCTGCGTCGAGGCGTACGGCGTCACGCCGACCAGGCTGCTGGCCGACCACGGCGTGCTCGGCCCCCGGGCGACGGCCGTACACGCCACCCATCTGACCGGCGACGACGTCGCCCTGCTCGGCGGCAGCGCCACGACCGTCTGCATGTGCCCGACGACCGAACGGGACCTCGCCGACGGCATCGGACCGGCCAAGGACCTCCAGCTCGCCGGGTCGCGGCTCACCCTGGGCAGCGACAGCCACGCCGTCATCGACCTGTTCGAGGAGGCGCGCGGCATGGAACTGGACGAACGGCTGCGCACCCGCCGCAGGGGGCACTGGAGCGCCGACGAACTGCTGCGCGCCGCCACCGGCGACGGACACGCCTCACTCGGCTGGCCGGAGGCGGGCCGCATCGAGGTCGGCGCCGTCGCCGACCTGGTGACGGTCTCCCTCGACTCGGTCCGCACCGCCACTCCACGGCCCCGCCCGGAGACCGCCGTCTTCGCCGCGACGGCCGCCGACGTGCGGGACGTCGTGGTCGGCGGCCGGCTGGTCGTACGGCACGGCGCCCACCGGCTCGTCCCCGACGTCCCCGCCGCCCTGCGCCGGGCCGTCGGCCGCCTCTGGGCGTCGTGACGCGGTGCTCTCCCCGTCGCGCCGGAGCCGTGCCGTCTCGTACGGCAGGACCTCCGAGCCGGCGTGCGCCGTGGTCTCCTCGCCGCGTCGGAGCCGTGTCACCCGGCACGACGGCGGCATCATGAACGCAGGGGCCGGTCCCTGGCCCGTCCCGCACCATGCCGTGGTGAGCGCCGGGACCGGTCCCTGTACCCATTCACGCCGTGCCGTGGTGAGTCCCTGTTCCGCCTGTCTTTCCGCACGTCCGGAGGTACCGTGAGCCTGCTCGTCACCGGTCTGTCCCGTCTCGTCACCAACGATCCGTCGCTGGGGCAGGGGCCGCTCGGCGTGGTCGAGGACGCCGCCGTCGTCCTCGACGGGCCCACGGTCGCGTGGGTGGGCCCCGCCTCCTCGGCTCCGGCGGCCGACGAGGTCCACGACGCCGGGGGCAGGGCCGCGATCCCCGGCTTCGTCGACTCCCACGCCCACCTGGTCTTCGCCGGGGACCGCACGGCCGAGTTCGACGCCCGCATGTCGGGCACGCCGTACACGGCCGGGGGGATCCGCACGACGGTCGCGGCGACCAGGGCGGCGAGCGACGCCGAACTGTCGGCCAACGTCGCCAGGCTGGTCGCCGAGGCGCTGCGCCAGGGGACCACGGTCATCGAGTGCAAGTCCGGCTACGGGCTCACCGTCGAGGACGAGGCCCGTTCGCTGCGGATCGCCGGTGAGCACACCGACGAGGTGACCTATCTCGGCGCCCACGTGGTCCCGGCCGACACCGACGCCGACGCCTACGTGGACCTCGTCACCGGGCCGATGCTCGACCGGTGCGCGCCGTACGCCCGCTGGGTCGACGTCTTCTGCGAGCGTGGCGCCTTCGACGGCGACCAGGCGCGGGCGATCCTCGAAGCGGGCGCCAAGCGCGGGCTCACCCCCCGGGTCCACGCCAACCAGCTCGGTCACGGCCCCGGCGTACGGCTCGCCGTCGAGCTCGGCGCCGCCTCCGCCGACCACTGCACCCACCTCGACGACGCCGACGTCGACGCCCTGGCCTCGGGGAACACGGTCGCCACGCTGCTGCCCGGCGCCGAGTTCTCCACCAGGGCCGCCTACCCGGACGCCCGGCGCCTGCTGGAGGCGGGGGTGACGGTCGCGCTGTCCACCGACTGCAACCCGGGGTCGAGTTTCACCACGAGCATGCCGTTCTGCGTGGCCGTCGCGGTGCGGGAGATGGGGATGACCCCGGACGAGGCCGTGTGGGCGGCGACGATGGGCGGGGCGCGGGCGCTGCGCCGTACGGACGTGGGCCACCTCGGCCCCGGCGCCCGCGCGGACCTCGTCCTGCTCGACGCCCCCTCCCACGTCCACCTGGCCTACCGCCCCGGCGTCCCCCTCGTCTCGGCGGTCTGGCACCGGGGCGAACGCGCCGTCTGACCCTCGGACCGAGCGGTCAGGAGGAGAAGGGGTCGGAGTCGTCGCGCTTTCCGCGGGCGTGGACGATCTCTTCTCGGATAGCGGCCAGTTCTCCACCCGCGACGTAGTAACGTCCTCGTTTCTCTCCGCGGGGTTCGATGAGTCCCGTGTCCACCAGCTGACGCAGGTCCCGGTTGGCGGTTGATTCGGTGATGGGCTCCTCGCCTGAACGCTCCAGTGCCGTTCGGTAGGTCTGGTTTCGTATCCGGAATCCCATCGCCGCGTCGAACATTACCGCCATGACTCGTTCGGGCAGGCGATGTGTCTCGGTGAGCCGCTCCAGCGCGGTCCACAACAGGCCGCTCTCGCGGATGCGGACAAGGTGCGTGCGCGCCTGCCGCAGGTGCGCGGTCAACATGAAGCGGAGCCATGGTCGGGCGTCGTTGCCGGGATTCCAGGAACCCTGGCCGACCTCCGCCAATACCGCGTAGTAGGCGGGAGTGTTACGTCCCAGATACTCCTCCACACTCATGAAGATCGGGGACAGGACTCCTTCGCGGGAGAGAACCAGGCTCTGCAAACACCTGGCCATGCGGCCGTTGCCGTCCTTGAACGGATGGATCATGACAAGGTTGAGGTGCGCCATGGCGGCTCGTACGGGAGCCGGGCTGCTGTGCCCATTCTCCGCGGTGAGCCTTTCCGCCAACCCCTCCATCAGGGTTGGCACCTGGTCCACGGAGGGTCCCTCGTAGACGAGGTCCCCGGACCCCTCCTCCCGGACGTAGATGGAGCCCGCTCGCCATCTTCCCGGGCGGTTGCCGAGGTTGTAGCTCGTCATCATGAAGTGCAGGCTCTTGAGCATCTGGGTGGTGTAGGCGAAGTCGTCCTCTCCAGCCATCTGAAGGACGTAGGTCATCGCGTCGCTGTACCCCTTGATCGCGAGCTGTGTCTCCTGGGTGGCATCCAGGGGTTCGTCGCCTGCGGCGATGGCGGCGGCATCATCCAATTTGGCCACGTAGCCCTCGATGGAGTTGGACCCCTGGACCGCGCGTGCGAACGTCTGACGTCGCAGCTGGCCAACCCATCGTCGAGGTTCGTGGAGCTGGTGGCGGAGCTTCCGCTTGGCGTCCTCGACCTCTTCGAGGACTTCAAGCTCCCGGTCGTCAAGGACAGGAGTGGCGAACAGCATGAGCGATATCCCGTTTCTATCCCGCATCGTGCTGGATATTATCCCGCACCGTGCGCGAAACTATCCTGCATTCGCGCACGGTTCTCGGTCACCCGTCGAACTTCGTGGGGGTGAAGGTGCCGACGGTCATCGGGACGGCGAGGATCAGGTCGAGGACCTGCCGCACGTGCTGGAAGTGCGGGGTGGCGAAGTGCTCGGTCAGGGCCTCGGGGCCCGTCCACTCCTCGACGACGACCATCCGGGCGGGCTCGTTGGGGTCGACGTACGGCCGGTAGGCCAGGCAGCCGGGTTCGTCCAGGGACGGTTCGATCATCGCTTCGAGGGCGGTACGGAGCCGGTCCTCCTGGCCGGGCCTGGCCAGGAGTTCGGCGATGACGGTCAGGGACATGTCAGCACTCCTCCTTGGTTCTCGGAAAGGGCTTCACGGCCGGGCCGGGCCGACGCCCGCGCCCGAGGTGGTGATCGCGACGGCGATCTCCTCAAGGTCGGCCGGGGTGAGGCGCACCGCGTCCGCCGCGATCCACCCGTCGACCTGCGCGGCCGTACGGGCTCCGACGATGGCGCCGGTGATGCCCGGCCAGGCCAGCGTCCAGGCGATGGCCACCTCGGCGACCGTCACGCCGTGCCGCGCGGCGACGGGACGCAGGGCGTCGGCGAGCCGGAGGTTGGCGGGCAGGCCCGTGGTGAAGTCGCGGCTGGCGCGACGCCAGTCGTCGGCGGGCAGGGAGGCGACGCGTCCGGCGGAGAAGGTGCCGGTGAGCAGCCCCGACTGGAGCGGGGAGTAGACGATCACGCCGGTGCCGTGGGCGTTGGCCCAGGCGACCTCCGCCGCCGCCGAACGGTTGATCGCCGAGAACGGCGGCTGGACGACGTCGACGTGGGCGATCTCCTCGGCCGCCTGGAGCTGCTCGGGGGAGTGGTTGGACAGGCCGATCGCCCGGACCTTGCCCTCGGCCTTGAGGTCGGCCATGACCTGCCAGTACTCCTGAAGCGGTGTGGCGTTCGGCGAGACGGCGCCACTACCGTCACCGGCGAACTCCAGCGACTCGCCGGTGTCCGGCCAGTGCACCTGGTACAGGTCGATGTGCTCGACCCCGAGCCGCCTGAGTGAGTCCTCGACCTCGCGGCGCACACTGGCGGGCTTCATGATCCGGCGTGGCGCGGCCAGCGGGTCGTCCGGGTCCCAGACCAGGCCGACCTTGGTGAACAGGTAGGGCCGGTCGGCCTCCGGCAGGTCCGCCACGGCCCTGCCGACCAGCTCCTCGGAGTGGCCGAGGCCGTAAACGGCGGCGGTGTCGATCCAGTTGACGCCGGAGGTGACCGCGCGCCGGATGGCGGCGATCGACTCGGCGTCGTCGGTGGCGCCCCAGCCGAAGTGCCAGCCGGGGCCGGAGACGGCCCAGGAGCCGAAGCCGAGACGGCTGACGTTCATGCCGGTGCTGCCAAGGGGAACGGTGGTCATGTCGGTGCCTTTCGGAGTTACCGGGTTGATGTCCACCACTTTCCTGCTCTTTCCACGGCTTACCCAGTGGCGGCCCGTGCCTGGGCACGGCGTGACCAGGCTGGAGTTCCAGAGGGCGGGGATACTGGATTCATGGCACTGGACAGACGTGTGGAACTGGGCGAATTCCTAAGATCCCGTCGCGCCAGGCTGCGGCCCGAGGAGCTCGGGCTGCCCGCCTACGGCGGCAACAGACGTGTCCCGGGGCTGCGCCGGGAGGAGCTGGCCATGCTCGCCGGGGTGAGCGTGGACCACTACGTACGGCTTGAGCAGGGCCGTACCCTGCACTTCTCCGAGGCGGTCCTGGACGCGGTCGCCCGCGCGCTGCGGCTGGACGCGGCCGAACGCGACCACCTGTACCGGCTCGCCCGCCCCTGGTCGGAGGCCGACCGGCGGGAGAACGCCCCCGAGCCGCAGCGGGTCAGGCCAGGACTGCGCAGGCTGCTCGACCTGGCGTCCGGGGTCCCGGCGTACGTCGTGGGACGCAACACCGACGTCCTGGCCTGGAACCCGCTCGCGGCGGCGTTGATCACCGACTTCGGCGCGCTGCCGCCGCGGCGGCGGAACCTGGCCCGGCTGGTGTTCCTGGACGAGGGGACGCGCGGCCTCTACGCCGACTGGTACGGCAAGGCCGCGGACGTGACCGCCTTCCTCAGGCTCGACATCGCGCGTTATCCCGACGATCCGGAGACGGCGGTGCTGGTGGACGAGTTGTCGGCCGCCAGTCCCGAGTTCAGGGAGCTCTGGAGTGAGCACGGCGTCCGCGACAAGACCCACGGCCGGTACGTCTACCGGCACCCGGTGGTCGGTGAGCTGGAGCTCGGATACGAGACGCTCCGGCTGCCCGACGACCCCGACCAGGCGCTGATCGCCCACACGGTCGAGGAGGGGTCCGGCTCGGAGACCGCGCTGCGGCTGCTGGCCCTCTGGGCGAAGGAGAGCCTCGTCAGCCCTCAGCCGCGTTCCTGACGCGCTCCAGGTAGGGGACGAGGGCGGCCATCAGGTCGGCGGGCCAGGGGAGGTTCCGGCTGAGTTCGGCGCCGTTGTCCCGCCACATCCGCCGGGCCGCCTCCTGGGTGTCGCCGGTCGTCCCGCCACCGGGGTGGAAGGCGGCGCCCAGTTCGTCCCAGCGGGCGACGAGTTCCCGGACCCGGGGGTCGTCCACGGGGGTGTCGGCCCGCACGTGGCCGAGGAGTTCCTCGACCAGACCGGCCCAGCGGGTCCTGGCCTCCTCGACGGCGTCGGCGCCGAGTACGGCCCTGCGCTCGGCGAGCTGTTCGCGCTGTTCCGGGGTGAAATGGGTTTCGAACACAGAGATCATCTCCAGGGTCGTCATGAACCGCCCCGGGTCGGGCATCGTGCCGCCGTCGAGCTGCCCCAGCAGGTCGCGCAGCCGCAGCTTGAGCCGGTCGATCCGCTCGGCCTGCTCGTCAAGGCCGCGGAGCTGCGCGGACAGCAGTCCGCGCATCGTCGCCAGGTCGTCCGCCGGGTCCGCGAGCACGACCGCGATCTCGTCGAGCGACAGGCCGAGCGAGCGCAGGGCCCGAACCCGGTACAGCCGCCGCAGGTCGTCCTCGGTGTAGCGGCGGTGTCCTGAGGCGGTGCGTTCGCTCGCCGACAGCAGGCCGATCTCGTCGTAGTGGTACAGCGCGCGCACGGTCGTCCCGCTGGCCCGCGCCAGTTCTCCGATGCTCCACCGGCGTCCGGTGATGTCCTTCCCGGTCACCCTTGAAAAGGTAGAACCCCCCGTTACGGGGGGTTCAAGTCTCTTCTGGAGGAAGCGAGACTTCGGGGGGTGCCGACCGGAAGGCCGACACCCCGGTTCTCTTAGAAGAAGCGGACGGGGAAGCCGTTGAAGACGCCACCCCGGCAGAAGCCCCAGCGCCCGATCACGCGCACGGGCACGCCGCCGCCCAACTGGCACCGAGCCGGAGAGATCCAGCGAATGGTGATCTCGCCGGTCTCAGGTGTGGGGTCGTCGGCGGTGGTCGGGGCGGTGACGATCTCGGCGGGAGCCGGGTCGGCTGCTGCGCTGGCGGGCACCCCGGCGGCCAGCGGCGTCGCGACGACCGCTCCTGCGAGCGCCAGACCTGCGAGAAGACGACGGATCATGTTGAGTCCCTTCACGGTTTGTGATTTTGACGTAACCGATCGTGACTCATTCTCGGCCGGGCGAGGCTCTCCCACGCCGGGCCATTTGACTGACCGTGAGTTTTTAATCACTGGCGGTAATGCTGTCTTTCCCTGGCTCCTCGGTGGTTTTTTCGGAAGAATTTCCTGTTTTGTCGCTCCGGGATGATGTGTTCAGTGGGGAAGGGGTTCTTTATTTGTTAAGCGAGAAAAGGGGCCTGTTTATCTGCTTTTAGTGGCTGGATGTCGGCATTTTCTGCCAGATGGCGGTGATCGGTGGGGGTAGAGCGGGGGCCCTCACGGCTCGCCGATGGCCCCCCGGGCGGTGAACGAGATCCAGGCGTCGGGTGGCAGGTCGGGCCGGTTCGGGACAAGCCGGTGCTCCTCGGTCCAGGCGTCCCCGGCGATCGCGGTAGCGACCCGGCGCCAGAAACGCGCCGCGCCGGCGTTGTCGTCCTGGAAGGCGATCTCCCACGTGCCCGGATGCCGTGCGACGACCTGCCGTACGGCACGCAGCCCGACGCCCGTCCCCCGTGCGCCGCGCACGACGAAGAAACCGCTCAGCACGCGGACCGGGCCGTCCAGGCCGCGGACGACGGCCAGGCCGAGAGGGCGCTCGCCGTTCGTCACCAGATACGGCGCCCAGCCGGGATCGGTGAACGCCGCGTGCAACCGATCGCTCCTGAAGGTCCCGTCCGCGTCGGGCAGGGCTCCGCGAAACTCCGACATGTCATGACAGAACATCAGCCAGAGCCGCTCGGCGACGGGCAGGTCGGCTTCCTGGGCGAGCTGGACGAAAACCTCTGACATGGATCTCCCCGGTGAAGGTCGTGGAACGCGAAAAGCCTCCTCGCGGGACGGGGTCCTGGCCGAGGAGGCTCAACGTTTCCCGGGAAACATATCAGGGTTTCCTCGTGGCTTGGACCGAAGGCGCCAGTTTGGTGAACTTCCGGATGTTTCACAGTGGTGTGGGACGGTCTCGGCTGGGCGGTGCGCGACGCTCGTCAATCCCGAACCCCTTTAACGTATATGCGCCGGTCTCCACGCTTTGACTGGATGTTGTGGGAAATTTCGGTGCGTGGTATTCGTTAGGATGGTGAGATCTGCGCGGCAGCGGCCCGATCGGGCCTGCGTGCCGTACGGGCCGCGCTTCCCCTCGATGGTCCCGCGTCTTATCGCGGAGAGGTTCGATCCCGGTCGTCCGTGCTGATGTCACAGAAACCATCAACGACGCCGATCGGAACAGCGTGAACAAAAGGTTTACGCGTCACGGAGAGGGCGAGTCGTGAGCGACCCCCGAATTTATTCTCTTATCTGCGAAGCGCCTGAATGACGTTTGCGGGATGGCGGGGAACACGGCACGGACAGGAAAAGCGTTGCCGGGTCTCACCCGTGGGGCGGGACCGGTGGGCGAGCCACGGGCGTCCGGATGTCCGCCCGTGGCCGCTCAGCTCCCGGTCCGGCCGGAGCCGGGCCTCACCGGATGAGCTGCTCGACGTTGATCTTCACCTCGTAGACGTCCCGGTACGGGCTCGTCCCACCACTGCTCAGGGGCCACAGGATGGGCAACGGCTGCGTCAGGTCGAAGGAGATGGTCGGTGTGGTCGGCTGGACGGTGTCGACCGGATAGATGTTCCACCGCGGGGTCGCCGTACCCCCCGTCCCGGGAGAGGACTGCGAGCCGGTGGGCGTGGGCCTGGGCTGCGAGCCGGGGTTCGTGGGGAACAGCGGCGGATCGAGGTTGACGAAGGTCATGGTCGAGCGCGGACCCACGTTGGGGGTGCTGCTGCCGCCTCCCCCACCGCCGCCGGTGCCGCCGGTCGATCCACCGCTCTGGGTGGGGGTGACGGGCAGGTTGTGGCGGTCGTTGCGGCTGGAGTCGCACGGCTGCGCAGCTCTGGCCGGTGGGCGCGCTCCGTCGGGCGCCTTGACGCGCAGCCCGAGTTCGCCCGCGATCATCAGGGCGTAGTGTCCCGCCAGCGCCTTCTGCCCCTGCTGGTTGGGATGCCCTGACTGCTGTTTCTGGTTGAAGGAGTCCCCGGCGGGTGCCCAGACGAGGTTGCGGGTGTAGGGGGTTCTGGTCCCCAGTTCGTGGCCGGCGAAGGCGTTCTCGATGTCCAGCAGGTCGGCGGCGACCCCGTGGTCGGCCAGGACCTGCTGCGCCTTCTTGATGGAGGCGGTCAGCCGAGGCGACAGGGCACGAAGTCTCGCCCAGTCCGCGTCCCGGTTCAAGATGAACGTCAACCATCTCATCGGGCCTCCGGGAAGGCGGTCGTTCGCGAGAGACTGGGGGTAGTTGACCATCATGATCCTGGCCTTGCCGCCGGTGGCGGTCTTCGTCGCCCGTACCAGCTGCACCAGTCGCGCCGACAGGGTCGACGGTTGCGTCAGCGGACGGACGAACGGCGGGCGCGGAGGTTCCGAATCCGCCCATTCCTGTTCGGAGGTGCGGGTGGTGTCGAACAACGGCTCGGTCTCCGCCTCGACGGCGCTCAGGTTGCCTTTCTTGTCGAGGAGGGCCTGCAGCCTGGGTCCGAAGTCGACGTCGTTGCCGCCGAAGCCGGAGATCACCAGGTCGGTGGCGTTGTCCAGCCCCTGGCTCTGCGGCGGGTTGACGCGGCCGTGGTCGTTCTGACCCACGAAGAAGTGCTCGCTGGCGGCGCCGGAGGAGGCGTTGAAACGTACGTCGAAGAAAACCTCGGGATTGGCGCGGCGCAGCAGGTCGATGCCCTGCAGGACCGCCGCGTTGGCCGAACGGTGCCGGAAGTCATCCTCGTAGTCGGCCTGGGTGTGCCCCAGCGCCGGGATGGGCGGCTTCCCGTTACCGACCCAGAGGTAGGGGTCGGGCAGGAAACCGCGCTTGTTGAAGTAGTCTCCCGCCCCCTCTCCCGATATGTACGAGTCACCCATGATGACGATCTTCACGACCTTCTGCCCCGGCAGGGGGACACCCTGGCGGAACTGGGTGGGTTTGTCGTCCCCCCAGAACAGCGGCCCACCCGGCCCGGTACCCGTCGGCGGGCAGGTGTCGGTCGGCGCGTACCGCTGAGCCAGGTAATCCAGGCCGTTGGTGTTGGGGAGGTTCGCGAGCGTTTCGGCGTCGTAGTCGTTGAGCAGCGGGACGTCGCCGCCCACGGTGGCACTCGCGGGGGTGAGGCCGGCGCCCGCGACCAGGACCGTGGCGAGGGCCGCTCCTGCGAGCGCGCGAGGCAGGGGGCGATGTAAGGATCTTCGCGTCATGCGGTCAACTATGAGCAACGCTCACATGGGGTACCTCCTGCTGAGGAAGGAGCGCACCCCCCGCCGACCGGCCGCCGCCCCCTCCTGCCGGGGAAGGATCCCCCCGTCACATCCGCGAAGGCGATGGCGGGTCCGGCCTGGTCACAGGCGTGGCTCGGTGGCCGGACGCCGTACGGACCGGGGCCGCCGCCGTCGTGGGTCGCCGGTTCACGCTCGGATGTCCCGGGTCGGGTATGTGTGATCATGACCGGAACGGACGCCCGTTTCCTCGGCATCGCCGACCTGGTCGAAGCCCCGTCCGTCGCGAGGGAGTCCATCCCGACGACGTCGCGCTCTGCCTGGAGGTCGACCGGTTCCCCTTCGCGATGGTGGCGGCCCTGGAAGGTCCGCTCGTGGTTCTGCGTCCTTCACGCGACTCTCTGGGCGGTTCCCTCGGCCGCTGACCGTTCGACGGCGGCGAGGAGCCGGTGGTGGCGTAGGGCGGTATCGAAACCGGGATACGGCTGCCGGGCTTCGGCGAGGGCCCGGGCCACCTCCTGGTAGAGGGCCGCGATGTTGGCCGGAGGGCCGGACCGGACGCTGTCCGGAACCGTGCGACAGGTGTCGGGCACGGCCAGGACGTCGTCTCCGATCCTGATGTTCCAGTCGCCCCAGTGGATGAACGTCCCGGGCTGGGCCGGGGTGGCGGTCAGCGTTCCCTCGCTGCCGACGAGTTTGAGAAGGAAGGCGTCCTGGGTGGACGCGTTGCCGCCGTGCACGGCGACGGAGGCGGTGGCGCCGCTCGCCAGCAGCCCGTGCAGCAGCACGTGACCGGGCGTGGCGTTGGGCACGATCCGCTCCGTCCCGGTCACCAGCACGCGGTCGTGCAGGCGGGGCAGCCGGGCGGAGACCTCGGTCAGCGGGCCCGCGACCCGTTCGAGCGCGGCCAGGAAGTGACCGGCCATGATGGTCAGGACGTTGGTTCCCGCCGAGGGGTCGAGACTGAACACCAGGTCCGGCCAGATCCGGTTGCCTCCGAAGGGGGCGCCCTCCGCCACCAGCGCGACCGATTCGAGCGTGCCGATCCGGCCCTCGGCCAGCAGGTCGGCGACGAAGCGGGCACTCGGGGAGTGGTGCCCCTGGAGCACGACCGCGTGGACGACACCCGCGGCGACGGCGGCCTCGGTCAGCTCCCTCGCCTCGTCGGCGTCGACGCCCAACGGCCACTCGGACACGACGTGCTTACCGGCGGCGAGGGCGGCCCTGATCACGGCGGCGTGCCCGGGGGTCTTCACCGAGACGACGACCAGGTCGACATCGGGATGCGCGACAAGTTCACCCACGTCGGCGAAGGCGTGCCGTACGCCGTGGGCGGCGGCGGCCCGGTCCGCGCCGGCCTGATCGGTGGTCGCGACCGCGGTCACGTCGAACTCCTCAAGCGCGGCGAGCGCGGGCAGGTGCGAGCTGTTCGCCCAACCGCCGGCACCGACAACCCCGACTCGGATCATGCGTGTCACCCCTTAGTTCCGTACCGATTGGTACGAAATTAGAATGATGCGGCATCCTCGCGCAAGGGGTAACGTACCGATAGGTATAAAACTCGGAGGAGAGCACGGAGGACGGCATGCCCGGCGGGCGCCCACGCTCGTTCGATGCGGACACCGCACTCGACCGCGCGCTTGAGGTGTTCTGGCGGCACGGCTACGAGGGCACCTCGCTGACCGACCTGACCACCGCGATGGGCATCAACAAGCCCAGCCTCTACGCCGCCTTCGGCAACAAGGAGGAACTGTTCGCCAAGGTCCTCGCCCGCTATCTCGACGGTCCCGGCGCCTACACCGCCGACGCGCTGGCCGCCCCCACCGGCAGGGAGGTCGTCGAACGGCTGGTCCGCGGGGCAGTGGACCTGGTCGCGGGAGAGGACACACCCCACGGTTGCCTGTGCGTCAACAGCGTGCACGCCTGCGGGCCCGACGCGCACGCCGTACGGCGGGATGCCATCGCGGTGCGCAAGGCCGGTGAGGCGGCGCTGCGCAGAAGGCTGGAACAGGCCACCGACCTGCCCTCCCGCCACGACCCGGCCACCCTGGCCGCCCTCGTCCACACGATCACCGACGGCATAGCCGTACAGGCCGCCGCAGGCCGAGGTCACGACGAACTACGCCGGATAGGCGACCTGGCCCTGCACGCCGTACTGACCTGAGAACCGCGGCTCACCATCAGGGCGACCCCGCCACGGCCGCCGAGCTGAGCCTGTCGGCCGACATGGCCGGGGCCGCCGCCCGATCACGCCCCGGGCGATGCCGTAAGGCGACGGCCTGTGGCGCGGTGCCGGGTGACGCTCCGCCTTCTCTCGGACATGCCTGACCGGTCCGGGAACGCGCGTCCCGCGCCACCCGGTCGCCTGCCCGGATTTCAGTCGGTGGGAAAGCCGTTCTCCAGCGAGGCCACCGTCCCGCTGTCGGCCGCGTGGACACACGCCTCGATCCGCCGGGCCGGCAGCGGACCGAGCCGCTCACCCACCTGACCGACCTCGACGAACGCCCATCCGGCCAACTCCTCCTCCGGCACCCGGATCGAGGCGATCTCCTGCGGCGTGAGCCGCCCGCCGTCGAACATGACGATCAGCCCTTCGGGTCGCTGCGGTTGTGAGGCCACCCAATCGATCGCCAGCACCCGTCCGGTCGGCCGGTCCAGCCCGAGTTCCTCGGCCAGCTCCCGCCGACACGCCGCCTGAGGCGACTCCTCGGTCTCCACCGCGCCACCGGGGATCTCCCAGCCGGGCTTGTAAGCCGGGTCGACCAGCAGAATCCGGCCTGCCGCGTCCCGCAGCAACGCCCCGGCCGCCATCCATTTACGTGCCAGCGATGCCATGTACTCATCCGGCGACATTCGTGGAGTGCTCGAAGTCATGGACGCGACCGTAACGGCGGCACGACCCCCAGCCCACCGGACACGCCTGCCTTCGTCCACATCACCAACGACGCGTACTTGGTATGAACAGGCCAAGCGGAAGGGCTGACCGCTTGTCCGTTTCCAGCTGCCTTTTTCACATGGGTGCGGTGCTGAACCGGACGTTGGAACATGACGACCTGCGTGCGGATCGCCGGAGCCGAACGGGAAGGGCTTCGAGTCAGGCTCGCCGACACCGAAGGCGAGCTTGCCCAAGTCGGCCGATGCTCCCATGCGACTATTGTCGATCTTGATCTGTACGGGTCGGTGATGCCTCCGACCCGAGGTGCTTCGCTACACCGGTCGCACCTCCACGCTGACGTCCTCCGCAGAGGAGAGAGTGCCATGAGTCTTGATCGTGCTCGCAGGTCGCCGTTGCACTGTGCGGCGATGTCCAACGACGTCAGCGCGGCCGAGGCGCTCCTGGACGCCGGAGCCGATCCGAGTGGATCAGACGAAAAAGGACTGACGCCACTGCACTTCGCAGCTCAGGAAGGCTCTGTGGCGGTCGCCCAGCTGCTCCTGCACCGACACGCGTTGGTTGACCAGGCCGACCACTACGGCAATACGCCGCTGAGCACTGCCGTGTTCTCCTCACGCGGAGATGGTCGAATGATCGAATTGCTGCGCCGGTGGGGAGCCGACCCGCTCAGGGCGAACAACAGCGGTCAGACCCCACTCGGCCTCGCCCGATTGATCGCCAACTACGAGGTCGCACGTTTCTTCGCCGACCTGACGTGACTTCGGAGAACGCCTCCTGATGGGTGGAGGAGGGCCTTTCCCGAGTACGACATAGGACCGGTAGCCGAGTACCGGTTCAGCGGTGCCGGGGGAAGGCGAGGGTTCGTGTGACGTACAGGCGGATCGTTCCCTTCGTCGATTCGTCCGCCTGCCAGACGAGCCAGTCACCCCCCACCGGGGTGTTCTGCCTCGTGGGGTACATCACGTAGGGCATGTCCGGGTCGCGTGGCCTGTCGGGGGCGGGTTCGGTGACCAGGTAGGTGGCCTTGAGGCCGCGTCTGCCGATCTCCGGGAGGACCTCGCCCACGGTCCTGCCCTCGACCCGGTACCCGCCCAGCGACGTCGCCCTCACCCAGGGGGGAGGCGTCTTCGCCAGGTAGTGCGGCCGGTCGTCGGGGACCGGATCGCAGGGCGCCACCGGGTCCCGCATGAGGATCGTGCTGGTGCCGTTCCATCCGTTGACGGGGTCGACGTACAGGGTCCAGACGAAGGTCTGGCCGGGCTTGAACAGCTTGGTGTCGATCTGCATCCGCCAGGCCCCGGGATCACCGGGGACGTTCGTGGGCGTGCGGTAGAGCCCCCCGGGGACGTCCGTCACGACGGCGCCGCGTGGCTCCCTGCACTTCCGGCCCGCCGGGACGTAGTCCACGACGGCGGGCACGTCGAGCTCCTGGAGCTGCCTGGTCAGCCCCTTCACGTCCGGGAAGTCGCCGGGTGCGACGTCGCGTACGGTGACGTGCACGACGCCGTCGGAGTCCTTGCTGACGGCGTAGGCGGGGGCGGCCCCTCCGACGGACGAGACGGTGATCGCGCCCGCCGCGGCGGCGACCGCCGTCCCCGCCGCCAGGGCCATGACGATCCGGCGGCGTGGCCGTCCGGCCCGCTCGGCCGTCGCCCGCGCCGCCACGTGCTCCTTCAGCTCGGCCAGCCGGCGCTCTTCGAAGCCTGCGAGAGATCCGTTCATGACGATCCTTCCAAGATGGTCTCCGGGCAGGTGCCGGGTTCGTTCACGAGCCGGCGGTGCGCGCGGTGCAGCCGTACCCGGGCGGTGGCGACACGGATGCGCAGGGCCGTGGCGGCGTCGGTGACGGACAGGCCGTCGACGTCCACCAGTTCGGCCACGGCTCGCAGGCCCTTGGGCAGCCGCGCGATGGCCGCCAGCAACGGGCGGGTGGCCCGTTCGGCGTCGATGCGTTCCTCAAGCCGCGCGATGTCGTCGTCGTCCAGAGAACGGCGCCCCGCGGCCCTGCCGTTCTTGTGCAGTTCCCTGGCCGCTCTGCGCAGTTCGGACGCCACCACGTTGCGCGCGATGCCGAACAGCCACGCCTCCTGGCTGCCCCGGTCGGGCCGGTAGGTGTTCGCCGCGTCGACGGCGGCCAGGAAGACCTCGGTGGTGAGGTCGTCCACCGTGTGCGGATCGGTCATCCGGCGGGCCACGAAGCGGCTCACCCGTTCGACGTGTCTTCGGTAGAAGACCTCGAACGCCTCGGGATCCCGCATCGTCTGCCGGAGATCCTCCGGTGGAACGTCTGTCATCCACTGCGCCTTCCGCTGACTCGGGACTTTCCCCTTCTTGGTGAGCAGCGGGGCGGGATATTACATCCCGATCGGATCGGCCTCCCGCCGTACCGGCGTCCTCGTCATGAGCGCGACGGACATCGCGGGCCAGACGGACGCGGCGACAGGACCCGCCTCCGACGACGGAACCCACGCCAGGGCCCGCACGCGGCGTCAGACCCCTGACGTCACCGCAGGCTCGGGACACGGCGCGCGCTCCACACGGCCAGCGCGGCGGCCAGGAGGAGGACACCGGCCAGCCAGAGGACGCCCCGCAGCGGCAGCGCGTCGACGACCGTGCCCCCGGCCAGCGCGCCGAGGCCGATCGCGAGGTTGAACACCGCGACCCACAGGGCGGAGGCCTCCTCGACGGCCTGGGGAGCGGCCTTGATCATCCAGGTCTGCAGGCTGGTGGAGACCCCGCCGTAGACCAGGCCCCAGATGACGAGCAGGGTGACTCCGCCCCCGGCGGTGAGTCCCGCGACGGGGTAGAGGAGCACGGTCACTCCCAGGGCGGTGGCGATGGCCAGGACGGTGCGGTGGAGCCTCCTGGCGACGACGGCACCGGCGACGAAGTTGCCCGTGACGCCGGCGACGCCGAACCCGAACAGCAGGGGCCCGACGAATCCCTCGTCGACGCCGGACAGGTCCCGCAGCACGGGGCCGACGAAGGTGTAGGCCGAGAAGTGGCCGGTGACGATGAGGAAGGTCGCCAGGACGCCGATCCGGACGCCCCGGTTGCGGAACTGGCCGGTCAGCCGTCGTAGGGCGACGGGACGCGCGGCGGCCAGCGGAGGCAGTACGGCCAGCAGGGCGACCAGCACGACGAGCGCGAGGACGCTCAGCGCGCCGAACGCGACCCGCCAGTTCGTCAGCCCGCCGAGGACGGTGCCGATGGGGACGCCGAAGACGTTGGCGGCGCCGACGCCGCCGAAGATGACGGCCGTGGCCCGTGGCACGTCGGCGGGGGCGACGAGCCGTACGGCCAGGCCACCGGCGACGGCCCAGAACCCGCCGATCGCGACTCCGGCCAGCACTCGGGCGACGATCAGGAGCGGGTAGTCGGGGGCCAGGGCGGAGGCCAGGTTGGCGAGCGTCATGAGCCCCATCAGGGCGACGAGCAGAAGCCTGCGGTTCATGGTGCCGACCAGGATCGGGACTGCGGGCGCCGCGACGGCGGCGACGACGCTGGGGACGGTGACCATCAGGCCCGCGGCGCCCTCGGACACCGACAGGGCCGACCCGACGGGACTGAGCAGCCCGATGGGGAGTTGCTCGGCCGTCACCAGGAGAAAGGTGCCGAGGGCCACGGCGAAGACCGCGATCCAGTGGCTTCCCGGTGAGATGTCCGGCTCGGTCGGCGTACGTTCGGTGGCCATCACGTCGGGCTCTCCTCACTCATTCGGGAGCGATCGCTCCCATACGACGGCACACCCTAATACGGGAGCGATCGCTCCACAACGTTGGTAGGGTTCGTAGCATGGCGCGACCCAGGGAGTTCGACGAGCAGGACGTGATCGACAGGGCGACCCGGCTGTTCTGGTGTCGCGGTTACAACGCCACGTCCGTGCGTGATCTGGGGACCGAGCTCGGGCTCAGGCAGAGCAGCCTGTATCGGACCTTCAACGACAAGCACACGCTGTTCCTGCGCGCGCTGGACCACTACCGGGCGACCGAGTCCACCCAGGCCGAAGAGCAGCTGAACGCCCCCGGCTCCTGCCTCGACATCCTGCGGGAGTGGCTGCTCTGGCTGGTCGGCCACGAGGCCGGGCGGGGCTGCTTCGTGGTCAACACCGCCACCGAACTCGGCGCCGCCGACCCCGAGGTCCACGAAAGGGTCGAGGCCGCCTTCGACGTCACCCGGCGGACCCTGGCGTCGCTGCTGCGCCGTGGCGTCAGGGAGGGCGACCTGCCCGCCACACTCGACGTGGACGCCGCGGTGGAGACGTTGTTCACGACGGTGCTCGGCCTACGCGTCCGCGAACGCGCCGGACACGACCCTCAACGACTGGCCACGGCCATCGACTTCACGATCAGAACACTCACGGCCCCGCCGCCCTGATCGCGGTGGTTCCGCAGGTCGATTTTGGTATGGCCGTGTGCGGAAAGGCCTGTCCAAAATCCCGATGTTTTCGTGTCGGATGTGCATTCTTGGTGTCGTACGGCGTGGCGATTATGGAATGTCCTGTTTTGGAGTGAATTGTGGCGCGTGGCTGGTATGGCATCGGCTGACTGTGTTCTCGACGGGCGGAAAAAGTCAAAGTTGCATGGCGTGCAAGTCCGGGTATGGTCGAAAACAGGACGCACCATCCACTGTGATCCACCACAGGAGCGCTGATGCCTCGTTCCACCACCGAGATCCATCGCGTCGAGAAAGCACCCGAGGCCGACCAGGCCACATTGCGGGTGCAGTTGCCCGACGAGCTGAAGGTCAGGCAGTGTCCGTTCGATCCGCCGCAGGCGCTGGCCAGGATGCACGCGCGGGCGCCGGTCAACCAGGTGACGCTGGGCACCGGAGAGAAGATGTGGGTGGTCACCGGCATCGACGAGGCCCGCTTCGTGATGTCCGACCCCCGTTTCAGCGCCGACCGCTTCAACCGCCGCAACGCCCTGATCTCCGTCCCCGAGGAGATGCGCGAGAAGCTGTTCGACGCACGCGCCATGGCCGGGCAGTTCGTGGCCATGGATCCACCGCAGCACACCCGCCTGCGCAAGCTGGTCGTCGGCCAGTTCACCCTGCGCCGGATGCGCGCGCTCGTCCCGCGCATCACCGAGATCGTCGAGGATCACCTGGACGCGATGGAGGCCGCGGGCACCTCGGCCGACCTGGTCAGGGCGTTCGCCCTGCCCGTGCCCTCCCTGGTGATCTGCGAGCTGCTCGGCGTGCCGTACGAGGCCCGCGCGGACTTCCAGCGCCGCACCTCCACCCTCATCCGCATGGACACACCGGTGAAGGAGGTGCTGCGGGTCCGTGAGGAGATGCGGGAGTTCATGCGCGAGCTGGTCGACGCCAAGCGTGCCCAGCCCGACGACGGCCTGATCTCCGGGCTGATCCACGGCGACCACGCCGGAGAGCTCACCGACGACGAGCTGGTCGGCATCGCGAACCTGCTGCTCGCCGCCGGGCACGAGACCACGGCCAACATGATCGCCCTGGGCGCCTTCGCCCTCCTGGAACACCCCGACCAGCTCGAACTGCTGCGCGACAACTCCGAGATAGCCGACAGGGCCGTCGAGGAGCTGCTGCGTTACGTCTCGATCCTCCACATGGGTCCGTTCCGCGTCGCCACCGACGACGTGGAGGTGGGCGGTGTGCGGGTCCCGGCGGGCGACACGGTGATGATCTCGACTCCGGAGACCAACCGGGATCCCGCCCACTGGGAGGACCCGACCACCTTCGACCTCACCCGCGAACGCAACCCGCACGTGGCCTTCGGGTACGGCATCCACCAGTGCCTCGGCCAGCAGCTGGCCCGCGCGGAGCTGAGCGTCGCCCTGCCCGCCCTGGTGCGCCGCTTCCCGCACCTGCGGCTGGCCTGCCGTCCGGACGAGGTGCCGATGCGCGACGACATGTTCATCTACGGCGTGCACTCCCTGCCCGTCGCCTGGGACGCCCCCCAGGCCTGAGCCCGTACCGGTTCCGGGCGGCCGTTCGCGTCGGCCCGGGACCGGTCGAGCGGGGCGCCCAGCCCCGCGTCGAGCTGGGCCACCACCGTGTCGATGAGCGAGCTGAGCGGGCCCGGCTCGCTCAGCCAGCGCTGGGTCGCCACCCGCAGCGCGCTCAGCATGCACGACGCCACCAGGCCCGGATACAGGTCCTCGTCCCCGACCCCCGTCCGCTCCGAGACCGCGGCGGCCAGTTCACGCTCGCGCGCGGCGAACGCCTTGAGCCGGTACGGCAGCAGCGCCGGGTCACCACGCAGGACCTGGAGGTGTTCGACGTGGAAGCGCAGCTTGTCCTCGTCGACCACCTCCAGTACGGCCGCACGCAGCGCCGCCAGCACCGGTTCGGCGGCGGGGCGGCCCCGGAAGGCGGCGACGATGGCCTCGGCGATGGCCGCGTCACCCGCGACCACCGCCTCCTCCTTGCAGGAGAAGTAGTTGAAGAAGGTCCGCAGCGCGACCCCGACCTCCTCGGCGACCTGCTCGGCGGTGACGTTGGCCACCCCGCGCTCGGCGCACATCCGTAGCGCCGCCTCGCTCAACGCCGCCCGGGTCGCGCGCTTCCTGCGCTCCCGCCGCCCCATGCCGCCTTCGTCCATGCACCGCACCTCAGCGCTCGCGCCTGCCGTACCCGGAGAATAGATGGTCACCCGCCGGGCGACCATGGGCCATACGCCCGGTCCTGCGGTGGCCAAGGGTCATGTGGACGAGGTTCGTACGGCGCTCTCCGCGACGGGGTCCAGGCGCGCGTCGCTCAGCGCGGCCTCGACGCGGCGGTTGCTGGTCATGGTCGCGGTGACGGCGGTCATGGTGAGCAGGAGACCCGCGGCGACGTACAGCGGGGTGCGCAGACCGTAGGCGTTGGCCAGCCCGCCGCCCAGGAACGCGCCGAACGGGGCGGCGCACATGGAGAGCATGCGGGAGGTGGAGGCGACCCGGCCCATCAGACGGGCCGGGACGATGGCCTGCCGGAGCGAGGGGCCGAGGACCATCGTGGCGCCGATGCCCGCCCCGCAGACGGCGCGCGCGCGCCCGGCCACGTACGCGTTCGGCGCCGCGGCGAGTCCCACGATGGCGAGGCCCTCGATGGTGGCGGTGCAGGTCAGCGCGGTGCCGGTGCCCAGGCGCCGGCCGAGGAAGGAGGCGACGCCCGCGCCGAGCAGGCCGCCCGCGGCCTCGGCGGTGAGGAGCAGGCCGAAGCCGAAGGCGCCGATGCCGAGACGTTCGCGGGCGAACAGCGGCAGGACGGTCTCCACGGCGAGGAAGGCGATGTTCCCGACCGCCGGACGCAGCGCGAGCCCGAGCAGCAGCCGGTCCCGGAAGACGTAGGAGGCCCCGGCCCGAGCCTGCCGGAGCAGTGACTCGCGGGCGCTCGCCACAGGGCGCGGTACGGCGGGCAGCGACCGGACGAGCAGCGCGGACAACGCGAACGACACCGCGTCGGCGAGCAACGGAACCGAACGTCCGAGGGCGAGCAGCGCACTGCCCGCGGGTGGCCCGGCGAAGCCGGACGCCGCGGTCTGGGTGCCGCGCAGGCGGGCGTTGGCCCGCTCAAGCTGGGCGGGGTCACGGCCGAGCAGGTCCGGCAGGTACGCGGTGGCGGCCGTGTCGAAGAACAGTGAGCCGAGGGCGAGCAGGAACGCCACGGCCGTCAGCAGCGGGATGCTCAGCACGTCGAGCGCCGCCGCGGCGGCGGGTACGGCCAGCAGCACCGCACGCGCGGCGTCCGTGACCCACATCGTGCGGCGACGGTCCCAGCGGTCGACCAGCGCGCCGCCGAGCACTCCGAACAGCAGCCAGGGCAGCGTCCCGGCGGCCGTGACGACGGCCAGCACCATCGGATCCCGGGTCAGCGTCAACGCCAGCAGCGGCAGCGCGGCGTGCATCACCCCGTCGCCGAGCGAGGACACCGTCTGCGCGGTCCACAGTCGTCCGAAGCCGGCCGGTAACTTCGTTGCGTCACTCATCGGATCAGGCGTCCCCCTCGACCTGGCCGGCGAAGGTCCCAGAGGTGCCCGCCGCCACGGTCGCGGCGAGATTATTCGTTTTCATCACGGTATGTTCCACTATGGGAGGGAGTGTAGAACCGGCGCCCCCGAGGTTTCCGCGCGGCTCCGATGACGGCGGTCAGCGCATCCGAGGGCTGCCCGACTCACCCCGAAGCTCAGCTCGGGAGAACCAACCCCCATCCCAGGCCGTGGATCGACAGAGCCGGGGAGGCCGTCATGCTGCTCGGGTCGCGGGCCGGGTTCGGCCTGGAGTTCCACGTCGAGCGGGATCCGGGGCTGCTGTGCGTCGACGTCTTCGTCGGCGGGCTCCACGTGAACACGTGGGACAACGCGTTCTACCCGCCGCTGCTGGTCAAGAAGCTCAAGGACGAACTCGGCCGCTTCCGCACGCCGGCCGCACGACCGGTGGGGTTCACCTCGCCGTCCGAGTCCTTCCTCATCGCCGAGAACGGGCTGTACGGCGACGCCGGTACCGACGCCGAGGCGGCACTCGCACGGTGTGTGTTCCTGGAATGGGGCGAGTGCACCGACGAGGTGACGGCGTTCGCGTTCCCCGACGGGGACCGGGTGCACCTCGCCTGCCGGGTCCGTGACGGAGGCGGTCCCGCCTGGGGCACCGAGGCCCGGCATGAGCCGACGGTGGTTTCGGTGAGCCGGACGGCGCTCGTCGAGACACTGGAGGGCGGCCTCGCCGTCGCCGAACACGAGTGGTCCGTCCGGCTCACCGCGGGGGACCCCGCCTGACGGCGTCCCTCCCAAGTCGGAGACCGTCGTGTGGAACCAGGGTTTCCGTAGGGGACAACTCCGATGCCCTACCGCCCTCCCACGTCGGATCTTGATATGGCGGAGGCCGAGAGCCGGACTCCGTGAATCGGAGGAACACCGTGAAGGGAAGACGCACCGGCACGGCCGTCGTGGCGTGCCTGACCGTGTCGCTGCTGGCGACGCCCGCCATGACCGCCCCCGCGGCGGCGGACGCGAGCCCGAGCGGTCGGCCGGGTTTGCAGGCGATGCTGGACAAGATCGTCGCAGGCGGTGCGGTCGCCGCGATCGCCGAGGTTCGCGACGGGGACAGGACCTGGCGAGCCGCAAGCGGCAAGGCGAGGATGAACAACGCCCAGCCGGCCCCGGTGAACGGGCGATTCCGGGCCGGGAGCGTGACCAAGTCGTTCACGGCGACCGTGGTGCTCCAACTGGTGGGAGAGGGAAGGCTGCGCCTGTCCGACAGTGTGGAGAAGTGGCTGCCGGGGCTCGTGGACAAGGGCGCCGACATCACGATCAGGCACCTCCTCCAGCACACCAGCGGCCTTCCCGAGTACTCGACGGACATGATGGACGAGGCGGGCATCCCCAAGGAGCGCTACCGCACCTGGTCGGCACGCGAACTGGTGGAGAAAGCGGAGAAGCTCCCGCGCGACTTCCCACCCGGGTCTGACTACAAGTACTCCAACACCAACTACATCGTGCTCGGCATGCTGATCGAGAAGGTCACCGGCAGGCCGTACGCGACAGAGATCAAGGAGCGGATCCTGCGACCGCTCGGCCTGCGTGACACCCGCGTGCCGGGAGCCTCGCCGGAGGTGTACGGCCCGCACGCCCACGCGTACGCGCCGGTCACCAGGGGTGGCCAGGTCGTCCCCGTCGACGTCACACGGTTCAATCCCACGATGGCCGGTGCGGCGGGTGAGATCGTCTCCACCACCGAGGACATCAACCGGTTCTACCGCGCCCTGTTCCAGGGCAAACTGCTCCGTCCCGGTCTGCTGAAGGAGATGAAGGATCCCGGCACGACCGAGGGGTACGGGCTGGGGCTGGAGCTGGCGCCTCTTCCCTGCGGCACCGCGTTCGGCCACGGCGGCGGCGCCCCGGGTTACCTCACGGTGGCGTTCAACTCGGCCGACGGCTCACGACAGGTCACGTTGTCGATGACCCCGTTCTCCGGCGACCCTCACCAGGCGGCCATGACCCTGCTGACCTCCGCGCTGTGCCCCTAGACCGTGGCTCATGGTGAGGGCTTCGTCCCCACCGGCCGCTGATCCCGTTCGCCCGCCGCGATGCTCACCGGCGGGGCTCGTTTCCTGGTACGGCGAGACCGTTTCCGGCCGAGGGCTCGTCAGCGCCGCCGGGGTCCTTCGACGCGTCGCTTGGAGGAGGGTCGCGCCGGGTGTTCGTCATTCCTGGTAGGCGGCGGAAACGAAGAAGCCGCGCTGTCGGTGCGGCGGATTCCATGACGGTGATCTCCGGGGGTGGGGGCCCTGGCGGCAGGGCCCCCACGAGACGGTTACCGCTGTCAGAAGTCGGGGTCGTAGCGGTGGAACGGCGGGAGACCACCGTCCGGGGAGGGCCCGTTGACCTCACCCAGGGTGAGGTCGGCGAAGTCGCCCACTTCGACGAGCATGGGCCTGTCGTAGTGCACTGGTCTGTCCATGTCGTACTCCTCCTTCGGTGGATCGGTTGGTGTGTGCATCGTCCCCGATCCCGTCCACTACTCAAGGTGTTCGTTCGGACACTCTTTGCTGTCTGGCGGTTGGCCGGTGATGCTTCGTGGGCATCCGTGTCGCCGGTCGGCCCCTGCCTCTCCTTGAATTACTCTTTGTTATAAATCAAATACAAGGAGTGATTGCTGTGCGACGTGTGATGTCTACGGTCACGGGCGCTCTGGCCGTCGGGGCCGCGCTCATCGTGGCCGCCCCCGGCTTCGCCTCCGCCGCGACCGGGACCTTCGAGTACAGCTCCCGCGGCATCTCGCACACCTTGAAAGACCCGAACGACCGTCAGTGCTACGACCTCGGTGACGCGGTCGGCGCCGAGAACGACACCGACCGTGTCGCGGTGCTGTACACCGGCAGGGGCTGCCGTGGAACCGCTGTCGCGAGGGTCGTCCCGGGTGGTTCCGCCGTGCGGGTCCGGTACGCGAGCGTGATATTCGAGAGTTGACGGCATCGAGGCGGGGCTTGCCGTGGAGTGGCGGGAAGCCCCCGAGCGGTCGAACGAGTGCGGAAAGGCGTGACCGCTGACAGGTGTTCGGCCGTCCGGGTGCGGCCTCATCGGCGGAACGACCGGAATCCGGCGACGTGACGCCGGTGGCGCTGTCGCCGGAGAGCCGTGATCAGAGCTGATAGAAGTTCCTGTAATGGTCGGGGGAGTACCAGACGGTGCCGGTGTCGCGGTCGAGGACGATCCGGTGGGCGTCGCGGGGGCTGCCCTGGCGGCGGGGGAAGACGTCGTATTCGGCGTAGTCACCCCCGGCCGGGAGTTGGTGCTCGCGGTTGCCGAAGACGCCGCCGCTGAAGTTCGACTGGCCGGTGGGCCAGGGGAACCACCTGCGGGCGGCGGGGTAGTGCAGTTGGGTGCCCCAGATCATGTTCGCGTCGCGGGCGGCGGCACAGCCGGGGATGGTGCAGTTGGGATAGACCGCCGCGGGTGAGGTGTGCGCGGAGGCGGGGGAGAGCGTCCCGGTCAGGCCGGTCAGCAGGGTGATCGCGGTGGCCAACGCCACGAGGAGCCGGGTAGGAGAAGTACGCATGGGGGGCCTTTCTAGGCGACATCCCTACCATCATCACCTCATGGATGCATTCGACTACTTACCGTAATGGTTCAGGCATGTTCCGGATACGCGGAAGTGGCGCGAAGGTCATGACGGTCTGATCGCATACCGTCGGCGCATCGTGACCGAGGGGATGTCGTTCGGCGGATTCTCGAACAGCGCGCGTGCCGGTCTCAGCCGTATCGCTCGACGAGCGCGTTGCCGATCGAGGCCAGGTGGCCCCGCACACCTGGCGGGCCGGTCACCTCCAGCCATTCGACCAGCCCGGAAAGCTCGCCGGCGAGCGTGTAATCGTCGTAGCCGCGGATCACGACCTCGATGCGGCCGTCCGGCGTGGAACCTCCCACTTCGAGCCGACCGCCGAACGCCATCCGGAGCAGGCCTATCCCGTGGGGCACGCACACCGCCTGGATTTCGAAGGGCGTTCGCCCGTGGTCGATCTTGTCGGCGATCTCGCGCCAGCTCTCGGCGAGGTCGAAGTCCTCAGGCCGGTGCACGGGATCATCGGTCGGGCCGACGGACGACACACGGTCGATCCTGAAGGTCCGCCGACCGGCCTCGGTGCCGGAGACGAGGTACCACGACGGGCCTTTGGCGACGATGCCCAGCGGGTGGACGGTTCTCACGGTTTCGGCGCCTTTGCCGTCGACGTAGCCGAGCCGTACCTGGACGCCGCGGATCACCGCGTCCTGGAGTTCGTCGAGGAAGCGAGGTGGTCGGTGCTCGATCCGACTCGACCCCCATCGTTGCGGGTCCATGACCAACGACGACGCCGCCGCCTCGGCCTGCGCCCGGAAGGGCTCCGGCAGGGCGTGGACGAGCTTGCGCAGGGCCGCCTTCACGGCCGGCGTCGCGGCCGAGGCCTGGCCGGCGACCAGGAACAGGGCGCGGGCCTCACCCGCGGTCAACCCGGACAGGTCGGTGCGGGCGCCGCCCACGAGGCGCCAGCCGCCGCCTCGGCCCTGCATGGAGTACACCGGCACCCCGGCCATGGCCAGGGCGTCGAGGTCGCGGCGGGCGGTGCGCTCGGAGACCTCCAGCTCCCGGGCGACCTCCGCCGCCGTCACCTGCTCGCGCCGCTGCAGCAGGAGAAGGACGGCCACCAGCCGATCGGTTCGCACGCCGACAACACTTTCACAGGAAACCGGTCACGAGATGACCGGTTTCGGTCGGCAGGATGGTCACCGACATCGGCCCTCGGCCTTTCGGAGGTGCTCTTCGGGCACCTTCGTCCCCTGATCAATCAGAAAAGACGAAGAGGAAACGCAGTGTTCGACCCAGTCGATTTTCCCAAGCCCACTCTTGTTTCGGTAAACGGTGTGGAAATTGAGGTCTTCGAAGCAGGCCGACGAAATGCGGGGAAACCCATCGTGCTCTGTCACGGCTGGCCGGAGCACGCCTTCTCCTGGCGCCATCAGATGCCCGCCCTCGCCGCGGCGGGTTACCACGTCATCGTCCCGAACCAGCGGGGTTACGGGAATTCATCCCGCCCGGCCGAGGTGACGGACTACGACATCGCACACCTGTCGGGCGATCTCATCGCTCTTCTCGATCACTACGGATACGAAGACGCCACCTTCGTCGGCCATGATTGGGGGGCGGCCGTCGTCTGGGGACTGACCCTGCTGCATCCGGACCGGGTGAACACGGTGATCAACCTGAGCCTGCCCTACCTGGAGCGCGGGGAGAGGCCCTGGATCGAGTCCATGGAAGAGGCGTTCGGCGGCGACTTCTACTTCGTCCACTTCAACCGGCGGCCGGGTGTCGCAGACGCCGTGTTCGAAGAGAACACCTTTCAGTTCCTCCGCAACATCTACCGGAAGAACGAGCCTCCAAGGGAGCCTCGGCCGGGTATGGCGTTGATCGATCTCGCCAGAGCGGAGAAGCCACTCGGTGAGCCCGTGATGAGCGACGGCGAACTGGCCGTTTTCGTCTCCGCCTTCGAGTCGACAGGGTTCACAGGCGGTATGAACTGGTACAGGAACCTTGACCGCAACTGGCACCTGCTGGCGGACGTGGACCCGATCATCCAACAGCCCACACTCATGATCTACGGCGACCGGGACGTGGTCGCGAAGTCCGAAAGACTGACGGATTTCGTACCCAACGCGGAAACGGTCAGCCTGGATTGCGGTCACTGGATCCAGCAGGAGAAGCCGGAGGAAACAAACCAGGTGATCCTGGAGTGGCTGGGCCGGCGGGACGCCACCTGACGGGTGTTCCAGGAGCGCTGTGAGCCGGTCGCCCGACGGCCCGCAGAAGCATGTGCCGGCCATGGACGGAAGGAGAGGTCTCCGGTAGGCCGTTCGACGACCAGGGGGAACGAGACCGGGGACCTCGGGGCGGCACGACCTGACCGACGTGCGGCGGGCGGTGCCGCGGCTCGGACACCGATCGGTCGGCTGGAACACCCGGTGAACGGTCAGTCCGAGAAGATCGCGCGGCGCAGCGGGGGGGATCACGCCGCACATCCGGAAGAACGTCCGTGCGACGGTCCGGACCGTACGGCTGGGCAGGGTGGCCAGGCGCAGGTACATGGTGGCGGCCCGCACGGCGGCGAAGCCGTTCCTCAACATCGCGCGCTCGTACTCGGCGAGGGCGGGCAGCAGGTCGAGTTCGCCCCGGTCGACCGCGACCAACGCGCGGCGCAGCACGTTGGCGTCGTACAGCGCGGCGTTGCCGCCGAGACCGCCGACCGGCGGCATGGAGTGGACGGCGTCGCCCAGCACGGTCACGTTCGTGGTCGTCCACGGCCTCACCCGTTCGGCGGCGGCGAAGTCGAACCGCTCGACGGTGTCCGCGGGCGTCCGGGTGATCAGCTCGCGCAGGCCGGGGTGCCAGTCCGTCAGGCGGGACGCGACCACCTCGCGCAGCCGTTGCCCGCGTTCGCGTTCCTGGGTGCCGGACGGGTCCGTGGGCGACACGCGCCGATGGGCGACGTAGGCCCACATGACGTAGTCGTCGTCCCTGGCGTCCTGGACGAGGAGATCCGGGTCCAGGCCCACGGCCCGCATCCGGTCACCGACACGCTCGACGACGGCCTCGTCCGTCTCCCGGCGGCGGAACACCGCCGTGAACAGGAAGTCCCGTTTCGGCAGGAACATGTTCTTGGCGCTGGTCACCTCCTCGGGCAGCCACGCCGCCCCGTCTTCGAGCCGGAGTTTGCCGCCGATCCCGACGCCGGGTACGGAGGACCGCCGCGCGTGCGGCAACAGTTGCCGCCGCACGCGCGAGTTGGCACCGTCCGCGCCGACCAGCAGGTCGCCGGTGACCGAGGTGCCGTCGGCGAAAAGGGCGGTGACGGTGCCGTCAGGGTTCTGCCGGTAGCCGGTGAACTCCTTGCCGAAGTGGACGATGTCATCCAGACCGGCGAGCAGCAGTCGCCGCAACGTGATCCGGCTGACCGCGTGCGTCCGCTCGGACGGGTCGAGCCCCGCGGGCGGGGCGTCCTCCCGCATCAGTAGCCGCATCCGCTCGGTGAACACCCCCATGCCGGGTCCGGGATCACCGGCGGTGGCCACCAGGATCTGCCAGAGGTGCGGAGGAAGGCAGTCGTGCAGCGCCCGGCTGCCGACCGGTTCGATGTTGAGCCGGTATCCCTGTAACCGGGCGTCGGGCGCGGCGTCGCGTTCGAAGACCGCCACGTCGATCCCGGCGGCGTGCAGGCCCTGGGCCAGGCACAGGCCGCCGATGCCGCCGCCGACGATGACGACCCGGAGCGTACGTGTGGACATGGATGCTCCTCCTGAGAGCGAACCGGAGTCAGGTACGGATCAGTAACCGTTCGAGGAGTTCGAGGACGTCGTCGGCGCGGTCGGAGGCCAGGCTCGCCCCCTTGACGGTGGCGATGACCAACTCCGCCCCCGTCGCCGGATCGACGCCCGGGGCCAGCGCTCCGGCAGCGGCGGCGTCGGTCAGCAGAGTGCGCAGTGAGTTCCGCCAGCCCTCCTCCCTGCCGGCGATGATCTCCCGTAGCTCGGGGTCGCGCCGGGCCCGCAGATCCAGCTCACGCAGGACGATGTGGAGCTCGGGCTGATCGACGATCTTCTGACGGAGCGTGGCCAGGTGGCCCCGCAGCCGCTCGACGGCGCTTCCTTCCGGCGGTGTGGTCGACCAGAACTGCCGGGTGGTGTGGTCCACGACCGCTATCACCAGGTCCTGCTTGGTGGGGAAGTGGTGGTGGATCGACGAGTGGTCGATGCCCACCTGGGCGGCCACGTCGCGCATCCGCAACCGCTCGAACCCGCCTTCGGCCAGACAGCGGTACGCCGCCTGCACCAGCGCGTTCCAACGCTCCGGACCCCCCGGGGGTCTGCCTCGTCGCGTCGTCGCCATGTCCGTCCCCTTTAATCCACCAACCACTTGGTGGATTAATATCAAGGGCGCCGACGGGGTGTCAATACGATCGGCGAAATGAGATCCCGCGGCGCTTCGGGATCAGCCGTTCTCGGCCGTGGACCAACGCTCCCCGGACAGGGCGACAGCCGTCCGATCACCCTCTCGCACGCCGGGTGATCCCCGGCCCGGTGCGGCAACGTTCGACGAGACGCCTGCGGCCGGTGGCTCGTGACCTGCCCTGACCGGCTTTCTGGGCGACGGCCCCGAGCGCCGGCCGTTCGACGTCATGCTTCGCGGTTCACCCTTCGGGCGCCGCCGCTCCGGTGGGGGCGACAGTGCGATCGATCGTGAGCGTGATGAGGCGCTTGGTCGCCCGGGTCTGCGCCACGTAGAGGTCCCGGAGGCCGGCCTCGCTCGCCCCCTCGATCTCGTCCGGGTCGACGATGATCACCGTGTCGAACTCCAGGCCCCGCGCGTCGGGCGCGGCCACGACGGTGGCGTCGCCTCCGAGGGATCTCGGTTCGACCTCCGTCGCGCGCCGAGACGAGACGACGACGCCGACGAGTTCTTCGGGGTGGTCCTCCCGAAGCCGGGCGAGGAGGTCGCCGACGCCGGTGTCGACGTCGGCCTCGGCGACCGTGACGGAGGCCGGGGGTTCGCCGTGGCGGATGGAGCGGGAGAGGCGTTGCGCGGGGGCGATCCGGGCGAGCAGGGGCCCGGTCGCCTCCAGGATCTCGGCGGTCGTGCGGTAGTTGACCGTGAGCGTGTGATGGACGTACCGGTCTGCGACGAACGGCTCCAGCGCGTCCTCCCAGCTCGTGACGGTGGTCGTCGACCCCGTCTGCGCGAGGTCGCCCACGATGGTCATCGAACGGTTCGGGCAGCGACGCATGAGCATCCGCCACCGCATCTCGGAGAGCTGCTGCGCCTCATCGACGACGATGTGCCCGTAGACCCTTTCCGGAGGCCCGTCGACGAGCGCTCGCGCCTCGTCCAGCAACGGGAGGTCCGCGCCGCTCCACCCCGCCCTTACTCCCTCGACGATCGAGTCGATGTCTTCTTCGGTGAGCTCGGCGAACGCGTGGGCGAGCGCACCGGGATCAGAGAGCAGGCCGCGCAGGACGTCCTCCGCGCGAAGGCGGGGCCAGACCGTGTCGACCATCCGGTCGACGTCGGCGTCACCGAGGAGGTCGTCCCGGATGCGGTCCCAGTCGATGTCGAGCCCGTCCTCCTCCGGCTCTGGATCTCCCGGGCGGTGCGCGAACATGCGATCGAGGTCGATTCCGCTGAGTTCCCTGAGCTCGTCCTCGAAGTCCGCGATCTCTTTCGCGGTCTGCTGCTCCAGTTCGTTCACGAGTTCGTCGACGATGTACTCAAGGAACAGTTCCCTCGCGCGGTTGTGACCGATACCGCCCTGCAGGGCGCCGCGTCGGGCGGCGTCGACGCGCGTGGAGTCCAAGGTGACGCTGCCGTGCGCCGTGGTGAGCGGCAGGGGCACGCCGTACGGCTCTCGCGCCCGGACCCGCCGCGCGAGCGCCTCGGCGAAGCGCGCGCGTCCTTTGACGCGGGCGATCGCCTCCGGCTCGGTTCTCGTCGCCTCGACCCCCACGAGATCAGGCGCCGTGGCCAACTCGACGTCGTTCTCACCGAGCGATGGCAGCACGTTGGAGATGTAGGCCAGGAAGCGTCTGTTCGGGCCGAAGACGAGCACGCCGCGCTCCGCGATCGCGGGAAACGCGTACAGCACGTACGCCGCCCGATGCAGGGCGACGATGGTCTTGCCCGTTCCGGGGCCGCCGTCGACGACCGTGATCCCGCGATGCTCGGACCTGACGATCTCGTCCTGCTCCCGCTGCAGGGTCGAGGCGGCCTCGCGCATACGCCCCGTCCGCGCCCCGCTCAACGCCGAAACGAGAGGGCCGTCGCCGACGACGTCCTCGGCGGTCGGGTCGGTCCCGTCGAGGATCTCGTCGGTGACGTCGACGACCCGGCGATCCTCGACGCGCAGGTGACGACGACGACGCAACCCCAGCGGTGAGGCCATCGTGGCCGCGTAGAAGGGCCGCGCGGCCTCGGCCCGCCAGTCCACCAGCAGTATCTCGCCCGACTCGGAACGCAGTCCGATGCGGCCGACGTGCAAGGACGCGCCGCCTTCTGAACCGTCGATGCGCCCGAAGCACAGAGACCGCTCAGCCAACCGGAGCCGACCGATGACCCCGGCCAGCCGTGAGACTTCCGCGTCTCTCGCCTGATGACCTTCCGGGCCCTCGGCCGGAGCGGCCATCACCTTCTCCCGCGCCGCGACGCTCTCGGCCTCCTCCGCGTCAAGACGCGCGTACATCACCTCGATCGAACGCTGCTCGTCCGCGATCTGCCCCACCTTGCCGGCGACCGTGTCCACCACCGGTGCTCCCCTCGTCGGGCGTCCATCTTGGGGGGCGAGTTCGTCAAAGACAAATTTGACTTTCCCGGCGGAATTTGGCCTTCTGACCAGCCTTTACGAGGAACGCGTGACACCGTGCCAAGGCATGAACGCGCTTGTCGCGCAACCGCTCGCGAGGGGACACCTCCCGACGAGCGAGCCGGACGACGCGTCACCGACCCGGCCCGCGCCTCGACCCGGACCTGATCCTGCACGCCGGTCGGCAGCCGGCCGAGCAGCTGGGCTGCGAGCTGGTTCTCCGCGAGTACTACGAGTGAACCAAGGACCTCCACCCCCACGACGTCCCCGGAATCGGAGCGACCGGCAACGACTGAGGACCTGCGATCGGTTACGTGGTGACTGGGGACACGTTCGGTTGTGACCTCATGTCGCAACCGAAGACGCTCCCAAGTCGCGGCTAGAGGAACATTTGTCCAATCCGCCGACGTGCGCCAGCGGCGACAGTGGGCCCATGGCCATTCCTGACGGCACCCCGGGGGGTTCGATCCCGGCCCTGGACGACGGAGACGTCTACGTGTGCCAGGACGGCACCCACGTGCCCCCGCACTCGTCCTCCCCGATGAGTCCTCCGTCCACTTGCGCCAAGTCGGCGAGACCAACGCGAGGAGAAGACTCACGGACTCCGGCTGGGACGGCCGGCGGCTGATGGCCTTCCAACGGCCGTCGCCCTGCCGCGAGGCAGCCGCCTGGAGATGCGGACCGGAGCCTGTAAGCCCAAGCCGGCCCGCTCGCACCCCGCCCTTTCATTCACCGTCGGCTCGGCCACGGACCGGGTCGTGACGAGATCGACGAAGACCGGAGAACGATGACCATCACCACCGACCTCGCTCAGACGATCGAGCAACCGGACGCCGATTCTGCGGCGGGACAGAGCATGACACGGCTGTTGCGCCCTCATTTGCGGAGTTTCGCGGCCGTGGTGATCCTGCAGGTCATCGGCGCGCTCGCGGGTCTGGCCCCGCTGCTGGCGGTCGTCGAACTGGGCCGTACCCTGCTGTCGCCCGGCCCGATCGACCACGTTCACGTCTGGACCGTGGTGATCGCGGGTGCGGCCGGCCTGCTCATCCGGCTGCTGTGCACCGCCGCATCGTCGGGAATCGGACATGTTCTCGACAGCCGGGTGCAACTGACGTTTCGCCGACAGCTGGCCGCGTCGCTGGGACGCGTCCCGATCGGCTGGTTCTCCCGGCGCCGCACCGGCGAGCTGGCCAAGGTGGTGGGCGAGGACGTGAGCGCCGTGCACCCGTTCATCGCCCACGCTCCCGGCGAACTCGTCGCCGCGTTCGTGGTGCCGCTGGTGTCGCTGGTCTACCTGTTCACCGTCGACTGGCGGCTCACGCTGATCACGCTGATCCCTGTGGTGATGGCGACAGCGCTGGTTCCGCTGCTGATGCTGCCCGCCAGGACGCGCGAGCAGGAGGCCTACGACGCGGCCATGGGGCGGATCGCCAGTTCCGTCGTCGAGTTCGTGCAAGGCATCTCGGTGGTCAAGGCGTTCGGCGGAGGCGAGCGCGCCCACCGCGCGTTCCTGACGGCCGCCGACGACTTCGTCAGCATCTTCTCCCGCTGGGTGCGCGGCATGTCCGTGATCGCCGCCGGGATGCAGCTGGCGCTGTCGCCGCCGTTCGTGCTGCTGGTCGTGCTGGTCGGCGGCACGGCACTGATCACCTCCGGCGGCCTGGCTCCAGCGGATCTGCTGCCGTTCCTGCTGCTCGGGCTGGGACTGACCGCTCCGGTGGCGGCGCTCGGGCACGGCTTCGACGACCTGCAGGCCGCCGGCCGTGCGGTCGGCCGGATCAAAGACGTGCTCGCGGTCCGGCCACTGCCCGAGCCCGTCCACCCGCGTCCGCCGCAGGGGCACCGGGTGGAACTGCGCGACGTCCGCTTCGCCTACGAGGTCGATGGTGGGGCAGGTCACGAGGTGCTGCGCGGCATCGACCTGGTGCTGGAGCCGGGGACGGTCACCGCGATCGTCGGGCGGTCGGGAAGCGGGAAGTCCACACTGGTTCAGCTGTTGCCGCGGTTCTTCGACCCCACTCACGGCTCGGTCCTGCTTGGCGGCGTCGATCTGCGTGAGATCGGCAGCCGGGAGCTGTATCGGCAGGTGTCCTTCGTTTTCCAGGACGTCCGTCTGCTGCGTGTCTCGGTCGCTGACAACATCGCGCTGGCGGTGCCGCGGGCAGGCCGCGACGACGTGATCCGCGCCGCCCGGCTGGCCGGCATCCATGACCGCATCCTCCAACTGCCGCGCGGATACGACACGGTGCTCGGTGAAGAGACCAAGCTGTCCGGAGGCGAGGCGCAGCGAATCTCGATCGCCCGCGCGCTGCTGGCCGACACGCCCGTTCTGGTGCTGGACGAAGCGACCTCCTTCGCCGACCCGCAGACCGAACAGGCGGTCCGTCGGGCCCTGGCGACGCTGAGCGGCGACCGGACGATCGTCGTCATCGCCCACCGGCTGGAGACGATCGCCGACGCCGACACCGTCGTGGTGCTGGAGGACGGAGCGATCGCCGAACGCGGCAGACCCGCCGACCTGCTGGCACGGGGTGGAAGGTTCGCAGCGTTCTGGCGATCCCACCAATCCGCCGAGTTCGAAACCCACGGTGGCGTACTGCGAGGAGACGAGCCCCGATGATCCGAATGCTGTTGCGCGTGCTCGGAGACGAGTACGCCCGGGCGATGAGCCGAACCGTGATCCTGATGACGATCACCGCGGTGGTCGAAGGCCTGTCCTACGCGCTGCTGGTCCCGGTGCTGCGGGCGCTGCTCGGCGGCACGCCCGCGAACGCCGTGCCCTGGCTGGTCGCGTTCGGGGCCGCGGTCGCCCTCTACGCCGTGTTGCGTTACATCAGCGACTTGTCCGGCATGCGGGTCGGGACCACCATGTTGCGCGGCATGTATCACCGGCTCGGCCGGCATCTGGCCCGCCTCCCCCTCGGCTGGTACAACGCCGCTCGAATCGGTGAGGTGTCCGCCCTGGCGGGTCGCGGCCTCCTGCAGGCCATGGGCGTGGCCGCGCATCTGCTGGCGCCGTTCATCTCCGCCCTGGTCACACCCCTGACCATCGTGGCCGTGATGACCGCCTTCAACTGGCGGATGGGGCTGGCCGCGTTGCTCGCCGTACCCGTCGTGGCGGCGATCCAGGCCTGGACGGCACGCGCGACGGCCGCCGCCGACGCCGAGCGTCACGAACGCGACCAGGAGGCCGGCGGGCGCGTCATCGAATTCCTCCAAGCCCAGCCGGTGCTGCGGGCCGGCGGCCGGACCGGCGAACGCTTCCAGCTGCTCGACGACTCGTTGCTGGACGCCCAGCGCGCCTCCCGCCGTACCGTGCTGGCGACACTGCCCAGTGCCGTGGGGCTGACGCTCACCGTGCAGGCGATCTTCACCGGGCTACTGGTCCTGGGCGCCTACCTCGCGCTCGGCGGGAACATCGGCGCGGCGGACATCCTGGCGATCCTGGTGCTGGCCGCCCGCTGCGCCGACCCGCTGCTGTCGCTGTCGGACATCGGCGGCAAACTCCGCGGCGCGCGTTCGGAGCTGGCCAGACTTGAGGCGTTGCTGCGCACCGAGCCGCTGCGGGAACCCCGTGAGCCGATCCAGCCGACGCACCACGGCCTGGAGTTCGACGCCGTCGCCTTCCGGCACGGCGAGCTCACGGTGTTCGACGAGGTGTCGCTCACCGTCCCCGAGGGACAGCGGCTCGCGGTCGTCGGGCCGTCCGGCGCGGGCAAGAGCACGTTGCTGCAGCTGCTGGCGCGCTTCTACGACGTGGACGCCGGCGCGGTGCGCGTGGGAGGCGTGGACGTGCGCGAGATCAGCACCGAGGCGTTGATGGCGCGCATCGCCGTTGTCTTCCAGGACGTCTATCTCTTCGACGGCACGATCGAGGAGAACGTGCGCCTGGGCCGTCCCGACGCGAGCGTCGCCGAGGTGCGGGCGGCGGCGACCGCAGCACGGCTGGACGAGGTGATCGAGCGACTGGACGGCGGATGGGCGGCGAACGTCGGCGAGGGCGGCGCACTGCTGTCAGGTGGTGAGCGCCAGCGTGTCTCGATCGCGCGGGCGTTGCTGAAGAACGCACCCATCGTGCTGCTGGACGAGGTGACCTCGGCGCTGGACCCGGTCAACGAGGCGGCCGTCCACGAAGGCATCCAGCGCCTGATGGCGGGCCGGACGGTGGTGATGGTGGCGCATCGGATGCGGACCGTCCGGCGCGCCGACCGCATCGTCTTTCTGGACGGCGGCCGGATCGTGGAGGAAGGCAGCCACGACGAACTGCTCGACCGCGGTGGCCGCTACGCCGGCTTCTGGAACATCTCCATGGCTCCCGCCGCGCGGGAATGAGCCCCGCCGGGCCCGTGTTCCGGCCTTGGGGCCTTGGGGCCTTGGGGCCTTGGGGCCTTGGGGCCTTGGGGCCTTGGGGCCTTGGGGCCTTGGTACAGCCGTCATGGTGACGGCCGCCCGGGTTTCGACTCCGCGGGAACATTTGTCCAAGACCGGCGGCTGGCTGCCCGTGCACAGTCTCCCCATGAGTCAATACGACATTGAGCACTCGCATGGGATGCACGTGGTCCATGACGGCCCGCGGCAGGCACCGCCGTTGCTGCTCATCCACGGGTCGGGGGCCTCGGGCGGTTTCTGGGGCCCGGTGGTCCCGGCGCTGGCCGGCCACCATCATGTCATCCGGGTCGATCTGCCGGGTTGCGGCCAGTCCCCGCCCGCGCCGTCGTACGACGTGCCCGCGCAGGCGGGTCAGGTGGCGGCGTTGCTGGACGACCATGGGCTTCGTCATGTCGCCGTGGTCGGGCACTCCAGCGGCGGCTACGTCGCCACCGCGCTCGCCGAGCAACGTCCCGACCTCGTGGGTTCGCTTTCGTTGATCAGTAGCGGCCCGAGTCCGGACGCGCTCCTTCGGCAGCCGTTCATTCTTCGGGTGCTGCTGGCCCCGCCGTTGGGCCCGCTCATTTGGCCGAGGCGTTCGGATGCGATGATCCGCAAGGGGATCAGCGCGATGGCCGTTCGCCCGGTGGACCTCCCGGACGACGTGGTCGCCGACGTACGGGGCATCACCTACCGCGTGATGAGGACGGTGCTGCGCCAGAACACCGCCTACATCGCCGAACGGAGCGTGCCCGAGCGTCTGGCCGCCCTCGGGGTCCCCGTACAGGTGATCTTCGGCGCTGCGGACCCCCGCTGGGAGCCGTCCTCGGCACACCGGTACGATGCGGTGCCGAACACACGGGTCGAGCTGCTACCCGGCGTCGGGCACCTGCCCATGGTGGAAGCGCCCGAGAAGGTCGGCGAACTGCTGCTGCGCTTCACGGCAACGGCCTGATGGGTAGGCCGCGGTATGGCCGAGCGCGTGCAGTGTCGCCGAGGTGCCCGCGCGCTCGTTGACCCGCTCGACATGCGGATAGGTCAACGGCCGGGCCGTCCACCTTCACGGGGTTCCACGCCTTCCATTCGGAGGCGCTGAAGGTCAGGGCGGGGGTTCTTGCCGTCGCGGACGGCGACCAGGCCGGGGAGGTCGGTGGCGACCTCGACGTGGTTGTCGTGGGCGCGGGGCTCGGCGCCGGTCAGGTCAGCGTTGATCGTCTGTCGGACCTGTCTGGGACGCTCCCGCGCATGGACATGACACTGCAACTGACGATCGACTGCTCCGATCCGCAGAGAATGGTGACCTTCTGGGCCGAGGCCCTGGGTTACGTGCCTGAGCCTCCGCCAGGTGGGCACGCCACCTGGCGTGCCTACTGGGCGGCGATGGGGGTGCCCGAGGCGGAGCTGCCGGCCGGTGCCGGGGACGTTCCGGAGTCGATCATCGACCCCGAGGGACGTGGGCCGAGGGTGTGGTTTCAGCAGGTTCCGGAGCCGAAGGTCGCCAAGAACCGTTGGCACTTCGACCTGAAGGTCGGCGGGGGCCGTGACGTTCCGTTGGACGTCCGTGCGGGGCGGGTCAGGGCCACGGTGGAACGGCTGGTCGAAGCCGGTGCCACCGTGCTGCGCATCAAGGACGAGCCGGACATGGGTCTCTACGCAGCCGCCATGCAGGACCCCGAGGGCAACGAGTTCGACATCGTCTGAGGGTCCGTCGCGACGGTGCCGGTCACCGTCGCTCGTTCACGGACGACTCGCGCGGTCCACCCGCGCCCGGCGCCGAGAACCGGGGCTCTTTCGGGCCTACGGGTGTCCCGGCATGTCGGTCAGCTCCCAGACCGGGGTGCCCGAGCACGGCGCCTGTTCGAGTACGGCTCCCGCGGCGGTGCTCCGGTCCCTGACCACGACGCACCTGGAGCTGCGCAGGGACACGAGCTGGTGCCCGTCCCCCGAAGGACGCACCTCGAACCGCTGGTCGTCGCCGGAGGACGGGCACGGGGTGCGGGTCAGGGCGTTCTGGGACCCCGCTGTGAGGCACCAATATCCGGTCGGGTCGGTGATCTGGTAGGTCTTCGTCGCCACGCGGTGGAACAGCAGCCGCTGGTCCTTCCCGCACACCGCCTGGACGGCCTGCGTGCCGGAGAGGGACAGGCACCTGCCGGAATGGCTCGCGACGGCGTTCGAGGTGAAGTCCCGGTCCTTCAGTCCAGCTCGTAGCCGGAGGTAGGCGGGTTTCTTGGCCAGTTTCTCGTCCAGAGGGTGGGCCGCGCCCCAGCCGGGAACCGAGGACGGCACCCATGAGTACCTGTCGGTGAGACTCCACATGGTCAGGGACACACAGCGGGCGACGGCGAGGCACGCCTCGGCGGCCCGGCGGTAGACCTCGCCCTGGGCGGCCAGCCTGCTGTCGTCCACCGGCAGCTTGAGCCGGACGTCCAGCTCGGTGACGGCCACGTCGACGCCCAGCCCGGCGAACAACTGCAGAGTGCTCCTGAGCTGCGTCAGCGGGAGCGGCTCCGACGCCGACTCCTTGATCATGGCGTGGGTCTGGAAACCGACGCCGTCGATCGGCACGCCCTGCGCCCGCAGGTCGCGTACCAGGTTGTAGAGACCGGCGCGCTTGGGGTTGTTCCACTCGGCGTTGTAGTCGTTGATGTAGAGCTTGGCGGAGGGATCGGCGGCCCTGGCCCACCGGAAGGCGTCGGCGATGTAGCCGGGACCCAGTCGCCTGAGCCAGATGGACTGCCTGAGGGTGCCGTCCTCCGCGAGGACCTCGTTGACGACGTCCCACACGGCGACCCGTCCGGCGTAACGCTTGACGGTGGTCTCGACGTGCCGCTGGAGCGCGGCGCGCAGTTCCTGGTCGCTGAGTGAGCCGTCGCTGACCCAGGTGGGCAGACCGCCGTGCCAGACGAGGGTGTGACCGCGGACCATCTGGTTGTTCTCCTGGGCGAAGGAGACGACGGCGTCCGCCTTGGCCCAGGTGTGCACGCCGGGTTCGGGCTCCACGTTCCCCCATTTCATGGCGTTCTCGGGGGTCACGCTGTTGAACTCGTATTTGAGCTTGTCGCGGTAACCGTTGTCGGTCTCCAGGGCGCGGTCGTTGACGGCCGCCCCGACGCGCAGGTTCCGGGCCGCCGCCACGGTGCGCAGGGTCTCCTCAGCGGCGGAGGCGGGGACGGCGACCGTCGCCATGACGCCAAGCAGAACGGCGCTCATACCGGCCAGGGACAAGAGGGGTAGTTTCATCTCTTCTTTCGCAGTCGGATCACAAGCCGGAGGCTCGTGGTTTGAGGCTGGGCGCCGGTCTCGGCCGGCTTCTTCACGGCCTCGTGGTGCTTGCCCCTTCTGGGGTCGCAGCCGTCCCGGACGATACTGATCAACAGCGCGCGGCGCGACGTCAGCGCGTCGGAGGCCATCACGGTGCCGTGCGCGCCCCGGTAGCCGGTGCCAGACGGGCGTCGCAGACGAGGCCGGAGCCGGTGGTCACCCGTCAGGAGCCGGTCGGAGGCTTCCCGCAGGCGGACGCCGGAATCGACCGGCCGACTTCCCATCGCTCATCATGATCAGTTGAACGCCGCCCACCTGTACGGGGTTCCACGTTTTCGGCTGCGCGGCCTTGGTCCTCACCGTGAGAGCCGGTCACAACCCACGCGACCCCTCGGCGCCGTACGGCACAGCGAGGCCGCCGATTCAGCCGGGGAACGTCGTGAACCCTTCAGGGTGATGAGGGACGCCAACCGACATCGTGGATGCGGATCTCGTCGGAGAGTTGCGAACCCTTCAGGGTGATGAGGGACGCGGCCCGTACGCTCCAGGGCGGCATCGCCGAGATGGCGTTGCGAACCCTTCAGGGTGATGAGGGACCCTTCGTCCGCACCGTCACCCAGCTCACAGAGGGGTTGCGAACCCTTCAGGGTGATGAGGGACCCGAGAGTAAAGCCCCAGGTCAGGTGGGTTTGCGCAAGGGCGGGGCGAGCTGATTCTGCGGCGGTCCGGCGGTAGTGCAGAGGTGCAGGTCAGAGCGTTGATCATCTTTGGGTACGGCCTCGGGGGCGGCCCTGTCCATGATGACGGGCTCGCCGGTCAGGAGTCGAACGTTTCGAGTTTTATGTCGCCTATGAAGGCGTTCCATTCGGAGGCGCTGAAGGTCAGGGCGGGGCCGGAGGGGTTTTTGCTGTCGCGGACAGCGACGAGGCCGGGGAGGTTGGTGGCGACCTCTACGCATTGCCCGTTGGCTCCGCTGAGGCTGCTCTTGTGGAACTCGGCGCTGGACAGGTCAGAGGACATGGGGTTCCTCGCCTTCGGGCAGGAGGTCGCCGCCCATGCAGCCTCTCGATGCCGTACGGGCACAACGAGGCCGAGAGGTTGGGCATCGAAGGCGCCGATTCGGTTGGGGAACGTTGTGAACGAGAAACTGCCAAGACCTGTGGATTCGCGATCCCCTGCGACGTCCGCCTCCCCGCACAGGGGCCGGATGGAGGGCAGGTGCTTGCGAGGCATGTTCGGCAGAGCGCCTTGGAACGATCAGCACCTGGCGGCGGACATGCCGACTCGTCAGGACGGTTCGTGGGCCAGTCGTTTGAGTGCAACGATCTGACTGCCTGCGAAACCAGCGACATCTGCCGCGACCGTTGCGAGAGTGAGCAGGACAAGCACACTCGCCGCCGTCGCAGACGCGACGGCGAGCACGCATGCCGCAAGCAGATTCGCCAGAAGCACCAGGCGAAGGCTCCCCATCGAAGGACGGAGACTGAGCCGCCACACGACACCGGACCACAGCACGACGGCCACACCGATGCCGCCGACGACAAGTGCCGGCAGCCTCACCGCAGGTGCGGTCAGGGGCGCGGTCGAAGCGATCACCACCCCGACGAGCAGGCAATAGAGCGCATCAGCGCGGAGACTCAACCGACCAAGCCGACTCCCAGACATACGCAGAGGCTAACGCTCGCCCGTCATGGACGTACAGCCCAAGATCTTTGCCTGCGAGCATCTCGTCCAGGCGCAGGTGACCGTCCCCCGTTCGTTGGCGTGGCCCTTGCCCGGATCACATCAGGGCGGGGCCGGAGGGGTTCTTGCTGTCGCGGACGGCGACCAGGCCGGGGAGGTTGGTGGCGACCTCTACGCATTGCCCGTTGGCTCCGCTGAGGCTGCTCTTGCGGAACTCGGCGTTGGACAGGCCAGGGGACATGGCTGCTCCCCGCCTTCTCGGGGAACCTGATTCCCGCCGTACGAACAAGACCTCGGCCTGTGAATGGTGCCAGGATCCTTGGGAGTGAAAGTGGTCAGGCGCCGAAGGCGCCGATTGGTGTCCCCGGTTCCCCGGGCCGACCGGGCTCCTACCCATCAACAGACCGGTGGCGACGGACGTGCTCTTGGCGCTCATCGCGGAGGCGGTTGCCCGGACACTGCAAAAATCGCGGACTGTGGATGATCCGCACTTTTGTGAAGAGAACGAGCCGACCGTCGCAGCGGTGGAGCGATGGCGGCGCGATCGATCCGGTGCTCTGGCCGCTGACGGGATCGCCCTTACCGTGAAGGGTCCGTTCGACGCCCTCGGCATGGATCCCGTCTACGTCCTTCAGTTGGAGCGGGCTTCGATTGAGTGTGTGATCGCGGTCTTCCGGGGCGGCATATTGGACGTGACACGCGTTGACTGGGATGACCAGTCGATAGAGCATGAAGGCGTCCAGGTCACCTCTGCCGCCGAACTGGCGGAGGCGCTGGATCGGATCGTCTGGAAACAGCGGCGAGGCGGTTCTGAAGGTCATGGTTTTCGGCGCTCGCACCCTGGCGTTTGATCACCTCGGGGTTCGCGGCCTGGGTGATCCCCCGAAACCGTGGAGTCCATGATCTTCATCTATGCGAGTCGGGTGGCCATTGAGGACAGGTAGCCCTGCGTCGTGTTGACATCCAAGGCTTTCGTCTGGACCCGGTCTCACCCGAGCGTAGAACTCACGACACCGTTGTCCACAGGCGAACAGGTGAATGTGGGCGTACGGCAAGGCCGCAGGAGCCCAAGAAACCCTTGGACGGGAGGCACTACCTCGCGCTGGTGCGGCAGGGGCTGGGCAACCGGTAAACGCGCCTGATCGTGGGGGTGTCTCAGGTCTGCGGTATTTCGTCGATCGCTGTGCCGTAGATCACCTGGTACCGGTCCACGGGGATCACGATGTCGGCGGTTTCGACGGGTTGTTCGTCGGCCCAGTAGGTGCGCTCGATGGTGAGGACGATCGAGCCCGGCGCCGTCCGCAGACGGGTCGCTTCGGTGGTCAGCACCATCCGGGCGGATACGGCCTCGGCGGAGTGGGTGATGCGTATGCCGATGGCCATCATGCGTTCGACGACGCCACGTCCGGCGTAGGGGCCGTCCTCGGGCAGGACGATGGGTGTTCCCTTGGTCAGGGCGAAGGGTTCCCAGCTTGTGGAGAGCATCACCGGTTCGTCGTCGGCGGTGAACACGTAGTCGGTTCTGATCGCGTCCGGGCCGTTGTCGGTCTCTGGGAGCAGCAGTCTTTGCCGTACGGCGGGCGGTGCGGTCTCGGTGTGGCTGCTGTACTGCCAGCCGCCGTTGACTCCTTGGGCTCTCATCTCGGCGGCGAAGGGGCTGCCGCCGCGCAGGGAGCGATGCCAGGAGCGGACGAGTCTTCGGAGAGTGGGGCGTTCCCGAACGAACGTCCCCGCTCCTGGACGTGCGACGGCGTGCCCCTCGACGACCAGCGTCCGGATGACCTTCCGCGCGACACCATCGGAAACCCCGAACTGCCGGGCGATTTCCGTCTGTGAGGGAAGGGCGGCTCCGGGGGCCAGTTCGCCATTGACGATCTGCTGGCGGAGCTGGTCCGCGATAGCGAGGTACAGGGCTCCTGACTGATCCACGATTCCAGCTTGACAGCAGGCTATCTTGCTCAGCAAGCTGGGTACCCTGAAGGCAAGCAGGATACCTAGGAGGGTCGGTGTATGAAGCCACGATTCCCGCCCGGCCAGAGATGGTGGAAACCATCCAAGCTTGGGCGCGCAACCTTGCTCTAGCCGCTCATCTCGACCTCGCTGATGCGGTTCAACAGGTGGCCGCAGCTCTTACCGAGGATGCGGTTCGGCGGAATCAGCCCACGGCGACCGTGACCGTGCAGATGACGCTTTGGGAGACCGGGCTGCGCCTTGAAGTGCGGGATCCCGGAGAGAACGACCAGGTCGAAAGCGAAGGTGTCGCAGTCGTATCCCGACTCGCACGCGCATTCGGCACAAGCAAGAACAGGACTGGCCACCTGGCATGGGCCGAGATCGGCAGAGAACCCAACACGCCCTGACCAGTCAAGACGAACTCGCCACATCGAAAACGGACCTGCCCGACGGTTGCGACGTCGGGACAGGTCCTTGATCAGGAAGGTGACTCCTGACGTGAGCAAGAGTAATGCCCGGGACTCCAACTCGGGCACGTCGATCCGGGATGGCTGCGGCTGTTTCGCCGGTGCCGTACCTCTGCCCATGGGATGTGCCCGCTGTGGCCATTCCCCCTACGCCCATGGCTGTTCGCAGCAGGACGGGCACGAGTACGCGCAGCCGTCCGGGGTGTTGATGGACGCCCGTCTCCAGGCGCGTCGTGTGTACGGCCCGCAGTTCCTTCCCGCTCCCCGGCCTCCGGTTGAGGTGGCGCCCGCTGAGGTGGTTCCGTTGGTGCCCGCCCAGCGGCGTCCCGAGCTTGACCCCGATCCTGAGGCGCCCGCGATGGCCCCGGCCGCGAAGGCCGTACCGGGTGGTCCTGTGGATGAGACCGGCCCGGATTGTGGGCTGGTGCCTGGTCGGCGTCGTCCTGCTCCTGAGCCGGGAGTGGCCGCGACCGCCGTACGGGAAGGCCCTGCGGATTCCGGGCCGGGGGCGTCTGCGGTGGTTCCGGATGGTCCTGTGGAGGAGGGCGGCACTTCTGGGCCGGTGCCTGTGGACAGGCCGGTCGCCG
>NZ_JBEPEI010000013.1:0-229047 GCF_040300765.1 Streptosporangium sp. NPDC000239 | reverse complement strand
CCGATCAGCGACCAGGGCCCCTGGCTGGGACTGCGGCCCTGGCGGATGGCCGCCGGAGTGCTCCTGGGCGCCGCCTGCGCGGTGAAGTGGTCGGGCATCTTCTACCTGGTCGCGTTCGTCGTCATGTCGCTGATCTGGGACGCCGGGGCCCGCAGGGCGGTCGGCCTGGGCAGGCCGTACAGCGGGGCGCTGGGCAAGGACCTGCCGACGCTGCTCGGAGCGATGGGCCTGCTGCCCGCGCTGACCTATCTCGTCTCCTGGACCGGGTGGTTCGTCTCGCCGCTCGGCTGGGGCCGCAACTGGGCGCAGGCCACCTCACAGGGACCGGTCTTCTTCGTCTTCGACTCGCTGCGCTCCTGGCTGAGCTACCACTTCCAGGTGCTGGGTTACCACACCGGCCTTTCGGCCTCCCACCCCTACCAGTCGGAGCCGTGGAGCTGGCCGTTGATGCTTCGCCCCGTGGCGTTCTTCTACGAGGGCTCGGACAACGTCTGCGGGGTCAAGACCTGTGCCTCGGCCATCCTCGGCGTCGGCACCCCGGTCATCTGGTACGGCGGGCTCGCCGCCCTGGTCGCCATGATCGTCTGGTACGTGTCGTCCCGGGACTGGCGGGCCGGGGCCGCCCTGCTCGGCTACGCCGCGGGCTGGCTGCCCTGGTTCTACTGGGCGCTGGCCGACCACCGCACCATGTTCAACTTCTACACGATCCCCATGGTGCCGTTCATGATCCTGGCCATCACCCTGGTCGCCGGGCTGATCATCGGCCCCGCGGACGCCACACCGAACCGCAGGGCCGTGGGAGCGGGCGTGGTCGGCCTCTTCGCCCTCCTCGCGATCATCAACTTCTGGTGGCTCTATCCGGTGCTGACCGCCGACGTCATTCCGCACGAGGAGTGGTGGCGCCGGATGCTCCTGCGGAGTTGGGTCTGAACCCGTGCCGCAGCGCGATCCCCGCCGCCAGGCACGCCAGCGGTACGGCGGGCAGCACGTAGCGGTAGTCGAACTCGGCAGTCGCGGCGGGCGCCAGGATGAGCCCGAAGGCGCCCAGCCACGGCAGCAGGACCGGACCGCCCAGGGTGCGCCAGCGCGCCACGACCCCGGCGAGGCCGATCAGCAGCAGCACGCCGACCACGATGCCGGGCAGCCTGACCGTCTGCTGGTAGCCCTGCATGAACCTCGCCCACGGGTCGTGGACCTCGGTGCCGATCACACTGGGCTTGCCGCGGATCTGGGCGGTCGGCAGGCTCGGGTCGTAGGTCTGGGCGTCACGGTCGCTGGTGCCCCTGTACGACGGCCAGGTGGGCAGCACCTTGCCCTCCGGCAGGAACTCGTACTGCCGGTAGGTGTTGGCGTCGGGGAACTGCGGCCGGTCCCAGCGGAAGGCGCGGAAGAAGTCTCCGGCCATGACGCCGAGATAGTCGAGCGGCTGGGCCAGGATCGCCCGCCTGGCGAACGCCCCCGCGGCCCGGTTGATGTCGGGGGTGAAGGTGGTGTTGGGCCCGAAGGCGTGGAACCGCTGCCCGGGCTGCGCCCACCACAGGTACTTCTGCCCGGAGAAGTGACGCTCGCTCGGCGGGGCGCTGATGCACAGCAGCGCCAGTTCGAGCTCCTTGCGCGGATCGACCCTCATCGTCCTGCAGTCGGCGAACAGCGCGGTCCGCATGTACAGGATCGCGCCGTCGCTGCTGGTCATCGCGAAGTTGCCGTACGTCGCGGCGAACCAGGCCATGTAACCGGCCACCGGAACGCCACAGGCCGTGACCATGGCCACGATCGGCTTCCAGCCGGTCCGCTTGACGAGCATGTAGACCGCGACCAGGGCCAGGATCGGCAGGCCGATCGACCTGGTCAGCGCGGTCAGCGCGAGCAACAGGCCGACCACGGCCCCGACCTGCCAGGACATCTTTCTGTGCCAGAGCACCAACGTCACGACGCCCACGACCAGCAGCATGAACATGGCGTCCGACATGATCAGGTGTTCGAGCTGGATCTGGTAGGCGTCGAACAACACCGGCAGCGTGGCCAGCGTCGCCCCCCACCCCGGCAGCCCGAACCTCCTGCGCAGCAGGACGTAGATCAGCAGCGCCACACCCAGGCCCATCAGGTGCTGGGTGAGGACCACCAGGGAGAAGCTGTGGAAGGGCCGCAGCAGGAGCAGCCAGAAGGAATAACCGTTCGGTCGCAGGGCACTGGGTCTGCCAGGATTGACCGCCCCCGAGACGTACTCGAAGGAGTCGTTGAACCACAGCGCCGGACCGTATCCCAGCATCGTGACCACACGCAGCGCGAACGCCAGCGCCACGGCCACGGCGAACAGCCGGTGGCGGCCGAGGAGGGCCAGCGCGCGCGAGAGCACACCCGCCGCGGGTGAGTCGAGGCGCGGCGCCTCGGTGACGGTCACCATGCATTACAGGATGCCAGCCGTTTGGTGGAGTTGACCCGCACAGTAGACGTTAGAGGGCATCATGATGAGGTTGGGCTGTGCCGTAACTGAGAGGTTGAGACGTGGAACTGACCGTGGTCATGCCTTGCTTGAACGAGGCGGAGACCGTGGAGACCTGCGTACGCAAGGCACTGGCCTGCATGCGGGAGCACGGGATAGACGGAGAGGTGCTGATCGCCGACAACGGCAGCACGGACGGCTCCCAGCAGCTCGCCCGTGACGCGGGCGCCCGCGTCGTGCACGTCGACGCCAAGGGGTACGGCAACGCCCTCATAGGGGGCATCAGGGCCGCCCGCGGCAAGTACGTCATCATGGGCGACGCCGACGACTCCTACGACTTCACCGCGCTGCTGCCGTTCGTCGAGCAACTGCGCGACGGGGCCGACCTGGTGATGGGCAACCGCTTCAAGGGCGGCATCGCCCCCGGCGCCATGCCCCCGCTGCACCGCTACCTCGGCAACCCGGTGCTGTCCTTCATCGGCAGGCTGTTCTTCCCCAGCGCCATCGGTGACTTCCACTGCGGCCTGCGCGGCTTCCGGCGCGACTCGATCCTCAGGCTCGGCCTGCAGACCGGCGGCATGGAGTTCGCCAGCGAGATGGTCGTGCGCTCGACCCTGTCCGGTCTCGACGTGCGCGAGGTGCCGACCACCCTGTCGCCCGACGGCCGTTCCCGCCCGCCGCACCTGCGCTCCTGGCGCGACGGCTGGCGCCACCTGCGCTTCCTGATGCTGTACAGCCCGCGCTGGCTGTTCTTCATCCCCGGCCTGATCCTGATGACCCTGGGCCTGGTCGCGGGCGCCGCCCTGAGCTTCGGGCCGATCTACATCGGCAAGCTCGGCTTCGACGTCGACACCCTGGTCGGCGCCTCGGCCGCCGTGGTGATCGGCTTCCAGGCGGTCCTGTTCGCCCTGTTCACCAAGGTCTACGCGGCCGAGGAGGGCTTCCTGCCCGAAGACAGGCGCGTGCGCAAGCTCGTCGACATCGTGACCCTGGAGAAGGGCCTGATCGCCGGAGGCCTGCTGGCCCTGGCCGGACTCTTCGGCCTGGGCGCCTCGCTGGTCCACTGGCAGACGCGCAGCTTCGGCCCGCTGATCCCGTCGGAGTCACTGCGCCTGGTCGTCCCCTCGGCGACCGCGCTGATCATGAGCTTCCAGACCATCTTCGCCGCCCTGTTCATCAGCATCCTGGGCATCCGCCGCTCCAAGGAGACGCCGATCGACGTGGCCGCCTCCGCGGCCGAGGAGGCCGCCCAAGCCGTCAGCCTGGACGGCGAGGAGCAGACGGTCCCCCGAGAGAGCACCAAGGCCTGAGCCCCTCCCGGGAGAGCGGCACGGCCCGATCCCCGGGAGCGCACCAAGGCCTGAGTCGGCGTCCCTTAGGCTTGGCTACATGTCCCAGCACATCCTGACCGCGGTCGCTTGGCCGTACGCCAACGGCCCCCGCCACATCGGGCACGTCTCCGGATTCGGCGTGCCGTCCGACATCTTCAGCCGCTACCAGCGGATGGTGGGCAACAAGGTCCTCATGGTGAGCGGGACCGACGAGCATGGCACCCCGATCCAGGTCCAGGCGGACAAGGAGGGGCTGAGCGCCCGTCAGCTCGCCGACCGCTACAACCGGGTCATCGCCGAAGACCTCCAGGCGCTCGGCCTGTCCTACGACCTGTTCACCCGGACCACGACGGACAACCACTACGCCGTGGTCCAGGAGGTCTTCAAGGGGCTGCACGCCAACGGCTACGTCTTCCCCAAGACGACGATGGGCGCCATCTCCCCGTCGACCGGGCGCACCCTGCCCGACCGCTACATCGAGGGCACCTGCCCCATCTGCGGCTACGACGGCGCGCGTGGCGACCAGTGCGACAACTGCGGCAACCAGCTCGACCCGATCCAGCTGGTCAACCCGGTCAGCAGGATCAACGGCGAGAAGCCGGTCTTCGTCGAGACCGAGCACTTCATGCTCGACCTGCCCGCCTTCGCCGAGGTGCTCGCCACCTGGCTGCAGTCCAAGCAGGGCGACTGGCGGCCAAACGTGCTGAAGTTCGCCCTCAACCTGCTGGGCGACCTGCAGCCCCGGGCGATCACCCGTGACCTCGACTGGGGCGTGCCGATCCCGCTCGACGGCTGGAGCGACCAGGCGAACAAGCGGCTCTACGTCTGGTTCGACGCCGTCATCGGCTACCTCAGCGCCTCCATCGAGTGGGCCCGCCGCTCCGGCGACCCCGAGGCCTGGCGGCAGTGGTGGCAGAACCCCGACGCCCGTGGTTACTACTTCATGGGCAAGGACAACATCGTCTTCCACGCCGAGATCTGGCCGGCGCTGCTGCTCGGCTACAACGGCCAGGGCGCCAGGAACGGCACGCCGGGGGCGCTCGGCGCGCTGGACCTGCCCTCGGAGGTCGTCTCCAGCGAGTTCCTGACCATGGAGGGGCGCAAGTTCTCCTCCTCCCGTCAGGTCGTCATCTACGTCCGTGACTTCCTGGCCCGCTACGACGCCGACGCGCTGCGCTACTACATCGCGGTCGCCGGTCCGGAGAACCAGGACACCGACTTCACCTGGTCGGAGTTCCTCAACCGCAACAACGGCGAACTGGTCGCGGCCTGGGGCAACCTGGTCAACCGGTCGATCTCGATGGCCGCCAAGAACTTCGGCGCCATCCCCGAGGCGGGCGACCTCACCGACGCCGACCGCGCCATGCTCGAACGCAGCCGGGCCGCCTTCCCCAGGGTCGGCGCCGAGCTCGGGCGCTCCCGCTTCAAGAACGCCACGAACGAGGCGTTCGACGTCATCCGCGAGGCCAACAAGTACCTCGCGGACCAGGAGCCGTGGAAGATCAAGGACGACCCCGAGCGGGTCAAGTCGATCCTGCACGTGGCCCTGCAGGTCGTCGACGACGCCAAGACGCTGCTGACCCCGATCCTGCCCTCCTCCTCCAACAAGATCCACGAGATGCTCGGCGGCACCGGCGTCTGGTCGGGGATGCCGGAGATCAGGGAGGTCGAGGAGAACGGCAGGCCGTACCCCATCATCACCGGCGACTACGACGGCCAGGCGCGCTGGGAGCACACCCCGATCCGGCCCGGGGTCCCGCTCGCGCCGCCGACCAGGCTCTTCACCAAGCTCGACCCGAAGATCGTCGATGAGGAGCTCGCCCGGTTGGGGTGACGTGGCAGGCTCGATAGGTTGGGGCGGGTGAGCACGACGAAGCTTCCCGCCCCTCCCGAGCCCCTGGCCGCGGAGGTGTTCGACAGCCACTGCCACCTCGACATCATGGTGGGCAACCGTCAGGCGTCCTCGGGTGACCCCGTCGCCCAGGCGGCGCAGGCGGCCCAGGCGAGCGTCGAGAGCATCCTCGACCAGGCCCGTTCCGTCGGGGTGACCCGGCTGGTCACGATCGGCTACGACCTGCCCTCCTCCCGGTGGAACGCGGAGGTGGCCGAACTGCACCCCGACGTCTACGCGGGGGTCGCGATCCACCCGAACGAGGCGCACGCCTCGACGCCCGAGGTGCTCGCCGAGATCGAGGCGCTGGCCCGGCTGCCGCACGTCAGGGCGGTAGGGGAGACGGGCCTCGACTACTACCGCGACTGGGCGTCGAAGGACGACCAGCACGCCAGCTTCAGGGCGCACATCGAGATCGCCAAACGGACCGGCAAGGCCCTGGTGATCCACGACCGGGAGGCCCACGACGACGTGCTGGACGTCCTGGCCGACCAGGGGGCGCCGGACGTCGTGGTCTTCCACAGCTTCTCCGGTGACGCCGAGATGGCCGCCAGGTGCGTCCAGGCGGGCTATCACATGTCCTTCTCCGGCCCGGTCACCTACAAGAACGCGGGCTATCTCCGGGAGGCCGCCGCGCTCGCGCCCGTGGAGCTGATGCTGGTGGAGACCGACGCGCCCTACCTTCCGCCGACGCCGCACCGGGGCAAGCCGAACGCCCCCTATCTCATCCCCCTCACGCTGCGCTGCCTCGCCGAGGTCAAGGGGATCGACCCGGGCGAGCTGGCCACGGCCATCAGCGCCAACGGGGAGGCCGTCTTCGGCACCTGGTGAACACCGCCAGAGCACCGCCAGAACACAACCAGGCCACACGACGCCCCGCCACAACGGCTTTCGGCCCACAGCGCCGCTCGGCCCACGGTGTCCGGGCCACGGCGGCTTCACCTCGTCTTCAGCCCACGGAGGCTCAGCCCACCGAGGCGCCGAACTCCGCAGGCTCCCCGTCGTCCTGGGCGGGGGGCAGCGGGGTTCCCACGGTGTCGTTGCGGCCGAGGACCGTCACCGCCCCGGAGCCGTCGCGGTCCGGAGCGCCGACCACGAGGCGGTTGCCGCCGAACCCGACCGCCCAGCCGAACCGGTCTCCCGCCTTCCCCCGCTCGACCACCCGGGCCGCGGACGGATCTCGCACCGGGACCACCACGACCCGGCCGCGTCCGCCGGGACCGCCGAACGGGGCGCCGACCGCCAGCCGGGCGCCGCCCTCCCCGGTGAGGGCGAGCGAGAAGCCGTACCCGTCGCCCGTGGCGCCTCGGGAACCCTGGTCGAGGGTGGCCAGCGGGGTGATCTCCTCTGTCGCCGAGGAGCGGAAGAGCCGCACCAGCCCCGAGTCGCGTACCCCACCGCCGTCGCCGAGCGGCGCCCCGACCGCGAGGTAGCCAGCCTCCCCCTCCTCCGCGTAGGCCATGGAGTAACCGAACCGGTCGCCGGCGTGGGTCTCCATGATCCGGCGCAGGTCCCACTTCCTGCTGGCGTAGGCGTCCCTCGCGCCGGACACGTCGTAGATCACGGCGATCGAGCCCGCGTCCGCGGCGCCCCCGCTCTCCTGGCGTCCCGTTCCGTCGTCGTTGTCGTACGGCGCGCCGACCGCGAGGTCGGCCGCGTCCCGTCGGCCGCCCATCCTGCCGACGGCCACCGACCAGCCGAACATGTCGCCGGGTTCACCGCTGCCCGGCACCCCCGGCGTGTCCTGGGAGATCCGCCGCCCCTCACCGAACCCCGCCCCCACGTCGAACAGGTGGACCGCGCCGGAGTCCTCGACCCCGTCGGCGTCCTCGTGCGGGGCTCCGACGGCGAGCGTGCCCCGCCCCACGGCCAGCGACCAGCCGAAGTGGGCGCCCGCCTCGGGAGAGGAGGGGAGCAGGCGCGCCGGAGGGCGGGAGGCCGTGCCGTACACGATGTAGACGGCACCCGCGTCCGGCCGCCCCGCCACGTCCGTGTACGGCGCGCCGACCACCAGGTCCGCGCAGCGGTCGCCGTCGAGGTCGGCCAGCCGTACCGACCAGCCGAACCCGTCGCCCGCCGCAGGCGCGGGGGCGCGCACGACCCTTGCCTCGTCGCCCCTGCCGGACAGGACGTGTACGGCTCCCGCCCCGGTCACCCCTCCCGGGGAGGCGAACGGGTCGCCGACGGCGGTGTCCCCGCCACAGCCCGCGGGCGACGAGGGTGACGACGGCGACGACGGCACAGCCACGAGGGCGAACAGCAGCGCGAACGGCACGGCGGCCTGCGGGAGGAACCTCACAGCCGCACCTCGATCCGCCGTCCGCCGCCGGTCACCTGGCCGCTCAGCCGGGCCGGCCGTCGTTCGGGAGGCAGGTCGTAGACCAGGACCCGGTCCAGCCTGCCCCCGGGGGCCAGCGTGTCCGTCAGGCCCGCCACGGGCGCCTCGGGGGTGTGGGGCGTCCCCGCGTCGTCGAGCAGGGTGAACGGGTCACGACTGAGGGGGACGCGTTCGCCACCCGGGTTGAGCAGGGTGAGCGTGACCACGCACAACCTGCCGCGCGCCGTCGTGCCCTCGTAGGAGGTCAGGCCGCAGCGTGGAGCCCGTGGCACGATCAGCTGCGGGTCTCCGACCGGAGAGCCGATCGGGATCCGCCTGCCCACGTCGGTCGGACCGCCGCCCGAGGAGGTTCCGCCTCCTGTGCCGCCAGGGCTCCCGAGGACGTGGGCCAGCACCGCGACGGTGACCGCGAGCGCGGTGGCCACCACCAGTCCCACCATGATTGATTTCCTCCGCCGGGACCGGGCCGCGGGGGGCGCCCCGGGGGCGCCGAGGCCACCGAGGACCCGGGTGGTGTCCGGTTCCACGTTGGCCGGAGGCCGCCACGTGTCACCGAGCACGTCGACGACCGGAGCCGGCGGGTCCGCAGTCAGGGGGCCCGCGGGGGCCGGGGCGCCGCCGACCAGCGCGATCAGCAGGTCCTGCGCGGTCGGGCGCGCTCCGGGGTCCATCGCGGTCGCCCTGCGGACCAGGTCGTCGAGCGGGGCGGGAAGCGAGCCCAGGTCGGGTGGGGTGTTCAGCAGCCGCGTCGCCATGGTGATCATGTCGCCCCGGCCGTACGGGTGGCGGCCGTTGCCCGCGTAGGCGATCAGGCACCCCCAGGCGAAGACGTCGGCGGCCGGGGTGATCTCAAGGCCCTTCACCTGCTCCGGCGCCCACCACCCCGGGCTGCCGAGCACCTCGCCGGAACGGGTGAAGCCACGGGTGGAGTCCAGTGCCCTGGCGACGCCGAAGTCGATCACCCGCGGCCCGGACAGGGACAGGATCACGTTGGCGGGCTTGAGGTCGCGGTGGACCAGCCCGGCGACGTGGATCGCCGCCAGGGCGGCGGCCACCCCGAGGGCCACACCGTGCAGCTGGGCGGGGTCGAGCGCGCCGTACACGCTGATCTGGCGTGACAGGGGAGTGCCCGGGATGTACTCGGTGACCATGTACGGCCTGCCGTCGTCGGCGTTGCCGTCGCCGAGCACCTGGGCGGTGCAGAACGAGGCGACCCGCCGGGCGTTGCGCACCTCCGCGTGGAACCGTTCGGCGAAGCCGTCCTCGACGGCGACCTCGGGCTTGATCACCTTCACCGCGACCAGGCGCCCCTGCGGGTTCCGTGCCAGGTAGACGGTGCCCATGCCGCCCTCGCCGAGGCGCCCGAGAAGCCGGTGCTCCCCGATCCATCCGGGGTCGCCGGGACGTAACCCCTCGACGCCGGGCCGGTTGGCATCCATCACGGGGGCAATCCTTCCATCGCCGACGAACCCCCGTACGGATCACGTTATCCGGAAGACCGGGCGTCCTCACCGGGGGATTCCATGCGCGACACTTGTCGGATGACGTGGGGAGCATGCGGTGAGTGAGGGGCGGCGATGAGCCTTCTCGGCCCGGTCGAGATACGTGAGCTGGCGGAGCGGCTCGGCGTCCGCCCGACCAAGAAACTCGGCCAGAACTTCGTGATCGACGCCGGTACGGTGCGCAGGATCGTCCGGGTGGCCGATCTGCGCCCCGACGACGTGGTCATCGAGGTCGGGCCCGGCCTCGGGTCGCTCACCCTCGCGTTGCTCCCCGAGGTACGCGGCGTCGTGGCGGTCGAGATCGACCCGGTCCTGGCCGAACAGCTCCCGCTGACCGTCGCCGGGCACGCCCCCGAGCTCGCCGACCGCCTGACCGTGGTGCTCGCGGACGCCATGCGGGTGCTGCCCGAGGAACTGCCCGAGGACAGGCCGACCGCCCTGGTCGCCAACCTCCCCTACAACGTGTCGGTCCCGGTGGTGCTGCACCTGCTGGAGACGCTGCCGTCCCTGCGTGCCGTCCTGGTCATGGTCCAGTCCGAGGTGGCCGACCGGCTGGCCGCGGCGCCGGGTTCGAAGGTCTACGGCATCCCCTCGCTCAAGGCGGCCTGGTACGCCGACGTCCGCAGGGCCGGTCCCGTCGGCAGGACGGTCTTCTGGCCGGTGCCCAACGTGGACTCCGGGCTTGTCGCGATGACCCGCAGGCGGCCCCCGGAGACCACCGCCTCGCGCGAGGAGGTCTTCGCGGTGGTGGACGCCGCCTTCGCCCAGCGCCGCAAGACCCTGCGCGCCGCCCTCGCCTCCTGGGCCGGTACGGCCGCCGCCGCGGAGCAGGCGCTGCGCGCCGCCGGGGTCGATCCCACACTCCGTGGCGAGCAGCTGTCCATCGAGGACTTCGCACGAATCGCTGAAAAGCGCACATGAGCTGATTTGTCGGGGAGCTTTGCGAGGACGTGTGCGGGGACCCCGTTACGATCGGGGACCGTGACGAGCGATGAGAGGGACGCATGAACTCGGTGACCGTCCGGGTGCCCGCCAAGGTCAACCTGCGGCTCGCGGTCGGGCCGCTCCGCGACGACGGCTTCCACGACCTGGTGAACGTCTTCCACGCCGTGTCGATCTTCGACGAGGTGACGGCCGTCGCGGAGACCGGGATGCGGGTCCGCGTCGAGGGTGAGTCGGCGAGCGAGGTGCCGCAGGACGCCGACAACCTGGCCATCCGGGCCGCCCTCGCGCTCGCCGGGCACGCAGGCAGGTCCTACGGCGTCAGTCTCGTCATCCGCAAGGCGATCCCGGTCGCGGGCGGCATGGCCGGCGGCAGCGCCGACGCGGCCGCGGCCCTGGTCGCCTGCAACGAACTGTGGGGCCTCGGCCTGCCGGTCGAGGACCTGATGGAGATCGCCGCCGACCTCGGCAGCGACGTGCCCTTCGCCCTGCTTGGCGGTACGGCCGTCGGCACCGGCAGGGGGGAGCGGCTGACCTCCCTTGAGGCGGATGGCACGTTCCACTGGGTTTTCGCCCTGGCCGACGGCGGCCTGTCCACGGCGAGGGTCTACGCCGAGTGCGACCGCCTGCGCGCCGAGAGCGGTGACCCGGTCGGCCCGCCCCGGGCGTCACAGCCCCTGCTGGCCGCGCTGCGCGCCGGAGACGCCAAGGCCCTGGGCGCCGAACTGGCCAACGACCTGCAGCCCGCCGCCGTGTCCCTGCGCCCCAGCCTGGCCAGGACCCTGGACGCGGGCCGCGAACACGGAGCCCTGGGCGCCCTGGTCTCCGGCTCGGGTCCCACCTGCGCCTTCCTGGCCGAGTCCGCCGACCACGCCGTCACCCTGGCCGCCTGCCTGCGGGCTGCCGGAGTGGCCAGGGACGTCCTGACCGCCCAGGGCCCCACCCCGGGCCCCACGGTCGTCTGAGGCCCGGGGGCGCGTTAACCGGGAATCGCATCCCGTTGGTGCGGGCACAGGTTGACGATGGCGAGCTTCGCTATGTACGCGGACGTCTCCGGGTCGAACCCGCTGGTCCCGAGGTGTGCGGCCGCGGCGAAACCCTTTCCCTCCTCCAGCGCCGCGCACATGTTCCGGCCGAGCCATCCCAGTTTGTAGGGGTCGGCGTCCCCCAGCGCCTTCCGCTGCCTCACCGCCGCCGTGAACGCCGCTTCGATTGCCGACGCCGACGGGTCGGGCGCCGCCGTCGGCTCCATGCTCGGCGTACTCGGCCCGGTGTCCTCCTCGACCGGGGGCGGTGTCCTCATGGGCGTCGGCGTCGAGGCCACCGGTTCCGCCACGGGTATCCCGCCGCCGTCGTCGGGCGGGGCGGCCAGGCCGCCCAACAGCCTGAGCACGCCTATCACCGCGACGGCCGCGACGGCTACGGCCAGGAAGACCGCGATGCTCCTGCGACTCCTCGGCGGCGGCGATTCCGGCCGCCGACCGGGTGGCGAGCCCGTGGGGGAAGGCTGCTCAGGAGGACGCATCCGCGCACCATATGCCACATATTCACCGCTTGATCAGCAAACAGCCAATGCGAACACCCAAAAATGATCATCAGAGGAGTCCCAAACCCCACCCCGCCCCACTCCCTTGTTCCCAGCCCCTCCAGGCGGCCCCGATCCCCGGCAAGACAGCGCGACAACTCGGCCAAGGTTCCAACTCTCCCCAACCCCACGACCAACCATCGGCGCTGGCCACGAAGGGTTCGATCTCGGCCTTACCGATGCCGTGCGTGAGGAGTGTCCGGCTTGGGCGCGTCGGTGTCTGGACTGAGGAGCGAAGGAGCGAAGCGGATGAGCGACGAGGGAAGACCCCGACCCGAAGCGCCCAAGCCCCGCGGCGCCGAAGGCGCCGCAAAGCGGCACATCTTGTGCTTTCCCGGCCCCAAGTGTGTGGAGTTTTGGTTCGGGCGCGCCGACGCTTGGACTGAGGAGTGAGGGAGCGAAGCGGACGAACGACGAGGGAAAGCGTTGGCTCAAGGCGCCCGAACCCGCGACGCCGCCAGGCGGAGCAAAGAGACAGGGCTTGGGTGCGTCGGTGCTTGGACTGAGGAGCGAAGGAGCGCAGCGACGGAGTGACGAGGGAAAGCGCCGACTCGGGGCGCCCAAGCCCCGCGGCGCCGAAGGCGCCGCCATCAACGCAGTAACCTTATGAAACGATGAATCTGGTCAATCTTGAGTCGGTTTCCCACTCCTACGGTCCCAAGCCTCTGCTGAGGGATGTCTCCCTGGGCATCGAGGCCGGTGACCGTGTCGGGGTGGTCGGCCGCAACGGTGGTGGTAAGACCACGCTCATCTCGGTGATCGCGGGTGCCCTCACGCCGAACGCGGGACGGGTCACCCACAACCGGGGTCTGCACGTGGGGGTTCTGTCCCAGGGCGACGACCTCGACCCGGCGCTGTCGGTGCAGGAGATCGTCGTCGGCGGCAGGCCCGAGCACGAGTGGGCCGGTGACGCGGGCATCCGCGAGATCATGGCCAGTCTGCTCGGCGACATCGACCTCACCGCGCTGGCCGGGACCCTGTCGGGTGGTGAGCGGCGCCGTACGGCGTTGGCGAGGCTGCTGGTCGGCGAGCACGATCTGATCATTCTGGACGAGCCGACCAACCACCTGGACATCGAGGCCATCGACTGGCTGGCCAGGCACCTGTCCGCGCGCCGTACGGCGTTGCTGGTGGTCACCCACGACCGGTGGTTCCTGGACGCGGTCTCCACCAGAACGTGGGAGGTGGTCGACGGCACGGTCGAGCGTTACGAGGGCGGGTACGCCGCCTACGTGCTGGCCAAGGCGGAACGGGCCCGGGTGGCCGCCGCCTCGGAGGCCCGGCGGCAGAACCTGATGCGCAAGGAGATCGCCTGGCTGCGCCGGGGCCCGCCCGCGCGTACCTCGAAGCCGAAGTTCCGCATCGAGGCGGCCCAGGCGCTGATCGCGGACGAGCCGCCGCCCAGGGAGAGCGTCGAGCTGGTGAAGTTCGCCGCCGCCAGGCTGGGCCGTACGGTCTATGACCTTGAGGACGTCACGCTGCACGCGGGCGGTCCCGGGGCGGGGCCGTTGGTTCTGGAGCACGCGACCTGGCAGTTCGGCCCCGGTGACCGGGTCGGCCTGATCGGGGTCAACGGTTCGGGCAAGTCCTCGCTGCTGCGGCTGCTGGCCGACACGGTGCGACCTGATTCCGGCAAGGTCGTGCGGGGCAAGACCGTCCGGCTGGCTCATCTGTCGCAGGAGCTGGCCGAGCTGGACCCCACACGGCGGGTGCTGGAGACCGTCGAGGAGATCCGCAAGTTCATCCAGGTCGGCAAGAAGGAGTGGACCGCCTCCCAACTGCTTGAGCGCCTCGGTTTCCGGGGTGAGGCGCAGTGGAAGGTGGTCGGTGACCTGTCGGGTGGCGAGCGGCGCCGCCTGCAGTTGCTGCGGCTGCTGATGGACGACCCCAACGTGCTGCTGCTGGACGAGCCGACCAACGACCTCGACATCGAGACGCTGAACGAGCTTGAGGACCTGCTCGACGGCTGGCCGGGCACGTTGATCGTGGTCAGCCACGACCGCTACTTCCTGGAGCGGGTCTCGGACAGGACGGTCGCGCTGCTGGGCGACGGCAGGCTGTCGATGCTGCCCGGCGGTGTCGACGAGTATCTCGAACGGCGTGCCTCCGGCGGGGCGCTGTCGGCCAGGGCCGCGGCTTCGACGGACGTCCGTGCCACGCCGCAGCCGACGGAGACCACCGGCCTGTCGGCGAAGGAGGAGCGGGAGCTGCGCAAGGAGCTCTCGCGTCTTGAGCGTCAGCTCGACAAGCTGGGCACCCGCGAGGAGAAGCTGCACGCCTCCATGGCGGACGCCGCCGCCGACTACGGCAGGCTGGCCTCCCTCGACGCCGAGCTCAAGGAGGTCCTCGCGGAGAAGGAGGCCGTGGAGACCGAGTGGCTGGAGCTGGCCGACCGCCTGGGCGAGTGAAAGTCAGAGGTTTGTCCCCTGACATGAGGGCAGTGGGGTCAGTGCGCTCCGGTGTCGGTCGCGTCAAAAGGGACGAGTAGCGTGCGCAGCAGGCCCGCGAGGGCCTGCTGTTCATGCTTTCCGAGGCCTGCCAGTAAGTCGCGTTCGCGGCGGAGCAGGTCGGCGAAGGCGTTGTCGACCCGGACCCGTCCGGCGTCGGTCAGGGAGACCAGCACCCCTCGCCTGTCCTCGGGGTCGGGGCGGCGCCGTACCAGACCGGCGGCGGCGAGCCTGTCGATCCGGTTCGTCATGGTTCCCGAGGTGACCAGGGTGGCCCTGAGCAGCGCGCCGGGGCTCAGCTCGTACGGCTCGCCCGCCCGGCGCAGCGCGGTGAGGACGTCGAACTCCCAGTTCTCCAGGCCGTGTTCGGCGAAGGCCGCCCGGCGGGCGCGGTCCAGGTGACGGGCCAGCCGGGAGACCCGGCTCAGCACCTGGAGGGGCTCGACGTCGAGGTCGGGGCGTTCCTGGCGCCAGGCGGTGACCAGCCGGTCCACCTCGTCGCGGGGCCGGTCGAGGTCGCGGCCGGAGCGGTGCACGGTCATGTGGTGAGTCTATCTGTCTTGACATCGAGATAAATAACCCGTTATGAGTTGTCTTGATGTCAAGAGATATATGGAACCCACGGGTCTACGGCCGGTACGCCGACGAGCGGTCGCGGCCCTTCTTCGACCTGGTCGCGAGGATAGCGGCGCGGAGCCCGCGCCGGGTGGTGGACGCGGGATGTGGCACCGGCGAGTTGACCGCCACGCTGGCCGAACGCTGGCCCGAGGCCGAGGTGCACGGGTTCGACTCCTCGCCCGCGATGCTCGCCGGGGCCCCCTCCGGGGTCCCGGCGACGGGTGGGCTGAGCTTCTCCGTTGAGGACGTCACCCGGTGGCGTCCCCGCGAACCGGTCGACGTGATCGTGTCGAACGCCGTCCTGCAGTGGGTTCCCGGCCACCGTGACCTGCTGCCGCGCTGGGTGGAGGCGCTCGCGCCGGGGGGCTGGCTCGCCTTCCAGGTCCCCGGCAACTTCGGCGCGCCCAGCCACGCGCTGGTGCACGAGCTGTGCCGTACGACCTGGCGTGATCGGCTCGCCGACCTGGTCAGGCCGGATCCGGTCGGTGAGCCCGCCGAGTATCACGACCTGCTGGCCGGGGCGGGCTGCCGGGTCGACGCCTGGGAGACCACCTACCTGCACGTTCTCACCGGCGAGGAGACCGTGCTCGGATGGATCACCGGCAGTTTCCTGCGCCCCATGCTCGACCGGCTGTCTCCCGAGGAGGCGGACGACTTCCTGCACGACTGCTCCGACGTGCTCGCGCGGGCCTACCCCTGCGGTCCCCACGGCACCCTGTTCCCCTTCCGGCGGATTTTCGTGGTGGCCCAAAAGATGACCGAAAAATGAACAAATCCTTAACGAAAGGCGTTGTCCGGACAGGGTGGGGTCTGTACCCGATGGGTAATTGCAGGTCGATCGTCCGGAGTTGTGGACGAATGGTGGGACGTCAATAAATACTGCAGGGACTGAGAGAGATATCTGGGCACATCAGGGGACGGCCTGTGGCTATAGAAATAGAAGACAAGTTCGACGTGCCGGTGGACTACGAGCTGCCCGAACTGACCGGTCTGCCGGGCTGCTCGGGGGTCGTCGGTCCCAAGACCCACCAGCTCGTCGCGCTCTACTTCGACACCCCTGACCTGCGGCTCGCGGCCCGGGGCATCACCCTGCGGCGGCGCCGGGGCGGCACCGACCCGGGCTGGCACCTGAAGCTCCCCAAGGCGAAGGGCGTCCGGCAGGAGATCGTCCACCCGCTGACCCGCAGCGCCAAGATCGTGCCCAGGGAGCTGGCCGACCTCGTGCTCGCCTACACCAGGGGCGCGCCCCTGACCCCCGTCGCCGAGCTCGACACCCGCCGTTCGGTGACCCACCTGGTGAACGGGGCCGGGGTTCGGCTCGTCGAGATCGCCGACGACCGGGTCAAGGGCACCGTGCTGGGTGAGCAGCCGCACCTCGAACGCTGGCGTGAGGTCGAGGCCGAACTGATCGAGGGCGACGTCAAACTGCTCGCCAAGGTCGGCAAGCGGCTGACGAAGGCGGGAGCCTCGCCCGCCGACTCGTCGAGCAAGCTGGCCCGCCTGCTCAACTCCGCCGCCCCCGTCCCCACGGTACGGCTCGCCGAGACCAAGTCCGGTTCGGCGGGCGAGGTCGTCATGGGCTATCTCGGCGCCCAGGTGGCCGCTCTCCTGGCCCAGGACCCCCGGGTACGGCGCGCCGAGGAGGACGCCGTCCACCAGATGCGCGTCGCCTCCCGGAGGCTGCGCAGCGCGCTGAAGTCCTTCAAATCGGTCGTCGAGGGGACCGAGACCCTCCAGGAGGAGCTGAAGTGGCTGGCCGGGGTCCTCGGCGAGGCCCGGGACCTGGAGGTCATCAGGGAGCGTTTCGCCCGCAGCCTCGCGACCCTCGACCAGGAGCTGGTCGTGGGCCCGGTCGGGACCCGCCTCAGCTCCGACCTGCTCGACGCCGAGCACGAGGCCTACGACCGGATCAGGGAGGTGCTCGGCGGGGAGCGTTACTTCGCGCTGCTCGACGCGCTGGACGACCTGGTCGCCACGCCCACGCTCACCAAGGCCGCCAAGCGGCCCGCCGACTCCCTCGAAGCCGTCGCGGCCAAGGGCTGGAACCGGGTCACCAAGGCGTACGCGGCGGCCCAGGCCGTCGAGGGCCCGGAGCGCGAGGAGGCCATGCACGAGGTGCGCAAGACGGCCAAGCGGGCCCGCTACACCGCCGAGGTGCTCGGCCTGGGCAAGCTGGCCAAACACGCAGAGGCCGTACAGGAGGTGCTCGGCACCCACCAGGACGGCGTCGTCGCCCAGGAACGGCTCGCGGCCGAGGCGGCCAACGCCAGGCTCGCGGGGGAGGACACCTTCACCTACGGCGTGCTGACCGGCCTTGAGCGGGCCGGAGCGGCACGGGCGTGGGAGGAGTTCCCGGCGGTCTGGGCCGAGACCTCCAAGGCCGTGGAGGAGCTTCTGTCGGCTTTCAGGTGATGTAGCGGTCCACGCCGACGACCCTGCCGCCGGCGTGGTGCAGCACCATGAAGGCGCCCTTGCGTAACTGCACGTCCCCGGGCCGGTCGGTGATCCCGGCGATCAGCTCGGGAAGCACCTTGCCGTGGCTGCACAGCACCGTCGAACGCTCCGAGTCCAGCACCTTCGACACCAGCCGCAGCGCGGCCCTCGGGTCGTGGTAGGTCTCGGACAGCAGCCGCTCCTGACGGATCTCAAGCCCGGCGCTCTCGGCGTACGGCTCAAGCGTCTGCACGCACCGGCTGCTCGTCGAGCTGATCAGTTCGACGGGACGGTAGGCCGCCAGGGCGTCGGTGAGGACCTCGGCCTGCAGCCTTCCCACCTCGTCCAGGGGACGTTCGTCGTCGTCACCCTCCCAATCCTGGCGCGAACCGGCCATGCCATGCCGTACCAGGACGAGGGGGGTGGTCGCGAGCGGGACCGCGGTGAGGGCGCGCAGCAGGCCCGCGTCCCACTCGTAGGTCAGCCGCCGCCTGGCCTCCTTCAGCGAGAGCCAGACGACCTCGTCGACCTCCTCGACGTCGGTGTACGGCTCGCTGGTGGCGGCCCTGGCCACCCAGTAGTCGACGCGCTTGAGCCGCTTGCCCTTCAGGTAGTGGATCGGCGGCAACGCCCGGCCGAGCAGCGCGGTGATCCCGGTCTCCTCGGCCACCTCGCGCAGGGCTCCGGCGATGACGTGCTCACCCGGCTTCAACTTGCCCTTGGGGAAGGTCCAGTCGTCGTACTTGGGACGGTGGACGAGTGCGACCTCGGGGGCCGTCTCCTGCCCCCGCCACACCACCGCCCCCGCGGCGCGGATCATGTCGGTCGGGTGGACGTCCAGTTCAGTCATCTATCGTCCTCCACCGCCGGGTGCTGATCAGATGGTTCTGCAGGTCGTCACCGGGGTGCTGGGCCCAGCTGCCGTCCGCGTTGAGCCACCAGGTCGAGGTCTCCTCCGACATGGCCCGGTCGAGCAGTGAGCTGAGGTACATCCGCTGCTGCTGGCTGGTGACCTTGACCAGCGCCTCGACGCGGCGCTCCAGGTTGCGCCGCATGAGGTCGGCGCTGCCGATCCAGATCTCCGGCCTGCGCCCGTGGCCGAACTCGTAGATCCTGGAGTGTTCGAGGAAGCGGCCGAGCACGCTCCTGACCCGGATGTTCTCGGAGAGCCCGGGAACGCCGGGACGCAACGTGCACACCCCGCGCACCCACAGGTCGACCGGGACACCCGCCTGAGAGGCGCGGTAGAGGGCGTCGATGACCAGCTCGTCGACCAGGGAGTTGGTCTTCATCCTGATGCTGGCCGGGCGGCCCGCCTCCTGGTGGGAGATCTCCCGCTCGATCCTGGCGACCAGACCGCCGCGCAGCGAGTGCGGGGCGACCAGCAGCCGCCGGTAGGCCGAGTGGTTGGAGTAGCCGGTCAGGTGGATGAACAGGTCGGTGACGTCCTCGCCGACCAGCGGGTCCGCGGTCAGCAGACCCAGGTCCTCGTACTGCCTGGCGGTCTTGGGGTTGTAGTTGCCCGTGCCGATGTGGCAGTAGCTGCGCAGCTCGCCGGAGGGCTCCTGCCGTACGACGAGGGCGAGCTTGCAGTGGGTCTTCAGGCCGACGACCCCGTAGACCACGTGGCATCCGGCCCGTTCCAGTTTGCGCGCCCAGGTGATGTTGGCGTGCTCGTCGAACCTCGCCTTGATCTCCACGACCACGACGACCTGCTTGCCCGCCTCGGCCGCGTCGATCAGCGCGTCCACGATCGGCGAGTCACCGCTGGTCCGGTAGAGCGTCTGCTTGATGGCCAGCACGTTCGGGTCGGCGGCGGCCTGCTCGATGAAGCGCTGCACGCTGGTGGAGAAGGAGTCGTAGGGGTGGTGCAGCAGCACGTCCCGTTCGCGCAGGACGGCGAAGATGTCGTCCTCGACGTGGACCACCTCGGCGGGCACGAAGGGGCGGAAGCTCAGCTCGCCCCGCTCCAGGTCGGAGATCGCGTGCAGCCCGGTCAGGTCGAGCGGACCGGGCACCCGGTAGATCTCGTGCTGGGCCACCCCCAGCTCGTCGACCAGCAGGTCGAGAACCTCGGGGGTGATGGTGTCCTCGACCTCCAGGCGCACCGGAGGGCCGAAGCGGCGCTTGAGCAGCTCCCGCTCCAGGGCCTGCATGAGGTTCTCCGTGACGTCCTCGTCCACGTCCAGGTCCTCGTTACGGGTCACCCTGAAGACGTGGTGCTCGACGACCTCCATGCCCTTGAAGAGCTGTCCCAGGTGGGCGGCGATGACGTCTTCGAGGGGGACGAAGCGGTCCTTGGAGGCCGCGACGAACCGGGGGAGTCTGCTGGGCACCTTCACCCTGGCGAACACGGTGTTGCCGGTCGCCGGGTTTCGGACGGTCACGGCAAGGTTGAGCGAGAGTCCGGAAATATAGGGAAAAGGATGGGCGGGGTCGACGGCCAGCGGGGTCAGAACCGGCCGGATTCGCTCCCGGAACAGCTTGCGCATCTCGGTGCGCTCGTCCCGGCCGAGGTCGTCCCAGCGCACGATCTCGATGCCCTCGGAGGCGAGCTGCGGGCGCAGTTGCTCGTGGAAACAGGCCGAGTGCCGCTGCGCGAGCTCGTCGGCGATCGCGGCGATCCTGGCCAGTTCCTCGCGGGGCTTGAGCCCGCTCTTGGTGCGAAGCAGCAGGCCGGTGGCCATCCGCCGCTTGAGGCCCGCGACCCGTACCCGGAAGAACTCGTCCAGGTTGCTGGCGAAGATCGCCAGGAACCGTACCCGCTCAAGCAGGGGCAGGGACGTGTCCTCGGCCAGTTCAAGAACCCGCTGGTTGAACTGCAACCAGCTCTCCTCGCGGTTGAGGAAGCGTTCCTGGGGGAGAGGAAGTCCTTCGGGGGTGGGGTGCGCGGGATCGGCGGACATATGACCAGAATGCCCGCTTTGATTGAACGGAACGTTAATTTGGGATCAACGGCTGCTGTTGGTTACTCGCTTGTTTCCAGGTTTTCCCCATCTCCGGAGGCCGTCGCCGACCCTCCCGCGGGTGTCCTCGCCCCTCTGGCACGGAGCTTCTCCTGCTCCCTCAGCTCCCGCTCGCGGAGTTTCTCCTGCTCCCTGAGCAGCCGTTCGCGCTCCTTCTGCTCGCGCTCACGGGCCTTCTCCTGCTCCTTCAGCTCCCGCTGCCTGATCTTCTCCAGGTCACGGGCGAGCTTGTCGGCCTCGCGCCGCTCGCGCTCGCGGGCCTTCTCCTGCTCCTTCAGTTCGCGTTCGCGCGCCTTCTCCCGCTCGCGAAGCTCCTTCTCGGTCGGCGCCGGGGCCACGACGCCCTGAGCTTCGGGGCCGCGGGGTTCCAGGCCGCGGGGTTCCAGGCCGTGGGAGAAGGAGGTCAGGCGGGGGGTCGGGGACAGACCGGTGAGGCCGTTCCAGGCCAGGTTGACCAGGTGCGCGGCCACCTCCTCGCGGGCGGGCCTGCGGACGTCGAGCCACCACTGGCCGGTCAGCGCGACCATGCCGACCAGCATCTGGGCGTACATGGGCGCCAGCTTCGGGTCGTAGCCGCGCTCGGCGAACTGGTCGACCATCACGTCCTCGACCTGGCTGGCGATGTCGTTGATCAGGCTGGCGAACGTGCCCGTCCCCGAGGCCGCGTGTGAGTCGCGGACCAGGATGCGGAAGCCCTCGCTGTTCTCCTCGACGTAGGCCAGCAGCGCCAGCGCGGCCCGCTCCAGCTTGATCAGCGCGTGTGAGGCGGAGAGGGCCTCCGTCACCAGGCCGAGCAACTTCTGCATCTCCCGGTCGACCACGACCGCGTAGACTCCCTCCTTGCCGCCGAAGTGCTCGTAGACCACGGGCTTCGAGACGTTGGCGGTCGCCGCGATCTCTTCGACCGATGTGCCGTCGAACCCCTTCTCAGCGAACAGGGTCCGGCTGATCTGGATCAGCTGCTCCCGGCGTTCCTTGCCTGACATGCGTCGTCGGGGTTCGCTCACGTTTCCAATGATGGCGCTCCCAGGTTGCGAAACGGGAACCGTATTTCGCCGGACCGGGGGCCGTCGCCCCCTTCTTGAGGGGGGCGCGGGCGTGTTGTCCAAGGTGTTAGGGGGGACACCGGAGGTGCGGCGCGGTGTCATGATTCAGGCGGATATGCGCTTGGCCGCCAGTCGTTCCGGCGTCGGCCAGCGGACGTCGTGAACCCAGCCCGCCTTCTCGAACCAGCGGATGACCCCGGCGCTGAGGTCGATCTGTCCCTTGAGCGCGCCGTGCCTGGCGCACGTCGGGTCGGAGTGGTGCAGGTTGTGCCAGGACTCGCCGAACGACGGGATGGCCAGCCACCACACGTTGCGCGACTTGTCACGCGACTCGAAGACCTCCTCGCCGAAGACGTGGCAGATGGAGTTGATCGACCAGGTCACGTGGTGCAGCAGTCCGATCCTGACCAGCGTGCCCCAGAAGAAGGCGGTGAGCATGCCCCACCACGACCAGGTCAGCAGGCCGCCGAGCAGCGGGGGGAGCACCATCGAGAAGATCGCCATCACCGGGAAGAACTTGTGCAGCTTGACGATGTCGGGGTCCTTGAGCAGGTCGGGGGCGTACTTCTCCCGGTTGACCCGGTCGGTCTCGAACAGCCAGCCCGCGTGCGCCCAGAGCAGTCCCTTGGTCAGCGACAGGAAGCCGCTGCCGAACCGCCACGGCGAGTGCGGGTCGCCCTCCTTGTCGGAGAACTTGTGGTGCTTGCGGTGGGTGGCCACCCAGTCGAGCACCGACATCTCCAGCGAGAGGCTGCCCGCGATGCCCAGCGCGATCTTCATCGGGCGCTTGGCCTTGAAGGAACCGTGAGTGAAGTAGCGGTGCAGGCCAACGGTCACACCCAGCCCGGAAACCGCGTAGAACACGAAGAAGATCGCGACGTCGGTCCAGCCGAGCCCCCATCCCCACGCGAAGGGAACGGCGGCGAGCAAGGCGAGCAGAGGCGCGGCCACGACCACGCCGAACGTGACGAGTTCGATCGTGGTCTTCGGCTCTGGGTCCGCCTCCGGCTTCGGGCCGGGCGCGGGGCGTTCTTCGATGACGGTCATGCACTACCTCACGGAAGCTGGGAGGAGGTGGGCGTTTGTCGGGCTACGCAACCGTAACCTACGCCATCGTAAGTTAGGAATCCCTAAGTGCTTAATGTGGGGAAGGTGACTCTTGGGGGAACGTCGTCTAGGGGTTTAACGACTTGCGCGCCACCCGGCCGTCTGCTAGACGGCACTTGGCCTGCGCCTGTCCGGTGCTGTTCCGGCGACCGGCACGCCCTGTATCAGATGAGGTCTCCAAACGAGGCGCGTTTGATAGCAAGGGGTCGGTATCGTAGGGGAGTCGGGCGATCGGATGTGATCCGAGTCGCCAGGCTGATCCGGCATTGGGTAATTGGCAGCCCGCAAGGTTTTGGTCCTTGTTGTCCAGGTTCGAGTCCTGGTGCCGGAGCTGTCCGTTCTGCCTAGTTTGGCAACCCGGCTGGTCGGCTGGGTGGGTTGGTGGACGGGAAGGTATCCTCGCGTTGTCGAGTGGGTGACGGGACGGTTCCCAGGCGGTAATCGCATCTCATCCCGCTTTGTCATGTCTCAGCTGCGACGCCGAGGGAGCCTCGTCCGTGAGTGTGCCGCGCCCGGCCGCCGTCATCGTCCTCGCCGCAGGCGAGGGCACCCGGATGAAATCGAAAACACCCAAGATCCTGCACGAGCTGTGCGGCCGCACCCTGGTCGACCACATGCTCGCAGCCGCCCGAGGCCTCGAACCCGGGCGGCTCATTGTTGTCATCGGTCATGAGAGAGACCGGGTCCGGGAACACCTGTCGAGAACCGGTCCCGACGCGCTGCCCGTGATCCAGGAGGACCAGCGGGGAACCGGCCACGCGGTCAGAGTCGTGCTCGAAACGGTCGGTGCGATCGAGGGAACCGTCCTGGTGACCTACGGCGACACCCCGCTGCTGCGCACCGAGACCCTCGCCGCCCTGCTGGAGCGGCACGAGGCCGACGGCAACGCCGTCACCGTCCTGACCGCCGAGGTCCCCGACCCGTACGGCTACGGCCGCATCGTGCGAGACACCACGGGGGCGGTCCTGCAGATCGTCGAGGAGAAGGACGCGACCGCGGAGCAGCGGGCGATCAGGGAGATGAACTCCGGCGTCTACGCCTTCGACGGGACCCTGCTCGCCGACGCGGTCAAGCGCGTCTCGACCACCAACGCCCAGGGCGAGGAGTACCTCACCGACGTGCTGTCCATCCTGAGGGAGGACGGCCACCGGGTCGGCGCGCACGTGGCCGCCGACCACGTCGAGGTCGAGGGCGTCAACGACCGGGTGCAGCTCGCCTTCGCCCGCAAGGTGCTCAACACCCGGCTGCTCGAAGCCCACATGCGCGCCGGGGTCACCGTGATCGACCCCGCCAGCACCTGGGTCGACGTCGAGGTGACCATGGAGCCCGACGTGGTCCTCCACCCCGGAACCCAGCTGCACGGCCGTACGGCGATCGCGGAGGGCGCGGAGGTCGGCCCGGCCACGACGCTGACCGACACGCTCGTCGGTGAGCGCGCGGTCGTGCGCAACGCGGTCTGCGTCGAGGCGGAGATCGGCCCCGAGGCCCTCGTCGGTCCCTACGCCTACCTGCGCCCCGGCACCGTGCTCGCCAGGAAGGCCAAGGCGGGCACCTACGTCGAGATGAAGAACGCGAAGGTGGGCGAGGGCGCGAAGGTGCCGCACCTGACCTACGCGGGAGACGCGGTCATCGGGGCGGGGGCCAACATCGGCGCCTCGACGATCTTCGTCAACTACGACGGGGTCGACAAGCACCAGACGACGGTCGGCGAGCACGCCTTCGTCGGGTGCGACACCATGCTCGTCGCGCCGGTGAACATCGGCGACGGCGCCTACACTGCCGCGGGCTCGGTCATCGCCGGCGACGTCCCTCCCGGGGCGATAGGGGTGGCCCGCGGGCGGCAGCGCAACATTGAAGGGTGGGTCGCGCGCAGGCGCGCGGGCACCAGGTCGGCGGAGGCGGCACTGCGGGCAGCCGAGGCCGAAAACCAGCAGGGGAGCAAGACGTGAGCGAGCGAAGCAAGCGGGCCATCAGGCGCGGCGGCGTCGCTAATGCAACGGTGGGCCGTCACGGCGGGAGGACGGCATGACCAGCGGTACGAGCAGCGGTATGAAGCAGACCGGCCAGAAGAACCTGATGTTCTTCTCCGGACGCGCCTACCCGGAACTGGCCGAGGAGGTGGCCAGCCACCTCGGTGTCAGGACGACGCCGACGGCCCTGCGGGACTTCGCCAACGGGGAGATCTACGCCCGGTACCTCGAGTCGGTCCGGGGGTGCGACGCCTTCGTGATGCAGAGTCACACGGGGCCCATCAACAAGTGGATCATGGAGCAGCTGATCATGGTGGACGCGCTCAAGCGCGCCTCCGCCAAGCGGATCACCGTGATCATGCCGTTCTTCGGTTACGCCCGGCAGGACAAGAAGGGCAGGGGCCGCGAGCCCATCACCGCCCGCCTGATGGCCGACATGTTCAAGACGGCCGGGGCCGACCGGCTGATGTCGATCGACCTGCACACCTCCCAGATCCAGGGGTTCTTCGACGGCCCGGTCGACCACCTGTTCGCCATGCCCGTGCTGGTCAACTACCTCAGGGACAAGCTCGACCTGGAGACGACGACCATCGTCTCGCCCGACACGGGCCGGGTGCGCCTGTCCGAACGGTGGGCCGACACGCTCGGCACCCCCCTGGCCTTCATCCACAAGCGCCGCGACCTCGACGTGGCCAACCAGGTGACGGTCAACGAGGTCGTCGGCAAGGTGAGGGGCCGTACCTGTGTGCTGATCGACGACATGATCGACACCGCGGGGACGATCTGCAAGGCGGCCGACGCGCTCTACGAGCAGGGCGCGACCAACGTGCTCGTCGCCGCCACCCACGCGGTCTTCTCCGACCCGGCGGTCGACCGGCTGAAGAACTCCAGGGTCTCCGAGGTGATCGTCACCAACACGCTCCCGCTCGCCGAGGACAAGCGCTTCGACAAGCTCACCGTGCTGTCGATCGCCCCGCTGATCGCCCGCGCGATCACCGAGGTGTTCAGCGACGGCTCGGTGACCAGCCTCTTCGAGGGCGACAGCTGACCCTCCCTGAGGTACGGCCCGGCGACGCCGGGCCGTACCTCCCCGCGGAACCCACTAAGCTGATGGGGTTCGCCGCGAGGATGCCGCAGATGTCCGAGACCGCACGACGGGCGAAGACATCGGCTCGAAAGGCATCCGAGCCGCCGGGCGCCGGCCCGGCAAAGAGACGCAGCGCTCGTAACGCCTTCCGCTAGGGCGGGTGAGGGAGAGCGCGTCCTTTTCCACCGACGAAGATCCCTAGGAGATCCACCGTGTCCGAGGTAGTCATCACCGCCGAGTCCCGCAACGACTTCGGCAAGGGCGCCGCCCGCAAGATCCGTCGCGAGCACAAGGTGCCCGTCGTCCTCTACGGTCACGGTACCGAGCCCCAGCACCTGTCCCTGCCGGGCCACGAGCTGCTGCTCGCGCTGCGCACCCCGAACGTCCTGATCCGCCTCCAGGGTGCGGTCTCCGAGCTGGCGCTGCCCAAGGGCGTCCAGCGTGACCCGCTCAAGGGCTTCCTTGAGCACGTCGACCTCCTGCTGGTCAAGCGCGGCGAGAAGGTCACCGTCGAAATCCCGGTCACCACGACCGGTGAGGTCGCCGACGGCATCCTCGACCAGCAGCTCGTCTCCGTCTCCGTCGAGGCCGAGGCCACGCACATCCCGACAGGTGTCGAGGTCGACGTCGAGGGCCTGGAGATCGGCGCCCAGATCACCGCGGGCGACCTGAAGCTGCCCAAGGGCACGACGCTGGTCGCCGACCCCGAGACGCTGGTCCTGCACGTCACCGCCGCCCCGACCGCCGAGCCGGAGCCCGAGGCCGCCGAGGGTGAGGCCGCCGAGGCCGCCGAGGGCGAGCAGGCCGCCGAGGCCGCCGAGTAGGACACCGGGTAAGACCGGTACACCGGGCCGCGCGCCGTACGGGCGCCGGCCCGGCCCGTTTCCCCGCTCCGCCGTACGGCGGCGGGGAAACCGAGCACGCCGGGGGTGCGCGGTCGTCGCGTCGTCCCCTGTCAGGGCAGTCCGGGACCGGGCTGCCCTGACGCGCGTGCGAGACCTGACGCGCATGCGAGAAGGGATGCCGACCGTGGACCGCTGGCTGGTCGTTGGTCTGGGGAACCCCGGTCCCGAGTACGCGGGGAACCGGCACAACGCGGGCTTCATGGTGCTCGACGAGCTCGCCGCGCGGGCCGGGGGGCGCTTCAAGGCCCACAGGTCACGGGCCGAGGTGCTTGAGGGGCGGGTCGCCGGCCTTTCCGCGGTGCTGGCCAAGCCGTTGTCGTTCATGAACCTCTCCGGTGGCCCGGTGAAGGCCCTGGCCGACTTCTACAAGGTCGAACCGGCCCGGGTGATCGTGGTCCACGACGAGCTGGACATCCCCTACGGAGCGCTCAGGGCCAAGCTCGGCGGCGGCGACAACGGCCACAACGGGCTGAAGTCGATCACCAAGTCCCTCGCGACGCGTGACTACCTGCGGGTCCGTTTCGGGATCGGCCGCCCGCCCGGCCGGATGGACGCCGCCTCCTTCGTCCTGCGCGACTTCGCGACCGCCGAGCGCAAGGACCTGCCGTTCCTGGTGGACAAGGCGGCGGACGTGGTCGAGTCGCTGATGAAGGCGGGGCTCGAACCCACTCAGAACGCCTTCCACGCGACCGACCTGAACATCTCGGGCCCGCCCCGGTGATCGACTTCTAGCCGTTCGTACGAACGGCGCGCGTTTCGGCCTTCGAACCTCGTACCTCCCGTTCCTGACGCTAACATTCGGTCACTGTCCGTTGGTGCATGGTTACGCAGGGGGAGTGCGTGCGTGACGTAATCGTCGACCGGGCGAGGCCGAGGACCGCATGGGCGGTCCGTCCGAGTCTGCCGGACTGGGTCCGTCGTTACCGGGTGCGAGCCGCGGTGGCCGATCTCGGCTCAGCCTCCCTGGCCGGGACGCTCGCGCTGTTCGTCCGGTTCGGCGAGGTCACCCCATATGTGACCCCGTACGTGTTGCTGAGCCTCACGCTTCCGGTCGTCTGGGTCTGCGCGATCAGGATCAACCGTGCCTACGAGCCTCGCCTGATCGGGCTGGGGGCCGAGGAGTTCCAGCGGATCTTCCAGTGCGGGTTCACCCTCACCGCGGCCCTCGCCATCGGCGCATACGTGACGAAGACCGACGTGGCCAGGGGATACGTCGTGCTCGCCCTGCCGCTGGCGACGCTGCTGACCATCCTCGCCAGGTACGGCCTGCGCCGCCGTCTGCACCGCAGGCGGGCCCAGGGGGCCTGCATGCGCCGGGTCGTCGCGGTCGGTCACCGCGCCGCGGTCGCCGACCTCGTCCGCCGCTTCCGCAGGGAGCGCTACCACGGCATGGAGGTCGTCGGGGTCTGCGTGCCGTACGACGGGATGGGGGACGTGGAGGGGGTCGCCGTGCTCGGCGGCCTGTCGGACGTCCCGATCGCCGTGCCGCAGGTGTCGGCCGACACGGTCGCGGTCCTGGCCTGTCCCGAGATGGACGGGGTGGCGCTGCGGCGTCTGGCCTGGCGCCTCGAACGCACCGAGACCGACCTGGTCGTCGCCCCGGCGCTCATGGAGGTCACCGGGCCGCGAATCACCATCCGCCCCGCCGCGGGCCTGCCGCTGCTGCACGTGGAGCACCCCGAGCTCACCGGCCCGCGGCAACTGGTCAAGAACCTCTTCGACCGGGTCGGCGCCGGGGTGCTGCTCGTCGTGCTGCTGCCGCTGTTCGCCGTGCTGCCGCTGGCCGTACGGGCCTCGGGGCCGGGGCCGGTGTTCTTCCGGCAGCGGCGGGTCGGCAGGGACGGCGCCGAGTTCACGATCTACAAGTTCCGCACCATGACCACCGACGCGGAGCGGCGCCGGATCACCCTGACCGGAGACGGCCAGGGCGTGCTCTTCAAGATCCGCAACGACCCGCGCATCACCCCGGTGGGCGCCCGGCTGCGGCGTCACTCCCTGGACGAGTTGCCGCAGCTTGTCAACGTGCTGCTCGGTCAGATGTCGCTGGTCGGCCCGAGACCCCCGCTGCCCGAGGAGGTCGCCCGGTACGGCGACGACGTCCGGCGGCGGCTGCTGGTAAAGCCGGGCATGACCGGCCTGTGGCAAGTCAGTGGGCGGTCTGACCTATCTTGGGAGGAATCTGTACGGTTGGACCTACGTTATGTGGAGAACTGGTCCCTCACGCTGGACCTGCAGATCCTGTGGAAGACCTGGTCGGCTGTCGCGCGAGGGGCTGGAGCATACTGATGACGATTCGCGACGACCACGTTCTCGCCGCGGACCTGGCGACTCAGGCGGGCGAACTGCTGCTCGCCCTGCGCGACAAGAGGGGCTTCGACGACCCGGCCGCGCTGCGCGCCGAGGGCGACTCCTCCGCGCACCGCCTCCTGATGGACGCCCTGGCGACCTCACGTCCAGGTGACAGTGTGCTATCCGAGGAGGCGACTCAGGACGAGCGTCTCGACCCCCGGCGCCTGACGGCGGAGCGGGTGTGGATCGTCGATCCGCTCGACGGAACCCGCGAGTTCGCCGAGGAGGGCCGCGACGACTGGGCGGTGCACGTGGCGCTGTGGGAGAACGGCGCACTGCGCGCGGGGGCGGTGGCGCTGCCCGCCGCCGGCACGACGCTGTCCACTCTGGAACCCCCCGTCCTCCCGCAGCTCACGGCCGGCACCAGGCCGAAGATCGCGGTCAGCAGGAGCAGGCCCCCCGAGTTCGTCGTCGAACTGGCCCGCCGTACGGGGGCCGACCTGGTGCCGATCGGGTCGGCGGGCGCCAAGATCTCCGCGGTCCTCACCGGGAGGGTCGAGGCCTACGTGCACGCGGGCGGCCAGTACGAGTGGGACTCCGCGGCCCCGGTCGCCGTCGCCCTCGCCTCGGGAGCCCACGCCAGCCGGATCGACGGCTCACCCCTGACCTACAACCAGGGCGACCCGTCGCTGCCGGATATCCTTGTTTCCCTACCGGGACTGGCGCCGACCTTGCTCGCCGGAATCCGGGATCTCCACCGATAATCCCCGCTAGGAGAGTCAGATGCTTCAGTGCGACTACACCACGTCGCAGCTCGATGTCCTTGAGGCAGAGGCCATTCACATCATGCGTGAGGTGGCGGCCGAGTTCGAGCGTCCCTGTCTGCTCTTCTCCGGTGGTAAAGACTCGATCGTCATGCTCCGTCTCGCGGAGAAGGCCTTCTGGCCGGCGCCGATCCCCTTCCCGCTGATGCACGTCGACACCGGGCACAACTTCCCCGAGGTCATCGAGTTCCGCGACCGCAGGGCCGCCGAGCTGGGCGCCCGCCTGGTCGTGGCGAGCGTGCAGGACTCCATCGACGCCGGGCGCGTCACCGAGCAGACGGGCCGCAGGGCCTCCCGCAACCGGCTGCAGACCACGACCCTGCTCGACGCGATCGAGGACAACGAGTACGACGCCGTGTTCGGCGGCGCCCGCCGCGACGAGGAGAAGGCACGCGCCAAGGAGCGGGTCTTCTCCTTCCGTGACGACTTCGGTCAGTGGGACCCGAAGAACCAGCGGCCCGAGCTGTGGAACCTCTACAACGGGCGAATCCGCAAGGGCGAGCACATCCGGGTGTTCCCGCTGTCCAACTGGACCGAGCTCGACGTCTGGGACTACATCCGGCGTGAGGGCATCGAGATCCCGTCGATCTACTACGCCCACCGGCGCAAGGTGTTCGAGCGCGACGGCATGCTGCTGTCCGACACCGAGTTCATCCCCCGCGACGAGGACGAGCCGCTCGTCGAGATGACGGTCCGCTACCGCACGGTCGGCGACGTGACCTGCACCGGCGCCGTCCAGTCGACCGCCACCACGGTCGAGGAGATCATCGAGGAGATCGCGGTGACCCGGCTCACCGAGCGCGGCGCGACCCGCGCCGACGACCGGGCCTCCGAGGCGGCGATGGAGGACCGCAAGCGGGAGGGGTACTTCTAGTGCGCGAGGTCCTGCCGCACCGGCCCGCTCCCTCCCGGGAGCGGCCCCGCCCCCTCGGCCCGCGCGCCGCGCGGCCTTCCCGTGCCAGCCGTACGATCTCTGGAGAGCAGCTCTGATGGACATTCTTCGCTTTGCCACCGCGGGAAGCGTCGACGACGGGAAGTCGACCCTCATCGGCCGCCTGCTCTTCGACTCGAAGGCGATCTTCGAGGACCAGCTTGAGGCCGTCGAGCGCACCTCCCGCGACCGCGGCACCGAGTACACCGACCTGTCGCTGCTCACCGACGGCCTGCGGGCCGAGCGGGAGCAGGGCATCACGATCGACGTGGCCTACCGCTACTTCGCCACGCCCAAGCGCAAGTTCATCATCGCCGACACCCCGGGCCACATCCAGTACACCCGGAACATGGTCACCGGCGCCTCGACCGCGGACCTGGCGATCATCCTGATCGACGCGCGCAAGGGCGTGGTCGAGCAGTCGCGGCGGCACGCCTTCCTGACCACGCTGCTGCGGGTGCCGCACCTGGTGCTCGCGGTCAACAAGATGGACCTGGTCGACTACTCCCAGGAGCGGTTCGAGGAGATCCGCGAGGAGTTCACCGCCTTCGCCGCCAAGCTGAACGCCCCGGACCTGACGTTCATCCCGATCTCGGCGCTGCACGGCGACAACGTGGTCTCCCGCTCGGAGAACATGCCCTGGTACAACGGCTCCTCGCTGCTGCACCACCTTGAGCACCTGCACATCGCCTCCGACCGCAACCTGGTGGACGTGCGATTCCCCGTGCAGTACGTGATCAGGCCGCAGCGGGCGACCGACCCGGCCTTCCACGACTACCGGGGTTACGCGGGCCAGGTCGCGGGCGGCGTCCTCAAGCCGGGCGACGAGGTCATGCACCTGCCCTCCGGGCTGACCACGCGCATCGCCTCGATCGACACCTTCGACGGCCCCGTGGACGAGGCCTTCCCGCCGATGTCGGTGACCCTCCGCCTTGAGGACGACATCGACATCTCCCGGGGCGACATGATCTGCCGCCCGAACAACCAGCCGCAGGCCGCCCAGGAGCTTGAGGCGATGGTCTGCTGGATGACCGACGCCAGCAAGCTGGGCCCGCGCGCCAAGCTGACCATCAAGCAGACCACCCGTACGGCCCGCGCGCTGGTCCGCGACCTGCACTATCGGCTCGACGTCAACACCCTGCACCGCGACGAGTCGGCCGAGGCCCTCGGCCTGAACGAGATCGGACGGGTCTCGCTGCGCGTCACCCAGCCGCTGTTCGTCGACGACTACGCCAGGAACCGCCTCACCGGCGGTTTCATCCTCGTGGACGAGACGACCAACAACACCGTCGGCGCCGGGATGATCGTCGAGGCCCGATAACGCCCTGCCTCCGGTCCCCTTCACCGCCCGCCGTACGCGGGTGGGGGAGGGGACCTTCGCGTTCACGCGGCCGAGCCGTCCCGGCGGGTCGCGAAGCCGCGCCGCGTGGGGGTCGGTAGATCGTTTGACCGTTCCCCAACCCGAATGTGACTCTCCGCGCTAGTCTCGGCACGTTCCGTATCCATCCGGTGAGGATTCGTGCCCGTGTCTGACAGTCCGTCTCCCGCCAGGGTCGTCTTCCTGGGTGGTCTCGGCCGCAGCGGCACCACACTGCTCGAACGGCTGCTCGGTGAGGTCCCCGGCATCGCGCCGCTCGGCGAGGTCGCCCACCTCTGGACGCGGGGCGTGCTCGCGAACGAGGACTGCGGGTGCGCGAGGCCGTTCGGCACCTGCCCCTTCTGGCGCGAGGTCGGCGCCCGCGCCTTCGGCGGCTGGTCGGAGGACCTCGCTGAAAGGGTCGTCACACTCGGCCTGCGGGTCGACCGCACCCGGCGCATCCCCGCCCTGGCCCGGTTCCTGGCCGGCGGCCGGTCGTCGCGGAGGCCCGCCGCACTGGGCGAGTACGTCGCCGCCCATCGCCGTCTCTATGACGCGGCGAGTGAGGTCGCGGGCTGCCCGGTCGTCGTCGATTCGAGCAAGCACGCCTCCCTGGCCTTCTGCCTGGCCGCCTCCGGGGTCGACGTGCACGTCGTGCACGTCGTGCGCGACCCCCGGGCGGTCGCCCACTCCTGGCACAGGCGGGTCATCCGCCCGGAGAGCGGCTCCCCGATGACCCGCTGGTCGCCCGGCCGCACCTCGGTGCACTGGCTGGCGCAGAACCTCGGCATCGAACTGCTGGCCCGTGGCGGCGTGCCGGTCACCAGGGTCCGCTACGAGGACCTCGTCCGGGCCCCGGCGGAAACGCTCGGGCACCTGGCCGCCAGGATCGGCCTGCCCGTCGGCCTTGACTTCCTGACCGGTGAGAAGGCCCTGCTCTCCAGGGCGCACACGGTCGCGGGGAACCCGATGCGCTTCGCGGTCGGCCCCATCGGGCTGGTCCCCGACGATGCCTGGCGCACCGCGGCCCCCGTCCTGCACCGGAGCCTGGTCACCGCACTGACCTGGCCACTGATGATCAAGTACGGCTATCGCGGGAGGCTTGTGTGAGTCCGTCGGTGGGAGTGGTCATCCCCACGAGAGGTCACAGGCCGGAGCACCTGCGCGCCGCGACGCGCGCCGCCCTCGGCCAGGTGTGCTCCGGATCGGTCGAGGTGGTCGTCGTCGTCGACGGCACGGACACCGCCGGGGTCACCGACCAACTAGCCGACTTCCTCGCCCGGGGGGCGGGAACGACCTCGCGGAGTGTCCGGGTCGTGGCCAACCGGCGTCTCCCCGGTCTTCCCGGGGCGCGAAACACGGGCATCGAGGCGCTCGACACCGACCTGGTCGCCTTCTGCGACGACGACGACGAGTGGGCACCGGGCAAACTCGCCGCCCAGATGGGCGCGCTCGCGGCGCGGCCCGGCGCGGAGTTCGCCAGCTGCGCCATCGAGATCGAGTACGGCTCCCGCAGCGTCCGGCGCCTGGCGGGAACCTCCTCCATCACCCGGGCCCACCTGTTGCGCTCGCGGATGGCGATGGTGCACTCCTCGACGTTCCTGTTCCGGCGTGGAGCGTTCCTGGTCGACGAGAGCGCGCCGAACGGTCAGAACGAAGACTGGGACCTGGCGCTGCGCGCCGCCGAGCGCCGTCCCATCGTGCATGTGGACCGTCCGCTGGTGCGAGTCCGCTGGGGCGCCTCGCAGTATGCGACCAGATGGGCGGACCGCATCGCCGGGCTTGAGTGGATGCTCGCCCGGCACCCGGATCTGGCCGTGGACCCGCGCGGCGCGGCACGGGTCTACGGCCAGATCGCCTTCCACAACGCGGCCCTCGGCAGGCGCAGGGAGGCCGGACGCTGGGCGTTGCGGGCGTTCACCGTACGGCGCGGCGAGCCACGCACGCCCATCGCGCTGGCCGTCGCGGCCGGTCTGGTCTCCGCCCACACGGTGCTGGGCGCGTTGCACCACCGCGGGCACGGCATCTGATGGCGACCGGTACGGCCAGGCAGACCCCGGGCCCGGCTCATGGCAGGCGGCGCCGGGACAAGAGCCAGGACGGGGGGAGGGACGAGGAGGCCCGTAAACGCCGCAGGGTGCGGGTCGCCGGTCTCGTCCTCGACCCGATGACCGAGGGCGAGGTCGTCGAGCATGTGGTCGCCTCGCTGAAACGCGGCGAGGGCGGCCACCTGGTGACCCCCAACGTGGACATCGGCTGGGCCGTCGCCCGCGACCCCGAGGCGCGCGAGCTGGTCGAGAGGGCCGATCTGGCGGTCGCCGACGGCATGCCGCTGGTGTGGGCGGCCGACCTGCTCGGCACACCCGTCCCCGGCAGGGTCACCGGCGCCGACCTGATCTGGTCCCTGTCGGACGCGGCGGCCTTCTACGGCTACCCGGTCTACCTGCTCGGCGGCCCGCAGGGCGCCGCCGCGCAGGCGGCGTCCCGGTTGCGCGGCCGCCATCCCCGGCTGCGCGTGGTGGGGGCCGACGCCCCGCCGCACGGGTTCGAGACGACCGAGGAGGGCTACGCGGAGGTCAAGGACGCCATGCTGGCCGCCGCGCCCCGGGTGGTGTTCGTCGGCCTGGGCTTCCCCAAGCAGGACCGGCTCATCGCGAGGCTCCGCCAGGACATGCCCGCGACCTGGTTCATCGGCTGCGGCGCGGCGATCTCGTTCGCGGCGGGTACGGCCCGCAGGGCGCCTGCGTGGATGCGGCGCTCCGGGCTCGAATGGCTCTTCCGGCTGGTCAACGAGCCCGGCAGGCTGGCCCGCCGCTATCTTCTGCACGACCTGCCGTTCGCGCTCAAGCTGCTCACGGTCTGTCTGCTGCGGCGTCTGTTCTCCTGAGGGAGGCTCACCCGCCGGAGGCCAGCTCCAGGACCCGGCGGGTCTCCTCGGGGTTCAGCCGGTTCGCGGCGTGGGCCAGGGCCAGCCGGGAGTCCATGGGGCGGTAGGCCGTACGGGACAGGCCGTGCCACACGAAGCCGCCCGCCGGCCCCGTGGACGCCGTGCACGCCCTGAGGACCCTTTCGCGCGCGCGGGCCGACCAGGTCAGGCCCAGCCTGCCGTACAGGGCGCGGAAGCCCTCCTCGGGGGCGGCGGCGAGGTCCTCGTAGCGGACCAGGGTGATCCCCGGGTGCCCGGCCGCCAGGGTCGTGACGACCCGTCTGGCCGCCCGCCACAGCGCGACGGCCTTGGCGATGCGGTCCTGGCAGCCGACGAACGCGCGCAGCGCCTCCAGGTGGGGGTGGTCCCTGATGAGCAGCGGCTGTTCGAGCAGTTCGTGGAAGTAGACGGTCCAGCCGAGCCGTTGCCAGCTGCCCACGAACGGCACCGCGTCACGTTGCAGCACGACCACCTGGCAGCCGAGGCGCTCTGCGAACCACCCGGCGGAGAACAACGCGAACGGGTCGTCGAGCAGCGCCCGCCGCCCGGTCAGCCGCCCCAGCGTGAAGGCCGCGCCGTACCTGGCCATCCGTGCCAGGTCGTACGGCGAGCGGTTGCGCCGCAGCTCGGCCAGGAACCGGTAGCGCAGCGCGACCGTGTCGGTGAAGGCGGGCAGCCAGAGGTCCTCGTTGTCCGGGCAGATGTACTGGAAACGGTGGGTGACGTGGGCGTTCAGCACCCCGGGGCAGCGGCCGGGCGGGTGCTGGGGGTTGAGCGGCTCGTTGACGTAGACCAGGCCGCCGCCCGCCGCCAGCATCTTGCCCGTCCAGCTCGTGCCGCTCCTGGGCAGCCCCGTGACGAGCACGGGAACCCGGCCCGTCACCGGGGCCGCCAGGGCCGCAACGCCCCCAGACTGTGGGCGCCGAAGGGGCGCAGGCCGAGGCGGCGGTGGATCTGCCACAGCGGCAGCAGATTCTTGACCAGCGTGCCCGAGGCCCAGGCGAGGGCCGCGCCCGCCGCGCCGTACGCGGGGGTCAGGAACACCCCGCAGGCCGTGGTCACCGTGATCGCGGCGACCAGGTTGGCCAGACTGGAGCGGGTGTACCCGGCGGCGGTCAGCACCACGTCCACCATGCCGCAGGCCCCGGCGAGCATCATCGTCACGGCGAGGACCAGCGCCACGGCGGCACCCGAGGCGTACCCGTCGCCGAGGAGGCCGAGCAGCCATGGCGCGCACAGGGCGTACCCCAGCCAGAGCGGCCAGGTCAGCGCCACCAGCCACGTCGTCGCCGACTGGTACAGCGCGCGGGCGCGGCCCAGGTTCCCGGCGGTGAGCGCCTCGACCAGCCTGGGCTGCGCCGCCTGGGCCAGACCCCGGTTGACGAGCTGGCCGACCACCTTGAAACGGGTGGCGGCGGTGTAGACGGCGGCCTCCTCCGGCCCGGCGAGGACCGCGACGACCATGACGTCCAGCCGCTGGAACACCGCCTGGATCGCGGCGGCGGCCGACCTGGGCCAGGTGTGGCGCCACAGCTCACGCGCGGCCTCCAGGGCGTACGGCCCGGCGTAGGGCGTGTGGGGCAGCCGTCCGCGCAGCCAGAGCGCCGCCAGGCACAGCACCGGGACGTACGGCAACGCCCAGGCGGCCACCAGGACCGGAACCGTCCGCACTCCGGAGGCGACGGCGAGGGAGACGAGCACGAGCTGGGCGACGGGCTGGAGCAGACCGTCGAGCAGCAGGGTCGGCAGCATCATCCCGAAGCCGCGTGTGGCGGAGACCAGGACGTCCGCGCACACGACGGCGGGCAACGCGACCGCCAGCACCCGGAAAGCCGGGTCGGACAGGCAGGCGAACAGGACCGTCCCCACGGCCACCGAGAGCGCCGCGACCGGCGCCAGCGCCGCACGGACCTGCCCTCGCGCGCGGTCGTGACCGCAGGCGCCGGTCCCGGCGATGGCGTGGACGAGTCCGTTGCCCGCGTCGAGCCGCAGGACGCCCGCGACGGTCAGGCACAGCGCGGTCGCGGTGAAGAAGGCGCCCGCCGTCTGCCGGTCGGTGCCCCTGGTGACCAGCACGACCGTCAGGAACTGGGCGCCCGCTCCGACTCCGGCGCCGACGAGTCCCGCCAGGCCGTCCCTGGCCGCTCCTCCGACGCGCGGCAGCCTGGCCAGGCCCGCGGAGATCAGCGGCGCCACGAGGGGGACGCGCCGAGCCAGTGGGGCAGCTTGGCGTCCCACTCCTCGAAGTGGTCGGTGAGTTCACGGCGCAACGAATCGGGCATCGGACCGGGCCGGGGACGGGCGTTGTGCCGTTCGAAGACCGGATCGCCGATGTGCGGCAGCCCCAGGAACTCCAGCACCCGGTCGTAGACGATCTCGGGTTCGCCGAAGAACCGCCCGCTGTCGATCACGAGTATCCGGTCCCTGCCGATCAGCGGCTCGAACCGGGCGAGCTGCTCGGCGTAGCGGCCCCTGGCGAGGTAGGCGTGGTGACGGTGCGCGTGACTCGTCGAGTACGGCGCGGCGCACAGCCCCTCCGCGGCTCCGGCGAGCCGTTCCTCCTCAAGCTCGACCGCCCTGGCGAAGGAGGGCTCCGTCTCGAACCCCCTGGCCAGTTCGTGGGCGTGTGCGGAGAAGGCGCGCTCGACCGGGTCGCGCACCAGGACGATCAGCTTCACACCCGGCAGGTCACGGGCGATGCGGGAGGCGGCCAGCGGATGGAACAGGTAGTAGGGGGAGGACTCGAAGACGTGGGGGCGGCAGCCGTACCGGCGGGTCAGCCTGGAGGTTCCTGCGTGCAGAGGGAAGTGCGCCCGGTACCACGACAGGCCACGGTCATAGGCCACGTCGAAGTAGTGCACCCCCTTGTGGAGGCCGGGCTTGAGGATCAGCGGGTGCTGGGAGAGCGCCCGGTAGAGCGAGGTGGTGCCCGCGCGCTGCGCCCCGGCGATCAGGAAGGAGGGCAGCACCCGTCCTGCGGCGGTGAACCGGCCTGCGGTCCGCGCGACGGCGTGCACGGAACGTTTCAGCATGGGCTTCACGACAGGAGCTCCTGGAAGTCGACGGTGGGGTTGAGCCAGCGCTCCGGCGGGCCGAGAGGAGCGTGGCCGTCGGCCGCGTGCCGGTCAGCCAGCGCGATCAGGTAGCGGATCACCGTCAGCTTGGCCTCGGCTGCGGAGAGCCCGAAGGGGGCCAGCGCAGGAAGGGCCTGGGCGAGGCAGGCCCTGGCGGTCGTCGCCGGGCCGTTGCGGCGCAGCAGGCGGTGGAATAGGTGGTGGACGGCGTCGAAGCCGAACGGGACACCGGTGCCGAACCGTTCCCAGTCCCACACCAGCAGCCTGCCGTCCGCCGCGCGTGCGATGTTCCAGGGGGCGAAGTCGCCGTGCCAGGCGAAGCCCCGCCTGTGCGGGACGGGCAGGTGGCCGATCTCGGTGACGGCCTCGACGAGGAGACGGCCGGGCACGGGGGTCGCTCGGGCGTTCCGCCGTACGGGCAGGGGGGACAGCGCGAGCACGGACAGGCCGCGCCACGTCCCGTGGTGGAGCACGGTCGGGGCGACGACGGTCTTCAGGGGGATGTCGGCGAGCATGGCGAGCGTGCGCGCCTCGTGTGTGACGAGGTCACGGACCCGGGGCGTGTCGCCGATCTTCACGAAGGCGGCCAGCCCGTCCCGCGCGTGGGCTTCGAGGATCGGCTTGCGGTTGGCGCGCCTGGGGGGACGGACGTGCAGCACGACCCGGATCGGGGTGCCGAGCGCCTGGCTCAGGTAGGTCTCGATGGTGTCGTCCCCGGAGGGCACCAGCACCCTCCTTCCCGGGTGCCACCACGCGCGGGGCGCCAGCCTGCGGGGAAGCGTGCGGTGGGGGAGCAGGCTGTAGGGGCGGGGCTCGCCTTCCGAGGGGAACAGCAGGCCGACCGTCCTGGTGAGGTAGCGCAGCCGGACACGGGTGTCGTTCATGCGGCCCCACTCGTCATCGAGTTCCTCCAGAGCAGCGCGAAAGAGATCAGATACAGGCTGAGCGGTGTGACCAGCCCGTCGTAGACGAACATGTAGAGCAGGGTCAGGATCATCACCAGCACCCCGGCCAGGCCGACGGGACTCCGGTCGGGCCAGTGGCGGCGGATCGCCCCGACGAAGAACGCCACGTACAGCCCGGCCCCGACGAACCCCTGGGTGATCATCAGGTGCCAGAGCTGACCGTCGCTGCCCAGCGGTGGATGGCCGCACCCCTCGCACCAGTCGGTCCTGCCGGTGGTGATCGTGTTGTGGTTGCCCATGGCGTTCCTGGTGTTGCCGTAGCCGATGATCGGCGAGGTGCGTGCCGCGGCGACGGTCGCCGAGACGGTGAAGGCGCGGATGTCGTTGCTGTGCGGGTTGTCCAGCCGCTCGGCGACCAGGGTGCGCAACGGGCTCAGGAGCAGCAGCAGCGCCCCGGCGGCGATGGCCGAGCAGGCCATGATCCGGGTCCGCGCGCCCAGGCGCAGCAGCAGGTAGACGGCCGCGACCCCGAGGCCGATCCACAGGCCCCGGTTCAGGGAGTAGACGACCGGGACGGCGCACAGCGCGAGCAGCGGGGCCACGGCCAGGCGTCTGCGCGGCCCGCCGTACGTCCACCAGCCGACCACGAACCAGACCAGCAGCACCGAGACGTTGCTTCCCCAGGCGTTGGCCCATTCGAAGGGTGCCTCGGGGCGGGGGGAGGCGTGGCCGAGGACCTTCTGCACCTGGGCCGTGGTCGGGTGGATCAGGTTGTGCACGTAGGGGTTGTCGGCGATCCAGTGGGGCAGCACCATCTCGACCGGTGAGGTGAGGTCGGCGCCGGGGACGAGAACCCCGAGCAGGCCGCCCACGACGGTCGTGACGAACAGCGCGCCGAGCATGCGCACCAGGGTGAGCTGGGGGAGCTCCCGCTGGGTCAGGTTGCCCAGGTAGAGGACCATGATCAGCAGGGAGACGTACAGGGCCAGGCGCATCAGGTAGCCGAGCACCCGCCCGAGACCGAAGTCGCCGTAGGTCCCCGGCGGCATCTCCCCCAGCATGAGCGCGCTGATGAGGTAACCGGCCAGCAGCATCAGCCAGAGGCCGAACCCCCGGGGAACCCTGATCGGCCGTCGCCGCCACAGCACCGCCGCCATCGCCGGGGCCAGCACGACGATCGACAGGCCGCCGAAACCGAGCGCCCACCAGACGGGGTAGCCGACGAGCAGCGCGGCGATCGGCCAGGCCGCCCGGTCCAGGCCTCTCACGGGGGGAAGGCCGTCTCTGGCGGGGACAACGTCCTGATCGGCACGGTGGGCATCGAGGCCCCGGCGACCCACCTGCCCGGCTCGGGGACGCTCTCCGGGGCACGGCCGGCGGCGCGGGGCGTCGGGCGGCTCACCGGGAAGGAGGTGGGCCAGTCGCCGGGGGCCTCGTCACGGCGCGACGCGACGCTGCGCGTATGGCGCGGTGTGTCCTGCGGGGGTTGCGGCGGGATCTGCTGGGCGGGGCGCTCCACCGTTCGCTGCGGGGGAGGCGGGGGGGTGAGGAGGCCGCCGACCACCGGCATGCCCTGCCTTCCGAGTCGCCGTACGGCCCGCGCCATCCCGCGTGGGGAGATCCCGGCGACGCTGACCAGCAGCACCGCGCCCTCCTCGCCCGCCAGTCTCTCGATCTCCTCGGGGCGTGCCCGCAGGACGGCGCCGGGTCCCGTCCCTCCGGTCGCGGGCGCGTTCTGCCTGGCGGGGCGGTCGCGGAGCCAGGCGAGGCCGACCCCGGTCAGGAGCCCGGCCATCAGGCCGCTGCCGAGGTAGAGGGGCGGGCTTGGCTGGCTGGGGGCGGTCGGGGGGACGGCCTCGCTGATCACGGTGCCGGGGGTCACGGCCACCGTCCGCAGCGCGTCGTACTTCACGGTGAGGTTGTAGACCTGGCGGCCGAGGACGTTCTGCCGCTGCGCGGCCAGGGTCCGCTCCGCCGTACCCTTGGGCAGGCTGGGGAGCGAGGCGACCACGGCGGACAGGCTCGCGTTGACCTGCTTCAGCTTGGACTGGAGCGCCCCCAGCTGGGCGTCCATCGCCCGTGCCGCGGCCTCGCGCCGGTTGTCCAGGTAGGCCCTGGCGTAGGCTCCCGCTCCCGCCGCCGCGGCGGCCGGGTCGGAGGCGGTGTAGGAGATGTCCAGGACCGAGGTGTTCGGGGGCACGGAGACCTCCACCGGCCCCGGGGTGCCGCCGAGCGTGCGCCCGGCCTTTCTCGCGACCACGGCGGACTGGGCGACCTGGGCCTCGGTGTCGAGGTTGAGCGCCTCGCGCTGCCGGTTGGTGACCTGGTTCGTCTGCTCCTGCAGGCCCGTCGGGGTGACCAGCACCTGGGCCGAGGCGGTGTAGGAGGGGGGGATCACGCACAGCAGCACGGCACCCGCGCCCGCGCCACCGGCGAGCAGGAACAGGATGGTCGGCCAGCGGCGGCGGAGGAAGGACACGTAGTCCGTCAGGTCTCCGCCGGAGCGGCGGACCGAGGCGTCCGGCGGAGGGCTCATATGTTTCGAGTCCTTTTCGAGGGGGTTTGATATGAGGGTTCGATGATTTCGAACGCTAGGAACTATAGGTCCGCCTGTTGTTTTCTCGATCCGATACACAAGATTTTCGTGGCGGGCGCCGTCGCGGCCGAAAGAAAATAAACACCATTTATCCGATATTTCCTTGCGATTGCCATGCGGGGGCGGCTCGGGAACCTCGAAGCCGGTGACGTGGCACGTCCACGCGGTGGCAGGCTTGTGGCGCGGCGGTGACCGCGGAGCCAGAAACCGGAATGACCGGAATGGTCGGAATGTTCGTGAGGAAACGGTGGTTCTGACGGTGTATTTTTGTGATGCCGCGATGCGGCTTTTTTCGCGGAAGGCGTTGTTCGCCGTTTCGGGTCTGGCACTGGTGCTCGGAACGGGGGCGTGCGCTCCTTCCGAGGGCGCCTCCCGCGACCGGCCGCGGAGCACTCCGGCACGGGCCGACGTGAGGCCGTCCGCCTGCGCGGTCGACGCCAAGCTCGTCCCCGCCTGCGGCGCCTGGTGGGGGATCGCGCCGGAGATCTTCACCGGCAGGCCCCCGCAGCGGGCGATCGCCCGCGCCGAACGGCGCATGGGCCGCCGCGCCGACATCGTGCACCTCTACCACCGGGGCACCGAGCTGTTCCCGACCCCTCAGGAGCGCCGGATCGCCCGTGACCCGAAGGGCCGCAGAATCCTGCTGGTCAACTGGAAGCCGTCCCTCGACCACACCTGGGCGCAGATCGCCAAGGGCGCGATCGACTCCCGCATCGACCGGCTGGCCGCGCACATCACCGGGAGCTTCCCCGAGAGGTTCTTCCTCACCGTCCATCACGAGCCGGAGAACGACGTACGGCAGCGCCCGGGCTCGGGTATGACCGCCGAGGACTACGCCGCGATGTTCCGGCACGTGGTGCTGCGCCTGCGGGGGGACGGTGTGCGCAACGCGGTCACGGTCATGACCTACATGGGCGCGCCCAACTGGGGGGCGAGCCCCTGGTTCGACCGGCTCTACCCCGGCGACGACGTGGTCGACTGGGTGGCGATGGACCCCTACGCCGACGAGCGGGTGCGGAACTTCGGCGACCTGGTCGACAGGACCCGCGAGGGGTTCGCCCGCTGGCCGGGGGCCTACCGGTGGATGAACGCGCACCTGCCGGGCAAGCCCGTCATGCTCGCCGAGTGGGGCGTGTTCGAGCGGCCGGGCGACCCCGCCTTCAAGGAGAGGTTCTTCGCCGGGGCACGGCGGCAGGTGCGCGACTACCCCCGGATCAAGGCGCTGGTCTACTTCGACTCGCCGCACGCCCCGAGGGGGGACACCCGCTTCGACACCACCCCGGGGGCCCTACAGGCCTTTTCCGGCCTCGCGCATGACCCCGACCTGCGCGCCCCCGCGGTTCCGCAGAAGTGACCAGGCCACGGCGCCGACGACGGACATCCCGCCGACGCTCCACAGCAGGGCCGTGTTGCCGACTCCCAGGAGCTTGAGCGCCGAGGCGAGCAGCACGACCGCGAGCAGCGCGCGGATGACGCCGCCCGGTGCCCAGGCGGAGATCCTGGCGCCGATGTAGACACCGGGGATCGAGCCGACCAGCAGGGAGGTGGTGATGGACAGCTGGAAGTCGCCGAACAGCAGGTGGCCGAGGGCGGCCGAGGCGACCAGCGGCACGGCCTGGACCAGGTCGGTGCCGACGAGCTGGTTGGCCTTCAGCGCCGGATACAGCGCGAGCAGCGCCACGATGATCAGCGAACCCGAGCCGACCGACGAGATGCCGACGACCAAGCCTCCGACCGTACCGACCAGTAAGGTCGGAATAGGGCGCACGACGATGGACGACAGCTCCGCCGAGGCCTTCCCCTGGTCGTCACGTGACATCCAGGCCTTGGTGACCAGCCCGACGACCGCCAGCAGCAGGGCGACACCCAGGGCGTACTTGACCACCTCCTGGACCTGCTCGCCGTCCCCGAAGGCCCTGGCGGCGAAGACCCCGCAGAAGGCCGCGGGCACCGAGCCCGCGCACAGCCAGCCGACCAGGCGCAGGTTCACCGTCCCGCGCCGCATGTGGACGACCCCGCCCACCGGCTTCATGACGGCGGAGGCGACCAGGTCGCTGGAGACGGCGGCCAGGGGAGGGACGTTGAAGAACAGCAACATCATCGGCGTCATCAACGCGCCGCCGCCCATGCCGGTCAGCCCGACGATGATCGCGACGATGAAGGAGCCGGCTGCCAGGGGGATGTCGATGGCCATCGGTCGCTCACCATTTCTCGGTCACTCTGGGTCATTCAGGGTCGTTCAGGGTCACTGTGTGGCGGGCGGCGCGGGGCCGCCCGTTGCGGGGGCCCGGCGCCCCGGGCCCCGGGGTCAACGGACCCACCCTCCCCGGATCAACGGGTCGAGCACCTGCCGTACCGCCTGGTCCACGCTGATCGAGGTGGTGTCGACGACCAGGTCGGCGTCCTCGGGCTCCTCGTAGGGGTCGGAGATCCCGGTGAACTCGGGGATGAGACCCGCGCGCGCCTTGGCGTAGAGCCCCTTGCGGTCACGGCGCTCGCACTCTTCGAGCGGAGTGGCCACGTGGACCAGCAGGAAGTCGGCGCCGACCGCCTCGACCATCTCCCTGACCTCCTCGCGGGTCGCGGCGTAGGGCGCGATGGGCGCGCAGATCGCCAGCCCGCCGTGCCTGGCCGCCTCCGCGGCGACGAACCCGATCCTGCGGATGTTCAGGTCGCGGTCCTGCTTGGAGAAGGTCAGCCCCGCGGACAGCAGCCGCCTGACCACGTCCCCGTCCAGATAGGTGACCGTACGGCCGCCGCGTTCGAGCAGCGCGTCCCGCAGGCCCCTGGCCACGGTGGACTTCCCCGAGCCGGACAGGCCAGTGAAGAAGACCACCAGGCCGCGCCGGTGCGGCGGGCCGGGCAGCGTCACTGGCTCGGGGCCCGCCAGGTGCTCGGTGGCGCCGTAGGCCTCCGCGACACGCTCACGCAGCTCCAGATCGATGCTGGGGTCGTCTCTGCGAGCCAGGGGCACCACGGCCAGGAGGGCGTCCTCGCCGAGCCTCTCACGCGCCTTCAGCGCCGCGCGGACCACCGCGGGGCCGTTCTCACCGAACGCCAGCGGCAGCAGCAGCACCACGGCGCCCAGCTCCCGCGCGGTCGCCTCGATCTCGCCGAGGTCGTCCAGCGGGCCGCGCATGGTGACCGCGAGCGCGGGCCGCTCACCCAGCTCCTTGCGGATCTCCGCCGGGGTGAGGCGCAACCTGGCGAAGGGGCCGTGCTCCGGGGCGTCGAGCGCCTCGACCGGACCGGCGACGAGGCCGTCGTGACGGTCGGTGACGGTGAGCACGGCCAGCGCGGCGCCCTCGGGGTCGCGCAGCGTGACCCGGTCGCCGGGGGCGGCCGGGTGGTCGTCGGGCAGCGCGAACGTGACCGGCGCGGGCCAGCTCGTGCCGTCCGTCAGGACGCCGTGCCCGTCGACGGAGTGCGCGTCGGCCGAGCTCATGAAGCCCGTCAGAGGCTGGAAGGCACCGGAGAGCAGCAGCTCCAGGTCGGCCAGCTCATGGGCGTCGGGGGTCCACTCGAAAGGGGCCGTCATCTGCTCCACAATCCCGATCAACTTAGTCGGATTTCATCACCTTACCTACTCCAGTTGTCCCACACCAACCCCTCCGGCTCATATCAACCGGGCGAAGTGGTTCTGCGGCTTGCGGACGACCATGGTGATCTCGTCGTGCGAGGCGGGCCGCCGCCCCCGGGAGACGGTCTCGACCATGGAGCAGACGAGCTTGACCAGGGCGTGCTTCGGCCCGCTCAGCGCCGGGCCGCTCGTGGCCGACACGTCGTCGGTCACCATCAGGCCGCGTGTCAGGCAGTAGGAGTGCATCCCCTCGCGCGAGGTGATCTCGCCGTAGAAGGGGCGCAGCGGGCCGACCGCGCCCTCGGGGGCCAGCTTCGGCCACAGCAGCCGCCGTAGCACGTTGGGCAGCAGCCGTTCGCACGTGCCGTAGGCCGAGGCGCGGTCGCGCATCCGCAGCAGCACCAGGCCGCCCGGGCGCAACCCGGCGAGCAGCCGGTCGAGCACCAGCTCCGGGTGCTCGATCCGTTCGAGCAGGAACGGTACGTGCAGGACGTCGAACGCGCGGGGCGGCACGGGCACCGAGCGCAGATCTCCCAGCGCCAGCGCGTCGAGGTCCTTGCGGGCCCCCGCGCTCACCCGCAGCGCGGGCAGGTCCTCGTCGATCCCGGTGACCCGCGCCTGGACCCCTTCGAGGTCGAGCGGCTCCGGCCATCCGCACCCGGCGACCAGGATGTCCAGCCGTCTGCCGGGCTGCCCCGCCGCCTGCTCACGAATCCGCCTGCTGAATATGTCGTCCCGCGAGACGACCGACCGTACCTCAGACATGCAACCGACAGTAGTCAATTGCGCACCGATAGTCGCGCATTGGCCATCGCCCGACGGTGACGATTGCGGTCCCCGCCCCAGGGGCCCCACGTGCCCACCGGGCGGACGGCGGGCCGGAACACCGTGGGCGAACACCGGTAGCCTGGGAGAGCCCCGTGCCGGACCCGGCCCGGGGCCTGCCGTGTTGCCGTCGTGGGGCTGTGGGCGAATCTGATGAGCCTTTCCGGACTACTTGACCTTGTCGCTGGAGAGCCGAAGCTGGCCTCCGTCCTCCGTGACGTGCGCGGGGGCGACCTCTCCGACGTCTCGCTGATCGCGCCGCCCGCGCTGCGGCCGTTCACCGTGGCCGCGCTGTCCAGGGACGGGGCCGAGGACGGCGCGCGGACCGTTCTCGCGGTGACCGCGACCGGCCGCGAGGCCGAGGACCTCGCCGCGGCGCTGACCAGCCTCATCGACGGTGACTCGGTCGCGGTCTTCCCCGCCTGGGAGACCCTGCCGCACGAGCGCCTCTCACCGCGCAGCGACACGGTCGGGCAGCGGCTGGCCGTACTGCGCAGGCTGGCGCACCCCGTCGCGGGCGACGCCGCCGCCGGGCCGCTGCGGGTGATCGTCGCCCCGGTCAGGGCCGTGCTCCAGCCGATCGTGCGGGGCCTGGGCGACCTGCGCCCGGTACGGCTGCGCGCCGGTCAGGACGCCGACCTCGACGCCGTCGTCGCCCAACTCGTCGAGAACGGCTACAGCCGGGTCGACATGGTGGAGAAGCGCGGCGAGGTCGCGGTCAGGGGCGGGCTGCTCGACGTCTTCCCGCCCACCGAGGAGCACCCGCTGCGCCTTGAGTTCTGGGGCGACACCGTCGAGGAGATCCGCTGGTTCAAGGTCGCCGACCAGCGCTCCCTTGAGGTGGCCGAGGGCGGCCTGTTCGCGGCCCCCTGCCGGGAACTGCTGCTGACCGAGGAGGTCAGGGAGCGGGCACGGCTGCTGGCCGAGGAGCACCCGGCGCTGACCGAGATCCTCGGGCAGCTGGCCGAGGGGGTCGCCGTCGAGGGCATGGAGGCGTTCGCGCCCGTGCTCGCCGGGGAGATGGACCTGCTGGTCGACCACCTGCCCGCGCGCGCCGCGGTGTTCGTCTGCGACCCCGAGCGCATCAGGGGACGGGCGGAGGAACTGGTGCGCACCAGCCAGGAGTTCCTTGAGGCGTCGTGGATCAACGCCGCCTCGGGCGGCGAGGCGCCCATCGACCTCGGGGCGGCGGCCTTCCGCAGCCTTGAGGAGGTCCGCGACCACGCGCGGGAGCTGGGCCAGCCCTGGTGGTCGATCGCGCCGTTCGGCGGCGACGACCTGGGCGACGGGCTGCTCCTGCCCGCCAAGGAGGCGGAGAGCTACCGGGGCGACACCCAGCGGGCACTCGGCGACATCAAGGGCTGGCTTGAGGAGGACAGGGCCGTCGTGCTGCTCAGTGAGGGCCACGGCCCCGCCGAGCGCATGGTCGAGCTGCTCAAGGGCGTGGACCTGCCCGCCCGTCTTGAGGCCGGGCTCGACACGGCCCCCGACCCCAAGGTCGTGCACGTCACGACCGGCCTGGTCGAGCACGGTTTCGTCGCGCCGGGGCTGGCCGTACTGACGCATCTGGACCTGGTAGGGCAGAAGGCCTCGACCAAGGACATGCGCAGGCTGCCCTCCAAGCGGCGCAACATGGTCGATCCGCTCCAGCTCAAGGTCGGCGACCACGTGGTGCACGAGCAGCACGGCGTCGGACGCTACGTCGAGATGGCGCAGCGGACCGTGCAGGGCGCGACCCGCGAGTATCTCGTGATCGAGTACGCCAAGGGCGACCGCCTCTACGTGCCGACCGACCAGCTCGACGAGGTCACCCGCTACGTCGGCGGAGAGGCCCCCACGCTCAACCGGATGGGCGGCGCCGACTGGGCCAAGGCGAAGACCAAGGCCAAGAAGGCGGTCAAGGAGATCGCCGGGGAGCTGATCCGCCTCTACTCCGCCAGGATGGCCTCACCCGGGCACGCCTTCGGGACCGACACCCCCTGGCAGCGGGAGATGGAGGACGCCTTCCCCTACGCCGAGACCGGCGACCAGCTGGAGGCCATCGACGAGGTCAAGCGCGACATGGAGCGGGCCGTCCCGATGGACAGGCTGATCTGCGGCGACGTCGGCTACGGCAAGACCGAGATCGCGGTGCGGGCGGCGTTCAAGGCGGTCCAGGACGGCAAGCAGGTCGCGGTGCTCGTGCCCACGACGCTGCTGGTCCAGCAGCACCTGTCGACCTTCACCGAGCGTTTCTCCGGATTCCCGCTGAACGTCAGGCCGCTCTCGCGCTTCCAGACGGACGCCGAGGCCAAGGCGACGATGGAGGGACTGCGCGAGGGCTCCGTCGACGTGGTGATCGGCACCCACAGGCTCTTCTCCCCGGAGATCAGGTTCAAGGAGCTCGGCCTGATCATCATCGACGAGGAGCAGCGCTTCGGCGTCGAGCACAAGGAGGCCATGAAGCACCTGCGGACCCAGGTCGACGTGCTGGCCATGTCCGCGACGCCGATCCCGCGCACACTGGAGATGGGCCTCACCGGCATCCGGGAGATGTCGACGATCCTCACCCCGCCGGAGGAGCGGCACCCGATCCTCACCTTCGTCGGGCCATACGACGACAAGCAGATCGCCGCCGCCATCCGGCGCGAGCTGATGCGTGACGGCCAGGTGTTCTTCGTGCACAACCGGGTCTCCAGCATCAACAAGGTCGCGGCCATGCTGCACGAACTGGTTCCCGAGGCCAGGATCGCCGTCGCGCACGGCCAGATGCAGGAGCACCAGCTCGAACGGATCATGGTGGGCTTCTGGGAGCGCGAGTTCGACGTGCTCGTCTCGACCACGATCGTCGAGTCGGGCCTGGACGTGCCCAACGCCAACACGCTGATCGTCGACCGGGCCGACAACTACGGCCTGTCCCAGCTCCACCAGCTGCGTGGCCGGGTCGGGCGTGGCCGTGAGCGCGGCTACGCCTACTTCCTGTACCCGCCGGAGAAGCCGCTCACCGAGACCGCCCACGAGCGCCTGGCCACCATCTCCCAGCACACCGAGATGGGCGCGGGCATGTACGTGGCGATGAAGGACCTGGAGATCCGGGGCGCGGGCAACATCCTCGGCGCCGAGCAGTCCGGGTTCATCGCGGGAGTCGGCTTCGACCTGTACGTGCGGATGATGGCCGAGGCCGTCCAGGAGCAGAAGGCCAAGCTGTCCGGCGCCCCCGTCACCCAGGAACGCGCCGACGTCAAGGTCGAGCTGCCGATCGACGCGCACATCCCGCACGACTACGTGACCTCCGAGCGACTGCGCCTGGAGGCCTACAAGCGCATCGCCGCCGTCGAGTCCGACGAGCAGGTCGCCGCGGTCCGTGACGAGCTCCTCGACCGGTACGGCAGGCCGCCCCAGCCGGTCGAGAACCTCCTTGAGGTCGCCCGCTTCAGGATCCGGGCCCGTACGGCGGGGCTGACCGACGTCACCCTCCAGGGGCAGAACATCCGCTTCGCCCCCGTGGACCTGAGGGACTCCCAGCAGGTCAGGCTGCAGAGGCTGTACCCGAAGGCACTGCTGAAGCAGGCGGCCGGTACGTTGCTCGTACCCGTGCCGAAGACCAGGCCGCTCGGCGGCCAGCCGCTGCGCGACCTGGACCTGCTCAGGTGGTGCGGTGACCTGGTCCAGGCGATGTTCCTTGAGAACCAGCCGGTAAAGTAAACGGCGTCTGTCGTGAAGGGATCGCAAGTGAAGTCGACTCGACTGCGCGTCATCCTGGCGGTCGCCGCCGCAGGAGCCGCGCTGACCGCCTGCTCTCCGGGGCAGGCAGGCACCGCCGCCATCGTCGGCGGTGAGCGGATCAGCACCGGCGAGCTGGACAGCAGCGTCAAGGAGTACGAGGAGGCCCTCGCCAAGGCCAACGTCTCCCCCGCTGACCTGCAGTTCCCCGGCAGCGTCCCGCAGGTGGTGCTGTTCCAGCTGGCCACCGCCAAGCAGTACACCAAGGCGGCCGAGCGGCAGGGCATCACGGTCACCGAGGCCGAGATCGACCAGGTGGTCGCCGCCTCCGGTGGCGAGGCCCAGCACGAGCAGCGGATGCTCCAGCAGGCCGTCGCGCCGTCGCACTCGCGCGAGTTCACCAAGGCCGGTCTGATGCTCACCAAGCTCATGGCCAAGTACGGCGGCGGCGCCGACCAGGAGGCGCTCCAGCGGGGCCAGGCCCAGGCGATCAAGGACCTGCAGGCCGTCAAGGTCACCTGGAGCCCGCGTTACGGCGTGCTGAACGACAACCGCAGCGAGCAGTCTCCGCAGCTGTTCGTGGACGCGGGCCGTTTCGGCGCGATCCCTCCCGCCGCACGGGCCCAGTAGTCTCGGGGGCATGCCCCTGATCGTCGTCACCACCTCGCCCAGGGTCGCCCCCGGGCTGCTCAGCCACCACGCGTGGCAGGTCCTGAGGGAGGGGCCGGTGCGCACCGGCTCCGCCGGACATCCGCACCTGCCCCATCTGGAGGAGGCCGGCGTCACCGTCGAGGTCGTCGAGCCCGATCCGGCGGCCCTGGTGCGCGAGGCCCGTGACGGGACCGTGGTCTGGCTCGGGGCCGACGAGGCGTTGATGCGCGCGGTCGGGCACGCGGCGCTCGCTCTCGACGACCCGCCGGTGATCGAGGTGGTGCCGGGGTCGTACGACCTGCCGGGCGGGCGGCTGCTCGACCTGGTCGAGGTGATGGACCGTCTCAGGACGAACTGCCCGTGGGACGCCAAACAGACCCACGAGTCGCTGGCGCCGTACCTCCTTGAGGAGGCCTACGAGGTGCTGGAGACCATCGAGGAGGGCGACCACGCCGCGCTGCGTGAGGAACTCGGCGACCTGCTCCTCCAGGTGGCCTTCCACGCAAGGCTCGCCCGTGAGCGCTCCGCGGGGGAGGGCGGGTTCGACATCGACGACGTGGCCGACGGGATCGTCGCCAAGCTCGTCCGCCGCCACCCGCACGTGTTCGCGGACGTCAAGGTCACCGGCGCCGAGCAGGTCGGCGACAACTGGGAGGCCATCAAGGCCGCCGAGCGCGCGGCCAAGAACGACGGCGACGCCGGGTCCGTCCTCGACGGGGTCCCGATGGGCCAGCCCGCTCTCTCCCTGGCGGCGCAGCTCATCCGGCGCGCGGGGCGGGTCGGCGCACCGGACGGCCTGCTCGTCGACCCCGAGGCCGCCGGAGACGACCTGGGAGCGCGCCTGTTCGCCCTCGTACGGCGGGCGCACGAGGCCGGTCTCGACCCCGAGGCCGAACTGCGCGCCACCGCCCGCCGCTACCGCGACCGGGTCCGCGCCTGGGAGGCGGAGGAGACCGGGGAGGCCTGAACCGGGTCAGACCAGACGGCCGTTGACGAACTGGACGAGGCCGTAGGCGCGGTGGCGCAGGCCGGAGAAGCCGAGCCTGTTCAGGGCCTCGACCACCTCCTCGTCCCCGAACAGGCGCACCCCCGAGGCCACGCCGACGAGGGCGTTGAGCGGCCCGCCGTACGGCACCCGCCTGGTCGTCATGACGGCGATCCTGCCGCCCGGCCTGAGGACCCTGGCCATCCCGGCGAGAGCCTCGAAGGGGTGTTCGAACAGGTAGAGCGCCGCCAGGCAGGAGACCGCGTCGAAGCAACCGGGCAGGAACGGCAGGCCGGCGGCGTCACCCCGGACGTAGCCGACGTTGCCGAGATCACGCGTCCGGGTGTCGCGTACCGCGCGGGCGAGCATCGACGCCGAGGCGTCCAGGCCGACGGCCAGGCCCGCGGGGCCGACGCCGTCCGCCAGCGCCCGGGTCACGTTGCCCGGCCCGCAGGCGACGTCCAGCACCCGGTCGCCGGGTCCGAGTTCGAGCATCCTGCCGACCAGTGCCAGCTCCTGGCGGGTGCCCGGCCCGAAGGGGCCCTTCATCGCCCCGAGGACCGCCGGGCGCCAGACCCGCTCGTAGATCCCCGGCAGGAATCCCGAACGCATCAGCCACTGGACGGGCGATCCGGCGGGCTCCGCGCCGAGCAGGTCCAGGTAGCCGCCGGCCGTGGCGTCCCGTCCCGCCAGGCCGAGCAGGGTGGGGTCCAGCAGTTCACGGACCCGGTCGAGTGCCGTGGCTTGGCTCATGGTTCTGATTTGAGCACATCCGGAATTCGAAGGGGGAAGCCGCCCACCGTACTGGGAGGTAGGCCTCGATAGGCTTCTGCGGCAATCTGTCCTGCGACTTTAGGAGCGCTTCGTGGCTTCCATCGAGGGTGTCACCGCCCGCGAGATCCTTGACTCCAGGGGCAACCCGACGGTTGAGGTCGACATCTTGCTCGACGACGGCAGCGAGGGGCGCGCAGCGGTGCCGAGCGGCGCCTCGACCGGTCAGTTCGAGGCCGTCGAGCTGCGTGACGGCGACAACCGCTACGGCGGCAAGGGCGTCGAGAAGGCCGTGCTCGGGGTGACCGACGAGATCGCCGACGAGATTCTCGGGTTCGACGCGGCCGAGCAGCGCAGCATCGACCAGGTGATGATCGACCTCGACGGCACGCCGAACAAGAGCCGTCTCGGCGCGAACGCGATCCTCGGTGTCTCCCTCGCCGTGGCGAAGGCGGCGGCCGAGAGCGCGGAGCTGCCGCTGTTCCGTTACCTCGGTGGCCCGAACGCGCACGTGCTGCCCGTGCCGATGATGAACATCCTCAACGGTGGCGCGCACGCCGACACCAACGTCGACATCCAGGAGTTCATGATCGCGCCGATCGGAGCCGAGTCGTTCCGTGAGGCCGTGCGGATGGGCACCGAGGTCTACCAGGCGCTCAAGGCCGTGCTCAAGGAGAAGGGCTACGCCACCGGGCTCGGCGACGAGGGCGGTTTCGCGCCCAACCTGCCCTCCAACCGTGACGCGCTCGACCTGATCCTGGTCGCCATCGAGCGGGCGGGTTACGTGCCCGGTGAGGACGTCGCCCTCGCGCTCGACGTCGCGGCCTCGGAGTTCCACTCCGACGGCGTCTACACCATCGACGGCAAGGGCCTCTCCTCCGCCGAACTGGTGGCCTTCTACGAGGACCTGGTCGCCAACTACCCGCTGGTCTCCATCGAGGACCCGCTGAACGAGGAGGACTGGGAGGGCTGGAAGGCCATCACCAAGGCGCTCGGCGACAAGATCCAGATCGTCGGTGACGACCTGTTCGTGACCAACCCCGAGCGGCTCGGCCGGGGCATCGCCGAGGGCACCGCCAACGCCCTGCTGGTCAAGGTCAACCAGATCGGCACCCTGACCGAGACCTTCGAGGCGGTCGACCTGGCGCACCGCAGCGGCTACCGCTGCATGATGAGCCACCGTTCCGGCGAGACCGAGGACACCACGATCGCCGACCTCGCCGTGGCCACCAACTGCGGTCAGATCAAGACCGGAGCCCCGGCCCGCTCCGACCGCGTGGCCAAGTACAACCAGCTGCTGCGCATCGAGGAACTGCTCGACGACGCCGCCCGCTACGCGGGTCGCGCCGCTTTCCCGCGCTTCCAGCGGTAGTTTCGCCTGTATGGCTTGCGCCCGATTTGCTCGGGCGCGAGCCATACGGCGGGCGCTCAGGGCCCGGCCGTACGGCGAGGCGGGCGAAGCGAGCGGGGACGGGGAGGCGCGGGTGGCGAGACGGCCGCAGTTGACGGGACGGGCCGCGGTCCTCGCGATCGTGGTGTGCGCGATCGCCATGAGCCTCGCCTACCCGATCAGGGAGTACGTCGCGCAGCGGCGCTACATCGCCCAGCTCGAACAGCAACGGGCCAGGGAACTGGCCGAGATCAAGGAGCAGGAGGACCGCTACCGCCAGCACTTCGACCCCGGCTACATCAAGCGGCAGGGCAGGGAGCGGCTCTTCTACTGCGACCCGGGCCGCAAGTGCTACGTCGTCATGCGGGAGCGGCAGGGCCAGAGCCAGGGGCAGGGCGGAAGCATCCCGGCCGGGGGGAAGAAGGCCGTGACGTCGCCGTGGTACCAGACGCTCTGGGAGTCGGTCGAGGCGGCGGACTCGGGAACCGGTGCGAAGGTGGCCGGGACCGGCGGATGACCCCGATACCCTGGATGTCGTCTTTCAGGGGGTGTCACAGATGGTTGACGACCGCGACGTCGCGGCTGTGGAGCGGCAGCTCGGCCGGACCCCACGGGGTCTGCGGGCGGTCGCGCACCGCTGTCCGTGCGGACTGCCGGACGTGGTCGAGACGGCTCCCAGGCTGCCCGACGGCTCGCCGTTCCCGACGCTGTTCTACCTGACCTGCCCCAGGGCGGCCTCGGCCATCGGCAGGCTCGAAACCTCGGGGATGATGCGGGACATGCAGGCCAGGCTGGCCGAGGACCCCGAGCTGGCCCGGGCCTACCAGGCCGCGCACGACGACTACGTCGCGCGCCGCGACAAGGCCGCGGCCGAGCTGGGCATCGAGCCGCTGCCCAGGGACATGCAGAGCACCGGGGGCATGCCGGTCAGGGTCAAGTGCCTGCACGCCCTGGTCGGGCACGAACTGGCGGCGCCGGGGACCAACCCGTTCGGCCGCGAGGCGCTGGACGCGCTCGGCGAGTGGTGGGCGGACGGCCCCTGCTGCGCCGGGGAAACCCAGTCTTCAGACACGACAACCAACGAGGAGACCATGTGACCCGTGTCGCCGCGATCGACTGTGGCACCAACTCCGTCCGCCTGCTCATCGCCGACATCGACGGGGGCGTCCTGACCGACGTCGAGCGTCAGATGGAGATCGTCAGGCTGGGACAGGGCGTCGACAGGACCGGCAGGCTGGCCCCGGAGGCGCTCGAACGCACCTTCGCCGCGATGCGCGGTTACGCCGGGCTCATCGAACGGCACGGCGCCTCGGCGGTGCGGGTCGTCGCCACCAGCGCGACCAGGGACGCCGCCAACCGCCAGGACTTCGTCGACGGTGTCAGGGAGATCTTCGGCGTCGAGCCCGAGGTGATCACCGGAGCCGAGGAGGCCGAGCTGTCCTTCACCGGGGCCACCCGTGACCTGGTACGGCTCTCGCCGGAGACCGGCCTGCCGACCCCGGAGGGAACCAGGCCGCCCTACCTCGTGTTCGACATCGGCGGTGGCTCGACCGAGTTCGTGCTCGGTTCGACGCACGCCGAGGAGGCGATCTCGGTGGACATCGGCTGCGTCAGGCTGACCGAGCGGCACCTGCGGGGCTCGACGGCGCCGCCGTCCCCCGAGGTGGTCGAGGCCATCACCTCCGACATCGACGACGCGCTCGACCGGGTCGCGGAGAAGGTTCCGGTAGAGCGGGCGCTGACGCTGGTGGGTCTCGCGGGCTCGGTGACGACCGTCGCGGGAATAGCGCTTGACCTGCCGGAATATGACCCGGATAAAATTCACCACTCGCGAATTCCGGCAAATCGGGCGCATGAGATTTCCCGTCGACTGCTGGGGATGACCCACGAGGAACGCGCGGCCATAGGGGTCATGCATCCCGGCCGGGTGGACGTCATCGGCGCGGGTGCCCTCATTCTCGACCGCGTCCTGCAGCGGTACGGATTCGACGAAGTCGTTGTCAGCGAACGTGACATCCTCGATGGAATCGCATGGCTGACATCTAAACTTTAATGAGATCTAGACATTTGACTTGTTGATGGGGTATTGAGAGATCGTTCCGTTCATGATTAGGTAAAGGGGCTTTAGCGAGGCTTTGCCGTGGGGCCCGGCACAGCTGGTGTCGGGGCGGCAACCGTCTCCGGAGCGCATTCGCTTCCTAACGAAACGGAGCAACCCCTCATGAAGTCCGGACTAGCACGCAGGCTAGCCGCGGTGAGCGCCGGCACGGCCATGCTGGCGACGATGGCGACGGCCCTGATGGCCTCGCCCGCGGCCGCTGCGAGCGCATCCACCCAGACGGCCGCCACGGCCGTCGCCAAGCCGAGGCCCGCGGTCTCGGTCGGCACCCCCAAGGCGTCCCCCTCGAACTACAAGGGTGACTGCCCCGTCAACGTGACCTTCTCCTCGACCGTCAAGGTGAAGGCCGTCGCCTCCCGGACCACCGTCGCCTACCGCTGGCTGCGCGGCGACGGCTCCAAGAGCAAGGTCAAGACCCTTGTTCTGAAGGGCAAGGGCAACAAGTCGGTCACCGTCAAGGAGACCTCGAAGTTCAAGGGTGACGTCAAGGGCTGGCAGGCCCTGCAGGTCTTGGCCCCCAGGGGCGCGACCTCCAAGAAGGGAAGCTTCCGGGTTTCCTGTGGTGGTGGCGACGAGGGCGGCGGCAAGGAAGTCATCCAGGTCGGCGTCGGCGCCCGTGCGTGGGTCAACGAGGGCAACTGCCAGGCCACGCTGGTCGGCCGCATCACCGCCTCCAGCCCCACCTGGGTGCGGTACCGCTGGGTCGTCAACGGTGACGTCGTCGACCGTGACGTCGTCCGCGTCAGCAGCTCGACCAAGGTGTTCCACGTGATCAGGCCGCGTCACAGCCTCAGCGGCTGGGCCGTTCTGGAGATCGTGGACCCGGTTCAGAACTCCTCCAACCGCGTCGGCTTCAGGGTCTGGTGCAAGGACGAGTCGCCGAAGGTGACCGCGTCCGTCAGCGCTCCCGACTCCTACACCGGCACCTGCCCGGTCACCCGTAACTTCACCGGCACGATCTCGGTCTCCGAGGGTCGTGGCAGCGTCAAGTACCGCTGGATCCGTGACGGCGTCGCCGGTTCCTGGCAGGACGTCTACTTCGGTGGCCACGGCTACCAGTCCCGCACCGTGACCGACTCCTGGGGCGCCTCGGCCTCCGGGACGAGCAAGCGGGCGATCGAGCTCTACCGTGGTTCGACCACCGGCACCGTCGAGGGCAAGGTCACCTGCCAGGCCCCCGCTCCCGAGGTGAAGGTCTGGGTCGTGGGCGAGAGCGTCTCGGCCACGCAGACCGCGGGCGCCTGCCCCGCGGCCTCCCTGTCCGGCTCCGGCCAGATCTACGCCAGTGGCGCGACCACGCTCACCTACCGCTGGACCGTTGACGGCGTGACCGTCGAGTCCGGCCCGCTGGTCTTCACCGAGGCCGGCACCAAGACCGTGACCTTCACCAAGGCGACGAACGGCACCCACGGCGGCAGCGCGAAGCTGGCGATCGACGGGGCCGGCTCGCAGTCGGTGAACTTCAACGCGGTCTGCCAGGCCTGAGCGCGTGCCGGGGGAACCCTCCCGGCTCCGTGACGGCCCGCCCCACGTCTGACGCGGGGGCGGAAACGAGTTGAGAGAGCGGCGCTCGCCTCAGGCGGGCGCCGCTTTCGCGTGCCCGAGGTTAAGGGCGTGTTTCCTCCTGGCACGATCGAGGACATGACATTCGTTCCTCCAGGGTCCGGCTGGCCCGAAGACCCCGCCCTGCCGGACACCCCCGTCGCCCACGACCCCGCCCAGGTCGTACGGCTGGCGGCGGCGAGCCGTACGCTCGGTGAACTGACCGCCAGGCAGTCCGTCTGCCGGGCCTGCCCACGCCTGGTCGCCTGGCGGGAGGAGGTGGCGACGGTCAAACGGCGGGCCTTCGCGGAGGAGACCTACTGGGGCAGGCCCATCGCCGGGTGGGGAGAGGACAGGCCGGAGGTCCTCATCGTGGGGCTCGCCCCCGCGGCGCACGGCGGCAACCGCACCGGGAGGATCTTCACCGGTGACCGCAGCGGAGACTGGCTGTTCGCCTCGCTGTACCGGACGGGGCTCGCCGTACAGGAGACCAGCACGCGCGCCGGGGACGGGCAGCGGCTCGTCGGCGCCCGGATGCTGGCCTCGGTGCGCTGCGCCCCGCCGGGCAACAAGCCGGAGCCGGCCGAGCGTACGGCCTGCTTCCCCTGGCTGGCCAGGGAGATCGAACTGGTCGCCGACAGCGTCCGGGTGATCGTCGTGCTCGGGGGATTCGCCTGGCAGGCGATCTGGCCCGCGCTACGGGAAGCCGGGTACGTCCTGCCCTCCCGCAGGCCGCCCTTCGGACACGGCGCCGAGGTCGAGATCTCCCGTGGCGGGAAAACGGCCCGTCTTCTCGGGTGCTACCACCCGAGCCAGCAGAACACGTTCACCGGCCGGGTGACGGCCGAGATGCTCGACACCCTTCTGACCAGGGCAAACGTGTTGCGGAGCTTGTGAACTCGATCACAAAGAGAAGATCGTCAAAACTTCGCTCTGAAATGTCCGGATTTTCTCGCTGTTCTGGAAACTATGGCGAAAGTTACACAGGGGGTGCCTGGTCTGGTTTTCGAGGGAGACGTATGCTTGTGAAAGCTTTCACAAGGCATCGACCTAAGGATGGCGTCGAAGTGAACCGTACCGCCAAGCACATCGTGGTCGTCGGCGGAGGTTACGTCGGGCTCTACACCGTGCTGCGTCTGCAGCACACCCTTCGTAAGGAACTGCGCGACGGTAGCGTCCGGATCACCGTTCTCACCCCCGAATCCCACATGACCTACCAGCCGTTCCTTCCCGAGGCGGCGGCGGGAAACCTCTCGCCCCGGCACGTCGTCGTCCCGCTGCGGCGGGTGCTGTCGAAGGCGACGATCCTCAACGGCAAGGTCACCAAGGTCAACCACGCGGCCAAGACCGTGGCCTTCGAGCCGAACGTCGGCACCCCGCACGACATCGGCTACGACATCCTCGTCATGGCGGCGGGATCGGTCTCGCGCACGCTGCCCATCCCGGGTCTGGCCGACGCCGCGATCGGCTTCAAGACGGTCGGTGAGGCCATCGCGCTGCGCAACCGGGTGCTCGAACTCCTCGACCGCGCCGAGACCGACGAGGACGAGGCGCTGCGCCGCAGGGCGCTGACGTTCGTCGTGGTCGGCGGCGGCTTCGCGGGCGTCGAGGCGCTGGCCGAGCTTGAGGACATGGCCGTCGACGCCGTCCGCTACTACCGCAACGTCTCCCGCAAGGACATGCGCTGGGTCCTCGTCGAGGCGACGGACCGCATCCTGCCCGAGGTCGGCCCCGAGATGGGCAAGTGGACCGCCGAGCAGCTGCGTGAGCGCGGCATCGAGGTCAAGATGAACACCCGCCTCGACTCCTGCGAGGGCGGCCTGGTGAAGCTCTCCGACGGTGAGGAGTTCGAGGCGGCCACCATCGTCTGGACCGCGGGGGTAAAGCCCAGCCCCGTCGTCAACGCCGGGGACCTGCCCCTGGACGAGCGCGGCCGGATCAAGACCACCACCCGGCTGACCGTGGCCGGCGTCGAGGACGCCTTCTCGGCGGGCGACGTGGCCGGTGTGCCCGATGTGACCAGCCCCGGTCAGTACTGCGCGCCCAACGCCCAGCACGCCGTACGGCAGGCCAAGGTGCTGGCCGACAACATCACCCGGCACCTGCACGGCCAGCCGCTGGCCGACTACCGCCACAAGTACGTCGGCTCGGTCGCCGGGCTCGGCCTGCACAAGGGTGTCGCCAACGTCTACGGGATCAAGCTCCGTGGGCTGCTCGCCTGGTTCATGCACCGCACCTACCACCTGTCGCGGGTGCCGACCGTCAACCGCAAGGTCCGCGTGACGATGGACTGGACCCTCGCGCTGTTCTTCAAGCGGGAGACCGTCTCGCTCGGTGAGATCGAGGCGCCCCGTGAGGAGTTCCGCAGCGCGGCCAGGACCTGACGGCCACCCGGCGGTCACCCGAAGGTGGCCGCCGTCCGTCGCGAGCCCCTTCCCGGTCCGTTCCGGGAGGGGGCTCGCGCGTTCACACCGTACGGCCGGGACTGGGGGCGGTCTCGGAGATCGGAACGCTGTGGCATGGTTTGTGTGACGCCTGATACAAAGTTGTGCTCCTCTGATGAGTGGTCAGTTACGTATGATTACGGCGTCCCCGTAGCCCAATGGCAGAGGCAAACCCCTTAAAAGGGTTCGAGTGAGGGTTCGAGTCCCTCCGGGGGCACTCGTAGTGATCCGCGAAGTTCGGCCCGTGACCAGGAAAAATCGGTCACGGGCCGCTCTGTTGTGTGGGAAAACCCCGGGTCGGGGCGTTTCGTGTTGTCCCGTCGTTTGCGCGCCGATCGTATGTGGTCCTGTCGGCCAAATTATGGCGCGGAAATCCCGGTCTTCCAGATCGGCCGGATGTCGTGATCTGTTCAGGGCGTTTTCGGGCGCCGTTGCGGTGCCGTACGGCGCCTCCTATAGTCGGTTCCTGATATCAGGAGGCGACTATGGCTCGAAGTGTGGACAACCCTCTGGCCCTGGGAGTGCTGGGGCTGCTGCTCGAAAGGCCCATGCACCCCTACGAGATGGCCGTCGTGCTGAGGGAACGCGGCAAGGACGCCAGCGTCCGGATCAACCGGGGCTCGCTCTACGACGTGGTCACGGCCCTTGAGGGGGAGGGGTGGATCATCGAGAAGGCCAGGGTCCAGGAGGGCAACAGACCGGCTCGCACGGTCTACGCGATCACCGAGGCGGGCCGGGACGCCTTCGTACGTCGGCTCGACGAGCAGATCCGCGTTCCCCGGCGCGAATATCCCCTCTTCCTCACCGCCGTCGCCTACCTCGGCGCCCTCGGCCCCGAGCGCGCGCGGGCGGCGCTGCTGGAGCGGGCCGAACGGCTGCGCGCCGCCATGGCCGAGGACCGGCGGGCCCTCGACGACGCGCTGGCCTCGGGACAGGTGCCCCGCCTGTTCGTCATCGAGGCCGAATACGCCCTGCACATGACCCGTGGCGAACTCGACTGGGTCACCGGCGCCGCGGAGGAGATCCGCACAGGAAGCCTGACCTGGCCCGACGACCGAAAGGACCTCACATGACATCGGACGGCCTTCTCTTCGGGATCTACCCCGGCGGAGCGGCCGGCGACGAGAACGGCGGCGTGCTCCAGGGGCCTCCGGACGACCCGAGACGGATCACCGAGGCGCTCACCCACCTGCGCCCTGACGGCGGGCCCTTCCTGGTCCGCGGCTACGTCAGCTTCGCCGATCCCGGAGATGTCTACCCGCAGGCCCCCGAGCGCGTCGAACGGTACGCCACCGGCGGGCGCGCACTCGACCTGGTCGCGCAGTACCGCTCGCACAGCGGCGACGTCGCGGGCTACGTCGCCTTCGTCCGTGACCTCGTCCGCCGTCACGGGACGCGTGTCGCGACCCTCCAGGTGACGGAGGAGCCGAACCTGCCGCTGTACGACGGAGGCCACCCCCGGGTGCTCGAAGCCCTCGTCGAGGGCGTCGTCGCGGCCAAGGAGGAGGCGCGCCTGCTGGGCCTGGACCACCTCAGGGTCGGGTTCAACACCACGCCCCTTTTCGGCCCCGCCGAGGGCTTCGTCGCCGCGCTCACCGCCGACGGCGGACGGCGCTTCGTCGAGGCCGTCGACTACGTCGGCCTCGACTTCTTCCCCGACGTCTTCCAGCCCGCCCCGGCGGACGGCCTGGCGGAGGCCGTCGCGGGACTGCTCGGCCACCACCGCGACCGGTGCCTCACCCCGGCGGGCATCGACGAGTCGGTCCCCCTGTGGATCACCGAGAACGGCTGGCCGACCGGTCCTGACCGGAGTCCACAGCGACAGGCCGAGGTCCTGGAGACGATCGTCACGGCGATCGCGGACCACCGCACTCGGCTCAACATCGGCGGCTACACCCATTTCGCCCTGCGGGATGCCGACAGTGCGAAACCCGGTCTGTTCCACCGGTTCGGCCTTCTCGGTGACGACTACCGGCCTAAACCCGCGTTCGACACTTATCGGCGACTCGTCGAGCGCTTCGGTTGATGGAGCGGAACACGCTTTCGACGGTGCACGGTTGTTTTCCCCGCTGTGACCGTGTCGTTTTCCTTACCGGAGACACCGGGTGGGGAAAACAACGCGACAAATCCACGGACGGCCGGTTTCCGGAAGCGACCGGCCGATTCCGGGAAGCGTTTCCCGCCCCCCGCTCCGGTCGTTTCCATTGACCCACCGGCCCCTTCCCGGGCCTCCCGGCGGGGGAGGGGGCCTGGCGTGGACCCGGCGGGCGGGCCATGATGCCTCCGTAGGGCCGGGAACCCGGCGCTGCGGCCGTTCGTTGGAATCCTCGGCGGTAGCCGTACGGTCACTTGACCCTAAAACGGACAACAACACGATACGGCCGTGTGACAACCGATCTATACGCCGATCGCGTAGGTCGCAGCGTGGAGGCTAGCGATGGAAAGCAAGAATCCTGTGTTCAGCAGGCAGGCGCCCGGGAGCCAGCAGGCCTGGGGCACCCCGACCCCCGAGCAGCTCAGGGGAATGTATGACGCGCCCTCCTACGCGCCGCCCGCGCAACGGAGGATGACCATCGACGACGTGGTCGTGCGCGGTTTCATCACCTTGGGCACGCTGGTCGTCTCCGCCGCGCTCGCCTGGGCGCTCAACCTCGGAAGACCCGCACTGATCATCGGCGTGCTCGCCGGCCTGGTGCTCGCGTTGATCGTCTCGTTCAGGCAGAGCACCAACCCGGTGCTGATCCTCGGCTACGCGGTCTCCTACGGCGTCGCCATCGGTGTGATCAGCCACGCCTACAACGACCTGTACAACGGTGTCGTCTTCCAGGCGGTCGTCGGTACGGCACTGGCCTTCGGCGCCATGCTGGCGGTCTACACGCTGCGCATCGTCCGGGTGACGCCGAAGTTCACCAAGTTCGTCGTGGCGGCCTTGATCAGCCTCATGGGTCTCATGCTCGTCAACTGGCTGGCGACCTTCTTCATCGAGGACGGCATCGGCATCCGCTCCGGCGGCCCGCTGTCCTACGTCTTCAGCATCGCGGCGATCCTGGTCGGCTGCTTCTTCCTGCTCCTCGACTTCGACTCGGTCGAGCAGGGCATCCGCGCCGGAGCCCCGGCGAAGTACTCCTGGCTGATGGCCTTCGGCCTGACGGTCACCCTGGTCTGGATCTACCTGGAGATCCTCCGCTTCGTCAGCTACTTCACCAGTAATGACTAGCTGCCCGACCACCCCGAACACCCCGCGCCACCCCCGGTGACGCGGGGTGTTCGCTTTCCACCCCCACTCACCCCCGACGCCGTGCGTGAGAACTTCACCGACGCCAAGCGTGAAGGGTTCGCTCGTGCCCTTACCGGTGCCAAGCGTGAGGGCTTTGCCTGTGCCTTACCGGCGCCGTGCGTGAGGAGTTTCGGCTTGTGCGCCGTCGGTGCTTGGACTGAGGAACGCAGGAGCGAAGCGACGGAGTGACGAGGGAAAGCGCCGACTCGGAGGCGCCCAAGCCCGCGACGCCGCCAGGCGGAGCAAGGAGACACAGCCCGCGACGCCGAAGGCGGCGCAAAGAGGCGCTGTCCGCGACACCGAAGGTGACGCAAAGAGACGACAAGGCGACGAAGAATGATGGATGGGCAGGTCCGCAGGGCTTGCTATCTGGGGACACGTGAGGCACTGTCAAGCAAAGGAGCCTATCCGTGGAGGTGCCCATGTCGTTGAGCCACTCACTGGAGACGCAGAGCAAGCTGATCGCTAGAGTCACGGATATCACCGGCCGCGCACTCCCAGAGTGGTTCCAAGCCATCGACAACGGCCCGTCCTTCCTGCGCTGCGAGGAGCGGGCCAACTGGCTCGCCCAGGAGCACGGGCTGTCCCACGGCTACGCCGCTGCCATCGTGCGTGAGCACGAACGTCGCCGCCACAGCCGTCGTATGTAAGTTATCCGTCTTCCGCGAGCCCGCGCCTCCCATCGGGGGGTGCGGGCTTCTGTGCGCCCGGTCCATGATGGGGATCATGGATCTCGACAAGGCACGTGACTTCATCCGCGCCAACCACCGTGCGGTTCTGCTGACCAAGCACGCCGACGGACGTCCGCAGCTCTCCCCGGTGACGGTCGGGCTGGACGCCGAGGGGCGCGCGATCGTCAGTAGCAGGGAGACCGCCGCCAAGGTTCGCAACCTTCGCAGGGACCCGCGGGCCACGCTCTGCGTGATGAACGACTCCTTCTACGGTGACTGGATCCAGATCGAAGGGGAGACGGAGGTCCTCTCGCTGCCTGAGGCGATGGAACCGCTGGTCGGCTACTACCGGGACATCTCCGGCGAGCACCCCGACTGGGACGACTACCGGGCCGCCATGGAGCGGGACCGGCGGGTCCTGCTGCGCGTCACCATCACCCGCGCGGGCCCCGACATCCACGGCTGAGACGCCGCCGCGTCGTACCCACCCGTGTCGCAGGGGTACGGCGCGGCGTTTCCCGGCTCAGCTGAGGCGTTCCAGGATCATGGCCATGCCCTGGCCACCGCCGACGCACATGGTCTCCAGGCCGATCGTCCTGTCGTGGAAGCGCAGGCTGTTGACCAGGGTCGAGGTGATGCGGGCTCCGGTCATGCCGAAGGGGTGTCCGACCGCGATGGCGCCGCCGTTGACGTTGAGCCGGTCGAGGTCGACGCCGAGGTCGCGGTAGGACGGGATGACCTGGGCCGCGAAGGCCTCGTTGATCTCGACGAGGTCCACGTCGCCGATGGCCATGCCCGCCCTGGACAGTGCCTGCCGGGAGGCCTCGACCGGCCCGATCCCCATGATCTCGGGGGACAGGCCGGTCACACCGGTCGAGACGATCCTGGCCAGCGGAGTGATGCCCAGTTCCGCGGCCCTGACGTCGCTCATCACGATCACCGCGGCCGCGCCGTCGTTCAGCGGGCAGCAGTTTCCCGCCGTGACGGTCCCGTCGGGCCGGAAGACCGGCTTGAGCTGGGAGACGGCCTCGTAGGTCGTCCCCTGGCGGGGGCCGTCGTCCCTGGTCACCACGGTGCCGTCCGGCAGGGTCACCGGGGTGATGTCGCTCTCCCAGAAGCCGTTGGCGATGGCCTCCTCGGCGAGGTTCTGCGACCGGACACCGAACTCGTCCTGTTCCCGGCGTGAGACGCCCCTGAGCGCGGCGACGTTCTCCGCGGTCTGGCCCATGGCGATGTAGGCGTCGGGCAGCTCGCCGTCCTCACGGGGGTCGTGCCAGACCTCGCCACCGCCTTCGGCGGCCCGCGCCGTACGGCTGCGCGCCTCGGCGAACAGTGCGTTCTCGGTCTCGGGCAGCGAGTCGGAGCTGCCCTTGACGAACCGGGAGACGCACTCGACGCCCGCCGAGACGAAGACGTCGCCCTCGCCCGCCCTGATCGCGTGCAGGGCCATCCTCGTGGTCTGCAGGGACGACGAGCAGTAGCGGGTGACGGTCGTGCCGGGCACGCCGTCGAGTCCGAGCAGGGTGGCGACCACCCGGCCCATGTTGAACCCCTGCTCGCCGCCGGGCAGGCCGCAGCCCAGCATCAGGTCGTCGATGGTCGTGGGGTCGAGCTGGGGCACCTTGGCCAGGGCGGCCCTGACGATCTGGACGGTCAGGTCGTCAGGGCGGATGTCCTTGAGCGATCCCTTGAAGGCGCGTCCGATGGGCGAGCGCGCGGTCGCGACGATGACTGCCTCGGGCATGGGGCTCTCCTGGGTTGTCGGGCACTCCTGAGCGGAGGCTACTCCCCGGTAGGGCGAAGGTCGCGAGGGGGTCGGCCCGGAACAGAACTTTGTACGGGGGCGTCAGCCGTACATGCCGGGGGCGGTCGGGGTGCCGTCCTTGACGCCGTGCAGCCCGCCCAGCTCGTCGCGCCATATCCGCCAGCCCCCCTGGCTGCCGGTGAACCACGCGGGCGGAGCCTCGGAGCCGTTCGTCCTCTTGCCGCTGGCCAGGTCGAACTCGCACAGGGAGGCCACCGGGTAGAAACCCGCCGCCTGGTGCTTCAGGGGGAGCGGCCTGGGGTCGGTGACGCAGAAGGACCAGCCGCGTTGGTCCCTGATCTCGGTGCCGCGGCCCGTGGCCAGGTCGAAGGCGCTGCCCTGCCGGCCGTGCTTGAGGAAGCCGAGGGTGTCCATCCGGTCGGGGAAGGCCAGCCACCAGCCGGAACCGGGGATCTGGGCCGCGGAGATCTGACCCAGGACCCGCCCGTTGCTCGCGTCGAGCCTGGCGAACCCGCCGTACTGGCCCCGTGGGTCGACGGGGCGCACGACGGGGGCCAGGCCGGGGCTGCCGCTGGGGTAGACCCGCACCACGGAGGGACGCAGCCAGTTGACCGTGCCGTCGGTGAGCTTGACGGAGAACAGGCCGAAGGCGGAGACCCGTTTCTTCGAGGGACCGGTGTAGGGGGCGACGTAGCCGACGAGGTCGTCGGCCGTCGAGCCGAAGGCCCACCCGCCGGACAGGTCGACCCCGGGGCCGAGCGCCTCCTCGACGGGCAGCCGCCACGGACGCCTGCCCGAGGCCAGGTCGTAGGCCTCAAGGACGGGGTGACGGGCCATGCGCAGGAGCACGGCGTGGGAGGCGCCGGACCACTCGACCTCGGCGATGCCGGGCAACTGCCACATCGGCTTGCCGGTCTCCGGGGCCAGCACGGACATCCGGGCCTTGGACAGGGCGGTGTCCTCTGAGACGCACACGAACGCCCCGCAGCGCTGCGGCCCGAAGGTCGAGTGCAGCGGGCGTGTCCACAGCCGGTTGCCGGTGCGCGCGTCACGGCCGACAAGGGCGGCGTTCCAACGACCCTGGCGGACAGGGTCGACCGTGACCGCGACGAGCCGTCCGCCGGAGGACTGGACGATCGCCGGGGCGGGGACGCCCATGCCCGGCAGCCGACCGGCCATGGTCGCAGGGTGCGCCCACAGCTTTCTGCCCGTGGCCAGATCGAGGGCGACCGTCTCCAGCGTGCCGTCCGCCCTCATGGAGGTCGTCATGGCGACACCTGCGGCTGAGGTGGTACGGCTCACCGCGTTCACTTCGCCGTTGTGCCAGGTCGGATGGGCGGGAACGGCCGCCTCGCTGCCGGAACAGCCGGTCAGGGCGAGCACTCCGGCGAGGACCGCAGCCTTCTTCACGTGGGGCCGGATCACGGGCATTGCACTCCAAAAAGGCGAGACGTAACGGCCTCACCGCGGAGAGTGACCGTGGTCAGGCGTCGTTGGGCAGCACCCCGTGCCTCCGGCGGAGCAGTGTCGCCCACCGTCCGTGGGGTCCGGTTGCTCGGCCGGCGACGCGAGTCGCGGAGACTTCGGCGCCGGGTTCCTCCGCGGCCTTGGCCGCCACGAGGTAGATCGACCCACCGCGTTCGGAGCGCGGCTCCGGCCACAGTCCAAGCGCGGTGCACACAGACGGTAGCACCGCGTAAGCAACCTGTAGATAACCTTGAACAGATGGGTGGAAACGATCGGGTCCGAACATCTCGTCCGGGTTTGCGGAGAATTCACCGCCAAGCAGGTCGGCGAAGGCGACCGTACGGGCACCCGCCTCGACCACGGCCACGGTCTGCGCCGCGGCGAGCTGACGGCTCCAGCGCCGGGTCACCCAGCGCAGCGGCTGCGCGATCGGCCTGACCGTCCCCAGGTCGGGGCAGGTGCCGACGACGACCTCCGCCCCCGCCTCACGCAGCCGCCGCACCGCCTTCTGCAGGTGCCGCACGGCGTGGGTGGGCTTGGTCTGGGTGGTGACGTCGTTCGCGCCGACGAAGATCACCGCGATCTCGGGGGAGGCTTCGAGCGCCAGGTCGGTCTGGTCGTCCAGATCCGCCGAGACCGCGCCGGACCTGCCGACCACGGTCAGCCGTACCGGACGCTCGGCCACCGCGGCCAGCCCCGTGGCGATCAACACGCCCGGGGTCTGCGCCGCCTCGGAGGTGCCTAGACCGACCGAGGTCGAATCACCCAGCATGACCATCCGGACCGGCTCACCGGCGAAGTCACCGTAAACCCCGTCGGAGGGCGGCCCCTCCATGCCGTGCGGGCGGCCGACGATGCGCCGGGCCAGCAGGGCCTCGCCCATCAGCAGGCCGTACGTGACCGCGCCGAGCGCGGTGAGCCCTCCTCCGCCGACGGCCGCGGCGGCGGCGATACGACGGGCGGCCCGAGCCGCCCCCGGTGTCCAGATCACCTGGCGTTGCCCCTTCGGTACCCCACGACGGGTAGCGTTGCCTTGAACCTAGCCGAGAGTCCCACCAACCCCCTTGGGGGCACGGCGTTCAGCACAACAAGCCGACCTGGCTCTGTATTTCGAGGTGATCGTCGCGATGCGTGTGTATGACTCGCTTGTGGAACTGATGGGAAACACGCCGCTTGTCCGGCTGCGGAAGGTGACCGCCGGGGTGTCCGCCCAGGTGCTCGCCAAGGTGGAGTACTTCAATCCCGGCGGCTCGGTGAAGGACCGGATCGCGGTGCGCATGATCGACGCGGCGGAGCGGTCGGGCGCGCTGGTGCCCGGCGGCACGATCGTCGAACCCACCTCCGGCAACACCGGCATCGGCCTGGCCATGGTGGCGCAGCAGCGCGGCTACCGCTGCCTGTTCGTCGTGCCGGACAAGGTCGCCCAGGACAAGATCGCGGTACTGCGCGCCTACGGGGCCGAGGTCGTGGTCTGCCCGACGGCGGTCTCCCCGGACCACCCGGACTCCTACTACTCGGTCTCCGACCGGCTGGCCAGGGAGACGCCGAACGCCTGGAAGCCCGACCAGTACTCCAACCCCGGCAACCCCGAGAGCCACTACCACTCGACCGGGCCGGAGATCTGGGAGCAGACGGAGGGGCGGATCACCCACTTCGTCGCGGGCATCGGTACCGGCGGCACGATCAGCGGCACCGGACGCTACCTCAAGGAGGTCTCCGGCGGCCGGGTCAAGATCATCGGAGCCGACCCCGAGGGGTCCGTCTACTCGGGCGGCACCGGCAGGCCGTACCTCGTTGAGGGCGTCGGAGAGGACATCTGGCCCTCCACCTACGACACCACGATCTGCGACGAGGTCATCGCGGTCTCCGACAAGGACTCCTTCGGCATGACGCGCCGTCTGGCCCGTGAGGAGGCGCTCCTGGTCGGCGGCTCCTGCGGGATGGCGACGGTCGCGGCGCTGCGGGTCGCCAGGCAGGCCGGCCCCGAGGACGTGGTCGTCGTGCTGCTGCCCGACGGCGGCCGGGGCTACCTGTCGAAGATCTTCAACGACGAGTGGATGGCCGACTACGGCTTCCTGACCACCTCCTCGGAGGAGGGCCTGGTCAGGGACGTGCTGGTCCGCAAGGGCGCGGGCATGCCCGAGTTCGTGCACACCCACCCACACGAGTCGGTCGACACGGCCATCGCGATCATGCGGGAGTACGGCGTCTCGCAGCTGCCGGTGATGAAGGAGGAGCCGCCGGTCATGGCCGCCGAGGTCGTGGGCTCGATCGTGGAACGCGACCTGCTCGAAGCCCTCTACCGGGGCCGCGTACGGCCGACCGACCCACTGGCCGAGCACATGTCCCAGCCCCTGCCCATGATCGGCGCGGGAGAGCCGGTCTCCATCGCGATAGAGGCCCTGGAGAAGGCCGACGCCGCCGTGGTCCTGGACGACGGCAAGCCCGTTGGCCTGGTGACCCGCCAGGACCTGCTGGCGTTCCTGGTCAACAACTAGTCGTGCTCCCCTTTCCCTCGCGGCGCCTTCGACGCCGCGAGGGCCTGGGCGCCGCGGGTCCATGCCTCCCTCGGTCCGGGCTGTGGGTGATCATCGAGCCGTCGTCGCAGGCCGGACCGGCTTCCGCGACGGACCCGCAGCCCGTCACGATGTGGTGGGCTCGCCGGTGAGGCGGTCCTGGTTGTCGGCGGCCCACTGCGCGAGGTGCGCCAGAGGGCCGTTCGCGAACGATTCGCCCAGTGCGGAGAGCCGGTAGACCGCGCCTGCGGGCGCTGACGCCTGGTTGGCGCCGCCGTCCCTCACGACGAGCCCGCGCGCTCGCAGACGGCGCGGCGTCCGGGTCAGGACCTTGTCGCCGGCTCCCGCGATCCTCGTGAGCAGTTCCCTGCGCCGTGTCGGTCCCATGCGCAGGGCCGAGATCACGACGGGGTCCCACACGTGGCCGACCGGTTCGGCCGCTGCGCGCACCCGGCAGTCGGAGACGAACGTCCGACAGGGCCCGTCCAGCACGAGGACCCGGGTCGGGGTCGTCGGAGGAAAACGGCTCCGTTGAGAACCTTCGCCACCGTTTCGTAGTCGAACAGAGCATGATGAAGACGATGATCGGGGCATCGCTCCTCGCCGGTTCACTGCTGGTCGTCGGCACCACCGTGGCCGACGCCCAGACGAGGCCCACACTGGGCCCCTACGGTTACGGTGCCGTCAAGCTCGGTATGACCGTCACGCAGGCCAAGAAGACAGGGGGCGTCGTCAAGAAGCTGTCCGGCGACGGCGGCTGCTCCGGCTGGGACCTGAAGGACTTCCCCACTCCCAAGGACTCGGTCGGCGTCTTCATCTCGCCGAAGGTGGGACTGGCCGCCATCTTCGCCGCGAAGGGCATGAGGACTCCGGAAGGCGTCGGGATCGGCTCCACCGCCAAGCAGATGAAGACCGCCTATCCGCACATCAGGAAAGACGTCCACGACTTTTATGTGATCACGGTTCCCGGAAACAAGAAGGCCTACTACACCTTCGGCGTCACGCGCGGCAAGGTCACCGAGTACGGCATCGCGCTCAACAAGCAGGACTGTTTCAACTGAGCGGCGTGACGTCGCGGGCCGAGGCGGAGGGACGCCCAGCCCGCTGTCGGCGCCGTGGGGCGAAGCCCTGGACGCTCCCTCGCCGTCACAGGTGATCGAGGTCAGCCGAAGGCGGCGCGAAGGGGCGCGGCCTTCGGAGCCCCGCTAGGCGCCGCCAAGGGACACGGGAAAGCCCGCCACCACTTCCCAGGCCCCCGTGTAGGTGTGGCCCGCGGTCAGGCGGCCGCCCAGGGCCTCCACACGTTCGGACATGCCGACCAGACCGAATCCGCCGCCGAGGCGGGAGATCTTGGCGTCGGTCGCCGAGCCGTAGTTGCGTACGCGCAGCCACACCCAGTGTGTTCCCTGGTGCTGCTCCCTCCTGGGAGGGCCGGGGGGAGGCCCGGCGGAGGGCCCGTTTGGGGGGCCGCCGAGCCGTAGGTCGGCCTCGACCCAGCCGGTGCCCGGGGCGTGCCTGCGCACGTTGGTGAGGGCTTCCTGCAGGACCCGGTGGAGGGTGGTCAGCACCTCGGGGGCCATGGTCTCGTCGTTGATGCCCTGGCCGATGTCGAAGGCGACCTGGGGGCCGCCCGCGGAGAACCGTTCGACCAGGGTGCGCATGTCCATGAGCGTGCTGCCGGGGGAGCGGGCGGCCCCGTCCTGGGCGCGCAGCACGCTGACCAGGCGGCGCATGGAGGTCAGCGCGTCGGCGCCCGCCCCGGCTATCGCGTCGAGCGCGGGGACGACGGCCTCGGGCTTGTGCTCGGCCACGATCTTGGCGGCCTGGGCCTGGACGACGATTCCGGTGATGTGGTGGGCGACCAGGTCGTGCAGTTCCCTGGCGAGTTCGAGGCGTTCGGCGCGCCGTACCGAGTTGACGGCCTCCTTGCGGCGTTCGAGCTGGAAGCGCAGGTAGGCGCCCACCCCGGCGGCGATCGACCAGCCGACGAAGACGAGGAAGCCGACGGCCAGGGACGGGGTGTCCTCGCGCAGCCGTCCGGCGGCGCTCTCCAGCACGACGACGGACGCGATGGAGAACATCGCGGCCCTGCTGATGGGTTCGATCCAGCGCAGTCCCGCGATGGTGAGGATCAGCAGTGACCCGGTCTCGGCGAAGGAGGGCAGCCCGCTGACGTGGCTGGAGCCGATGATCAGGGTGGTGACGAACGACGCGACGAGCAGGGTGGCGTATCCGCTGATCCTGTGGGTACGGCGCAGCAGCACCGCCAGGACGCCGATGGCGCCGCAGACCGGGCCGAGCCAGACCACGGGGTTGTCGGGGCGGGTGAGCACGACCATCACGTCGAGCAGCAACAGCAGGGTGAGCCAGCCGATCAGAGCGATCTCGCTGAGCCGTTGGATCCAGTAGACGATGCGATGTGTCTCCCCCACGGCCACTGAGCCTAAGACTCTTGGCCAAATCGGACATCAGCCATTCGGTGGAGCGGCCTCATGGGGAACCGGTCCTTCAGCGGAGGCGCCCGCCGGGGTCGGCGGCCGATGCTTGAGGAGTCGAAGGGGGGACGGAGATGACCGTCATCGGAGTCCTGGTACTGATCGTTGGGTTCGTGGTCGCGCTGGCTCTGGCGCTGGCGGACCCGGTGGTTCTCTCGCGCATCAACGGCCAGGGCGGCGAGGGCGCCAGCGGCCGTCACATCAAGGTGCCGCCGGTCGAGGCGGGGGGTGAGGTCGTGTGGCTGCCGGGGCGTCACACGGCCGGCAGCGGGCACCGGGCCGCCTGACGGCGAATCCGCCGAAGGGGCTTCGCGGTGTGCCCGTGGCGGCTCCACCTGGGGGTACGGCCAGGCGGACCGGGTCGTCGGGGGACGGTCCGGCACGCCTGGCCGGGTGGACGCGACATGTGCCCGCCCGGGTGCGAGTAGCGTTGCCCTATGACTGAAGGATTCGAAACTCTGGCCATCCACGCAGGTCAGGAGCCGGACCCGTATACGGGGGCCGTCGTTCCGCCGATCTACGCGGTGTCCACGTACAAGCAGGACGGTGTCGGCGGTCTGCGCGCCGGATACGAGTACAGCCGTTCGGCCAACCCGACCAGGACCGCCCTTGAGGAGGCCGTCGCCGCGGTCGAGGGCGGCGCGCGAGGTCTTGCCTTCGCCTCCGGTCTGGCGGCCGAGGACACGCTGCTGCGCACGGTGTGCAGGCCGAGTGACCACGTTCTCATCCCGAACGACGCCTACGGCGGCACCTACCGGCTGTTCTCCAAGGTGAACCGGCCGTGGGACCTGCACTACGACCCGGTGGCCCTGGGCGACCTCGACGCGGTCGCCGCCGCCATGACGCCGAAGACCAGGATCGTCTGGGTCGAGACGCCGACGAACCCGCTGCTCGGCATCGCCGACATCGCGGCGCTGGCCGAACTGGCGCACGACAACGGCGCGCTGCTCGTGGTGGACAACACCTTCGCCTCGCCGTACCTGCAGCAGCCGCTGGCGCTCGGCGCGGACGTCGTCGTCCACTCGACCACGAAGTATGTCGGCGGGCACTCCGACGTGGTCGGTGGCGCGCTCGTCACGGCCGACGCCGAACTGGGCGAAAGGCTCGCCTTCCACCAGAACGCCATGGGCGCGGTCGCCGGGCCGTTCGACGCGTGGCTGACGCTGCGCGGGCTCAAGACGCTCGCGGTGCGGATGGAACGACACTGCGACAACGCCGAGCGGGTCGCCGACCTGCTGCTCGCCCACCCGAGGGTCTCCTCGGTGCTCTATCCCGGTCTGCCGGACCACCCGGGGCACGAGACCGCGGCCAAGCAGATGCGGCGCTTCGGGGGCATGGTCTCGTTCCGGGTCGCGGGGGGCGAGGCGGAGGCGGTCGAGATCTGCAACCGGACCAAGCTCTTCACGCTCGGTGAGTCCCTGGGCGGTGTCGAGTCGCTGATCGAGCACCCGGGGCGGATGACACACGCCTCGGCGGCCGGGTCGCCGCTTGAGGTGCCCGCGGACCTGGTCCGCCTGTCCGTCGGCATCGAGTCGGTCGACGACCTGCTCGCCGATCTCAGCCGGGCGCTGGGCTGAGGCCGGGCGCTGGGCTGAGGCTGAACGGCTGGGTCGAGGCCGGGCCGGGCGTGCCCCTTCCGCCCGGCTTCGTGTGCTCTGCCGCCTGTTCCCGTGCGTTCCGGTGAACCGCCCCGGCACGGGAAAAGGGGAATGGCAGTGAATCGGAAACTCCCTGCCGGAAAAGGCGCTTTTCATGGTGTTCCGGAAAAGATCCTTTCCTGGCTGACGGCCGGGCGGAGATGATCTCGTGCCCGCCGTCCTCCGGGTCGGCCGTCTCCGCCGCCGTCAGAGGTCTCCGGTCCGTCCTCAGGCGGGGCTGCCCCAGACCATCAGCACCAGGATGACCAGCCAGATCAGGGCGATCACCCCGGAGAAGGCGGCGATCCGCCCGCGCTGGGCCTTCGCGTCGTCGGTCGAGGGCTCGGCGCTGAGCAGTTTGATGGCGGAGGCCTGGTCGCGGTCCACGATGACCAGGAGGGCCGCGGCGACGATGAACAGCGTCATGGAGACCGACAGGTAGGGCCTGCCGAGATACTCGCGGCCGAGCAGCAGGCCGGCGACGAAGACGCCGATCGCGCCGATGGCGTAGATCCGGGTGGTCCTGTGCAGGTAGCGCAGGACGCTGAGGTCCCTGGAGCGGATGAACTTCGGCGTGGACATCGTCACCGCGGTGAGCGGTCCGAGCGTGAAGATCGCGAAGCCGATGTGCAGCCAGAGCAGCAGTTGGGTCATGAACCAGACATTAGCCCTCGGTGATCTCGGTCAGGGAAGGCACGCCCTGGGAAGCCGGCGGCCGCGGTCCTGGATCACACATGGTCAGAGGGCGGGGCTTCAGGGAGGGGCTCAGGTCGGAAGCGGGGGCTCCGCCGGAACCGGCGCCCCAAGTTTGCGGACAGAACATCACAATTTGGATAATCCGCATTTATGGTGATGTGCGATGGTAGATCTTCTTATTAATGCGCTAAGCATCCCATTGAAGTGAGTAGGATCACCGATGGGTTCGCTCTTGGGCGCCGAGGCCGTCGGCAACGAGATCACGGCCGTGCCGGGCGAGCAGTCAACCAGATCATGCACGACGGCACAAGGGAGTGCCCCCTGTGGGTGTGAGACATGTGGAGCCGTACACCGAGGAGTGGCGCAGCCAGCCGTCCTCCTACGTGAGCCGCGTCGTCGAGGCGCTGGGCGTCCAGGCCACCGGCTGGTGGGCGGGGCCCTGCGACCCGAGGGCCGCCACGATCCTGCTGACCGGCGGCGACGCCCTGGTGTGGGACGAGGAGAGCGGCTGGTGCCGGGGCCGCTACGTGTCCGGCGACCGTGAGCGCTGCACCGTCCTGGCCGACCCCCGCTATCTCGGCGGAGGCCTGCTGCCCAGCCCCGAACGGGTTCCCGCCGCGGTCGAGGACGCCCGCGCCGGAGTCGGCAACAGTACGGCCTGGCGGCCCTGCTACCGGTCGTACCGCCACTACCACGACGGCTTCGACCTCGCGCTCAACCACTACCTCGCCTACGCCGACGCCTGACAGGCCCTTCGAGGAAGGGTTCAGCGCTTCCTGCGGACCCGCAGGAAGTCGCTGACGACGTACTCGCCGAGCCGGTCGGCGTTGGAGGAGAAGACCCGGCCGCCGTTGCGCCTGGCCACCTCGTTCACGAAGTCCCTCAGCCGCTCATCGTCGGCGAGCATGAAGACGTTGAGCGTCGCCCTGCGCCGGGTCATCTTGTCCACCTCGGCCAGCGTCAGGTCGAGCGTCTCGCGTGTCGGCGGCCACTCGAAGGCGGCCGAGCCGTTGCGCCGCAGGTGGGCGGTCGGCTCACCGTCGGTGACCACGAGCACGACCGGCTCGAAGTCCGGATGGCGGTCCAGGTGGCGGCCCGCGATCAGCAGCGCGTGGTGCAGGTTGGTGCCCTGGACCATGTCCCATTCGAGCCCGGCCAGCTCGTCGGGCTGCAGGACCCGGGCGTAGTTGGAGAAGCCGATGATCTGCACCGAGTCCTGGGGGAACTTCGAGGCGACCAGCGCCTGCAGGGCCATCGCGGTCTGCTTGGCCGCCGCCCAGGTGCCGCGCAGCGCCATCGAGTAGGACAGGTCGACCAGCAGGCACACCGCGGCCGCGGTGCGCCGCTCGGTCTCGGCCACCTCGAAGTCGTCGACCGAGAGGGTCACCGTCCCCGCCGCTCCGCCGCGCCGTACGCCGTTGACGACCGTGCGGACCACGTCGATGGGCTGCTCGTCGCCGAAGCGCCACGGCCGGGTCGAGCCGGTCAGCTCCCCGGCGGAGCCCGCGTCCACCTGGTCGTGGTCGCCCCTGCGACCGGAGTCGAGGGAGGCGAAGACGCGGCGTAGGGCGGTCTCCCCGAGGCGGCGCACCGCCTTGGGGGTGAGTTCGAGCTTGCCGCGCTGGCGGCGCAGGTATCCCTGCCGTTCGAGCTCTCGTTCGATCCGCTTGAGCGCGTCCAGGTCGTCGACGGCGGAACGGCCGAGGGCGCGGCGGACGGCCGCCTCGTCGATGTCGTCGAGGCGGGCGCCCGGGTAGTCCTGGCGCAGCGCGGCCTCAAGCTGGGTGAGGTCGGCCAGCTCCTCAAGGGCGTTGACCGCGTCGCCCATCCCCAGGGGGTCCTCGCCGGAGAGTCGTTCGGGGGTGTTCCAGGCCAGGTCGGGCCGGCGGGCGTAGAGGGAGTCGCCGAGGCGGCGCATCTGCTCGCCGAGCCCGGCCTGGTCGAGCGTCTGGTCGATCAGGCGGCTGAGCTCCTCGCGCTGGCGGGGGGTGAGCGAGGCCATCAGACGCTGGGTGGCGGCGGCCCTGCGGGCGAGGAGGTCGACCAGCTCCTCCAGGTTCCGCGGCGCCTCCGGAAACATGTCCCCATATTTCGACATGAAGGCGTCGAAGTCTTCCGGGGTGTGTTCGCCCCGCGCGTCCCGGTCCAGCATGTCGTTCAGCGCCGACATCATCTGCCCGACCCGCTCCATCGCGGCCGGATCGGGGTTGGCCAGCGCCTCGCGCATCCCGCGGAACTGGGTGTCGAGCACCTCCCTGCGCAGCAGGTCGCGCAGTTCCTCGAAGGTCTGACGCGCGGCGGCCGAACGCCACTGGTAGCCGCTCAGCTCCTGGATCGCGCCGGCCGCGTCGGAGGGCAGGCCGTCCAGCTCCGCCTCACGCAGTCTGGCGTCGTCGGACGGGTCGGGGAACAGCTCCGCGCGCTCCTGGCCGATCGCCTTGTCCAGCAGCGCCCTGGCCTGTTCGAGCGTCCCGTCGAGACGACCGCGCTCGCGCAGCTCACGCCTGCGCCGCCGTACCTCGCGGAGCAGGTCGTCCAGGCCGCGGCGGTCGTCCGCCCCCGGCAGGCCCTGCTTGAGCAGGTCACGCAGGGCGTGGGACGGGTTGGCCCCGGCCAGCACGGAGTCGCCCATCTGGTCGAGCGCCGAACGCACGTCGTACGGCGGCGCGAGCGGGTCGGGCCCTTCCCGGTACTCGCCATAGCGATAGCTCATCGAACGCCCTCCAACACGCGCCGCCGGGCCTCAGGTGCGGTAGACCGTCGTGCCGTCAACCTCGTCCTTGGACAGACGCCGCAGGAGATACAGGCCCTCAAGGGCGAACTCAAGGGCCGCCGCGGCGTGCCCGGGGGACTCGTCGCCGATGCCGAGCCCCGACATGATCTTGGCGAGCCCCGGCACGGGGCCGATCCCGCGCAGCAGGTCCGCGGCGGGGACCATGGCCCCCGACTCCACCTGGGTGCCCTCGGAGAACCGTTCGAGCAGCGGGGCCAGGTCGAGGCCGCCGATGGTGCCGCGGAAGGTCTCCGCGACGGCCCTGCGCAGCAGGTGGGACAGGACCTCGGTCTCCCGGCCCTCCTCGCTGACCTCGAACTCCACCTTGCCCCGCAGGGTGTGCACGATGCCCGGCAGGTCGGCGACCCGGGTCACCGCGCGCTCCTCGCCGGTCAGCGCCGCCCGCCGTACGGCTGAGGCGGCGGCGGTCTCGGCGGCGGCGATGGAGAAACGGGCCGAGACCCCGGAGCGCGCGTCGACCGCGGTCGACTCACGGACCAGGCGGGTGAAGCGGGCGATCACCTCGACCAGGTGGTCGGGCAGGTCGGCTCCCACCTGGTCGAGCGCGGCCTCCTGGCGGATGAGCCGGAGCTCGGTCTCGACGGACAGGGGGTAGTGGGTGCGGATCTCGGCGCCGAAGCGGTCCTTCAGCGGGGTGATGATCCGGCCCCGGTTGGTGTAGTCCTCCGGGTTGGCGCTGGCGATCAGCAGGATGTCCAGCGGCAGGCGCAGGTTGTATCCCCTGACCTGGATGTCGCGCTCCTCAAGCACGTTGAGCAGCGAGACCTGGATCCGCTCGGCCAGGTCGGGCAGCTCGTTGACCGAGAAGACACCCCGGTTGCTGCGGGGGACCAGGCCGTAGTGGACGGTCTCCGGATCGCCGAGCGTGCGCCCCTCGGCGATCTTGATGGGGTCGATGTCACCGATCAGGTCGCCGACGGAGGTGTCCGGGGTGGCGAGCTTCTCGCCGTAACGCTCGTCCCTGTGCCGCCAGGCGACCGGAAGCTCCTCGCCCGCCTCGTCGGCGAGCCTGCGGCAGCGGGCGCAGGAGGGGGCGTAGGGGTGGTCGTTGATCTCACAGCCGTCGACGACCGGCGTCCACTCGTCGAGGAGACCGGTCACCGTGCGGATGAGCCGGGTCTTGCCCTGCCCCCGCTCGCCGAGCAGGACCAGGTCGTGCCCGGCCAGCAGGGCTGTCTCCAGGTGTGGCAGGACGGTCTCGTCGAAACCCACGATGCCGGGGAACCTCGGCTGCCCGGCCCGTAGCCGGGCCAGCAGGTTCTCGCGGATCTCGGCCTTTACCGTGCGGTGGACATGGCCGCTCGCGCGAAGATCGCGCAGAGTACGTGGCTCTGGGATTTGAGGCACGAGATTGAGCCTACGTCCCCGAAGCCGAAACCGGGACTGTTATCCCGCTTTCGGATCTTGGACATCGTGTGCCGTCCGGCGCGCGTGCATGTCCTCACAGTGGGGAGAATCGCTGCAAGGCAAGGCTTCGGACAAGAAGGGGAGGTGAGACGAGTGGCGCTGTTGACGAGCTGCTTCTCCGACGGTCTCGCCGTGGGCTCCGACCTGGTCATGGCGGCGGAGACCGCCGTGCGCCAGGCCATCTCCGGCCTGACCGGGCCGCCTCACCTGGTCTGTTTCTTCATCTGCGGCGACGACCCCGACGAGGTCGCCCAGGCGGGGCTGCGCGTCATGCGGATGACACCGGAGGCGGCGGTGATCGGCTGCAGCGCGACGGGCGTGATCGGCGACGGCCGGGGTGTGGAGGTCACCCCCGCGGTGAGCGCCTGGGCCGCGACCCTCGACGGAGCCCGGCTGACGACCTTCGCCCTGGACACCCTCAGGGCCGATGACCGTTTCGTGGTCGTCGGCCTGCCGGAACCCCAGGCCGACGACCACGCGGCCATCCTTTTCGCCGACCCCTACAGCTTTCCGACCGACGGCTTCGTCGAACGTTCCGACGAGGTCCTCGGTGACCTGCCGCTGATCGGCGGCCTGGCCAACGCGCTCAGGGGCAGGGGAGCCGTACGGCTGTTCGCCGACGGCGAGGTCTACACCGAGGGAGCGGTCGGCGTCCTGCTCGGCGGAGCCGTCGATGTCAGGACCGTGGTCAGCCAGGGCTGCCGTCCGATCGGCCCGACGATGGCCGTCACCGGGGTCGAGGACAACCTCCTGCTCGAACTCGCGGGCCAGCCCGCCCTGGCCAGGCTTGAGGAGGTGGTCAGCGCGCTTGACGAGGACGAACGGGAGCTGGTCGCCTCAGGACTGCAGATCGGCGTCGCCATGGACGAGTACGCAGAACGGCACGAGCACGGCGACTTCCTCATCCGGGGGGTGCTCGGCATCGACCCGGAACGGGAGGCCGTCGCCATCGGGGACGTCGTCGAGATCGGCCGTACGGTGCGCTTCCAGGTGCGTGACGCCGCGACCGCCGACGAGGACCTCTACGAGCTGCTCGACGCCCACCGCGAGGAGTTCGGCGGAGTGGACGGCGCGCTGCTGTTCTCCTGCAACGGCAGGGGGTCGGCCATGTTCGGCAGCGCCGACCACGACGCCGTCGCGGTCAGGGAGACCCTCGGCCCGATCGGCGTCGCCGGGTTCTTCGCCGCGGGCGAGGTCGGCCCCGTCGGGGGCCACAACCACGTGCACGGTTTCACCGCCTCCGTCCTGGTCTTCTCCTCACGCCCCGGCGGCGACAGACCGTATGATCGCTAGATGTCCGGATCGGTGCTCGCCGTCGACATCGGCGGGACGAAGTTCGCCGTCGCCCTGGTCGGCAGTGAGGCCGGCGGCGAGGGCGAGGTCCTCAGGGCCCGCAGGACGGCGACACCCCCGGGTGGCGACGCCCAGACGCTGTGGAGGACGCTCGACTCCCTGATCGACGCGCTGCTCACGGAACCGGCCGAGGTCGTGGGTGTCGGGGTCGGCTGCGGTGGCCCGATGAACTGGCCGGAGGGCGAGGTCTCGCCGATCAACATGCCCGGCTGGCGTGACTTCCCGCTCAGGGCGCGGCTGGCGGAGCGCTTCCCCGGCGTGCCGGTGCGCGTGCACAACGACGCCGTCTGCCTGGCCGTCGCGGAACACTGGCGGGGTGCGGGCCGGGGCAGCGCCAACATGCTCGGCATGGTCGTCTCGACGGGAGTGGGCGGCGGGCTCGTCCTGGACGGCCGGTTGGTCAACGGCGGCAGCGGCAACGCCGGGCACGTCGGGCACGTCGTGGTCGAACCCGGCGGGCCGGTCTGCGGGTGCGGGGCCAGGGGCTGCCTTGAGGCCGTCGCGCGGGGCCCGGCCCTGGCCGCCTGGGCGCTGGGACGCGGCTGGCAGCCGGGCGCCGCCGTACGGGAGGCGCCCGGTCAGGGGGAGGCCGTGCCGTACGTGGAGGCGGCGACGGCGAGCGGGCGGCAGCTCGCCCTGGACGCCGCGGCGGGCGACCGGCTGGCGCTGGCCGCGATGGAACGGGCGGGACGGGCCCTCGGCCTGGCCGTCGCCGCCGCCGTCAACCTCTGCGACCTCGACCTCGTCACCGTCGGCGGCGGCCTCTCCCAGGCCGGACGCCTGCTGTTCGACCCGCTTGAGGCCGCGCTCGGCGAGCACACCCGGATGGGCTTCGCCCGCCGCGCCAGGGTGGTGCCCGCCGCCCTCGGCCAGGACGCGGGCCTGGTGGGCGCCGCCGCCCTCATCCTCGCCGCCTCCCACTACTGGCCCCGCTAACCGACCTTGAGCTGCTCGTCTCCGAAGTCGGCGATCAACCGGACGGTTGCGACGGTTGTGTCCCCGGTACGGCGGGGCCGTACCGGGGAGGGGGTCAGGGGGTCTTCCAGAGCCTGACCTCGGGGTTCCTGGGGGAGGGGCGGTTGAGCAGGGGGGAGGGGACCCCACGCAGGTGCAGGTCGAAGAAGGCCCGCACGTAGGAACGGGTGATCGGCACCGCCCTGGCGGCGGGGAGCGCGCCCGGAGGCGTGCCGAACTGCTCGATCAGCACCGGGTAGTCGGTGAACGACTCGTGCTCGGCGCCGGTGACCGTCGCCCAGCGCTTCCAGCCGGTCAGCCGGGGCCAGTTGTCCCGCCAGGACGTCTCCTCGTCGGGACCGCCGGGAAGGAACGACCCCTCGGTGCCGAACAACATGAACGGCCTGGCCAGGCCGCTCTCCGGGATCGGGACGATGAACGAGCCGTCCATGACGAGGCCCGCGTCGATCCTGGGGTCGTCGACCATGGCCTGGGCCGCGCTGTTGCCGCCGATGGAGTGGCCCGCCATGCCGATCCTCGACGCGTCGATCAGGCCGGGCGGCCCCCACGCGGGACGGGCGCCGGTCAGCCTGCCGATGAGGAAGGACACGTCGGCCGAGCGGATCGCCGGGACGAGGCCGGGGGAGTCCTCGATCTCGCAGGCCGCGCAGGTGACGGTGGTGCCGTCGGGCAGGGTGGTCGCCATCGCCTCGTACGGGTGCCCGACCGTGGCGACCGCGTAGCCCCGGCTGGCCAGCTCCTCACTGAGCGTGGTGAGCGAGGAGCGCGGCAGGCCGAACCCCGGTGAGAGGACCACCAGGGGCAGCCCCGAACGCAAGGGCCGCGCCCCGGTCCTGGCGTTCGTCCTGATCCTGTTCAGCAGGTCCGGCGGGGGGCCCTCGACGCCCAGCCCGGCCAGCAGCAGCGCCGACTCGGCGGGGGTCACGTACCGCGTCCTGACGCCGGTCTTGGCGCGGGCCGGGTAGCGGAGCGTGACCATCAGCTCGCGCCGCCGCCCCGGCTCCCACGGGTCGGCGCGGGAGGAGTCGACCAGGTGCAGGTCGACGGCGCCGACCGGGTGGGGGCCCGTCGGCTTCGGCAGGACGGGGACCGTGAACCGGGCGGCGTTCACCGACGCGGACACCGACACGGGAGCGGAGGAGGGAGCGGCATGGGCAGGGGCGGCGACCACGGCCACGGTGACGCAGGCCGCCAGCCCTCTCACGAGAACTTTGATCATTCGACGAACCTAATTCCGGCTTTTCCCGCGGGCGTGGGGCCGCGCGACAAAGGTTGCCGGTCCCGCGTCGTCCCCGGCGCCAAAGCGGTGTCGTCAACTTTGCGTCCACGGCCAAAAGGTTCGCGGCACCGTGTCGTGCATAGTGAAGCCATGGATCTTGAACTGGTAAAACGCGAGGTCGCGGCCCTGGTCGGGCCCGACGCCCCGGGGCTCGCGGTCGGCGTCTACGCCGACGGAAAGACTCTGCTCACCACGGCCCAGGGGATGGCCTGCGTCGAGTTCGGCGTCCCGGTCGACGCCCACACCCGCTTCGACATCGCCTCGGTCAGCAAGCAGTTCACCGCCGCGTGCGTCATGCTGCTGGCCAGGGACGGCAGGCTCAGCCTCGACGACGACATCAGGAAGCACATCCCGGACCTGGCGCTGACCGTACCCGTCACGCTGCGGCAGTGCCTGCAGCACACCGGCGGGCTGCCCGAGTGGTACACGCTGCAGGCGTTCACCGGGACGCCGTTCACCGCGCTGACCGAGGAACGGCTGCTCGACGAGGTCCGGGGGATCCGGCACACGGCCTTCCCGCCCGGGACCGACTTCAGCTACTCCAACACCGGCTACGTCCTGGCCGCCGTGGTGGTCCGCACGGTGAGCGGGAGCTCGCTCGCCGAGTTCGCCCGCGAGCGGATCTTCGGTCCGCTCGGCATGGACGACACCCTGTTCAGGGACGACACCACACTGCCGCTGCCCAGGCTGGCGTACGGCTACGGCAACGCGGACGGCGAGCCGAAGCGGGCCGACACCCTGGAGAGCGCGGTCGGTGACGGCGGCGTGGTGACCAGCGTGGCCGACCTGGCCCCCTGGTTCGGCTTCCTGGCCGACGGGCGGGTCCTGGGCGACGACCTGCGGCGGCAGCTGCTCGAACCGACCGTGCTGGCCGACGGCACCGCCCTGCGCTACGCCAGCGGCATCTACCACACGCCGATGGCGGGCAGCGCGGGCTACGGGCACGCGGGAGGCGTCCCCGGCTACCTGTCGAACCTGCTGTACCTGCCCGAGGCCGGCTTCGGCGTCGCCGTACTGTCCAACCAGACGGCGGTCGACCCGGTCAGGCTGAGCGAACGCCTGGCCAGGGCGCTGCTGGGCGAGGTGCCCGGGGCACTCTTCGAACCGGCCGAGACGGTGGACCCGGCGGTCGAGGTGCCGGCCGGGCACTGGCACGACCCGGTGGGAGACGCCTTCCTCACGCTCGAAGCCGCGGAGAACGGCCGGGTCAGGCTCGACAGGAGCGGTGACGTCACCGAGTTCGCCCTCGCCAAGGACGGCCGCTGGTACGGCCTCGGCGACGCGGACGGGCTCTGGCTTGAGCGCCGGGACGGCGAGCTGGCGCTGGACAGCGGCCTGGGGGCCCGGCGCCCGATCGTCTACCGGCCTTGTCAGGCGCCGGGCACCGAGCCCATGCCCGGCGGGGCCTACCACAGCGAGGAACTGGACGTCCGCGTCACGGTCAGGGACGGCGTGCTGCGCGCCGGGCGTGAGCTGCGGCTTCCCGTCGAACCAGCCCCGGCGGGGGTGTGGCAGGCGGGGCCGTTCACGTTGCGGCCCGACGGCGACGACCTGCTGATCAGCGGGGGCGGCCTGCGCCGGATGCGCTTCACGGGCGAGCCCGGCGGCGACCTCCGTGGATGAGCCCGGAGACGGCCTTCCCGGATGAGCCCGGAGACGGCCTTCCCGGATGAGCCCGGAGAGGGCTTTTCCGGGGCGGCCCGGGAGCGCCGGAGGGCGGGCCGAGGCGGGGAGCGGGAGCCCATGTTGGCCTGCAGCACGAGGGCGGGACCGAGGGTTTTGGCTGCGGGGTCAGTGAACGCGGGCCGGACGGCTTCTAGCGTCCCACTATCCCGCTCCCCTCCCGAGGTGGTCACCATGAAAACGCCGACCATCAGGGCCGCCGTGGTCGCCCTGCTCCTCCTTCCCGTCGCGGCCTGCGCGGGCTCCCCGCAGAAGGGCGCGACCGGCGCCGACCGCGACACCCTGGTCTGGGCGTCCTCCGCGGCGCCGAACAGCCTGGACATCGCGCACGGCTTCAACAACGCCTCGACCACCATCCAGCTCGCGGTGCTGGACACCATGGTCACCCTCGACGCCAAGGGGGCGCCCGCCCCGGGCCTGGCCACGTCGTGGACCCAGCCGACGCCGGACAGCTACGAGTTCACTCTGCGCAAGGCCGTGACCTTCACCGACGGCTCCCCGCTGACGGCCGACGACGCCGCCTACTCCCTGAGCCGTCACCTGGACCCGGCCGTCGCCTCCCAGGCGGCCAGCTACTTCACCACCGTCAAGAAGGCCGAGGCCGTCGGAACCGACAAGGTCAGGGTCACCCTGACCCGCCCCAACCCGGCCTTCCTGTCGGTGGCGGCCATCGCCTGGCAGGTCGTGCCGCGCAAGCTGGCCGAGGCGCACCCCAGGGACCTGGGCAGTCCCGAGGTCGGCACGATCGGCACCGGCCCCTTCAAGGTCGTGAAGTTCTCCCTCACCTCGGGCACCGTGCTGGAGCGCAACGAGTCCTACTGGGGGCCGAAGCCCGCGCTGCGCCGGGTCGAGATCAAATCCATCTCCGACGCCGAGACGCTCAGGATGGCCGTCAGGTCGGGGGAGATCGACGCCACCGACGGTCTCAACGCCCGGGACGCCCGCAAGTGGACGAACCTCCCCGGCGTCACCACGAGCTTCTACCCCGGCAACAACATCGCCTACCTGTCGCTGGCCGTCGGCAACGGCCCGCTCAAGGACGTCCACGTACGGCGGGCCATCGCGCACGCCGTGGACCGCCAGGCCCTGACCACCCTGATGACCGGGGGGCACGGCACCACGGCGAGGGCGATGCTGCCGATGCCGCAGATGACCGCCCTCTACGGCGACGACACGCCGAAGTTCCCCGACCACCCGTTCGACCTGGCCGCCGCCAAGGCCGAACTGGCCAAGTCGGCCTACCCGGACGGGTTCACGATGGCGGTGCCGTACTCCTCGGGGTCGGACGGCGCGACCGTCATGCAGGCCGTCGCCGCCGACCTCGCGAAGATCGGCATCAAGCTGACCATGGAGCCGAGCCCCGGCGACAGGTACATCGCCATGCTGATGGACCACAAGGGGCTCGGTGTGCAGTACGTCAACCTCTCCTACGGCACCCCGGAGCCGATCGAGGTCCTGCCCGACATGATCGGCCGCGCCGCGGCGAAACCGCAGGGCTTCAACTTCTCCGGGTACGGCTCCGCCGAACTGGACGCCCGGCTCGACGCCCTGAGCGAGGCCACCGCTCAGGAGCGTCAGGACCAGGTGACCGCCCTGCTCACCGAGATCGGGGAGCAGGTGCCGTACGTTCCGCTGTTCCACATGGACAACGGCATCGCGCTGCGCGACGGGTTCACCGCGCCGGGACTGAGTGTCTGGAACCCCAACTTCTTCGTCGTCATCCGCCCGGCGGGCAAGTGACATGGCCGTCCTCACTCTCGTCGCCCGCCGCCTGGCCGCCGCGCTGGTCCTGCTCGGCGCGCTCTCGGTGATCACCTACGGGCTGCTCGTCGCCTCACCCGGCGGTCCCGAGCAGGTGCTGCTGGGCACCCGCCCCTCGACGCCGGAGACCAGGGCCGCGATCAGGGCCGAGTACCACCTCGACGACCCGTTCCCGCTGCGCTACGCCCGCTGGCTCGGCGACGCCGTACAGGGTGACTTCGGCGTCTCCATCTACTCCAGGGAGCCGGTCGCCGACGTCATCGCCGACCGGCTGCCGGTCACCGCGGGCCTGGCGGGCTACGCCCTGCTGATCACCTTCGCCGTCGGCGTCCCGGTCGGGCTGGTGGCCGCGATGGGCCGGGGCGGCCTCCTCGACCAGGGCATCACCCTCGGCTCCCTGGTCCTGCTGGCCGTACCGCCGTTCGCGATGAGCATCCTGCTGCTGTACGGCTTCGCGGTCACCCTCGGCTGGTTCCCCGTCTTCGGCGCGGGCGAGACGTTCGCCGAACGCGTCACCCACCTGACGCTGCCCGCGCTCGCCCTGGCCGCGGCGCAGGGAGCCATGGTGGTACGGCAGATGCGGGCGGCGGCGCTCGACCTGGCCGGGCAGGACTTCCTGACCTTCGCCAGAGCGCGGGGGCTGCCGCGCGCGCGTGTCTGGATCGGTTACGCGCTGCGCAACGCGGCCCTGCCCGTGCTGACCGTCGGCGGCCTGCTGCTGGCGGCGAACCTGACCGGCGCCCTCTTCGTCGAACAGGCCTTCGGCCTGCACGGGCTCGGCGCCCTGCTCATCGCCGCCGTCAGCCAGAAGGACATCCCCGTGGTGCAGGCGCTCGTCCTGTTCAGCGGTGCGATCGTGGTCGTGGTCAACCTGCTGATCGACCTGGCCTACCTCGTGGTCGACCCCCGGGTACGGCACGGCGCGGTGGCGCTGTGAGGGGCGTGCTGGCCGGGGTGCTCGGCCTGGCGATCCTCGTCGGGCTGTTCGGCTCCCACCTGGCCCCCTACGACCCGGCGACGCAGGACCTGGCGCTCGGCGCGGCCGGTCCGGACGCGGCCCACTGGCTCGGCACCGACGACCTGGGCAGGGACGTGCTGTCCCGCCTCCTGACCGGGGCCGGGTCCGCGCTGCTGTGGCCCGTCCTCGTCGCGCTCGGCACGACCACGCTGAGCACCTCGCTCGGCCTGTTCGCCGGGTACCGGCTCGGCTGGATCGACGCGCTGATGATGCGGACCGTGGACCTGGCCATCGCGATGCCCGGAATGCTGGTGCTGATCGTGCTGGTCGGCGTGCTCGGCGGCGGGTACGGCTGGTCCGTGCTGGCCATGGCCGTACTGTTCACACCGGGCGACATCCGGGTGATCCGCAGCCTGACGCTCGCCCAGCGCGACCTGGCCTACGCCGAGGCGGCCAGGACCCTGGGGCTGCCGCCCCGGCGCGTCATGTTCCGCCACCTGTTGCCCAACCTCGCCCCCACGGTCGTCTCCAACGCCCTGCTGAGCTTCGTGGCCGCCCTGGTCTCGCTGGCCGGGCTCTCCTTCCTGGGCATCGGCCTGCCCGCGGGCACCCCCGACTGGGGGCTGATGGTCGAGGAGAACCGGGATCTGCTCGACCTCAACCCCTGGGCCTCCGTCGCCCCGGTCGTCCTGATCACCCTGATCGCCACCTCGGCCACCCTGCTGGGCGACCGGCTGTTCGACACCCTCTCCAAGGGAGGCGCCCGATGACCCTCCTCGACGTCACCGGCCTGACCGTCACCGGCCGTCACCTGGTCGTGGACGGCGTCGACCTGACCGTCTCCGCGGGGGAGACCGTCGGGCTGGTCGGCGAGTCGGGCAGCGGCAAGTCGCTGACCGCCAGGGCCGTGGCGGGGCTGCTGCCCAAGGGCATGACCGCGTCCGGCTCGGTCACCCTGTCCGGCCTGCAACTGCTCGGCGCCCGCGAGCGCGTGCTGCGGTCGGTGCGCGGCAGCCGGGTCGCGCTGCTCATGCAGGACCCCTTCGCCATGCTCAACCCGCTGATCACAGCCGGCGCCCACATCGCCGAGTCACTGCCCAGGACCAGGGCGGCGCGCCGGAACCGCGCCCAGCGCGGGGAGGAGGTGACGCGGCGGCTGGCCGAGGTGGGCATCGACGACCCCTCGGTCGCGGGACGCTACCCCTTCCAGCTCTCCGGGGGGATGCGGCAGCGGATCGCCCTCGCCGCGGCCCTGGCCGGTGACCCCGAGCTGCTCATCGCCGACGAGCCCACGACCGCGCTCGACGCGACCACCCAGCACGAGATCCTCATGCTGCTGCGCGAGGTCCAGCGGACGCGCGGGATGGGGGTGCTGCTGATCACCCACGACCTGCGGGTGGCCTTCGAGATGTGCGACCGGGTCGCGGTCATGTACGCGGGCCGGATCGTCGAGAGCGGGCCGGGCTTCGACGTGGCCAAGGTGCCCGCCCACCCCTACACGTCCGGGCTGCTGGCGGCGCTGCCCTCGGTGAGCGTGACGCTGCCCAGGCTTGAGGGCATCCCGGGCGCCGTGCCGTCCGCGGGGGACGTCACCGGGACGTGCGCCTTCGCCGACCGCTGCTCCCAGGCCGAACCCGGGTGCGGGCACGCCCGTCCGCCGCTGCGCGAGATCACCCCGGGCAGGCACACCGCCTGCCTGTACGAGGTGCGCCCCCGCCCCCACGCCGGGTCCCGTGCCGGGTCACAGCCCGCCACGCTCCGCGAGGCCCCGGCGGGCGGCCCGCTGCTCACCATCGACGGCCTGCGCAAACAGTACGGCGGGCACACCGCCCTCGGCGGCGTCTCGCTGACCGTCATGGAGGGCGAGAGCGTCGGCGTCGTCGGCGAGTCGGGTTCGGGCAAGACCACCCTGGCCCGGTGCGTCCTGGGCCTGGCCACCCCCGACGGAGGCCGGGTGGAGCTGGCCGGGCTCGACCTGACCCGGCGCGGGCGGCGGGGAGACCGGGCGCACCGGCTGGTGCAGTGCGTCTTCCAGGACCCCTCGACCTCGCTCAACCCCTCCCTGACCGTGGGCTCGACGCTCACCGAGGCCGCCGCCCAGGGATCACGTGAGGGACGGCTCTCCGTCCCCGAACTGCTCGACCTGGTCGGCCTGCCCGCCTCCTACGCCGAGCGCCGCCCCAGGGCGCTGTCCGGCGGCGAACGGCAGCGCGTGGCCATCGCCAGGGCCCTGGCCGTACGGCCCGCCCTGCTGATCTGCGACGAGCCGGTCGCCTCACTGGACGTCTCGGTCCAGGCCCACGTGCTGGAACTGCTGCGCACGGTGGGCCGCGACCTGGGCACCAGCCTGCTGTTCATCACCCACGACCTGGCCGTGGTCAGACAGATCACCGACAGGACCGTGGTCCTGTTCAAGGGAGAGGTGGTCGAGGAGGGCCGAACCCCCCAGATCCTGGACGCCCCCACCCACCCCTACACCCAGAAACTCCTGGCCTCGGTCCCCCCAACCCCCTAGGCCCCGTTCCAGCCCCGCGCGTGAGGAGTTTGATCTTCGCCTTACCGGCGCCGTGCGTGAGGAGTGTCGGCTTGGGCGCGTCGGTGTCTGGACTGAGGAGTGAGGGAGCGCAGCGGACGAGCGACGAGGGAAGACGCCGACTCGGGGCGCCCAAGCCCGCGACGCCGAAGGCGTCGCAAAAAGGCAGGGCGCAAAGAGACACGGTTCGGGCGCGCCGACGCTTGGACTGAGGAGCGAAGGAGCGAAGCGGATGAGCGACGAGGGAAAGCGTTGGCTCAAGGCGCCCGAACCCGCGACGCCGAAGGCGGAGCAAAGAGACACTGCATACTTTGGTCGCTTGTGGCCGGAGTAGCGAGAAAGGAAACCTTGCATCATGCACGACCTGCTGCTCAGCCATGGAAGCGTTCACGACGGGTTCGGCAGCCCCGCGAAGGACGCCGACGTCGCGATCTCCCAGGGCCGGATCGTCGCCGTCGGCCGTGACCTCGGGCCCGCCAGGCGGGTGATCGACGTCGCGGGGATGGTCGTCGCCCCCGGTTTCGTCGATCCGCACAGCCACTCCGACACCGTGCCCTTCCTCGCCGAACCCCAGCCCTTCAAGCTCCACCAGGGCGTCACCACCGAGATCGTCGGCAACTGCGGCTTCTCCTGCGGGCCGGCGAACCCGGAGACGGCCGGGTTCATGCCCGCCGTACTGGCCGAGCAGGCGTTCACCACGTTCGGCGAGTACCTCGACGCGGCGCGGGCGGCGGGGCCGAGCAACAACCTGGCCGTCATGGTGGGGCACAACACGCTGCGGCTGGCGGCGAGCGGGATGGAGGCGAAGCCGACGGGTGAGGCGCTCGACCGGATGCGCGTCCTGGCGGCCGAGGCGTTCGAGGCGGGCGCCGTCGGGCTGTCCAGCGGCCTTGAGTACGTCCCCGGCGCCTACGCCGGCACCGACGAACTGGTCGCGCTCGCGCTGGTCGCCCGGCGGTGGAACCTGCCCTACGCCACGCACATGCGCAGCGAGAGCGAGGGCCTGGCCGACGCGCTCGACGAGGCGATCACCGTCGCAACCCGGGCCGGGGTGCGGCTGCAGGTCTCGCACTGCAAGGCGTCGGGCCGGGCCGTACACGGGTCTTCGGCCATGCTGCTGGCCAAGCTCGCCGAGGCGCGCAGGTCGGGCCTGGACGTGCGCGCGGACGTGTATCCGTACCTGGCCTTCTGCACCGGTCTGGTCGCCGTGCTGCCGCCGGTCGCCTGCGAGGGCGGCCAGGAGGCACTGCTGGCCAGGCTCGCCGACCCCCTGACCAGGGCCGCGCTCCGCGCGATGGCCGAGGACCCGGCGACCGGCACCGGGGTCGGCCTGTGGCGTGAGCTGCACCCGGCCGACGTGCAGATCCTGACCCACTCCGACCCCGCCGTCGAGGGCAGGCGCCTTGCCGACCTGCCCGGGGACCCGTGGGAGGCCCTGTGCGACCTGCTTCGGCGGGATCCGCACGCCTCCGGGGTCTTCCACACCATGCACGACGACGACGTGACCGCGATCATGGCGGATCCGCTGGTCTCCATCGGTTCGGACGGCGGGCCCCCGGTCGGCCCCAACCACCCGCGTACGTTCGGCACCTTCCCCACCTTCCTGGGGACCTACGTCAGGGAGCGGAAGGTCGTCCCGATGCCCGAGGCGATCCGCAAGGTCAGCTCGGCCGTCGCCGCCCAGTTCGGGCTGACCGACCGGGGCTGGCTCGGTCCCGGCGCGGTCGCCGACGTCTGCGTCTTCGACCCCGCGACCGTCGGCCACGACGGCACCTACGAGGTCCCCGACGTGCGTCCCCACGGGGTGCGGCACGTGTTCCTCGCCGGGCGGGAGGTGGTCGCCGACGGCGAGTTCACCGGGGGCAGGCATGGAACGGTCCTGCGCCGGGGGATGTCATGACGGCGCGCGGCCGGGTCACGCTCGGTGTGCTGCTGGACAGTCTCGGTCCCGAGATGGTGCGTCCGCTCGCCCTGCCCGGCGGCAGGGAGCCGCTGATCGGCACACCGGTCATCTACGACCCCGAGGAGGCCATGACCGGTCTCGACGGCGCCGTGCTGCTGGTCACCGGGCGCCCGTCCGCCGAGATGCTGACCCGCGCGGGTGAGGCGGGCGTCGCGGTCGTGGTGGTCAAACCGGGCACGAGCGACCCGGAGTCGCTGGCCGAGGTGGCAGAGGCGGCCGGTACGGCGTTGCTCGCCGCCGCTCCCGACCTGTCCTGGGGGCAGCTCTACACGCTGATCGACGCCCTGCTCGCGGTGGTCGCGCCCGTCGAGTCGCTGGGCGACGCCAGGGCGGCCGACCTGTTCGCGCTGGCCAACCAGGTGGCGGTACGGGTCGGCGGGGCCGTGGCCATCGAGGACCTGGCGATGCGGGTGCTGGCCTACTCGACGGTCGAGGGGCAGCAGATCGACGACCTGCGCAGGGAGGGCATCCTGGGCCGCAGGGTGCCCGAGCACCCGACCAACACCGAGGAGTACGCCGCGGTGCTGCGCGCCGAGGACGCGGTGTGGAGCTACGAACCGCGCGAGTACTACCCCCGGCTGGCCATCGCCATCCGCGCGCACGGTGAGGCGCTCGGCACGATCTGGGCGCTCAGGGCGGAGGAGCCGCTGGCGGCCGACGCCGCGCAGGTGCTCGCGGAGGCGGCCCGCGCCGCCGCCCCCCACCTGGCCAGGATCACCCTGGCCGCGGACGAGGCCCGCAGGCGCCGTGACGAGTGCCTGGGCAACCTGCTGCGCGGCATCGGGCCGGTCAGGGAGCTGGCCACCTCCTTCGGCCTGCTGCCCGACGAGCCGGTCACCGTGGTCACCATCGGGCCGCACGGCCGTACGGCCGACGCCTTCGCGGCCACCCACACCGGCGACCTGCTGCGCACCGCCTACGCGGCCTACCGGATGCGCGCGGCGACGGGGGCGGTCGACGGGCGCGCCCACGCGATCGTCGCCACGGACTCGGTGACGCCGCTGCTGCGCAGGATCACCGCCGACGTCCTGGCCAGGATGCGCGACCGGCTCGGCGGGCAGTGGCGGGCGGGGATCGGCAGGGTGGTCCCGGCGGCCGCGCTGGCGCCGACCAGCGCCCGTCAGGCGGAGGAGGCGTTGCGGGCGGTGTGCGGGCCGTACGCGAGGGCCGAGGTCGGGCACCACGAGGAGTTGTCGGCGGCGCTGTTCCTGATGGACATGGACGCCTCCGTCCGGGCCAAGCCCTCCCTGCACGGCGAGCCGCTCGGGGTGGTCGCCGCGCACGACGCCAGGCACGGCACCCACTACGTGCGCAGCCTGCGGGTGTGGGTGACCGCGCACTACGACGTGCCCAGGGCGGCCGACACGCTGTCCCTGCACCCCAACACCCTGCGCTACCGGCTGCGCAGGATCGGCGAGCTGATCGACCTGGACGACCCGGACACCCGCCTGGTCCTGGCGCTCCAGCTCCGGCTGAGCGGCGCCGCGGGACCGGACGGCTCGTGAGCGGCGTCATCGGGCCGGGCGGGCTTCGAGCGGCGCCGCCGGGCCGTACGGGTTCGGGCGACGCCGCGAGGTCGTGCGAGCGCCGGACGGGTGGCGCTGAGCGGGACCACAAATCCGGGCGGGTGAAGTTCGGCGTGTGCGCCAACGCTCCGGAGGCCTTCCGGCAGGATGCTGTCTGCCATGGTCGAACTCCTCGCCTCGGCTCGGGCCGGGGTACGTCTCCTCTCTCTGCACGGCACCGCCGACCTGCAGCGCGCCGACCGGCTGCTCCGTCAGGTCTGGGGGACCAGGCCGGGTGACGATCCGCCCATCTCCCTGGACGTGATGTGCGCGCTGGCGCACGTCGGCGGCTACATCGGCGGCGCCTTCCTCGACGAGGAACTGGTCGGCGCCGCCGTGGGGTTCCTCGCCGCGGACAGGAGCCTGCACTCCCACGTCGCCGGGGTCGCCTCCCGGGCGCGGGGACTCGGCGTCGGCCTGGCGCTCAAGGAACACCAGCGAGCCTGGGCGGCCGAGCGCGGCCTCGTCGCCGTCTCCTGGACCTTCGACCCGCTCGTACGGCGCAACGCCTACTTCAACCTGGTCAAACTCGGCGCGAAGGTCGCCGAGTACCTCCCTGACTTCTACGGCCCGATGAGTGACGGCATCAACGACGGGGACGTCTCCGACCGGCTGTTCGTCACCTGGCCCGTCACCCCGGACCCCGCCCCGGCCACCGAACGGGCGGCAGGGCCGTCCGAGACCGCCGCCGTGACCGTCCTCGACGAGGCGGGGACCGTACGGCCCGGCGGCGGGGCGCCTCTGCTACGCTGCGCGACTCCGCCGGACATCGAGCGGTTGCGCGTGGACGAGCCCGGCGAGGCCAGACACTGGCGGGCCGCGCTGGGCGGGGTGCTCGGCGCGGCGTTCGCCGACGGTTACCGGATCACCGGCTTCACCCGATCCGGGTGGTATCTGCTGGCCAGAGGAGGCACGGCGTGAAACTGACAGGTGTGGAGCTGCGTAAGGTCGCGCTGCCGCTGGTGACCCCGTTCAGGACGTCCCTGGGCACCCAGACGGTGCGGGAGGCGCTGCTCGTGCGGGTGGTGACCGACGAGGGCGAGGGCTGGGCGGAGTGCGTGGCCGAGGACGAGCCGAGCTACTGCCCCGAGTACCTTGAGGGCGCCGCGGACGTGATCCGCCGGTTCCTGCTGCCGGTGCTCTTCCCCCTCGACCTGGACCCGGCGGCCGTCGCCCCCGCGTTCGGCCACGTGCGCGCCCACCAGATGGCCAAGTCCGCCGTCGAGACGGCCGTGCTCGACGCCTGGCTGCGCTCCCGGGGCGTCTCCCTGGCCTCCTACCTGGGCGCGGTACGGCACAGCCTGCCCGTCGGCGTCTCGGTCGGCATCGCCGAGAGCATCGACGCGCTGCTCGACACCGTGGACCGGCACCTGGCCGCCGGATACGCCAGGGTGAAGCTGAAGATCGAACCCGGCTGGGACCTCGAACCCGTCAGGCGGGTCAGGGAGACCTTCGGCTCCGGCGTGATGCTCACCGTGGACGCGAACACCGCCTACGAGGCCGCCGACATCCCCCATCTGACCAGGCTCGACGCCTACGGCCTGGCGATGATCGAGCAGCCCTTCGCCCCCGGCGACCTGCACACCCACGCCCGGTTCGCGGCCAGGTCGAACACCCCGGTCTGCCTGGACGAGAGCATCACCTCGGCGCGTGACGCGGCGGCGGCGATCAGGATGGACGCCTGCTCGATCATCAACATCAAGCCGGGCCGGGTGGGCGGCTACCTGGAGGCGCGGCGCATCCACGACGTGGCCCGCGCCAACGGGCTGCCCGTGTGGTGCGGCGGCATGCTGGAGACCGGTCTCGGCAGGGCCGCCAACCTGGCACTCGCCGCGCTGCCCGGTTTCACGCTGCCCGGCGACATCTCGGCGACCGCGCGCTACTACGGGCGGGACGTCACGGCGCCGTTCGTGCTGACCGGGGGAGAGATGACCGTGCCCTCGGGGCCGGGGATCGGCATCACCCCCGTCCAGGAGGACCTGGACGCGCTGACCACCGAGACCGAGTGGATCGCCGCCCCCTGACTTCGCGGTGACCGGCGCCTACCAGACGTCACCGTCGCGCCAGTCGCAGGTCAGCGTGCCCGACAGGGTGAGCGGAACCGTCACGGGGAGGACGTGGACCCCCTCGTCCTCCTCCTCGGTGCGTTCGAGGCCGTCCGGGGTGAGCACGAACGTCTCGCCCCGCCACTGCCGCCAGCCGCGTCCCCGGTAGAAGGGCACGGCCTCGTCGGACGCGCTGAGCGCGCCGAGGTCGTAGGCGCCGTGGACGACCCGTTCCAGCGCGTCCATCAGGGCGGTGCCGTACCCTCCGCGCCGTAGGTCCGCGCGGACCCCGACGGCCTCGACGTAGCCCGCGCGCAGCGCCCTGCCGCCGTGCAGCATCCGCCGCTGGACCACCGAGGCGTGCCCGACCAGCTCGGCTCCCCGCCAGGCCAGGGCGTGCACCCCGCCCAGGGCGTGCTCCCAGTCGTCGTCGCTCAGGTCTCCGTCGAAGACCTCGACGAGCAGTCTCCTGGCGGTTTCGAGGGTGGCGGTGTCCAGTTCCGAGGTGTGGGCCGTACGAACGTCGATCATCTCTCCATCCTGGCAGCCGAGATCCGTTCGTAGTAGTGGTTGTTTGGGATGTAGTAGGTGTACTACATTCGAAAGCATGGATGCTGTGATTAGCGTTCGCGGGCTGCGAATGTCGTACGGCCGGAACGAGGTGCTGCGCGGGGTCGACCTTGAGGTGCGACGCGGGGAGACCGTCGCACTGCTCGGGCCGAACGGCGCGGGGAAGACGACCACCGTCGAGATCCTCGAAGGCTTCCGCCTCCCGTCGGCGGGCGAGGTCGAGGTCCTGGGCGTCGATCCCGCGCGGGGCGACGACGCCTGGCGGGCCAGGCTCGGCGTCGTCCTGCAGAACTGGCGGGACCACCCGCGCTGGCGGGTGGGCGAACTGCTCGGCCACGTCGCCGCGCACTACCCGGCGCCGTGGAACACCGGGGAGCTGCTCGACGCCCTCGGCCTGTCCGGGAAGGCCACCGCGAAGGTCGGCCAGCTCTCCGGCGGCCAGCGCCGCAGGCTCGACGTGGCGCTCGGCGTCGTCGGCAGGCCCGACCTGCTCTTCCTCGACGAGCCGACGACCGGCTTCGACCCCGAGGCGCGGCGCGAGTTCCACGACCTGGTCCGCGGGCTCGACACGACCATCCTGCTGACCACCCACGACCTGGCCGAGGCCGAACGGCTCGCGGACCGCATCGCGGTGCTGGTCGAGGGACGCGTCGCCGTCTCCGGCACCCCCGCCGAGCTGGCCGCCGCCGTACGGGCGCCGTCACGGGTGCGCTGGCAGGACGGGTGCGAGCTGACCGACGACCCGTCACGGCTGGCCTGGGAACTCCACCAGAGGTACGGCGGGCCCGTCCCCGACCTGGAGATCCGGCGGCCGACGCTGGAGGAGAGCTACCTGAGCCTGATCGATCGGAGCGCGGCATGAACGGCACACTGGGCCTCGGGATCCGCCGAGGACTGATCGAGCAGGGCACCCTCCTGCGGGACAGGAAGGAGGTGACCGGCCAGCTCGCCGGCGGGGTCGGCGTCTTCCTGCTGCTCACGCTGTGGATAGGCGGCAACCCGGCCGGTGGCGGAGTCGACATGGCCACGTTCATGGCGGTCGGGTTCACGGCGTTCATGGTGTTCTCCACCGGGGTGACGACGCTGCCGATGCTGATCGCGGCCGACCGGGAGGAGGGCGCGCTGCTCCGGCTGCGGGCGCTGCCGCGCGGCATCCCGGTCTACGTGACGGGACGCGCCGTCTCGGTGCTGTGCCAGATCCTGACGCAGGCGACGCTGATGCTGCTGGCGGGCGTGCTCGTCGCGGGCGTCCGGCCCCCCGCGACCCCGCAGGCGTGGCTGACCTTCGGCTGGGCGCTCGTGCTCGGGGCGCTCTCCGTGGTGCCCGTCGGGGCCGCGCTCGGCGCGATGCTGTCCAACCCCAAGAGCGCGGCGCTGGTGCTCGGGCTGCCGTCCATGCTGCTGATGCTGATCTCCGGGGTGATGCTCCCGCTGCGGATGCTGCCCGAGGTGGTCGGCCGGGTCGCCCAGGCCTTCCCGCTCTACTGGCAGGGACACGCCCTGCGGGCCGCGTTCCTGCCGCCGGGTGCCGCGGCGGCCGAACTCGGCGGCGCCTGGCAGCTCGGGACCGCCGCGACGGTGATGGGACTCTGGGCGATCGCCGGTATGGTTCTGGCACCCTGGCTGCTGCGCAAGGTCACCCGCGGGGCGTCCGGGACCCGGCAGGCCGAGCGGCGGATATGAGGCTCCCGAATGTCCAGCGAGATCGTCTACAACCGCATCTCGATGCTGCGCGCCGAACGCGGGATCTCCCGCAAGGACCTGGCGACGGCCCTGGGTGTGCACTACCAGACGGTCGGCTACCTGGAACGCGGCGAGTACAGCCCCAGCCTGTTCCTCGCGCTGCGGATCGCCGAGTACTTCGAGGTGCCGGTGGAGGTCGTGTTCTCACTGACCCCCTTCGCCCGGCTGGGCAGCGGGGGCGGGACATGAGGAAGGAGAGACCGATGCGTCGCTGGATCGACCGTCGCGTCCGCGAACGTGTGGCCCTCATCGAGAACAGCCCGGCCCGTCGTGTCTGGACGGGCAGGCGCAACCGCAGGCGGCTCGTGATCGCCGGGGGCGCGGCCCTGCTGGTGCTCTGGGCGGGCCTGGTGGTCATCGTCAGGCTCGCGCCGAGCGACCTGGCCCGCAACGTCTACCTGTCCATGTTCGCGCTCGCCGTGGCCGTCCTGGTCCCGGTGTACGGCTGGCTCACCCTCGCCACCAAGGGCGTCACCACCATCCCCGCCGAGTATCTCGACGAACGGCAGCGTGGCGAACAGCAGCGGGCCTACACGGGCGCGCACACCCTCACCACGGTCGTGCTGGCCGTACTGGTGGTCCTGGCCGGCCTGTGGAGCACGGGAGGCCGGCTGACCCTGGACGTGCCGACCGCCCTGCTGCTGCCCCTGGCCCTGACCCTGCTCGCCACCCACTACACCCTGCCCCTCCTCCTGGAGGGCTGGCGGCTGCCCGACCCGCCCCCCGACGAGGACGACTGACCGATCGGCTGTGAGCCCTCTCAGCCCGGCTCAGCTTCGCCACAGGACCACCTGTGTAGGTTCCGGAGCCGAACGGGGGTCGGCTCATGACTGACATCGCACATCCATCGTCACCCGATCGGCGGTTGGCGTGGACCGGGTACGCGGCCTTCGGCTGGGCGGTGGCCTACGGGGGGTTCGGCCTGGTCACGGCGCTGACCGGAACCGCGATCTTCTACCGTGCCGCGCATCCGCTGCCGGTCGGCCTGAACTGGGCCGCCGTGACCGCCGCCGCCCTCGTGGCGGTGACGACGCTGGCCGTGGCGCGGCCCCGGGGCCCGCGGCTTCCCCGGCGGGTCGTTCTCGCCGCCCTGATCGGGCTGTGCGCGCTGGTCGGCGTGGCCGCGTTCGGCCTGCTGATGGACGCGATCACCTTCGTCTTCGGCCAGACCGTCGACAGCTGGACGGGGGCCGCCAACCGGGCGCTCGCCGGGCTCGGTGTGGTGCTGCTCGCCGCCACGGCCCTCTCCTACCGCTCCTCGACCTCCGGCGTCTGCCCGCGGTGCGGTGCCGTACACACCTCCTCGACCGTGTGGAACAGGCCGGAACCCACACCCGCTCCGCGGCGCGTCCGGGCGTCGGCCTACGTGGGCGCCGCGGCGTTCCTGCCCTACGCGGTCATGAAGACGACATGGGCGCTCGGCGGGACCTTCGCGGGGATCACCGGCGAGGAGATGGTGGCGACGCACGAGCGCAACGGCGCCTCGGAGCTGTGGCTCACCCTGGACCGCTGGGGCATCGACCCCACAGCGCTGCTGGCGGTGCTCGGAGTGTTCCTCCTCCTCGGTCTGGTGCGGCCCTGGGGCCAGGTGTTCCCCCGCTGGACGCTCGTCCTGCGGGGGAGGCGGGTGCCCCGCTGGCTGCCGCTCACCCCGGCACTGATCGGCGCCGCCACGCTCGCGCCCTACGGGGTGGCCGGAGTCGTCTACGCCACCCTCGGCACGGCAGGCGTGATCACCGTCTCCAGGGGAGACTTCTCCACCGTGGGCGACGCCCTCCTGGTGACCTGGTTCGGCCTGGGCGCCTTCGCCGCGTACGGCCTGGCCCTGGCCCTGGCCGCCTGGTCCTACTGGCGCCGCACCCGGCCGACCTGCGTGGGCTGACCGCCGGGACCGAGGCTCCGGAAAAGGGCTCTCATGTGAGGCTTTCGCGCTCGGCCCACGGTGGTCGAAATACGCCCCGCGCCGGGCGACACGACAACGGGAAGGTGGGGAAATGATGACCGGGTGGTCTCGGGAGGAGGTCTTCGCGGCGCTCAGGGGGTGTCTGCTGCGGGTGAGGGTCTTGACGGAGGGGGCCTTCGTCGTCGATGTCGTCGCGGAGCCGTACGGCATGCTGGTGGTCTTCCGCTGGAGGAAGGACCCGAACACCTACGCCGTCGAGGTCGCGTTTCCCACGGAGCCGAGGAACTCCGTGATCGGCGAACCGATGACCTCGCCGGACGAATGGGCGGCGGACGTCGGTTACCGCCTCGCGGAGGAACTCGCGACCGGGCTGGTCCGCCGGGGGCGCAGGACGGTCAGGGACGGTTATGTGGTGCTGGGCGTTCGCGACGCCCCGGACCCCTGGCCTGCGGGGTTCTATGTCAGTGATGTTCCGCTCATATCCCTGCGAAGGGGGTTCCGTCTCGCGCGGAGGCGGATGGTGGTTCCCGTGGCCGCGTCCGAGGCCGGTTCCTGGCTGGCCGAGGCGGGGATGGACGTGACCGTTCCCCGGAGGCTGGTCGCCGAGAACAGGCTCGTCTGCTGGTTGCAGGCCTACGCCGACAACGAGCGGGGAGAGCCTTTCGTCGGTCAGGCGGTGGCCTCCTGGGAGGACGCGCCGCGCACCACCGCCCGCCTGGAACTGGCGCACGTCCAGCCCGGCGTCCCCCCGCAGGTGCGTGCCGCGCTGGTGCGCGTCGTGATCCACGAGGCGGCCGAGGTGGGTGCCCTACGGGTGGTCACCGCGCTCGACGTTCCCGAACTCCACGAACTGGGGTTCCGGCCCCTGGACGGCGGCGGCCTCGCGCTTCACACCACCGTCGCCGAGCCGCCCTCCACGCCCGGAGGCTGACCCGGCCCACCGGGGAGGACGGCCGCCGAAAGACGGCCACCGGGGAGGACGGTCTGGGGAGGACGACCCCGGAGGACGGCCTGGGGAAGGCGGTCAGCGGCGGCGGATCTTCACCTCGCGCATGTCGACGGCCGAGACCGACAGGTCGCCGTGGCCGTACTCGCCGAGTCTGGCCTTGACGGCGGCCAGGGCCAGTTCGACGGCCTCGGCCTCGCCCTCCTCGTCGTCGACCGCGATGACGTAGCGGAAGCTGAACGGCCCGATGGCGGCGTCGTAGGCGAAGCCGCCCTCCCTGGTGAAGCCGTTGAGCAGCATGTCGCGGTCGGCCAGTCGCGCGGTCAGTTCGGCCCGCTGGTCGTCGGTGAGACCGATGAACCTGCCTCTGATGGTCACCCGGTAGTCGTGCATCAGTCCTTCTTTCGCGTGTCGAGTGCCGCCCAGGAGTCGAGGAGGAGGGTGACGGCGTCGGTCGCCGTGCGGTCGTCGACGTCGTCGGGGGTGAGCAGCCTCTGGACGAGCAGGCCGTCCTCCAGGGCGTGGACGATCATGGAGAGCAGTTTCGGGTCCGCGGGCGGGCCCGCGTCCCGGCGGACGAGCTCCCGCCGTACCCCCTCGGTGATCGCGTCTCTGGCGAACAGCTCCCGCTGGGCGAGCAACGGGCGGATCTCCGGGTTGCGCAGGGCGTAGAGGAGGAGCTCAAGGCGTAGCGCCAGCCAGCTCTCCTGGTGCTCGGCGTGGTCGCGGTGCCAGGCGTGCAGCAGGCTCGTCAGATGCTCGGACGAGGTGGCCCGGCCGCATATCTCGGCCAACTCCTCCCGTGCCCGTTCGGTGCGCCTGGTGAGCAGTGCGACGACCAGCTCGTGCTTGCCGTCGAAGTTGCCGTAGAAAGCCCCTCGGGTGTAGCCGGCCCGCTCGGCGATCTGTTCGATGGAGGTGCCGTTGACCCCGCGTTCCGCGAACAGCTCCGAGGCCGAGGCCAGTAACTTGCGCCTGGTCTCCTCACGGCTCTGCTCCCTTGACAACCGCATCCACATACCTCCGCGCTCAGATACAGAAGTGTATCTGAAAGTGATCAGTGCGGACGCGTGCCGCGGACCCGGACGGAACGTGCGATGTACCCGGGGTCGGATCACTCAATCCGCACAGCCGGGACGGTACGGTCGGCGGCGGTTTCGCCCGTGGTTTCGCCCGTGGAGGAGTGGAGGGCAAAGACCCGTCCACGGGACGGCACCGGGACGGGCGAGGTTTCCCCGGCGTCGGTGACGGCTCACCGGTCAAGGGGCAGCAGATTCATATGGCACAGCACCATATGGCACACAACACGCGGATGACGGGCTGGATCGGCTGGATCTGGTTCGCGGGCGTGGTCATGATCGTGGACGGCTTCTTCAACGCCATCTCCGGTCTGTACGCGATCTTCAACAACGATCTCTACGTGCAGATCCGCGACAAGCTGCTGGTGCTCAACCTCACCGGATGGGGCTGGGTCCACCTCATACTCGGCATCCTGCTCGTGGCCGTCGGCATCACCCTGCTGATGGGTCAGGAGTGGGCGCGGATGGCGGCCGTCGTCCTCGTGGCGGTCAACGCCATCACCCAGATGGCCTGGCTCGCGGCCAATCCGTGGTGGTCCATCGTCGTCATCGCGGTCGACGTCGTCATCCTGTACGCGCTGATCGTGCACGGGCGTGAGGCCGCTGCCCTGCGGGACTGATCCTCTCGCCCGGCTCGGACGGCGGAGGCAGCGGCGCCTCTGAAGGACGGGTCCCGTCGAACAGGAGCGCCAGGTATCTCCGGTGGCCGTCGAGACCCGTCGGGCCGATCGTGGCCAGGGTCATCACCACCATCGCCGCCAGGTCGCGGACCAGCAGGTCGGCGCGGACCAGTCCGCGCCGCTGGGCGTCGGCGAGCACGTCGCCCAGCGGCGCGCCGAACCGCTCGAACAGGGACTCGGTGAACGCGCCCGCCTCCCGTGCCGCGGTGAGCAGGGCGCGGTGCGAGGCCAACGTGTCCACGATGGCGCCCAGCGCCTCGGCGAGCCCCTGCCGAGGGTCAGCCGCCCGGCGGGCCGCCAGCGCGTGCGGCTCGACCTCCTCGGTGAAGTACGTCTCGAAGCAGGCCCTGATCACGCCGTCACGGTCGCCGAACCGCCGGTAGACGGTGGCGATCCCGACCCCGGCCCTGCGGGCGATCTCATCGAGGGGTACGGCGGTGCCCCCCTCTCGCAAGGCCGTGATCGCAGCCCTGACGATCCTGTCGGAGTTGCGCAGGGCATCGGCTCTGTGTCGTTGCTCTGGCACACACCGAACGCTAGCAGTCCGGATGCGGACGGTTACCAGGCGACCTGCAGGGAGGTCAGGCCGTACACCACGTGGAAGGTGCGGAAGTGCGCCTCGGGATCGACGACGCGCAGCCCGGGGAAGCGCCGAAGCAGCGCGGGGAAGGCGACCCGCATCTCCATCCGCGCCAGCGGGGCCCCCAGACAGTGGTGCACTCCGTGTCCGAAGGCCATGTGGCCGTAGGCGCCCCTGGTGATGTCCAGCTGCCCGGGATCGGGCACGAACGCGGCGTCGCGGTTGGCCGCGGGCAGGGAGCACAGCACCAGCTCGCCCGGTTCGATGACCTGCCCCGCGACCTCGACCTTCGTCGTCGCCATCCTGAAGCCCCCGGAGTGGACGATGCTGAGCCAGCGCATCAGCTCCTCGATCGCCGCCTCGACACGCTCGGGCTCCTTCCTGAGCAGGTCGAGCTGGTCGGGGTGGCGCAGCAGGGCCAGCGTGCCGATGCCCAGCATGTTGGCGGTGGTCTCGTGCCCGGCCACCAGCAGCAGGCTGCCGATGCCGGCGAGTTCGTCGTCGCTCAGCTCGTCGCCGTGCTCGCGCACCAGCATGCCGAGCAGTTCCTCGCCCGGGTCCGACTTGACGTGGGCGACCAGCTCGGCCATGTACTGCCGCGACTCACGCTGGGCCGCGATCCGCTCCTCCGGCGCGAGGGACAGGTCAAGCAACCTGCCGGTCCTGCGCTGGAAGTCCTCCCGATCGGCGTACGGCACGCCGAGCAGCTCGCAGATCACCAGCGAGGGGATCGGCAGCGCGAAGGAGGAGACCAGGTCGGCGGGGGATCCGGCCTTCTCCATCGCGTCCAGGTGGTCCTCGACGATGCGCGTGATCCGGGGTTCGAGCCTGCGCATCCGGCGCAGCGTGAACTCCGGCGTCAGGATCCGGCGTATCCGGGTGTGCTCAGGAGGGTCGAAGGAGAGCAGGTTGCCCGCGCGCAACCTGGCCTTCTCCTCCTCGGTCCGGTACGGATCACCGGGCACGGGGTAGTGGCTCTGCCAGTCGTTGCTGAAGCGCTCGGCGTCACCGAGCACCGCCCGTACGTCGTCGTGGCGGGTGACCAGCCAGGCGTCGAAGCCCAGCGTCGTCGTGATCCGCCTTATGCCCTCCTCGTCCCGAAGTGCCTCCAGCTCGGGAGCGGGGTCGAACCCCGCCCGCCACATGTGCAGCGGCAGCGCAATGGACTCGGTCATGCGACCCCCCGGTTGACTTACCTTCCGGCCGTTCTGTTCCTTCCCAAAAAACGATAGCAACCTATCGATTAGTGGCAAAGAATTACTCACTGGTTGTCAGTCCAAATTGGGATTTGTCTTGCTCTTCCCTGCGAAGGTGCAGGGATTTCGGATACCAGTGCTTCCTTCCACATATGCCCGCTTGAGCAGGAAAGATGGTGGTTTGGTGGCGTTTCGGATGCTCGCTGGAGGCAAAATTGTCATGCCCGTTTCGCTCTCCACCTGCGAAGTGCCGAACCGGAACGCGCCGATCACCCCGCGCGGGGTTTGTCGCGAACCCGCTGCGTCACCGTGGCCCTTCGGGGCGTCCGCCCGCGTGCCGTCCGGCCCGGCACGCGGGCGACGAGCGCGGGCACCCCTCCCTCCCCGCTTCCGTTTATCGGACAAGCGGATGATGGGCGGTGTACGGCGGCGCGCTGTTCCTTGTCGCGAGTGATCGGATCGTGAAACGGGCCTGCAGGGGCCATGGATCGTCCTCGCCGGGGCGATTGGGGAACCTGATGCGTTCGTGTTGTCCGGCGGAGCGTCGGCGACGTGAGAACCGGCCCTGTGGCGACCGCCGGGGCCGAGATTCAGTCGTCGGCACGGGGTTCCTCGGGGGCCGAGTCGGTGAGGATTCGCGGCGTTGCCGCCTTCGGTGCCGTGCTCCCAGCCGTTTCCCGCTTCAGGGGAATCCGCGAAAAAGGCTCCGGTCCGGCGTCCCGTGATGCCGGACCGAACCCCGCTTCGGCGTGTCCACGACGAGAACACATCGTCAACACGCGACTCCCCTCCGCTTATATAGCTTTTTATCATAACGGAGGGTTATATTTCCGTTTATGATCCCCCTTGGGGAGTTTCGGGGATTTATTCGGATGTTTTGGTCAGTCAAGAACCCCGATGCGGGCCACGTCGGTGATGAAACTGACCTTTGTTCCGCCGAGAGAGGCGGACACATGCCAGCAGCCAAGATGGGGAAGCGGCAGTGAGATGGGCTGCACACCGGGCACCGGGTAGGGGCCGGGGCTCTCCCCCCGCACGGTCTCACCCGTCTTGACCGAGACGGCCTCGACCGTCAACGCCTCGTCACGATCCCGCCACCACACCGTCTTGACGGCCACCGTCTCGCCGGAACGCTTGTAGGCGACGTCGGTCGTGTCCAGCAACGTCCACAGGCCGCCCACGCCGTACCAGTCGCCGGGGGTCAGCTGCTCCTGCCGGAACTGTTCGCCCACGTCCTGCGGCATGTCACCCCGGCTGCGCAGCTTGGTCACCGGGCACCCCTTGGTCTTCTTGCCGGGCACCCCGGGACCGACCGTCACGGCGGGCCGGGGAACGGGCGACGACGGCGCCGAGACCGACGCGGCCAGGGACGAAGGCGGCGAGGACGACGGCGCCGGAGCGGGGATCCGGGCGCTCACGGCGCTCTGGCCACAGGCGGAGACCGTCGCCAGCAGCACGAGGACGCCGGCGACCCGGCTCCCGCGCATCAAGTGAGCCGGGCGAGCTCGGGGGCCCCGGCGCTTCCTCCGGAGAATGAGGACTTTCGCCATGCGGTGGTGCTCAGGTCCATTCCTGTTTACCTTCCTCTGGCATGAGATGACACCGGTCCCCGCACCGTGAGGGGCGGGCCGGTGTCATCCGACGCGTCGTCCTGTGACCGATCAGGAAAAAACCCTAGACCAACCTGTCGAACTCACCGGTTTTGACGCCTTCGACGAACGTCCGCCATTCGGCGGCGGTGAAGAGAAGGCTGGGCCCGTCGGGGTTCTTGCTGTCACGCACCGCCGTGCCGCCTGTCAGACCGGCGACCTCGACACACTGCCCACCGTTTCCGCCGGAGAGTGAGGACTTTCGCCACACAGTGGTGCTCAGGTCCATTCCTTTTTCACTTCCTCGATCATGCGGAGGGATGCGTGCTCAGGATAGGCCCACAGTCGTATGGCTTCATAGCGTTTCCAGACGGAGGCGACGGTCTCGCGCTCGGAGGAAACCCGTCCATCTGCCGAAGAATCCACATGGACGATGTCGGGATCGCCGTTCGGAAGTTTTGCGATCATGAAAGCGCCGAGCATTCCCGGCAGGCATTCCGGGGCGACGAGCTGAAGGGAGACAGAGGGGTGTCTCACCGCGTCGAGCAGATGGTCGAGCTGCTCCCGCATCACCTCGGGGCCGCCGACCGGGCGCCGCAGCACACCCGTGTCCATGAGGACCAGCAGGGAGGGAGGGTTCCGCTGGTCGAGGATCTGCCGCCTGCGCATGCGGGCCTGGACGCGTTCGTCCACCTCGGTGGCGGTGATCCTCGGCTCCAGGCTGAAGATCCGCCGCGCGTAGGCCTCGGTCTGCAACAGCCCGGGAACCAGCAGGGGGTCCCAGGAGTGCAGGGCCAGCGCATTGGGTTCGATCTCCTCAACCCAGCCCATGAACCACTTCGGGCCGCCCGGTCTGGCCACGATGCGCCGGTGCAGACCGACGAAATGCTGTCTTTCGGCCAGGTTGAAAATCTGGTCCAGCTTCTCCGCGTCCGCCCTCGACGGGGTACGGGTGGCCATCTCCAGCCTGCTGATCTGGGTCTGCGTGCATCCGAGACGGGCGGCGACGGCGGACTGGGACAGGTGCGCCGCCTCGCGCAGGCGCCGCATCTCCACGCCGAACCGCACACGAGGAGAACCGGGGTCGAGGGAGGGGACGTCACCCATCGTGACCCCTCAGGGACGCCGGTGACCCGGTTCCCGGTGTCGTCCCGGCATCGGGAGGGGAACGGAAACCAGACCGGGAAAACCAATCAACTGTCATTGTCCTGCCCACTCTGACCTGGGAATCCTTTTCACGGGAACTCTGACCTCGAAAGCAGTCCGACAAATAATCCATAACTCATGGTGAGGGGGACGGTACCAGGCGTTTTCGTGCCGGGACACCGTCGGATGGAACAGACCGGTACGGCAATTTTTCACTTCTTGGGTGTGCTCATTCAAGCCATACTGTGTTCCTTTGCGCCGCCTGCGGCGTCGCGGGCTCGGGCGCCCTGAGTCGGTGCTTTCCCTCGTCTCTTCGTCGCTTCGCTCCTGCGTTCCTCAGTCCAAGCACCGACGCGCCCAAGCCGGACACCCCTCACGCTTGGGGCCGGTAAGGCACAAGCAAACCCTTCACGCACGACACCGGAAAGCGCAGGTCGAACCCCTGGGCTTGGCATGGGGAAGGCGCAGGTCCTTGGCGTCGGGAAGCGCGGGGCGAACCTCTCCGCGCGGTATCGGGAAGGGCGAAGACAAAGTCCTCACGGACGGTGCTCGGAAAAAGTGGGCCGAACCTTCACGCATGGTGCCGGTAAGGTCCGGAGAACCCTCGCGTGTGGTGCCGGAAAAGTCTGTTGAACTCTTCGTGCGCGGCGCGGGGAAAGCTCGGGCCTCCGGTTCGCGGTGGTGGGAAGGTACAGATCGAATCGGGTCAGATCGGTTTGCTCAGCCGTACGTCTTCTTCGGTGAAGCTCAGGGAGCGGTAGAAGGCGCGGGCGGGGAGGTTGGCGGCGCCGGTCTCCAGGGTCACGCGGTGCAGGCCGTGCGCGCGTGCCCATGACTCGGCCGCGGACATCAGGGCGCTTCCCACACCCGTGCGTTCGGCCTCGGGGGAGACGACGAGTTCGCCGACGTAGGCGTCCCGTGCGCCGGTGAAGTGCGTGCGGACGGTGACCGTGACGAACCCCGCGACATGGCCGTCGTGAACCGCCACGAACGTTCCATGGTCGTCGTTGCCCGTCCGTTCCAGGGACCCGGTCACCCAGCCGAGTACGGCGGTGCCCACGGCGCCGGGGTCCCGCCAGGTCGCGACTCCCTCGGCCAGGCGGGGGGCCAGCGCGAGCACGGCGGCACGGTCTTCGGGGAGGTAGGGGCGGACGGTGATCATGGACGTGATTCTGGCACCGTACCGGGGGCTGAAAAAACAGCCGCGGCGCGCCGGGTTCGGGACATGTGGGGGTTGTCCGGAGCCCCGGCGAGCGGCGGGTCACACGTCGGCGAGGGGAGTCCGACGCCGAAGAGCCTCGAATGAGGGGGAACCCCTACGAAGGCTGGTAGAGCTGGATCTCGGCGTTCGGCGGCAGGCCGAACACCTTGCGGCCCTCGACCCGGTTCTCCTCGCTCAGCGCGGAGAAGTCGGAGTCGCTGATCTCCAGGGCCCGGGGCGCCCCTTCGGCGGAGAACATCTCCCGCACCGAGGAGCGCACCAGGTCCCCCTCAAGGGCCTCCTGGATGTCGATGACGCGGTAGGTCTCGCCGTTCGGTTCGACGGTCAGCAGTGACAGGTTCTTGTACTGGCTGCTGGCCAGGAGCTTCTGCCCGACCCGGGCGTACTCCTCGCACGAGGCGGCGATGCCGACGAGCTGCTGGCTCTCGCTCTTCTTCCGAACCTCGACGAGGTTCTCGTGACAGAACATCCTGGGCTTGAGTTCCGGCTTCAACGCGGCCAGCACCTGGGGCTTCTCCCGCTTGGGATCGGCCGTCTCCAGGTACCGGTCGATGGCCTCCATCAGGGAGGCGCGCGTCTTGTCGCCGACGACGACGACCGGCTCACGCGCGAGGCCCGTCGAGTCCGGCTCCTGTAACTGCCAGATCATCCAGCCTGCGACACCGACTACGAGCACGCCGCCGATGATGCCCGACGTGAGGGGGAGCGATTTCATCGGTAGATGATTGCCTATCCGCCACCCAGCGTCCATAGGCCGGGAGCGGGCCGTTCACCGGCCGTTCCCCGGAGGGGTTCCCACCGCAGCAGCCCGTCCTTCCAGCCGGACTCCTGAAGGGTCCTCTCCATGATCTGCCTGCGCCTGGGCGGGAAGGCGGTGGAGAAGCCCCTGCCGCACTCCGGGTCCTCAAGGGACGCCCTGATCTCCCTGTCCAGGTGCGGCGTGGCCGCCTCGGGAAGCTTCTGGAGTTCGGGCCTGGAAGCGCTTCCAGCCGTCGCGCTCGACCAGACTCGACGTGGGCTGCCCTGGTCCGCGGCCCGCCGACGACCAGGGACGCGTCCCGGCTCCGCGGTCTCCAGCAGGGTCGCGACCGGTTCGTCCCTGTGGGCATCCCTGTACGAACGGGGACAACCCAGCAGCAGCCGCCGGTAGCGTCGTTCCAGGAGCCCCACGCCCACCCCCGTCGGAGCGTGGGGACCCATGGCGGCGGTCATGAGAACGCCGGTCCGGGCATGGTTCGCCCGGTCACGATCTGAGCCGTCCTCCGCATGCGCGGAGCCTCCGCCGTCACCAGGGACTTTCCCTCGTCGGTGAGCCGGAAGTGTCTCCGCGGCCTGCCGTTGACGATCTCCTCGCGGTCCACGGCGATCAGCCGTTCGCCGTGAGCCGGTCCAGCGCGCCGTACAGCGTGCCGACCGGCGGCCTCACCCGGTTCTCCGACAGTTCAAAGGTCTGCTTGATGACCCCGTGTCCGTGCGGCGGTCCGTCGAGCAGGCAGGCGAGGATGGAGTAGGTCGGCTCGCTGACCACCGGTGATCCTTTGACCATGAGAGAGACCATGCTTCGCCCGGCGAAGTATGGTCAGGCCCGGCCGGTCAGGCGGGAGACCGGGTGCCCCCGGGGAGTTTGGTGAGCAGGGCGCGCAGGGCGCGCAGCTCCTCCTCGCCGAGGTCGAGCAGCTCTGGGGGTGTCATGTGCATCCCCCTGGTCATCTCCTCCTTCGTCGTCACGCCCAGCGGGGTCAGGACCACGAGTCTGACGCGCCGGTCACCGGGGCGCGGACGCCGTTCGGCCATGTGGAGGCGTTCGAGCCGGTCCACGGTCCAGGTCGCGGTCGAGGCGTCGCAGCCCCACTCGGCTGCCAGTTCCTTCATGGTGCGGCCGGTCTCCCCGTCGAGGGAGTCCAGCGCCTTGGCCTCGGTGGGGGTCAGTCCGAGTCCGGTGAGCACGGCGTCCCTGCGGGGCCGAGTGTGCATGATGAATCCGAACATGCTGCGCCACACCTGCTCGGCGACGGTGGTCTTGTCACTGTCGTCTGCCATGTGCTGAGCATACTGAGGCGGCGACAGGTATTTAAGCGATCAAAATATTTGATAGCTCGGTTATTTTGACTTATCCAAGATTTTCCGTGTACGGCACGCACACGGCACGGACAGGCCTGTCCGGCGCCCGTCCATGAAACCGGTCCGGCCGGTGTGACACGGGGAAAACCCCGAGATCAGCACCGTCGACACCCGGGTATGACCGGCGAAGCGCGGGGGAAAGCCACCGGGTGGTGGCAGGATGTCCCGCATGTCAGACCGTCAGGTGACCTACGACGACGTGGTCGCCGCCCGCGAACTACTGGCCGATGTGGCCCTGCGAACCCCTCTGGTGCACTCGCACGTCCTCTCGGCGGCCATCGGCGGCCCCGTCCACCTCAAGTGCGAGAACCTCCAGCGTTCCGGATCGTTCAAGGTGCGCGGGGCCTACGTCAGGATCGCGGGCCTGACCGAGGAGGAGCGGGCCCGGGGCGTGGTCGCGGCCAGCGCGGGCAACCACGCCCAGGGCGTCGCGCTCGGCTCCGGTCTGGTCGGCACCTCCTCCACGGTCTACATGCCGCACGGCGCGCCCCTGCCCAAGGTCGCCGCGACCAACTCCTACGGCGCGCGGGTGGTCTTCTCGGGTGACACCGTGGACACCGCCCTGGCCAGCGCCGTCGAGCACGCCGAACGGACCGGGGCGGTGTTCATCCACCCCTTCGACCACCCGGACGTCATCGCCGGGCAGGGCACCATCGGGCTTGAGATCCTGGAACAGCTTCCCGAGACGGGCACGATCGTGGTCTCCCTGGGTGGTGGTGGGCTGGCCGCCGGGGTGGCGCTGGCCGTCAAGTCGCTGCGGCCCGGCGTGCGGATCATCGCGGTCCAGGCGGAGCGGGCCGCCGCCTACCCGGCCTCGCTGGCCAGGGGCGAGCCGGTCACGGTCCCGCCCGCCACGACCATGGCGGACGGCATCGCGGTCGGCCGCCCGGGAGAGCTGCCCTTCGAGCTGATCCACTATCTGGTGGACAGCGTCCTCACGGTCTCGGAGAGCGAGATATCCCAGGCGCTGCTGCTGTGCCTCGAACGCGCCAAGCAGGTCGTCGAGCCCGCGGGCGTGGCGGGGGTGGCCGCGATCCTGGCCCATCCGCACGTGTTCGAACCGCCCGTGGTCGCGGTGCTGTCCGGGGGCAACATCGACCCGCTGCTGCTGTCGAAGATCCTCAGGCGGGGGCTGGCGGCGGCCGGGCGCTATCTGACCCTGCGCGTCCCGCTGTCCGACCGCCCGGGGGAGTTGGCCGGCCTGCTGGCCGAACTGGCCGGCCTGGGCGCCAACGTGCTCGACATCGCGCACGAACGGATCGGCGTGCACCTGGGCGAGGCCGAGGTCCAGCTACAGCTGGAGACCAAGGGCCCCGCCCACTCGGACGAGGTGCTCGGGTCCCTGCGCCAGGACGGCTACCGGGTCATCTGCGACTGACCCCGGCCCGCCTACCAGGTGGTCGGCTTCCTCGGAGTGAACAGCCACGCGTCGAAGAGGTCGTCGAGCTGCTTTCCGGAGATCCGTTCGGACAGCGCGACGAACTCCGGGGTCGTGACGTAGCCGTACTTGTGCTCGGCGTTCCAGGTCTTCAGCACCCGGAAGAACGCCGGGTCGCCGATCCGCTGCCTGAGGGCGTGCAGCGTCATGGCACCCCGGGTGTAGACCGAGTCGTTGAACAGGTCGTCCGGCTTGGCGCGGCCCGGGGCGTACTTCCAGATGGCGGCACCGGAGTCGACCGCGTAGCGGTTGCGGAAGATCCGCTCGGCGCTGGCGTTGCCCTTGTGCTCGGACCAGAGCCACTCGGCGTAGGTGGCGAAGCCCTCGTTGAGCCACAGGTCCCGCCAGCGCCTGATGCTCATGCTGTCGCCGAACCACTGGTGGGCCAGCTCGTGGGCGATGACGTCGTCACCGGGGTTGAAACCGCCGTACATCGGCTTCGTCTGGTTCTCCAGGGCGTAACCCGCGGGGAAGTCGTCGATCACACCGCCGGTCGAGGAGAACGGATAGGGGCCGAACACCTTGCTCCAGTAGTCGGTGATCTTGGCCGACTGGTTGTAGAGCCGGTTGAGCGAGCCGCTGTAGCGCGGATCGACGGCCGCCACGTTCTTGGTGCCCAGAGCCGTCCTGCCCTCGCGCAGCTCGAACCTGCCCATCGTCACGGTGGCGAGGTAGCTCGCCATCGGGTGGCTCTCCCGCCAGTTGTAGGTCGTCTTCCCGTCCGAGGTGACCGGGCTGCCGACCTGTTCGCCGTTGGCCAGCGCGGTCACGCCCTCGGGGACGGTGATCTCGAAGTCGTAGCGCGCCTTGTCGGCGGGGTGGTCGTTGCCGGGGAACCAGGTCCGCGCGCCGTTGGGCTCGCAGGCGACGAACGCGCCGTCCGAGGTGGGGATGAACCCGTACGTCCCGAGGTTGGGGGAGTTGCGCACCGGCTTCGGCTCCCCGGCGTAGGTGACCTCGACGGTGAAGGCCGACCTGTCGGGAATCATCCTGGGCGGGGTCACGACGAGTTCGTCCCCGGAACGGGAGAAACGCGCGGGGGCGCCGTTCACGGTGACCTTGCCGACCGTGAAGCCGGACAGGTCGAGGTCGAACCTGGACAGGTTCTGGGTCGCCTTGGCCTGGATGCCCGCGACACCGGAGAGGTACTTCCGCTCCGGGTCGTAGTCGATCTTGAGTCGGTAGTGGCCGACGTCGTAGCCGCCGTTGCCGTCGTTGGGGAAGTCGGGATCGCCGATGCCGGCCGCTCCCGCCCTGCCCGCGTGCCGGGCCGCCACCTCCTCATCGGGCATGGAGCCGTCGGCGACGACCGTGGTGGAGCCGCTTTCCCCCTGCGACGCCGACCCGCAGGCGCCGATTGTCCCGATGAGCACCGCTGTCGCCACGACTGCGAGCCTGCCGGACGCCATGATCACAGATCCCCCTCCCGCGCCCGGTCGTGCCGGGCGTCCTGTCGCACACTACGCGAGCGAGACGGGGGAGCTCAGATGATCAGGAATCAACGACCACGGTCTTGGCCGCCATGTCGTGGATGGCCTGTTTGCGGCTGGTGAAGAGGATGAAGGCGAGGTTGATCCATCCCAGGCAGCAGGTGGCGTACAGCACCCACGCGACCAGTTCGCGGAGCGCGGCCTGTCCGACGCCGACCCTGCGCCCGCTGATGTCGGTCACGCGCAGCCCGAACAGCTTCTTGCCCACGGTCCTGCCGTCCCAGAAGGCGGTCAGCAGCCAGTAGTAGAGGAAGCCGACCACGCTCGCCAGCAGCGTGTGCTGCACGGGGATCTGGACGAAGACGCCCTTCTTCGTGTCCCACACGGTGTTGAACGACTCGTAGGTGAAGGGCGAGGAGATGATCCCGACGATGATGATGTCCAGGATTCCGGCGAACAGCCGGCGCCAGCGTCCGCCGAGCCTGGGCGGCCCGGCGCCGTACCCGGGATACTCCGGCCCCGGCGGTCCCGCGCCGTGCCGGGGACCGTACGGCCCGGCGGGGCGCCCGGGGCCCGGCGGCTGGTCGGACCAGGAGGAAGGTCCTGAACTGTCCGATGGCGGTGATCCCATAAGTCGTGAATCACCGCATAACGGCTATTCCAAAGCCAAGGGGAGTTACAAGTTGTCCCTCACGCCCCGCGAGACCACACAGGCGCACAGGCGTTGACAGGGAAACCGGGCGCCCGCGGGACACGCGGGCGCCCGGAGAGGGACTACAGGTTGCCGCGAAGGTCCTGCTCGCGCTCGATCGCCTCGAACAGCGCCTTGAAGTTGCCCTTGCCGAAGCCGAGCGACCCGTGCCGCTCGATCAGCTCGAAGAACACCGTCGGGCGGTCCTGCACCGGCTTGGTGAAGATCTGCAGGAGGTAGCCGTCCTCGTCGCGGTCCACGAGGATCTTGCGCTGCTTCAGCTCCTCGATCGGCGCCCTGACCTGGCCGATGCGGGCCCGCAGCTCGGGGTCGTCGTAGTAGGAGTCGGGAGTGTCGAGGAACTGCACCCCGGCCGCGCGCATGTGGTCGACGGCCGTCAGGATGTCGTTGGTGGCCAGCGCGATGTGCTGCACACCGGGGCCGCCGTAGAACTCCAGGTACTCGTCGATCTGCGACTTCTTCTTGGAGATCGCGGGCTCGTTGAGCGGGAACTTCACCTTGCGGCTGCCGTCGGCGACCACCTTCGACATCAGCGCGGAGTACTCGGTCGCGATGTCGTCACCGATGAACTCCGCCATGTTGGTGAAGCCCATGATCCGGCCGTAGAAGTCGACCCACTCGTCCATCTTGCCGAGTTCGACGTTGCCCACGCAGTGGTCGACGGCCTGGAACACCCGGCCGTTCTTCACGTCGGGACCCGGGACGATCGGCTGGGCGGCGACGTACCCGGGAAGGTAGGGGCCGCTGTAGTTGGAGCGGTCGACCAGGGTGTGCCGGGTCTCGCCGTAGGTGGCGATCGCCGCGAGCACGACCTTGCCGTGGTCGTCCTCGACCGTGTACGGCTCGACGAGGCCCGTGGCGCCCCTGGCGACCGCGCCGCGGTAGGCCGCCTCGACGTCCGGGACCTCGATGGCCAGGTCGATCACGCCGTCCCCGTGCTCGGCGACGTGCCGGGAGACCCCGGTGCCCGGCCGTACGGCGCCGCGGAACTCGAAGCGGGCGCTTCCTGAGGTGAGGACGTAGGCCACCTCTTCACGGCTGCCGTTCTCCGGCCCGCGATAGGCCACCAGCCGCATGCCGAAGGCGCTTGAGTAGTAGTGGGCGGCCTGCTTGGCGTTGCCGACGGCGAAGACCACGGCGTCCATGCCGTTCACGGGAAAGATGTCGCTCATACGAATACTGTCCGTTTCGATGAGCTGGTTGTGCAAGAGTTAGCTTATTTAGTGGACAATGTGTGCAATCGACTGCCACTCCCACCGGAGTACCTGTACACAATGACGATTGATCACCTTGACGCGCGGCTCATCGCGCTGCTCGCCGCGGAACCGCGGCTGGGCGTGCTGGAGTGCTCCCGGCGGCTCGGGGTGGCCAGGGGGACGGTCCAGGCCCGCCTCGACCGGATGGCCGCCAGGGGCGTGATCACCGGATACGGCCCCGACGTCGCCCCGGCCGCCCTCGGCTACGTGGTGACGGCGTTCGTCACCCTGCAGATCCGGCAGATCAGCGGCCACGTCCCCGTCGCCGACCAGCTCGCCGCCATCCCCGAGGTGCTGGAGGTCCACACGATCACCGGCGGTGACGACATGCACTGCCGGGTCGTGGCGCGCAGCAACGCCGACCTGCAACGGGTGATCGACCTGATCGTGGAGGTCCACGGGGTGGTCAGGACCTCCTCGGTCATCGCCTTGGACACACCCGTGCCATACCGGGTCCTTCCCTTGGTGGCCGACGCGCCGCGTCAGGGGAGGACCTAGCCGTACTATCCCAAGCAAGGCTCAGACACCGTTATGCATCGTTTACCCTTACGGTTCCGTGCGGCCGGCGGGGGGTCGGCCGCGGACGGAACAGGGGGACGAGTGCTCAAGTACCGGAAGAGGGCGGGCAAGGCCGGACCCAGGAGAAGGCTCCTGAAGGTGGCGCTCATCGTCTTCGGAGCGCTCGTGATCTCCCTGGCCGGAGCGTTCGCCCTCGCCTGGGCGATGACACCGATCCCTGGAAGCACCCAGCCGCAGGCCACCGCCCAGGGGTCGGTGATCTACTACCGCGACGGCAAGACCGTGCTGGCCAGGCAGGGCGTCAACCGCAAACGCGTGCCGCTTGAGCAGGTCCCGCAGCACGTCAGGAACGCCGTGATCGCCGCGGAGAACCGCTCCTTCTACCAGGACCAGGGCATCTCCCTCACCGGCACCGTACGCGCCATGTGGTCGACGCTGACCGGCCGGCAGCTCCAGGGCGGCTCGACGATCACCCAGCAGATGGTCCGCAACTACTACAGCGGCCTCAGCCAGGAACGGTCCATCGTCCGCAAGCTCAAGGAGATCATGATCTCCCTGAAGGTCGACCAGTCGAAGTCGAAGGACTGGGTGCTTGAGCAGTACCTCAACACGATCTACTTCGGCCGCAACGCCGACGGCATCCAGGCCGCCGCGGACGCCTACTTCCGCAAGGACGTCAGCAAGCTGACCGTCGCCGAGGGCGCCTACCTCGCCGCCGTGATCCAGCAGCCCTCCCGGTTCGCCAACCCCGCCGGCGCCGACCTCGACGCGGCCAGGGCGCGCTGGCGCTCGGTGGTCGACGGCATGCGGCAGACCGGCGCCCTCACCGCCGAACAGGCCGCGGCGACCACGTTCCCCCAGCTCAAGAAGTCCAGGCCGATCTTCGCCCCCAAGGGGCAGGAGGGCTACATGCTCGACCAGGTCGCCGCGGAGCTGAGGCGCAGGGGATACACCGACGAGACCATCAACCAGGGCGGCCTGCGGATCGTCTCCACCTTCGACAAGGACCTGATGGCCGCCGCCGAGCGCGCCGTCACCTCCGTCCTGCCGGAGAGCACCCCCAAGGAGGTCCGCACCGGTCTGGCCGCGGTCGATCCGGAGACCGGCGAGGTCGTCGCCTTCTACGGCGGGCGCGACTGGCGCAGGCAGCCCTACGACAACGCCTTCGGCGCCAAGGTCCAGGCGGGCTCCACCTTCAAGGCCTACACGCTGGCCGCCGCCCTGGACAACGGCTTCGGCCTCGACACCCGGGTCGACGGCAACTCCCCGCTGCGGATCACCACCGACGGCAAGGGCATCCCGAACTCCGGCGGATACTCCTACGGGCAGATCAACCTGGTCAAGGCGACCCAGAGCTCGGTCAACACCGCCTTCGTCGACCTGGGACGCAAGGTCGGCCTGGACAAGGTCGTCGAGACCGCGGAGAAGGCGGGCATCCCCACCGACCAGCTGGCCCCGCACAGCGCCGCCGCCACGCTCCCGCTGGGCGTGGCCTCGGTGAGCGCCGTGCAGAACGCCTCGGGGTTCGCCACCTTCGCCGCCGGAGGCGTCCACCGCGAGGCCCACGTGATCCGCTCGATCACCGACGCGAACGGCGACACCACCAAGATCGAGACCAAGGGGAAGCGGGCCTTCACCGAGCAGGCCGCCGTCGACGCCACCTACGCGCTGACCCAGGTCGTCACCGCGGGGACCGGTTCGGCCGCCCGCCTCTACGACCGTCCGGTCGCCGGGAAGACCGGCACCACCGACAAGTCGGCCTCGGTGTGGTTCGCCGGGTTCACCCCGCAGCTCGCGGTGGCCGTCGACATGTTCCGCGACGACAACAAGCCGGTCGTCGTGGACGGCAGCGCCCTGTACGGCGGGACGTACCCGGCCCAGGTCTGGCGCGCCTTCATGACGGAGGCGATGGCGGGCAAACCGGTCAAGGAGTTCGCCGAGCCGTCCAACTACGGCTACTCCAACTACGGCGACACCTACCGCTCGGACACCGGCGACTATTCGGACGACGGGACCCGGGACGACACCGCCCCGCCGCCCCAGCGCTCGAACCCGACGACACCCCCGGCCCCCGACCACACCCCGCAGCCCGGCGACCACGACGGACCGGACGGCGACGGCCCCGGCGACGGCCCCGGCAACGGCAACGGCGACGGCCAGGGCGACGGCTCGGACAACGGGCCGGGCAACGGCTCGGGCAACGGTCCGGGTAACGGCGACGGCGACGATCAGGGCGACGGCGACGAGCCGGGAATCGGCGGCAGGGAGCAGGCTCCGAACCAGGACAGCGTCACCCAGTCCCGCCCGAACTGACCGGCCTCTGCTCTGAGCCTGTGGAGCGGTCGCCGTCCGGGCGACCGCGGCGGGCGTGAATCCGCTGCCCTGAGGCTGCGAGAGCGGTCGCCGCCCGGGCGACCGCGGCGGGCGTGAATCCGCGAACAGGTCCCAGGAGAGCGGAGCCCTGGGACCTGCCCGGCGGATCAGGCGAGCAACTCGGTCTTGAGCGCCGAAGGGGTGGTCACCGGCATCCTGCAGGTGAACCCCCGGCACACGTACGCCGCGGGAAGGCCGCCGACCAGGCCGCGCCCCTCAAGCAGCGGGGCGCCCGCCGAGCCGGGCTCGCCGAGCGCGACGACCAGGCCGGGTACGGTCGACAGCAGGGCGGCCCTGTGCAGGGCCGTGGTCGCCGGGTCACCGGCGGGGCCGACGACGGCGACCTCGACCGGCCCGGAGAGGGCGGCCTGCGCGACCGCGAGCCCCCACCCGGCGAAGCGCGCGTGCTTGCCCGCCAGGACGGTCACCGTGCCCAGGGCCTCCTCGGCCGCCTGCCGGTGTTTGATCGAGCCGGTCAGCGCGGCGTAGGTCAGCAGTGCCCCGGCGGCGGCGAACTGGCCGGACGGGGTGGCGTTGTCCGTGGGGTCCTGCGGGCGCTGGAAGAGCCGTTCGGCGTCGGCGGCGGTGTCGAAGAACCCGCCGGAGCCGTCGGAGAAGCGGTCGAGCACCGCGTCGAGCAGGACGCCCGCCCGGTCGAACCAGCGGGTCTCGCCGGTCACGCCGTACAGGGTGAGCAGACCCTCGGCCAGGTCGCCGTAGTCTTCGAGGACCCCGGCGTTGCCGCCCGCCCTGCCGTCACGCGAGGTGCGCAGCAGCCGGTCGCCGTCCGTGTGGAGGTCGTCGATCAGCGTGGCCGCGACCCGTGCCGCCTCGACCAGGTCGGCCCGCCGGAAGAGGGCCCCGGTCTCGGCGAGCGCGGCTATGGCCAGGCCGTTCCACGCGGTCACGACCTTGTCGTCCCTGCCCGGCCGTACCCGGCGGCCCCGGGCGGCCAGCAGCCTGGCGCGCACGTCGGCGAGGCGCTCGGCGTCGTCGGGGTCGGCGAGCAGCTGCAGGACCGAGGTGCCGTGCTCGAACGTCCCGGTCACCTCGAACAGGGCGACCGCCCAGTCACCGTCCTCCTCGCCGAGGACCTCGCGGATCTCCTCGGGCGTCCAGACGTAGAACTTCCCCTCGACGCCCTCGCTGTCGGCGTCCAGGGCCGAGGCGAAGCCCCCCTCGGGGGTGCGCATCTCGGCCAGCAGCCACTCGGCGGTCTCCAGCGCGACCCGCCTGGCCAGGGACGACCCGGTGAGACGCCACCAGTGCGTGTAGACCCGCAGCAGCAGCGCGTTGTCGTAGAGCATCTTCTCGAAGTGCGGCACCACCCAGTCGGCATCCACGCTGTAGCGGGCGAACCCGCCGGCGAGCTGGTCGTAGATCCCGCCCCTGGCCATCGCCTCCAACGTCCGCTCGGCCATCAGGACCGCGGGCTCCTCGCCGGGAGACGCCTTGGCGGCGGCGCCGTACCTGAGCAGGAACTCCAGCACCATCGACGGCGGGAACTTCGGCGCCCCGCCGAACCCGCCGCGCACCGGGTCGAAGGACCGGCCGAGCGTCTCGACGGCCTCGGCGAGCGTCCTGGCCGTCGGCAGCGGTCCCGTGGGCAGCGCGCTGCGCTCGTTCAGCGCCTCCACGATCGTCGAGCTCTGCCCGACGACCGCCTCCCGGTCACCGGCCCAGGCGTTGGCGACCCCGGCGAGCAGCCGCTGGAAGTGCGCCCTGGGGAAGTAGGTCCCGGTGTAGAAGGGGTGGCCTTCCGGGGTGGCGAAGACCGTCATCGGCCAGCCGCCCTGACCGGTCATGGCCTGGGTAGCCGCCATGTAGACCGCGTCGACGTCCGGCCGCTCCTCGCGGTCCACCTTCACGTTGACGAACCGCTCGTTCATCATCGCCGCGGTCGCCGGGTCCTCGAACGACTCGTGCGCCATCACGTGGCACCAGTGGCAGGCCGAATACCCGACGGAGATCAGCAGGGGAACGTCACGGCGCCTGGCCTCGGCGAACGCCTCCTCGCCCCATTCGAACCATTCGACGGGGTTGTCGGCGTGCTGGCGGAGGTACGGCGACTGGGCCTCGGCCAGTCTGTTCATGCCACCCACTCTGCCACAGGCGGCACGCCGGACGAGGACGGCGTGCGCGGACGCCAGGCCGCGTTCCAGGCCGCGACCCCGGGAACCGGCTGTTCCGCCGGGGAGCGCGGGGTTCAGGTCTTGAGCGGGGCGGGAGCGGGGTCCGGCCGGGGGGTTTCGGCGCGGTGGGCCGACGGGGTGGCGAAAACCGCGGCGAGGGAGAAGACGGCGGCCAAGCCGAAGCCCGCGGCGTAGCCGCCGACGACGATCAGCTCACCGGCCAGTGGCGGCGTCAGTGACGCGGTCAGGTTCTGCCCGGTGTTCTGAACGCCCAGGGCGCGCCCGGCCCAGTGGGGACCGGCGATCTCCGCGGTCGAGGTGAAGGACAGGCCGTTGGTGCTGGCGGCCAGGCCACACGCGGCTATCAGCACCACGTCCGCCGCCCAGGAGGGCCACAGCGCGCACAGCGCCATCAGAAGCATCAGCACGCCGTTGACCAGGGCGAGCTGCCGCATCGGACGGAGCCGGCTGCCGACGCGGTCGGACCACTTGCCCACCGCTATTCGGCCGAGCGCGCCCGCCAGCTGGCCGACGGCCATCAACCGGCCGGCGTCGGTGACACTCCAGTGCTGGACATCGACGAGATAGAGCAGTCCGAAGGCGCCGACGGTGAACTGCGGCCAGACCAACAGGGCGCTCGCACCGTGGACGCGCCACAGGACCGGGCTGCGATAGGGGGAAGGCGGCTTGGTCGCGGCCCCGTCGGCGGTGGGCTTCGCGGGGCGCGGCGGGTCGACCACCCAGATCGCGACGGCCAGCCCGACCACACCGGTCAGCACGGCGGTGAACAGCAGGGCGGCGGAGATGCCGTTCCCGGCGGCCAGCGGCGGGATGGCCAGGGCGGCGACGCCCATGCCGAGCGGGGTGGAGGTCTGCCGTACACCCATGGCCAGGCCGCGCTCCTTGGCGCTGAACCAGCCCATGACGACTCGGCCGCTGGCCGCGTAGACCGAGGCGCCGGCGGCCCCGGCCAGGAAGAAGACGACCCAGAGCAGGACGAGACCGTGCACCATGAGGCCGGCGAACAGGATGAGGGTCGACAGGGCGAGGCCGAGGCCCAGGACGACGCGCTCGCCGTACCGGTCGGCCGCGGCCCCCCAGGCGACCAGGGCGGCCATGAGCCCGATCGTGGGGGCGGAGATCACCACCCCCGCCTGCGCCAGCGACAGGTGCTCCGTCGAGCGGAGCTCGGGGACGAGGTACGGGACCCCGTAGACGAAGACGCAGGCGACGGCCTGGGCGGCGACGCCGAGGCCCAACATCAGCCAGCGCTTGCGGCCGGTGTCGCCCGGTGTCGGGGCGGCCGACTTGTTCACGGTGGTTCTCCTCTGGACGGTCTGGTCGTTCATCCGGCGAGCTGTGTTCCCTCCTGACTACTCGCCAGATGAGTCGCGATCAATATGAGAGATGCTTTGTATCGGATTGTGAGATGATCGTCGGTGTCCGGTATTCGAAGACGAGCAGTTCGGCGTCTCGCAGCAGCGTGGTCCGCAGCGGGGCGTGGGCCGGGTGGTCGCTCCAGGCCGCGATGTCCTCCGCGTCACCGAAGCTCAGCGCGAACATCCGGTCGTAGCCGAGGCAACGACCACCGATGTCCGCGGCCACCTCGATGTCCCGCAGGCAGGGGACGGTGCCCCTGAGCCCCGCCAGGCGGGCGAGTTCGTCGTCGATCCGAGCCGGCCGATCGGTCCTGACCAGCACCACGCGCTTGATCACTCCGGCCTCCGGCTCTCCACCGGCACGCTGGAGCTGCCAAGGCTGAGCCGTACCTCCATGGCGGTAGCCCTGCCGTTCTCGTCCTCGAAGACCGGTGGCGCCCAGGCGCCGACGCTCAGCGCCACGTCGTCGCCGAAGCTCTCCAGATGGCAGATCATGTTCAGCGGCCAGCCCCCGTTGCGGAACAGGTACTCGTCCATCGCGGTGGGGCGGTGGCTGAGCAGCTGGCCGTTGGCGTGCTCGGGCCAGAAGCGGTGCATGTCCGCGTGCATGTGGACGGAGCCGAGCACGTCCAGCCCCTGCGCCTCCGCCTCGCGGATGATCTTCAACAGCTCGGCCGGATCACACCAGTAGCCGCGCCTGCCGTTGGTATAGGAGGAGCCGAAACACGGCACGATGACTTCGGCGAACTCCTCCAGCACCGCCTCGTCGCTCTCCCGGACGTTGCCCGCCCAGCGCAACGCCTGCACCCGAAGGGCGCCCTGGTCCATCTGGCCCAGCAGCAGGGCCCAGCAGCGGGGAAGGTAGGGCTCGCCGCGGCGGGAGCCGTCACAGGCCCGCCGGTACTGGGAGAGCGCGTCGTCCAGCAGCGGGTCGAGGACCCCGGGGGCGATCAGCACCAGCGGTGCGGGGGCGGTGTCGGGGAGGACGTCGGACCGCAGGACCATGAAGGTTTCCTTTCCCTGGTCGAACGTGCGGGTGGACGCACGGTTCAGGACGGTTCAGGACGGTTCGGCAGGAGGAAAGCGCCGGATGAGGTCGGCGGAGACCACGGGCAGCAGATCGGTCAGGCCGTGCCGGTAGAAGTGACCGCCGGGCAGCACGTGCGCGGCGAATCCGCCGGTGGCGACGGACCGCCACTCCAGAGCCAGGGACGGCTGGAACTCCGTCTCCCGCGCCCCGACGAACGCCACCACGGGGCAGCCGACCGCGACAGCGGCGGCGGGCCGCCAGGACGCGGCGGCCCGTACGTCGGCCCGCATCAGAGGGGTCAGCAGCCTGCGGGCCGTGTCGTTCCCGGCCACCTCGGCCGACAGGCCGCCCAGGCCCAGCATGTGGCGCCACAGGCCGTCGTCGTCGAGGTGGACCAGGGGCTCGGCGGTGGAGTGGAGCCATGGTGGAGCGGCCGCGCTCAGATAGAGCACGCTCGGCGACCGGCCCCGGCGGTGTGCCCTGGCCGCCCAGGCCACGGCGGCCAGGGCGCCCATGCTGTGCCCCAGCAGAGCCCAGGGACTCCCGGCCGGGGGCGTGAGCTCCTCGTCGAGCGCGCCCGCGAGCTCCGCCAGATCGGTGAAGGGCGGGGTGGCCATCCTGCGCCCACGGCCCGGAGGTTCGACCGGGCACGGGGTGACCCCCGGTCCGAGCGCGTCCGGCCAGTCGCGGTAGAGCGTGGTCGAGCCACCGGCGGCGGGCAGCAGGAACAGCGGCGGCGATCCTTCGACCGGGGTACGGCAGGGCAGCGCGGCCGATCGGCGCGCGGGAACGGCTTCGGTCACCGCAGCTCCCGGGCGATCACCATGAGCAGGGCCTCGTCGCTGCCGCCGGCCAGGGCGAGGCCGGTGGCGTCGCGCAACGCGCGTTCCGCCAGCCCCGGATCGGCAGGGTCGAGTCCGGCGAAGCGCGGCCGGGTCGAGGCGAGTTCCGCCTCGCGCCGGAGCGCGGCCTCGGCCGTACGCCGCAGCACGTCGGCCGATCGGAGCTTGCAGCCCGCCGCGGTCCGGGGCGGGCAGCCGCCGGCTCCGAGCAGTTCGAGCGCCCGCCGGCAGGACGCCCGCTCCTGGGCGATGTCGACGAACAGCTCGGCGGCGGCCCGGTCGGCGTACCCGGAGCGTGGCCCACCGGCGGAGCGGAGCAGGGCGAGCAGCCCCTCGGCCATCGCCGTCATCCGCAGCGCCACCATGACGCGCTCGTGGACCCAGTGCCTCATCAGGGTGAGCAGGCCCGTACCGGGCGAGCCGAGCAACGCCTCAGGCGCCAGTCGGACGCCGGTCAGCCGGATCCGCCCGGTGACGCCCCGGTGCCCCAGGGTCCGCAGCGGGTGGACCTCGACCCCCGGCGCGTCCACGGGGACCCGCACCAGGGAGTGACGCCCGAGCGCCGAGTCGGCGAAGGCGGTGTCCCGGGCCAGCACCAGCAGTTCGTCCGCGAAGGGGGCGTTGCTGGAGAGCCACTTCTCCCCCTCGACGACGACCCCCTCGTCACCGCGGCGCACCGAGGTGGTCATGGCGTCGAAGTCCAGGCCGCCGCCGGGTTCGGTCACCGCGAGCGCGGCGAGAGACCGCCCCGCCAGGGCCTGACGGGCGGCGTGGGCGGTGGCCGGGAAGGCGGCCAGCAGTTTGGCGGCCACCTCGACCTGGGTGAGGACCACCGCCCCTGCGGGCAGCAGACCCAGCTCCTCGTGCAACGCCGCCGCGAACTGCCAGGACGGGACCGGGCCCGGCTCCGGCGGCACCTGCAGAACCGGGGCGGGGGCAGGGGCGGCCGGGGCGAGCAGCCCGGCGTGGCCCAGCAGGACCACCGCCTCCCGCCCGGGCGGAACGCGGCCGGGGACGTCCCAGACCGCGGGCGCGAACACCTCGGGGTGACGGTCGACCAGCGCCCGGACGCTCCGGCGGAACGCGGCCGGGGTGGCGAACCCCGGTCCTGGCCGCCCGTGGTGCGGGGCCGTCGCGGTCGGAGGCTCAGTCATCGGCCCCTCGCAGGTGCCGGGCGACGGCGTCCAGCAGTTGTTCGTCGGAGATTCCGTCGGCGGGCCGGTGACCGGCGAGTAGGAGCCGCTGAGCCGGGTGACCGGCGACATACCCACTGGCGCCGTGCAGGTGCAGGCAGACCCTCGCGGTACGGCGCAGCAGCTTGCGGGCCTGGAGGCGGGCGGCCTCGACCACGCCGTCCCCCCGCGCGCCGGCCGCCGTGTCGGCCGTGGCCGCGTGCACCAGATGCCGCGCGCCTTCGGCGTAGGCCATCAGCTCCGCGAGCCGGAACCGTACGACCTGGTGGTCGATCAGGCGCTGCCCGAAGGAATGGCGGGTGCCGAGCCAGCCGCCGGTCGTGGCCACCAGGCGGGCTGAGGCGGCGACCTGCAGCGCGGCCACCGGCAGGCCTGCGCCCGCCCCCGGCCTGTCGTGGCGGGCCAGCACCTCGGCGGCCGGGTCGAAGTCCAGCGCCGCGGCGAGACTCTCGGCGAGGACGACCCGGTCGGGGAGCCCGGGGAAGCACAGGCCCGCCGCGTCGAGCGCGGCGACGACCGGCTCGGCACGGTCGGAGGCGCACTCGCGCAGGCACTCGGTGACGCGGGCGCGCAGTCCGGCGGGCGCCAGGTCGTCGACGGGCGAGCCGGCCGGGGCCGCGGCGCGCGACGCGTTCACGCGTCCCCCCGAGGGGAGGCCGCGGTCAGGCGCCGCACGATGCCGCGGACGTCGGGTTTCCCGCTGGAGAGCAACGGAACCGCGTCCAGCAGCCGGAAGTCGGCGGGCACCATGTAGCCGGGCAACCGCTCCGACAGGTGCGTCCGCAGCGCGCGTGCCCGGTCGGCGTCCAGGGCGGGCAACGGGCTCTCGTCGCCGCAGGGGACGCTCGCCGGGGCGCCGGGCGGGGTGACCGCGCAGGCGAGGATCTCCCGGCCGCGCCCGTCCCGGGAGGCGGTGACGAACGCGCGCCCCACCGTCCGGTGGGCCTCCAGCGTCTGGCGCACCTCCTGCGTGTTGACCCGGTAGCCGCGGACCTTGACCTCGTCGTCCCGCCGGCCGTGGAAGTGGAGTACGGCGTCGGCGTCACGGTGCGCCTGGTCGCCGGTGCGGTAGAAGCGGGTGCCGTCGAGGTCGAGGAAGGCCCGCCGTTCCTCCTCGGGACGCTCCAGGTAACCACTCATGAGCTGTGCGCCTGCGACCAGGAGCTCGCCGGGCCCCTCCTCGTCGATGTGCCCGTCGTCGCGCAGGAAGCGCACGGTGACCCCGTCCAGCGGACGGCCGATGGGGTAGGGCGCGGTGCGGTCCGGTTCCCGTTCGTCGATGGGATGGGCGACGACCAGGCAGGTGGCCTCGGTCGGGCCGTATCCGTTGATCACGACGAGTTGGGGGGCGGCGGCCAGCCAGCGCTGCACGGTGTGCGGCTGGAGCACCTCCGCTCCGGTCATCACCCGGCGCAGGTGCGACAGGTCGCGTCCGGCGAAGCCGCGGGCGTGGTCGGCGAGCAGGGTCAGGGTCGAGCCGACCGCGGCGAAATAGGTGATCCGCTCCTGCTCGATCAGCCGGTTCAGCAGCGGCGGCATCGGGACGGCGGGCGCCAGGTGCACCGTCGCGCCCCGTGTCAGCGGGTAGAGCAGATCGACGACCGAAACGTCGAAGTGCAGCGCCGAGGTGTTCAGGCAGCGGTCGTCCGGCCCGACACGGAGCAGCGGATGGACCGCCGCGAAGAAGGCGTCCACCGCCCGGTGCGGGATCTGCACCCCCTTGGGGCGGCCGGTGCTTCCCGAGGTGTACATGCAGTAGGCGACGCTCTCCGGGGAGATCTCCTCCGGCAGCGGGGCCGTCGCTGGTTCGGCGGCGGCCTCGCCGACGCCGAGCGGGAGGACCCCGGTCCGTTCGGCCAGGTCGCGTGCGAGGTCGGTGTCGGTGGCGGAGACCAGGACGAGCGGGCAGCGCGCGTCGGCGACCAGGTCGGCGAGCCGGGCCGCGGGTGCCCGGGGATCGAGCGGTACGTAAGCCGCGCCGGCCCGCTGTACGGCGAGCAGCGCGACCACCGCGTCCACCGTCTTGTGGCCGACCACGGCGATCCGCTGGGCGGGACCCACCCCCCGGCGCACCAGCGCCGCGGCGGTCCGCTGGACGCGCTCGTGCAGCTCCCCGTAGTCGACGCCGCGATCGTCGGCGACCAGGGCGGTGCGCCGGGGGGTGTCCTCGGCCAGGGCGGAGAGCGCGCCGAGAAGCGACGGGAGCCGGCCGTGGCGCGGGTTCATCGCGTCCTCCGGTCGCGGACCAGGGCGGTCAGGGTGTCGAGGGAGGCCAGAGCGGGAAGGTCGTCGGCCTCGGCGCCGACCTCTATCCCGTACTCGGTGTCCAGGCGTACCGCCAGCTCGACGAAGTCGAGCGAGTCGTACTCAAGTGCCGAGGCGTAGTCGTCGGTGTCGCCGAGGGCCGTGGGGTCGCTGTTCTTGATCCGGCAGACCAGCAGCCGCAGCTCTTCACGCAGGACGTGTTCGGTGTGCGGTGGCCGGCCGCGCTGGGGGACGGGCATGGCGGACTCCAGGGGGTGCGGGTGTGTGGGGCCGGAGGACGGGCCTCCGGCCATGGGACACATCACTGCTCAGGAGCGGGAGCGCGCCTCTGCCAGCCGCTCGTCCAGGTAGCGCGCGGAGGAGTTGAGTCTCAAGAGCGCGCCGCGGGCGATGCCGCGCCGCATGGCCGGCGACTCCGCCGCCGGAATGATCACGTTGTGGAACCACCCTGCGGCGTGCAGGGAGTCGACCGTGATGTGCAGCCGGTGGTAGACGATGCCGACGTCCGGCAGCCCCAGCCGCTCCCAGGCGTGGACCACCTGGACGAAGCGGTCAGGGGCGAACCACTCGGTCATCCCGAGGAAGCCAACGGCCTCCGGGTACAGGCGCCGGTAGCGGCAGAGCATCACGGCGAGGTTGCCGGACAGCAGGGCCTCGGCCGTCAGCGCGTCCTCCAGTTCGTCCGCGCCGATGTCGAACACCTGGAAGATCTGGTTGAACAGATGGGTGTGGACCTGGTCGGCGTCACCGTTGCCCATCTCGTCCCAGTAGTTGCGGGCGATCTCAAGCTTGGCGTCGTCCGTGGTTCCGACCTGCATCATGGCCAGCAGGTCGTCGAAACGGCCGTCGACCACCGACTCCTGGATGACGTAGGTACGCAGGTCCTCGCGCCCGGCGCGGTCGCGGATGAACTCGGCGTAGTACGGATGCTTGTAGGCGGGGTGCCGGCGGGCGAGGTTCTTGAGCCAGGACAGGTAGTCCTTCGGGTCGGCGGGCGCCTCGTCCAGCAGGACGGTGTCGACCCCGTGGTCCTCGCGGGCCAGAGTGGCCTCCTCCAGCAGCCGGACCACCTCGTGGAGTACCACGGAACCTTCGGCGGTGACCGCCTGGGGGAGTCGCAGCACCAGGCCGTAGAGCCTGGAGAGCAGTAACTGTTGTTGATGGAAAGCCGCTGAGTCGCCGCCGCCCGCCAATTCGTTCATCGTGCGCACGGCCTCGATCACGATCCTGCGCTGGTCGGCGTTGACGGTGAGATCGAGTTCGGTGGCGGGAATGTGCAGCCAGGAGCTGATGATTTCGACGAGTGCACGGGGGTTGAGAGCGTCCGCGCATCGGGGAAGGGCTAACTCCACAGAAACGGACATAGCGACAATCTCCTTCTGTGAACGGCCACTCGGCCATCTCCCGGGCAGGGTTGCGCCGTTGGCGAAGCTACTTTTGGAGACCGAGTATGTCTACGATTCCGGCTAAAAATCTCAGAATTCGAGACTCATATCAGGAGGGGTTTAATCCATAGGGAGATTCCAGATATTCCGAAGGGGGTTTAGTCCGTAAAGAGATTGGGTCACAGTTGTCCTGTGCCGTTTTGGGATTTGGCTCCGGACGTGGCTTGTGATCGACTAGAGTCCGGTCCGTTGCGAGACGTGTCGTCTCACATTTCAAGATAATGCACGGAAACTCGGAGGGCCGTATGGGACGGACAATCGCCGAGAAGGTCTGGGACGAGCACGTCATCCGACGTGTCGAGGGCGAGCCCGACCTTCTCTACATCGATCTGCACATGCTTCACGAGGTCACCAGCCCGCAGGCGTTCGAAGCCCTCCGGCTTGCCGGGCGCTCGGTACGGCGCACCGACCTGACCATCGCGACGGAGGACCACAACGTCCCGACCGACGTGATCGACCGCATCAGCGACCCGGTTTCCCGCAACCAGATCGAGACGCTGCGCCGCAACTGCGACGAGTTCGGTGTGCGGCGGCACTCGCTGGGCGACGCCGAGCAGGGCATCGTCTTCGTCATGGGCCCGCAGCTGGGCCTGATCCAGCCCGGCATGACGGTGGTCTGCGGAGACTCGCACACCTCGACCCTGGGCGCCTTCGGTGCCCTGGCGTTCGGCATCGGCACCTCGCAGGTCGAACACGTGCTGGCCACCCAGACCCTGCCGATGGCGCCGTTCCGGACGATGGCCGTCACCGTCGAGGGCGAGCTGCCGGAGGGGGTCACCGCCAAGGACCTGATCCTGGCCGTGATCGCCGAAATCGGCACCGGCGGCGGCCAGGGCCATGTGATCGAGTACCGCGGCGAGGCGATCCGCGGGTTGTCGATGGAGGGCCGGCTGACCATCTGCAACATGTCCATCGAGGCGGGCGCCAGGGCCGGGATGATCGCCCCGGACGAGACCACCTTCGCCTACCTGAAGGGCCGTCCGCACGCGCCGCAGGGCGAGGACTGGGACGCGGCGGTGGCCTACTGGAAGACGCTGTACACCGACCAGGACGCGGTCTTCGACAAGGAGGTGGTGATCGACGCCGCCGCGTTGACGCCCTTCGTCACCTGGGGGACCAACCCCGGACAGGGCGCTCCTCTGGGCTCGCTGATCCCGGCTCCGGAGTCCTTCACCGACCCGGTCGAGCGCTCCGCCGCCGAACGGGCGCTGTCCTACATGGGGCTTGAGGCCGGCACGCCGCTGCGCGAGGTCCGGGTCGACACGGTGTTCCTCGGCTCGTGCACCAACGGCCGGATCGAGGACCTGCGCGCCGCCGCCGACGTGCTGCGGGGCCGCCGGGTCGCCGAGGGGGTCCGGATGCTGGTGGTCCCCGGCTCCGCCAAGGTCCGGCTGCAGGCGGAGACGGAGGGCCTGCACCAGGTCTTCACCGAGGCCGGCGCCGACTGGCGGTTCGCCGGCTGCTCGATGTGCCTGGGGATGAACCCGGACCAGCTGGCGCCCGGCGAGCGCAGCGCGTCCACCTCGAACCGCAACTTCGAGGGCAGGCAGGGCAAGGGCGGACGCACCCACCTGGTCTCGCCCGTCGTCGCCGCCGCGACCGCGGTCACCGGCCGCCTCTCCTCCCCCGCCGACCTGCTGGAGGCCTGACACCATGGAGAAGTTCACCGTCCACACCGGCCGGGCCGTCCCGCTGCGCCGCAGCAACGTCGACACCGACCAGATCATCCCCGCCCACTTCCTCAAGCGGGTGACCCGCGACGGCTTCGAGGACGCGCTCTTCGCGGCCTGGCGCGCCGACCCGGAGTTCGTGCTGAACCGGCCCGAACGGCAGGGCGCGACCGTGCTGGTCGCGGGACCCGAGTTCGGTACCGGCTCCTCGCGCGAGCACGCGGTCTGGGCCCTGCAGAACTACGGCTTCAAGGCCGTGATCTCCTCCCGGTTCGCCGACATCTTCCGCGGCAACTCGCTGAAGAACGGCCTGCTCACCGTGGTGCTGCCGCAGGAGGTCGTGGAACGGCTGCAGTCCCTGACCGAGGCCGACCCGGCGGCCGAGATCACCGTGGACCTGGAGTCCGGTGAGGTACGCGCCGACGGTGTGACCGCCCCGTTCGAGATGGACGAGAACGCCCGCTGGCGGTTGCTCAACGGTCTGGACGACATCACTCTGACACTGGGCCACGAGGACGAGATCGCCGCGTTCGAGGCGAACCGCCCGTCCTACAAGCCGCGGACCCTGCCCCGTCCGGCGGCCTGACCGAGGCTCGCCGTCCCAGACGCGCTGCACCTGATTCATTGATCACGGCGCCGGTCCGAGGCCGCCAACGGCCGGCGCCGACGGCTTCCCGACCCGGAGGTAGCGTTATGCCGATCGTCACCATTCAGGTTATCAACGAGAACCTCACCGCCGAGAAGAAGAAGCAACTCATCGACGGCGTCACCGACTTGGTGCACGACGTGCTGCGCAAGGATCCGGAGCGGATCTACGTCATTGTTCAGGAAGTGCCGCTGGACAACTGGGGCGCCGGAGGATTCACTGTTTCTGAGCGCCGCGCCCAGGGCTTCGACGGTTTGTGCACCTGCCCGAAGCACGAGTGATCATCGCATTCCGTCCCAGAATAAGAGAAAATCGATCCCGGCCTCTGGTTCGTCACCGGCGCGTGCGGCATAATCATCGCGTCGGCTGATTCGACTCCCACGGCGAGCCTGGAGGATTTACCCGTCGGCCCGTTTTCGACAGCCCCGCCGATAGTTTCCGGATTTCTTTTTCCGGCCCTGGGCGAACGTTTTATCCCATGGTCGGGGCGGCTTTCCGGCGGGCGCTGAACGTCCTCGTATCCTGTCGTCCAATTTCCTGCGCCGCTGCCCGTGGGGCCGCGGAGAGGAAACATGAAAGGACTGTTATGGCCACGAACGACTTCGCTATCCGGGGCATTCCCCGTCGGCACTCCTTCGAGCTGCTTGAGGGTTACATCATGTGTTCGGTCATCGCCTCGCTCGACGACCTGGGCGTGCTGGACATCCTTGAGGAGAAGGGGCTGCGCGTCGAGGACGTGGGCGGCAACCTCCAGCTGGCCCGGGACACCGTCTTCTACCTGGTCGACCGCGGGGTCGTGGCACCCGACGGCGACGTCTACCGGCTCACCGGGTACGGCCGGGAACTGTTGCGCGACCGTGGCTACATCTTCTGGATCGCGGGAGGCTTCGGCGAGCCGTTCTGGCGCTTCGGCGAACTGGTCTCCGGCAAGAGCAAGTACGGCAAGGACATCTCGCGCGACGGCCGGATCGTCGCGGTCTCCTCGGCCGACCTCGGTCTGGAGGACCTCAAGCCGTACGTGCACTCCCTGCTGTCCGAGATCGAGTTCACCCGGGTCGCCGACTTCGGCTGCGGGAACGCCCGCAACCTCATCGGGATCTGCGGGCTGAAGGACGCCGACGGCCTGGGCGTGGACATCAGCGCCGACGCGATCGCGGAGGCCCGCCGTGAAGTGGCCAAGGACGGCCTGACGGAGCGCATCACGGTGGTCGAGGCGGACGCCTCCAACGCCGCCGCGATCCCCGGCCTGGAGACCGTGGACCTCGTGGTCGGTTTCTTCTTCATGCACGAGGTGCTGGAGCAGGGCCTCGACTACTTCGTCTCATATCTGCGTGGCCTGGCCGAGCGGCTCCCGGCCGGGGCGCACGTGCTCGCGGCCGAGGTGCTTCCCCCGCAGCGGGACCGCGCCTGCCCGGAGACCTTCACCCCGGAGTTCACCCTCATCCACGCGCTGATGGGCCAGGGCCTGCTCAGCGAGGAGGGCTGGAGCGACGCCTTCCGCCAGGGCGGGTTCGAGATCCGCAAGACGGTCCGTCCCAACATCCCCGGTGGCCTGCTGCTGCTGGCCCAGAAGACCGACTGACCCGGACGGACCGGAGCGGGGCGCGCCGTCGTCGTCCGGCGGTGCGTCCCCTCACCCCGTCCGTCGTCGCCCATCACCGACAATGAGCTCTGGGAGCGGCCGCATGTTCCTGGTACTGCTGTCCTATCTGGTCCCGGAGGAGCGAATTCTCCCGCTGCGCGATGAGCACTACGTCTTCATCGACCAGCACTTCAGGAGCGGGACGTTCCTTCTGGGCGGCCGCAAGGTGCCGGCCACCGGAGGGTTCATCCTCGCCCAGGGGGTGTCCCGTGAGGAGCTCGACCGCATTCTGGGGGAGGACCCCTACCTGCGGGCGGGTCTGGTGGCGCACGAGGTCACGGAACTGCTGCCGACCCGGGCCCGGCCCGACCTGGCGGCGGTGATCGGCGTTCCCTGACAGGTCGCCGGGCACATCGGAGCACGGCCCGGGCTCCTGCTCCATGACCTTTCCCACCCGCCTCGGAGGCTTCCGTGAACGATCTCACCCGGGCCATGCGCGCCGTCCTGGAGCCCTACCATCTGGTGGCCGTCCTCGCCCCGCAGGCTGGCGAAGCCTTCCGGCGGCTCGGGCTGACCGGCCGCTGGACGCCGTACTTCGCGCTGCGCACCGCTCCGCTGGGGGAGGTCTCCCCAGCCGCTGTCCACGCGTTGTTCCACCACTTCAGCCCGCGCATGGTGGAGCGCGAAGTCTGCGCGGTCCGGGCGGAGACGAACCCCGAAGCGGTGCTCGCGGCGCGACTGGCCGCCGCGGACGCCGGCCTCCGCGCGATCCTCGGGGAGGAGTCCGTCGCCGCACCCGAGCTGGCCGAGGCGGCCGGGCTCGCCGGGCTCGCCGCGAACGCCTGCCGGGACGCCCCGGGCCGCCCGCTGGGCAGCGCCAACGCCGCGCTGCCCCTGCCGTCGCGACCTCACCTGGCGCTCTGGCAGGCCGCGACCACTCTGCGTGAACACCGGGGTGACGGCCACTTCGCCACGCTGTTGCACTCCGGCGTCGAAGGGCCGGAGGCCCTGGTGCTGGTCGTCGCCGCGGGCGCGGACCGGCGCGAGCGTCTGCAGGGGATCCGGGAGTGGACGGACGAGGAGTGGGAGGCGGCCGAGCGGCGCCTGATCACCCGCGGGCTGCTGGAGCCCGACACGCGCTCTCTCACCACCGCGGGCCAGGCCCTCCGCCGGGCGGTCGAGGAACGGACCGACGAACTCGCCGAACGCCCCTGGGCCACCCTCGGCGCTGACGCCACCCGCCGGCTCCACGACCTGCTGGCCCCCGTCGCCGACCGGATCATCGCCCACCTCGGCCTGCCCGCCCGGCCAGGGGCCGCGCACACGCGGGAGGCGCCGGTGGACGGTTCGCCGCGCCACCGTGAGGGGGCCGGGCGGTCGTGACCGCCTTCCCGTCAGGGCACGACGGAGAAGCGGTCACGGGACGTCACTGCCGGTAGGTGGACAGGAAGCCCCCCAGGCGGCCGATGGCCTCTTCGAGGTCGTCGGCGTGCTGGAGGGTGACCAGGCGGAAGTGGTCGGGGCGGGCCCAGTTGAAGCCGGTGCCCTGCACGATGAGGAGCTTCTCCCGTTCGAGCAGGTCGAGGGCGAAGCGGACGTCGTCGGTGATCGGGTGGACCTCGGGGTCGAGCCTGGGGAAGACGTACAGCGCGCCCAGGGGCTTGACGCAGCTCACCCCGGGGATGTCGTTGAGCAGCTTCCAGGCGCGGTCGCGCTGCTCGCACAGGCGTCCGCCGGGCCGTACGAGGTCCTCGATGCTCTGGTGGCCGCCGAGGGCGGCCTGGATGGCGTGCTGGCCGGGCACGTTGGGGCACAGGCGCATGTTGGCCAGGATGTCGAGGCCCTCGATGTAGGACGACGCCCGCTCCCTGGGACCGGAGAGCACCATCCAGCCCGAGCGGTAGCCGCACACCCGGTAGGTCTTCGACAGGCCGGAGAAGGTCAGGCAGAACAGGTCGGGGGCCAGCGCCGCGATCGAGGTGTGGACGGCGCCGTCGTAGAGGATCCGGTCGTAGATCTCGTCGGCGAGGACGACGAGACCGTGCCTGCGGGCCAGGTCGGCCAGGCCTTCGAGCAGCCGGGGCGGGTACACGGCGCCCGTCGGGTTGTTCGGGTTGATGATCACCAGGGCCTTGGTCCTGTCGGTGATCTTCGAGGCGATGTCGTCGAGGTCCGGCAGCCAGTCGGCCCCCTCGTCGCAGACGTAGTGGACGGGGGTTCCGCCGCTGAGCGAGACCGCGGCGGTCCACAGGGGGTAGTCGGGGGAGGGGACCAGCACCTCGTCGCCGTTGTTGAGCAGCGCCTGCATCGCCATCACGATCAGTTCGGAGACGCCGTTGCCGAGGTAGACGTCCTCCACGCCGAGGTCGGGGAAGCCGTGCCCCTCGTAGTGCTGCACGACGGCCCTGCGGGCGCTGAGGATGCCCTTGGAGTCACCGTAGCCGTGGGAGACGGGCAGGTTGCGGATGATGTCCTGCAGGATCTCCTCGGGAGCCTCGAAGCCGAACGGAGCAGGGTTGCCGATGTGCAGCTTGAGAATGTGGTGACCCTGGGACTCCAGCTCTGCCGCGCGCTTCGGTACGGGACCGCGAATGTCGTAGCAGACGTTGGCCAGCTTGTCGGACTGCCGTACGTACATCATCACACTTTAACGGCGGATCCATCCGATACCGCCCGTTGATCCCGCTCGCGGAGCCGTCCAGCGGGCGCCCCACGCCCGCTGGACGACCTCGGTACGGTTACGCCGCCCGGCAGGCACCCCTCGGGCGGGCCCGGGTGGCCAGGTCCACGTGGGCCGCGGTGCCGTCGATCCAGATCACCCTGCCGCCCTCGCCCGAGGCGAACTGGGCCTGCTCACCCCGGTTGCAGGTGACCCGTACGGCCTTGCCGCCCCTGGCCGGGATCTGGGTGATCTTGGGCAGGGTGTCGTTGCTGATCACCGTCAGGTCGGGGTAGACGCTGTAGGTGACGGCCGTGTCCGTGGCGTCCATGTCCAGCAGCTTGGGCGAGGTGGCGTCGTCCGGGGTGAGCGCCACCGGGGAACCGCCGTCGGCGTCGGCGCGCATGATGCCCTGAAGACCGTCCTGCTGGGCGTCCTGGAGCCAGAACAGGGAGGTGCCGGTCAGCACCGGGCCGCTCACGAGCCCGATCACGTTCGGCGGGCTCGGCGGGGCCGGCAGGTCGGTCTCCTGGCCCGTCGCGAGGTCACGGGTGGTGATGACCATACGGCGGGGGCCGCCCTCCCACAGGTACAGCTTGATGTAGGCGATCCGGCCGCCGCTGATCGTCGGCACCCTGCTGTAGATCCCGGGCTGCGGCGTCATGTTGACCGGGGCCGCGTCGCCCTTCTTGACCCACAGGTCGTAGCCGCCCGTGGCCGAGTCCCAGACCGAGTAGGCGATCGTGTCACCGTCGACCGCCATGTTGGGCACGTCGCCGTCGCCCTCGTGGATCAGCCGCTGCGGCTGGGAGCGGTCGAGCGGCCTGCTCCACACCTGCATCTTCCAGCCGTCCTCCCGCTGGACGTAGGTCGTCCACACCGCGCTCCTGCCGTCCGTCACGGCGTCGTAGCTCGACATCTCGTTCGGCTCGGAGAGCTGGACGGCCTTGCCGCCGCGCACCCGTCCGGTGTAGACGGCCGCGGGGGCGGTCTGGTCGGCGGAGGAGTTGGTGACCACGTAACGGTCACCGGCCGCGTCCGGCTGGGCGTAGGGGTCGGTGACGCCGCGCAGCAGGACGTCGTGGTCGGTGGCGATGCGACGCTCCCAGCCGTTCCTGATGCCGTGGGCGTCGAAGGCCCGCGCGATCGTCAGCAGGTCCCGCGCCCCGAGCCGGGACCGTACGGCCGCCGCCAGCACCGCTCGCCTGCCGTCGCTGAAGTCGTCGAGCGGGGTCATGTACTCGGACAGGGCCTTGAGGACGACCTTGTCGGCCCTGGCGCCGAGCTTCTCGCGGATGTCCCACAGCGCGCCGCTGAAGATCGTCGAGTTGAGGTGGACGCCCGCGCTGTCGATGCGGCCGGTGGAGCCCACGTAGTCGTCGGCGGCCACCCGCCCGTCGTTGAGGTCACGCAGGGCGCACTGACGCGGTGTCCCGGTACGGCAGAGCGTCTCGCCGAGCAGCCCCGCGTCGGGGTCGGCCGGGTCGGTCCCCTCGGCGTCACTCTGGATGGCGTTGCCGAAGTAGTCGGCGATGCCCTCGTTCATCGCGCCGGACTGGCCGAAGTAGACCAGGTTGGCGGTGTGCTCGACCACGCCGTGGGTCATCTCGTGGCCGACCACGTCCAGGGCCGAGGCCAGCGAGTAGTACTGGTCACCGCCCCCGCCGTAGACCATCTTGGTGCCGTCCCAGAAGGCGTTGATGTACGGCCTGCCGGAGGAGGTGACGTTGACGACCGAGAGCATCGAGCCGCCCTTGCCGTCGAGCCCGTCACGTCCGAGCCGCCGGTAGTACTCGTAGACCTGGTTCGCGCCCCAGTGGGCGTCCACCGCGCCGATCTCCGTGGTGGCGCCGGTGAAGGTGGGGGTGTCGGAGGCGACGATCGGGGTGTCCGCGGGCAGCGAGCCCTGGAACCGCGAGACGTCGCGCTTCTGCGCGTCGTAGGTGACGACCTCGCCGGCGGTGCCGTTCCACCGGGTGCGGTCGCGCAGCTCGTACCTGCCGTCGGCCCGCTGGTAGGCGTTGATCGGCACCGTGGCGCCGCGCACCGTCGTGCCCGTGGTGGCGAGGGGTCCCTCGGCGGAGCTCTCGACGGCGGTGCGGATCCGGTCGGAGGCGAACAGCGGGGCGCCGTTCCCGGCGTTGACGTAGACGTCGGTGAGCAGCGGCAGCTGCCTGCGCGCGTCGGTCCCGGTGACGGTCACCCGCCAGGCCAGCAGGCCCTTGCCGGTCGGGACGACGACGAGGCCGCCGGAGACCGCGGTGAGGGCCTCCTTCTCGCCGCCGGTCCGTGCCGCGGTCCGGGAAAGCGCGACGTCGAGCGCGAGTCTTTCCGGGAATTTCGGCGTGGTCGAAACACTCAATTCGGTGAGGAAACGGCCGCCCGCTCCGGTGACCCGGTGGGCGTTGCCCTCCTTCGTCATCTGCACGAGATAGTTGGCGCCGAAAACGCGGATGCCCTGGTAGCGCTGCTCGAACCGGACGGTCTCGTCCTGGCCGTCGCGGACCACGTCGAGGGGGACCAGGTCGGTGTTCACGTTCGTGATCCCGTACCGGCCCTGGCGGAGGTGGTGCCGGGCGACGGTGACGGGGTCGCCGCTGACCGGAGCCTCGTTCAGGCCGCTGACCAGGGCGGGGGTCTCGGTGCCGGTGCGGGGCTCCACCTGGGCGGGCGGGTCGGCCGCGTGGGCGGGGGTGCTTGTCACGAGGGCCGCGGTGAGGGAGAGGATCACGGCGACGGGCGTCGCCGTGGCGACGCTTCTGGGGGGTCGTAGCACGAGTTCTCCTGACGTCTCGAAGATCGCCGAGACTGCTCAAAAGGCGATAATCATGATCTAGCAGGAGATTGGCGAAAAATCATGACTATTAGTCATGTCTGTTGTCTGATAGATTTAAAGCGACAAATGAGGAATGGGTGCTTTCTAGATGGCTTTCCCGGCGCCGGGGAAAACGGCCGGAGGGATGGGGTGAGGTGTCCCGGCGATCCCTCTTTGGACGCGGGGAGGAAGTTTACGGGCTGGGAGGTGTGTTCGAGCGGCTTCGCGCGTAGGCTCACTGGGCGTGGATCTCGACTTCGTCTGTGTGCACGCGGGACGGCCCGCCCTTGAGCTGACCCGTCGTGACGTGGCCCGCGCGCTGCTCGCCGTACCCTCGGGGGTCGCCCTGGTGGCGGTTCCCGACCTGCGCAGGGCGCTGGCGGCGCTGGGCAATCCGCTGTCCCCCCACTTCTGGGACTCGGCCAAGACGACGCTTGGCGCGATCGAGTCCGGCAACGCGACGGTCGGTGACGTGCAGCGGTGGCTGGAGTCGACCGGTACGGAACCCCTCCTGCTCACCCGCAGCTTCTTCGTCTGGCCCGAGGAGGACGAACGAGGCCCGGTCGCCAGGGAGATGTTCCAGCGGATGGTGTCCTTCCTTGAGGAGCGGGTCGCCTCGGGGGAGATCGACCCGGACGCGCTCGCGCTACGGGACGAACGGGCCAGGGAGGCCTACGAGGACCTGCAGGAACGCTGGCTCAACGGCCCGCTGCCCGACGGGCGGGTGCCGGGGATCGCGGTGAGCGACGAGCAGGACGAGGAGCTGTTCGCGGCCTGGGACGAGGAGGAGGCGTTCGCGCTCGGCGAGCTGCGGCGCATCCTGGCCGAACTGCCGCCCCCGGAGCGCCCCGCCGCGGACCTGCGCGCCGCCTGCGTACGGCTGCGCGAGGTGCTGGCCGACCCCGGCTACCCGGGAAACGTGCTGCGGGCCTGCGCGGGCTACGAGGGGGAGCCGCTTCCCGCCGACGACGAGGAGCTGTGGCTGAGCGTCACCGCGGGCATCGCGGGACCGGTCTCCGACCTGCCGGAGGACGACGACGTCCCCGAGGAGTTCGCCGACCTGGACGGTGAGCTGAGCCACGAGGACGCGGTGCTGGCCGCGCTGTGCGCCATCCACCACGCCGACTGGCTGGCCGTGGTCGCGACGCTGGCCAGGCGGGGGCCCGGCGTGCTGGCCTCACCGGAGCGGATCGCCAGGTTCATCGCCGAGTCCGAGGACATCGACGTCCAGATGGACGACCCGGAGGACCTGGAGGCGGCGGAGACCCTCTTCAGCTCGGTCACGCCGCTGTGGGCCTGCCTGGGCATCGTCGACAAGAGCGAGGTGCTCACCCCGCTGGGGCGCTGGGGCCTGCCGAAGGCCCTTGAGCGCGCCTGGTCATGAGATCGGCGTGGCGCCGTCCCTGTCGCGCTGCCGCAGCTCGGCCTCGGACGGCACCTCGATCTTGGAGATCTGCCGCCGCATCGACTTGACGAGCAGGTAGAGGGCGAGCCCGAGCGCGGCGACCATCAGGAAGCCCAGCAGGCCGGGGCTGACCAGGGAATTGAGAGAGTTCGGATCTGTAGGCACCCTTCAAGTCTGCCATCCCGACCCCGTGGTCCCGCCTCCGGCGGGGCCGAAGGGGCCGGTGATTTCCCTAGTGGCAGGCGGGGGAGACCTCGTCGGCGTGGATGCCGGCGAACAGGTCGTCCTCGGGGAGCGTGGTGTCGATCAGGGAGCGGGCCAGGTGGTAGTCCTCGGTCGGCCAGATCTCCGCCTGGAGCTCGCGCGGGCAGACGAACCAGAAGCCGTCCGGGTCGACCTGCGTCGCGTGCGCCAGGAGCGCCAGGTCACGGACCTCGAAGTAGTCGCCGCAGGGCACCCGGGTGGTCACCGGCCACTTCTCGGGCCGGTCCTCCCACCGGGAGATCCAGTCGGCGTACGGCGAGCCCATGCCGCGGGCGTTCATCGCCTCGTGGAGCGCCTCGAAGCGGGCCTTGGTGAAGCCCATCTGGTAGTAGAGCTTGAGCGGCTGCCAGGGCTCGCCCGCCTCCGGGTAGCGGTCGGGGTCGCCCGCCGCCTCGAAGGCCTCGACCGAGACACGGTTGGTCATGATGTGGTCGGGGTGCGGGTAGCCGCCGTCGTCGTCGTAGGTGAGGATGACGTGCGGCCTGAACGAGCGCACCGCGGCGACCAGCGGCGCGGCGGCGACCTCAAGCGGCTGCACGGCGAAGCACCCCTCGGGCAACGGCTCGCTCTCGTCCTCGGGAAGGCCCGAGTCGACGAACCCCATGAAGCGCTGCTCGACGCCGAGGATCTCCCGCGCGCGTTCCATCTCCAGACGCCTGACCTCCCCGATGTTCTCCAGGATGTCGGGACGGTCCATCTTGGGATTGAGGATCGAGCCGCGTTCCCCTCCGGTGAGGGTACAGACGAGCACGTCCACGCCCTCGGCGACATAGCGTGCCATGGTCGCGGCACCCTTGCTCGACTCGTCGTCGGGATGCGCGTGAACTGCCATCAGCCTCAGCGGTGCACTCACGGGCTCGGTGTCTCCTCTTCGTTGGGCGCGCTGGGGTCCGCGCGGGCCGCACGGACGCGCTCATCGCCGTGACGTGCTCGGCCCCCGCCTGCCGCACCGCTCCCCGGGTTGGGCTGGGTCACTCTAAAGAGAGGTTAGTTTCTCTTGGGCGGTCGCGAGGGCAAGGCCCCCGCGAGAGACAATTGTCTTGGATAACACCGAGGTAGCGCAGGGAGATTCCGCATGGCCACCAGCGAGGCCGGGACGGGCCGTCAGACCGGCCCCGTGCTTGGCACCCCGGACGACTTCCCCGACCGTCCGGAGCGCAGGGGGCGCTTCGTCGTGCACGTCGTGATCGCGATCCTCTGCGCGGTGTGCGCCGGGGGCTGGGGATACGTGATGTGGGCGTCCAAGGGCAACACCGAGGTCATCGACCAGGTCATCGCGTTCGACACCAGCCGCGGCGATTCTCTGCAGATCACCTTCGAAGTGGTCAAGCCGTCCAGCCGCGCCGCCGTGTGCAGGCTCAGGGCCATGGATGTGGATCACGTCGAAGTGGGCAGCCGCGAGGTCAATATTCCCGCTGGTGAGGGGTATGTCCGCCTTACCGAGAGGCTAGAGACCAGTAGCCAGGCTACTTCCGGCGACGTTCACTACTGCTATCTCGTATAGTGAGACATTTGGGGAAGCGCTCGGCCGGTTAACTTGTTAGCCTGTCGAAATTCGAACGAGCGCTACCCCTTAGTACCAAGCCCCACAGAGGAAGCAAGGAGAACCCGTGGCCGACTCCCGAAACGAGAGCGTCACCTGGCTAACTCAGGAGGCGTACGACCGCCTGAAGGCGGAGTTTGAGTACCTCTCGGGGCCCGGGCGTGTCGACATCGCGAAGAAGATCGAGGCCGCCAGGGAAGAGGGCGACCTGAAGGAGAACGGCGGCTACCACGCCGCCAAGGACGAGCAGGGCAAGATGGAGGCCCGCATCTTCCACCTCCGCCAGATCATCGACAACGCCAAGGTCGGTGAGGCCCCCCGTGCCGAGGGCGTGGTCGGGCCCGGCATGACCGTCACCGTACGGTTCGAGGGAGAGGACGAGGAGGTCGCCTTCCTGCTCGCCTCCCGCGAGGAGAGCGGTGCCCCGATCGACGTCTACTCGCCCAAGTCGCCGCTGGGGGCGGCGATCAACGGCAAGAAGATCGGCGAGAAGGCCACCTACACCATGCCGAACGGCAGGTCCAACACGGTTGAGATCATCGAGGCCGTGCCGTACATCGGCAACTGATCCGCATCGGACACGCTGATCCGCCGGGACCGGGTCCCGGCGGATAGCCATGTCCAGGGCCCTTCGGGCCGGCCGAAACCCCGCCGCCACTGCACAGCGTGTCGTGTTTGGAGCGTTTTGGTGAGTTCCTGCGCATTGTGGCGCAGCGTACGGCACTCTACGTAGGGGTGGATCAGGACGGGTGGAAGGGAAGATGTCGTGCCCGACAGGCGGACGCGTGTCTCCCGGTTGATCGACGAGGCCAGACAGGACCTCGCCTACAGCCCCCGCATCCGCACGCCGCGCCCTGCCGTTCCCATCGTGGCGACGGTCGCGGTGGTCATGCTGACCGCGGCCGTGGTGATCGTCCTGAGGCTGCCCGACGACTCCTCGACGACGGCCCTGCGCAGGCCCGTCGCCAGACAGACGCTCCAGGGAGCTCTTCAGGAGGTCCCGCAGAACACGGCGACCCCCACCCCGGCCCAGACCCCGCCACCGCCGGTCGCCCCGCTGACCACGATCCGCAAGCCGCACCTGTTCGTCGTGACGAACAAACCGCTCAGCTCGGCGGTCGTGGCGAGGGTGACCCGGCTCTCCGGGGTACGGGCGGTGGAACGCGCCGACGCCGCCGAGGTCGTCCTCGACGGGAAACGGGTGCAGACGCTGGGGGTCAACCCCTCGACGTTCCGTGCCTTCACCCCCAAGCCGACCGCCCGCTCCGACCGGCTCTGGCGCAACGTCTCGGCGGGAGAACTGGTCGTCTCCTTCGTCCTGGGCAACGACGGCGGCATGACCCTGGGCAAGACCGTCTCCACCTCCAGGACGAGCCTGCGCGTCGGCGCCTACGCGACCATGGGCATGGGCGCCATCGACGCCGTCGTCTCCCAGCAGACCGCGCGCTCCCTCGGTTTCCCCCAGGACAACGCGCTGGTGGTGAGCGCGCCGGGCGCCGACTCGGCCGAGCTGCGCAACAGGCTGCTGCGCGTCCTGCCCAAGGGCAGCCAGGTCGCCACGATCAACCCGGTGTTCACCGCGCCCAGGCGCACCGTCTGGCCCGTGGGCGCCTTCCCGACGGCCCCCCAGATCAGGACCGTCCTCACCGCCGCGATCAGCAAACTCGGCCGCCCCTACGTGTGGGGGGCGGAGGGCCCCGACACCTTCGACTGCTCAGGCCTGGTCCAGTGGGCCTACCGCCAGGCGGGCATCCAGGTCCCCCGGGTGACCCACCAGCAGTTCGTCTCCGGGCCGCGGATCGAACTGTCCCAGGCCCAGCCGGGTGACCTGCTGTTCTGGCGGAACGACCCGACCAACCCCGGCTACGTCTCCCACGTGGCGATCTACTGGGGCGACGGCAAGATGCTGCACGCGCCGAGGACCGGTGACGTGGTGAAGCTCGTCCCGATCTACACCAGAAACTTCGCCGGCGCCGTCCGCATCAGCCCCCAGATAGCCGCCCAGGTCAGGTAGCTGCGGCTCTGTCTCTTTGCGCCGCCTGCGGCGGCGCGGGCTTGGGCGCGTCGGGTCGGTGCTTTCCCTCGCCGCTCATCCGCTTCGCTCCTTCGCTCCTCAGTCCAAGCACCGACGCGCCCAAGCCGAAACTCCTCACACACGGCACCGGTAAGGCACAAGCCACACCCCTCACGGATGGCACCGGAGGAGTCCTAGACCTTTAGGCCTCCTTCCAGGAGGGACAGGGCCTCGTCGACGGTGTCTGCTAGGCGGGTGACGCCGCCGGACTCGGCCCAGCCGAACAGGGCGGGCAGGATCGCGCCGACCACCGCGCCCGCGGCCGTACGGCTCAGCGGATCGCCGCTGTGGCGGCCCAGACGTCCGGCGAGGGCCTCGGCCAGGGTGTCGATCGTGCAGATCATGCTGTCCACGGCCCTGGCCCGCAGCGCGACGTGGCGTAGCTGGAGCCTGGTCATGGCGAGGATCTGCGCCTCCTCCTCGGGGGCGAGCCGGGTGAAGGCGGTGTGCACCGCCGCGCGCAGCGCCGGGACCGGTGCCAGCTCAGGGGGCTGGGCGGCCAGCTCCGTCATCACCAGGGGGGTGTGGTCGTCCTGGACGACGACGTCCTCCTTCGTGGGGAAGTAGCGGAAGAAGGTGCTCGCCGAGATCTCCGCGGCCTCCGCGATCTGTTCGACGGTCGTCTCGTCGTAGCCCTGCTCGGCGAACAGGCGCAGTGCCTGCTCCTGGATGGTTCGCCGGGTTCTGGCCTTCTTGCGTTCGCGTAGTCCCTCGGGGCGCTGAGGTGAGCTCATGGGCCGATTGTCGCGTCTAGGCGACAGGTGTGAACACTGCAACGAGTGCCACAGGAGGCCCACCCGTCCCTGTCCGGGGCCGGCGATGGTCCCCTTGGATGAAGCGATGTAATCTCGATTACATGGATAGTGACGAAGCGGTCGAGAAGCTGCGTGGCTGGTTCTCCGGGCGGTTGCCCGAGGGGTGGTTCGAGGGGCGTCCCGAGATCGTGCTCGACCGTGAGGAGATCACGGTCGTCGGCAGGCTCGCCGCGCCCGCGCCCGCCGAGGGCGTCTCCGAGATCGAGCGGGCCGCCGCCGTCGAGGGCGGCATCCAGCGCTTCCGCGAGGAGACCAGGGAGCGGCGCGTCGAGATCGCCAGGGAGGCCGAGCACCGCTTCCGCAGGAAGGTCTCGTGGGGCATCGCGGTGGGTGACGAGACGGTGATGTTCACCACACTCTCGGTCCCGGTCATGACACGTCTGCGCCAGCCCGAGCGGCGCGTCCTGGACACTCTTGTGGCGGCTGGGGTCGCACGCAGCCGTAGTGACGCGCTCGCCTGGTGTGTGCGTCTGGTGGGCGCCCACACCGACACCTGGCTGGCCGATCTGCGCGACGCGCTTCAGCACGTCGACCGGGTGCGCGCCTCCGGCCCGGACATCGGTTCCTGAGGCGGGCCAGGGAAAACGGGCCGAAATTGGTCTGAACCTGTGCGGTGATTGGTTTAGACCTCTGTTAATGGCCTATACCACTGCCGGAACACGCTCCTTTAACGTCGCTTCTTTTGGGTAGGTCACCCGGAACATCATGACTCCTGCCTGCCCTTATGCCGGTCGCCGGGGCCGGTTCGGAGTCGTTGCGGCGACGGACAGCCGTTATTCACTGGTCTATGCCAATTGGATTAACGGCGGTTTGGTCGTCAATGATGACCTGGCCCTGAGGAGCGTAAGGAGCCGTAGCAGTGTCCGTTATCGAGGACGTAACCGCCCCCAGTCCTACCACCCACGAAGAGTTGGCCGCGTGGGTCAACGAGATCGCCGAGCTGACCCAGCCCGACCGGATCGAATGGTGCGACGGCTCGGAGGTCGAATGGACCCGGCTGACGAACCTGCTGGTCGAGCAGGGGACGCTCACCCGCCTGTCCAAGCGGCAGAACAGCTTCTACGCCGCCTCCGACCCCACGGACGTCGCCCGTGTCGAGGACCGGACCTACATCTGCTCCGAGCGCGAACAGGACGCGGGCCCGACCAACAACTGGATCGCCCCCGACGAGATGCGCCGGACCTTCGCCGGGCTCTTCAAGGGCTGCATGCGCGGGCGCACGATGTACGTCGTGCCGTTCTGCATGGGGCCGCTGGGCGGTGAGATCTCCCAGCTCGGCGTCGAGATCACCGACTCGCCGTACGTGGTGGTCTCCATGCGGATCATGACGCGGATGGGGGAGCGGGCGCTGCGGCTCATCGAGGAGCGCGGCGGTTACGTCAAGGCCGTCCACTCGGTCGGCGCGCCGCTCGCGCCCGGCCAGGCCGACGTGCCGTGGCCGTGCAACTCCACCAAGTACATCAGCCACTTCCCCGAGACCCGCGAGATCTGGTCGTACGGCTCCGGCTACGGCGGCAACGCCCTGCTGGGCAAGAAGTGCTACGCCCTGCGCATCGCCAGCACGATGGCACGCGACGAGGGCTGGCTCGCCGAGCACATGCTCATCCTCAAGCTCACGCCCCCCTCAGGGCAGACCCGCTACATCGCCGCGGCCTTCCCCAGCGCCTGCGGCAAGACCAACCTGGCCATGCTCCAGCCGACCATCCCGGGCTGGAAGGTCGAGACGGTCGGCGACGACATCGCCTGGATGCGCTTCGGCGACGACGGCCGCCTGTACGCCATCAACCCCGAGGCCGGGTTCTTCGGCGTCGCCCCCGGCACCGGCGAGTCGACCAACGCCAACGCGATCAGGACGCTCTGGGGCAACAGCATCTTCACCAACGTCGCCCTGACCGACGACGGCGACGTGTGGTGGGAGGGGCTCACCGACGAGCCTCCCGCGCACCTGACCGACTGGCGGGGCCGCGACTGGACGCCGGAGAGCGACGAGCCCGCCGCCCACCCCAACGCCCGCTTCACCGTGCCCGCCGGGCAGTGCCCGACCATCGCCCCCGAGTGGCAGGACCCCAGGGGCGTGCCGATCTCGGCCATCCTCTTCGGCGGGCGCAGGGCCAGCGCCGTACCGCTGGTGACCGAGTCGCTGAGCTGGAACCACGGCGTGTTCATCGGCGCCAACATCGCCTCGGAGAAGACCGCCGCCGCCGAGGGCAAGGTCGGCGAGCTGCGCCGCGACCCGTTCGCGATGCTGCCCTTCTGCGGCTACAACATGGGCGACTACTTCGCCCACTGGATCGGCCTGGGCAGGCGTGAGGGCGTCAGCCTCCCGCGGGTCTACTACGTGAACTGGTTCCGCAAGAGCGAGGACGGCCGGTTCATCTGGCCCGGCTTCGGGGAGAACAGCCGCGTCCTGAAGTGGATCGTGGACCGCCTCAACGGTGAGGCGGAGGCCGTACGGACGCCCATCGGCCTGCTGCCCGCCGAGCTGGACACCGAGGGCCTCGACATCCCCGCCGAGGACCTGCGCACCCTGCTCACCGTGGACGAGGAGGTCTGGCGCCAGGAGGCGGCCCTGGTCCCGGCCTTCTTCGAGACCTTCGGCGACCACCTGCCCAGGGAACTGTGGGACGAGTACCGGGCGCTGGTCGAGCGTCTGGGCTGATCCACGCGTCCCTTTCGCCGGGGACATCCGACACGCCGGTTCCGGTACGGGGACCGGCGTGTCGTGTCGTACGGGTGCCGTACGGGGGTAGGGGAAGACCAAGGCGACAAAGATGACGACAAAAAGGCGGTCAGGCGCAACCTCGGGGACGTTCCCCACGTCTACCTGACAGAACAGTCACGCGCGCACGCCTTGCCTTTCCCCCGGAGGCGGACATGGAATTCACACTGCTCGTCATCGGCGTCACCCTCGTGGCGGCTGTATGGACCACCGCGGTGGGGCTGCGGAGCGAGCATCGCAGGGTGCTCGCGGGCCCCCCGAGGGGTACGGGCGCGCCCCTGGGCCCCTACGAGCTGGCCTATCTGGCCGGTGGGCCGCTCAGGGCGGTCAACACCGCGCTCGGCGTGCTGGCCAGGGCGGGTTCGATCCGGGTCGCCAGGGGCGGCCGGATCAGCCTCGTGACGGGCGCCCTGCCTCCTGCGGAACCTGTCGAGAAGGCCGTTCTCGACGCCCTCAGGCAGCGGGGCGGCTCCTGCCCGGCGGCGGAGCTGCGCCGTACGGTGGGGACCGGGGTCGCCGTGGACGGCCTGCGTTACCGCCTGCTGGGGATGGGACTGCTGGTGCCCGAGGGCGCCTTCGCCGAGGCGCGCAGACTCCACCGCAGGCTGCTGGTCCTCACCGTGATCGCGGCGCTCTTCGAGTTCGGCTCGCTGCTGTCCGTCCTGTCGTGGGGGCACCTGGGCGTGCTGTCCACGCTGGCCGGGGCGGTGGCCTCGGTGAGCGGCCTCGTCGTCTACTCGCGGATGCGGCGAGCCCTGCGGGGGGCGCTCAGCCGGGCCGGGCACGAAACGCTCGCCGCCGCCCGCGGGGTCCACGTGCGCGGCGCCCGTCCCGCGACCTCCGACCTGGCCTTCGCGGTCGCCTTCCCCGTGGCCCTGTACGGCCTGGGCGAGCTGGGCGACCCGCTGCTGACCGAGGAGCTGAAGAGGAACGCCCACACCGCCGGCGGCGGGTCGAGCTGCGCCGCGGGCGCCTGCGGCGGAGGCTCGTCCTCCTCCGACGGCTCCTCCTTCGGCGGCGGTGGTGACTTCGGGTCGGGAGACTGGGGCGCAGGAGGGGACTCGGGCGGTGGTGGGGACTCGGGCGGGTCGAGCTGCGGCGGCGGCTCCGGCTGTGGTTCCGGCTGCGGAGGAGGATGCGGCGGTGGCTGAGCACGGGGCGGCCGGGCGACTGGGGGTCGGCCTGGGCTGGCGGCCCGAGATCGACCTGACCGTCGAGCGCATGCCCGGTGTCGACTTCGTCGAGGTGATCGCGGAGAACATCCGGCCCGGCGCGCTCCCCGAGTCGCTGCGGGTGCTGCTGGCCCGAGGCGTTCCGGTGATCCCGCACGGGGTCGGCCTCGGGATCGGCGGCGCGGAGCCGCCCGACCCGGACAGGCTGGCCCACCTGGACGCCTGCGCGCGGGCTCTGGGCTCACCCCTGGTCAGCGAGCACCTGGCCTTCGTGCGGGCGGGCGGCATGGAGGCGGGCCACCTGCTGCCCGTGCCGCGCACCAGGGCCGCCCTGTCGGTCGTGGTGGAGAACGTACGGCGGGCCCAGGACGCGCTGGCCGTACCGCTGGCGCTGGAGAACGTGGCGGCGCTGTTCGGCTGGCCCGAGGACGAGATGACCGAGGCGCAGTTCCTCGGGGAGCTGGTCGAGGCGACCGGGGTCGGGCTGCTGGTCGACGTCGCCAACCTCTACACCAACCAGGTCAACCTGGGGCTCGGGGCGGTCTCCGCGCTGGACGGGCTGCCGCTTTCCGCCCTGGCCTACGTCCACGTCGCGGGCGGGCACTCCCACCACGGGCTCTGGCACGACACGCACACCTCCCGGGTGCCGCAGGAGGTGCTGGAGATCCTCACCGAGCTGTGCGCCAGGACCGAGCCGCCGGGCGTGCTGCTCGAATGGGACGGCGACTACCCCAGTGACGTCGTGTTCGAGGAGGAGCTCGGCCGTATCCGCGGTGCGATGGCCCGTGTCTGAGCCTTCCCGTGAGCGGGCGCGGCAGGAGCTGGGCAGGGCGCAGGCGGAGCTGGTCGCGGCCCTGGTCGCGGGGGGCGAGGTCCCCGAGGGGTTCGACGCGGCGCGGCTGCGGGTCCAGGAGGGGGCGCTGATCTCCAAACGGCGCGGTGCGGTCGCCAGGGTCAGGCCCGACCTGGTCGTCCTGCTCGGCGGCGGCTTCGCGGCCCACTTCGACGGCTACGCGCGCGGACGCCCCAAGCCGGAGGGCGGCTCCCGGGCCGACGCGCGTGACTTCGCGGCCTGGCTCGGCGAGCGGGGGCTGCTCCCGGAGCCCCCCGGTGCCGCCGCGCCGGTCGGCCGCTCCGGCGGGCTGGGACGGCTGCTCGGCCGGGTCCTGGGGAGAGGGAGCGGTTGAGCCGGGACGGGGGTGTCCCATGGTGGCCCGCTCGGCCCCGGGGACGTTTTGGCAGCCTGTGCCAGGGATACCCTCTCTGAGGTGGGGGGATTGCGTTGCCTTGATGGGTCGTACCTGACCGTTACGCCGGTGGCGTGCCGCGACAGCATCGGCTCGCCGTACGAGGTCACGCTCGAACTCCACCGGGACGGCGCGCTGTACGGGACGGTCGGCGAGAGGTGCGGGTGGTTCCTCGTCAGCCTCGCCACGGGCGTCGCGGAGGCCCGCGCCGGTCAGCAGGACCAGTGGCCGGATCCGGACGACCGTTTCCCCGAGGACGACGAGCTGTTCACCTTCCGGTACCGGACGAGGAGGGGGATCGTCAGCGGGGGTGAGCTGCGCTGCCAGCTGCGTACCATCCCGATCTGGATTCCCGGGGGCCGGGACCACCCCGGAGAGTGGCGCCTGGCCAGGCGGGCTTTCCTCGAAGCCTGGGGCCAGGGCGGTGTCGGGATGCGCGCGGTGCTCACCTCAGCGGAACTCGGGGCCTTCGTGGACGGACTCGTCGCCGAGGCCGAGGAATGTCTGGGAGCACAGAAGTCCGGCAACTCCCCCAGAACCCCGATAGAGGGGGCGCGGAGGTCTCTGGGGCGGCGATAATTGCCTGGCGGCGCCCTTCGACGGCGGGCGTTGAGGGGAGGGCTTCAATGGGCGTGCGTGATCTCGTCTACCGGCTCTACGAGAGGCGGCTGGAAGGGAAGCTGTCCCGTCAGAGCGAGATGGTCCCCCGGCATGTCGGCGTGATCGTCGACGGGAACAGGCGCTGGGCGCGTTCGATGGGCCTTGAGGACGTCAGCCGAGGTCATCGCAAGGGCGCGGACAAGATCTCCGAGCTGCTCGGCTGGTGCCGGGAGGCCGGGGTCGAGGTGGTCACCGTGTGGCTGCTGTCCAGTGACAACCTCAACCGGTCCCAGGACGAGCTGGACCTCCTGGTGAAGATCATCGAGGACGTGGTCCAGGAACTCGTGGATGACGGCTGGCATGTCAAGCCCATGGGAGCGCTTGACCTGCTGCCCGATCACACGGCCCGTGTCCTGAAAAACGCTAAAGAGGCAACATCACACCGTCCGGGTTTGATTGTGAACGTTGCCGTTGGGTATGGGGGAAGGCGTGAGATCGCTGATGCGGTGCGCTCCCTTCTCCAGGAGCACGCCAGCAAGGGCGCGAGCATCGAGGACATCGTGGAGGTCCTCGATGTCGAGCACATCGCGGAGCATCTCTACACGCGCGGCCAGCCCGACCCTGACCTGGTCATCAGGACCTCGGGAGAGCAACGGCTGTCCGGCTTCCTGCTGTGGCAGAGCGCCCACTCGGAGTTCTACTTCTGCGAGGCCTACTGGCCTGACTTCCGCAGAATCGACTTCCTGCGGGCCCTGCGCTCGTACGCCGCGCGGCACCGACGGTACGGCTCCTGAAACAGGACGTGAACTCCGTCTTTCAGCAGGACTTGCCCTGTTGGAAGACGGGCATTCAGGACGTACCGTAACAAGTAGACGGGCGCAGCTCGTCTACTCCGGAGAGGGCCCACCTTTGCGTCACGACCTGCCAAGGAGGGCCGGTCACCGGTGCCTCCTCGTCATGCCGCGAGCGTGGGTCCGGGTCCGGTCCGCATCCCAGCTCATGGCAGGGCGCCCCCCATGGCGCCCGGGGGAGAACGCGTGGCAAACCCTTCGTCGTCCTCACCGACGTCGCCGGTCACCAACCGGCGTACGTACGTCCTGGACACCTCGGTCCTCCTGGCGGATCCAGCGGCGATAAGCCGTTTCGCGGAGCACGAGGTGGTCCTCCCGATCGTCGTCATCACCGAGTTGGAGGGCAAGCGCCATCATCCAGAACTCGGATACTTCGCGCGCAAGGCGCTGAGGTCCCTCGACGACCTGAGGGTGACACACGGACGGCTGGACGAGCCGATGCCCATCGGAGAGGGCACCATCCGGGTGGAGCTCAACCACAGCGACCCATCCATCCTTCCCGTCGGCTTCCGGCTCGGCGACAACGACACCCGCATCCTGACCGTGGCGCGTACGCTCGCCGCGGAGGGGCACGACGTGGTTCTGGTCTCCAAGGACCTGCCGATGCGGATCAAGGCCGCCTCGATCGGTCTCGCCGCCGAGGAGTACCGGGCGGAACTGGTCGCCGTCGAGTCGGGCTGGACGGGCATGGCCGAGCTCCAGGTGACCACCGAGGACGTCGAGACGCTCTTCGAGCACGGCACGGCCGACCTGGCCGAGGCACGTGACCTGCCCACCCACACCGGCCTGCGGCTGCTGTCCAGCCGTGGTTCCGCCCTCGGCCGGGTGCAGCCGGACAAGTCGGTCCGTCTGGTGCGCGGCGACCGGGAGGTCTTCGGCCTGCACGGCCGTTCCGCCGAGCAGCGCATCGCGCTCGACCTGCTGATGGACCCCGAGGTCGGCATCGTCTCGCTGGGCGGCAGGGCGGGAACCGGCAAGTCGGCCCTGGCCCTGTGCGCGGGCCTCGAAGCCGTGCTCGAACGGCGCCAGCACCGCAAGGTCATCGTCTTCCGCCCCCTGTACGCCGTCGGCGGCCAGGAGCTGGGCTACCTGCCCGGTTCGGAGAACGAGAAGATGGGCCCGTGGGCCCAGGCCGTCTACGACACCCTGGGCGCGGTGACGAGCCCCGAGGTGATCGAGGAGGTCATCGACAGGGGCATGCTGGAGGTCCTCCCGCTGACCCACATCCGCGGGCGTTCGCTCCACGACGCCTTCGTCATCGTGGACGAGGCGCAGTCACTGGAGCGGGGCGTCCTGCTCACCGTGCTGAGCAGGATCGGCGCCAACTCCAGGGTCGTGCTCACCCACGACGTCGCCCAGCGCGACAACCTGCGGGTCGGCAGGCACGACGGCGTGGTCGCGGTGGTCGAGAAGCTCAAGGGACACCCGCTGTTCGCCCACGTCACGCTGACCCGTTCCGAGCGCTCGCCGATCGCCGCGCTGGTCACCGAGATGCTGGAGGACGTCACGATGTGATCGGGCCGCAGGGCCCGTGACGATCACGGGGGGAGTCGCACCCCTTTGGCCGCGAGATCGCGGTACTCGAAGCAGGTGTGCTCCCCCCAGGTCTTCGGCGCTCCGGGGAACAGCCTGGTGACCTCGACGCTCCAGATGCTCTCCTGCTTGTTCTGCCGGATCGTGCAGGTGATCTGGGCGAGAGCCTCCCTGGACATCTCCCCGGCGCCCGTGACGATCACGGTCAGCCGGTAGCCCAGGTTGCCCGACGGGTCGTTGCGCGGCGACTCGTCGCGGTACCTCGTGGTCTCGGTGTCGTGGTGGCTGAAGGAGCCGAGCGCGCTGGTCAGCTTCAGCTCCGGCTTCGGCGGCTGCTTGCCCGCCCTGAACAGGGCGTCGATGATGTTCTTCGCCGAGTTCGAGCCGACCGGGACGTTGGCGGGCTCCAGACGGCCGTTGTGGAGCAGGTAGACCGTCACCCACGTGGGGCTGTAGCTGATCACCGGGGGGCGTCCCAGGTCCTGCACCTCGGTCGGCGCGATCCCGCACGCGCTCAGCGTCAGGACGGCCGTCAGCAGGCAGGTGAGCCGCCGCGCGCGCCGCATCGCCGTTCTCCTCGTTCTCCTGGTGTCTCGGTTCATGCCGGGGGCAGCCAGACCGTGAAGAGCGTGCCCGGGTCCTGCGGGCGCACCGAGATCGTGCCGCCGTGCAGGTGCGCGTTGGCCCGCGCGATGGACAGGCCGAGACCGCTGCCGTCGCCCCTGGCCCCGGCCTTGTAGAAGCGGTTGAACACGTGCGGCAGGTCGGAGGCGGGGATTCCCTTGCCGTGGTCGCGCACCTTCACCTCAAGCCCGTTCGGCGTGCTCCGCGCGGTCACCACGACGGGGGGCTCGCCGTGGCGCAGGGCGTTGCCGACCAGGTTGGCCACGATCACGTCGAAGCGCCGGGGGTCGAGGGAGAAGGTCAGGCCCTGCGGCACGTTCGTCCGCACCTTGTCCAGCCAGCCCCGCACCTCAAGGCAGTCGCTGACCGCGTCGGCGACGTTCACGCTGTCCAGGTGCAGCGTCGCCGTCCCCGAGTCGAACCGGCTGGCCTCGATGAGCTGCTCGACCAGGGTTCGCAGCCGCGCGATCTCCCTGAGCACCAGCCGTACGGCCGCCGCGGGCTCGCTGGGCAGCCGGTCCGCCTCCTCGGAGAGCATGTCGGTCACCGCGGTCATCGCGGTCAGCGGGGTCCGCAGTTCGTGGGACACGTCCGCGACGAAACGGCGGGACATGGCCTCAAGCGCGCGCAGCTCGGAGACGCTGCGCTCAAGGGCGGCCGCGGTGTCGTTGAACGTCGCGGTCAGCTCGGCCAGCTCGTCCTGGCCGTGCACCGGCAGCCGGGTGTCCAGGTGGCCGGCGCCGAGGGCGCGCGCGGCGGAGCCGAGCCTCCTGACGGGCAGCAGCACCCGCCTGGCCGACAGCAGGGCGACCGCGAGCGCGATGCCCAGCATGATGACCCCCGCCGCCGCCAGGGGCTGGCGCAGGTCGTTCAGGAGCTGCTCCTCCTCGGACAGCGGGACGAAGGCGAAGATGCTCATCCCGGTCGGCTGGGCGGTGTGGATCGGCTCGATCCGCCACACCGGGGTGCCGACGATCAGCCACATGCGGCCGTTGATCCGCTGCCGTTTGATCGCGATCTTGCGGTCGGCCCCGAGGACGAGGTCGGTCGGAACGTCGTTCATGCTGAAGTCGCCGTCCGGGTAGAGGTACTCGTCCCGCGGCACGCGGGGGTCCTCGTAGCGGACGACGACGGCGCCGTTGGGGGTCCGCAGCCTCTTCTGCAGCTCGTCGATCTCCGTGTCGGTCGGCGGTGTCTCACCGGGCCAGAGGCCGCCGATGGGCACCCTTATCCCTTCGAGGGTGTTGCGCACGTCGCCGACCGCGACCTGTTCTGCGCGTTCGATCACCCGGGTCTTGACCAGCTCGTAGCCGATCCCCGCGACGAGGGAGGAGGCCGCGATGGCGATCAGGGTGAAGGTGATGACCAGGCGCCCGCGCAGGCCGGTGTAGATCCGTCTCACGGCGGACTGAAGCGGTAGCCGAAACCACGCACCGTGTGGATGAACTCGGGCTCGGCGGGCACCGCCTCGATCTTGGCGCGGACCCGCTGGACGCAGGCGTCGACCAGCCGGGAGTCCGCGACGTGGGTGTGGTCCCACACGGCCCGCAACAGGTATCTGCGGTTGAGGACCTGGCCGGGGTGACGGACCAGTTCGAGCAGCAGGCGCAGTTCGGTCGGGGTCAGGTGGACCTCCCGGCCGGCGAGCGAGACCTTCAGCGCCCCCCGGTCGACGACCAGGTCGCCGAAGGTGATGCGGTCGGAGGCCAGGGACTCGACCCGGCGCAGGACCGCGCGGATCCGGGCGTCGAGAACCCTCGGCTCGACCGGTTTGATCACGTAGTCGTCAGCTCCGGCCTCAAGCCCGACCACCACGTCCAGGTCGTCGCCCCGCGCGGTGAGCAGGATCACCGGGAGCTGGTCCAGCTTCCTGATCCTGCGGCACACCTCGACTCCGTCGATCCCGGGAAGCATGACGTCGAGCACGGCGATCTCGGGGCGGCGCGACCGGATGTGGTCGAGTGCCTCCTCGCCGGTGCCGTACGAGGTCACGGTGTGGCCCTGACGGCTCAGTGCCAGCTCAAGTCCCGTCCGGACCGAGGGGTCGTCTTCTACAAGGAGGATGCCAGCCACGCGGTCATTATTGTTGCAATGCCCGATAGCACCTGCCACGTCACGAAACTGTGACGAGGGTTGGGCGAGATCATGACGCTGTTCTGTGAGGCTTGACCGAGGCCACTTCCCTCGGAACAGGGGCCCGTGGGACAGGTCTCTTGAGAAAAGTGTGATTAACATCACATTTGCCGGTCAGTGTCAAGGAAAGACCATGTAGTCACGCACCTAGGTCACACAAATCCCATTGGACGTTCCGTGAACAGCCGTCAACTCCATCGTTCGGGTTGCGAAGCACCCCCCAGAGCACGGCAAGCTCATAGGTCGTGAGTTCAGGATCACCGCACTTGAAGGAGCCCCGGGCTCCGCGTTCCCGTCGTACGGCCCGCTCCGACGGGACCGTCAAGCCGCGGGGATGGCTGACTCCCAAGCGCGCCGTCATCATCGGCACGTCGATCGTCGTGGTGGTCGGCGGCGGGGGCTTCACCGTCCACACCGCCATCCAGAACGCCTCGGCCACCTCCTCGGCGTCGGCGCTCTCGGTGGACGAACTGGCCAGGGTGTTCGGCGGCGGCGACCCGTTCGCGCCCGACCCCAAGACCGACGTCATGAAGGCGCAGGCGGCCCAGGCCGCCAAGGAGGACAAACTCAAGGCGGCGCGCGGCGACCGTGACCCGCTGGACCCGATCGTCATCCCGAAGAAGGCGCCGGGCGGCAATGGCTTCGACCCCAAGGCCTTCCCACCGGGAAGCGCGAACCCCACCGGCAACAAGGCCCTCGGCAAGAGCATGCTTGAGGCCATGGGCTGGGGCGACCAGTGGGGCTGCCTGGAGAAGCTCTGGATGAAGGAGAGCGGCTGGAACGAGCGGGCGATGAACCGCTACAGCGGCGCCTACGGCATCCCGCAGTCCCTGCCCGGCAGCAAGATGGCCAGCGCGGGCAGCGACTGGCAGGTCAACCCGGCCACCCAGATCCAGTGGGGCCTCACCTACATCAAGGGGCGTTACGGCACCCCTTGTGGTGCTTGGGGCCATTCCCAGGCCACGGGGTGGTACTGAGACTCCAAGAGTCGGCAAGTCTGACCATCTCGAAGACGCGGGCGTCGCACGCTTGGGCGCATGGATGTAAAAGTCAGCGTCGTAGTGCCGGTGTACAACCCCGGTGATACCGCCGACGCGTGTATCCGGTCCGTGCTCGAACAGTCGATGTCCTCGGAGGAGTACGAGGTCATCTTCGCCGACGACGGATCGGACGACGGAATCCAGCTCCGCCTCGACGCCATCGCCGCGGTCCGCTCGAACGTCCGGGTCCTGCACCTCGGGCGGACCGGCTCGCCGATGCGCGGGCGCAACGTCGCCATGGCGGTCGCCAGGGGCGAGTACGTCTACCTGCTCGACCAGACCGACCGCCTCGACCGCCTCGCCCTTGAGCGCATGTACGACCGGGCGGTCGAGACCGGAGCGGACATCCTCATCGGGCGGCTGGCGGACGGCCAGGCGCCGCCGTCCAAGATCTTCGAACGCAACCGGGAGAACGCCGACCTGCTCGGGGACCGGCTGCTGACCCTGCCGACGCCGCACAAGCTGTACCGCAGGGAGTTCCTCGACGAGGAGGTGCTCACCTTCCCCGACCCCGGGGGGACGCTGGCCGAGCAGACGTTCGTGACCAGGGCCTACCTGCGGGCCAGGACGATCACCGTCCTGGCCGACCGGGTCTGCTGCCTCCTCGGGGAACGTCCGGCGCGTCAGGAGGACGACCCCTACGTCCACGCCACCGAACTACGCGAACTGCTCGACGTCGTCGACTACGAGGTCCCCCAGGGGCGGCGGCGCGACCGGATGTACGCCCACTGGTTCCGCACGGCCGTGCTGCGCCGTCTCGCGGGGGCCGGGTTCGTCACCTCGTCCAAGGACAGGGCGGCGACCTTCACGACCCTGCGCGAACTGGTCGTGCAGCGTTTCCCCCCACGCCTGGACCGTTACCTGCCCGTCCACATGCGTGTGCGCGCGGCGCTGCTGCGCGCGGGCAGGCTCGACCAGCTCGTCGAACTCGCCCAGGCCATGCGCGGCACCCGCCTGCGGGCCGACCTCAGGGGCCTGTCCTGGCAGGACGGCGCCTTCACCATGAACCTCGCCGTGGAGATCGTCCGCGCGGGCGGGGAACCGGTGCGGTTCGTCCGGTACGGCGACGACGGCCTGGCCTGGGAGCCGCCCGTCCCCCTCGACGGCCTCAGCCTGCGGCCCGAGCTGGCCGACGTCACCCACGCCGCCTCCCGGGCCAGGTTCGAGGTCTACGTCAGGCACGAGGAGAGCGGGCTCATCTACTTCCTGCCCGTCACCTGCTCGGTGATCCAGAGCAGGCACCACAACGGGGTCAGGCTCCAGGTCACCGGATCGGCCAGGCTCGACGCCTCCTCCGCGGCCCTCGGGGAGGCGCTGCCCCCCGGCCTGTGGGAGGTCCACGTCCGCATGTACGGCGGCCCCCACCAGGTCCGCGCCCGGGTGACCGGCTCCCCGCCGAACCGCACCGGGACACTGGCCGACCACTCCGAGCGCCTGGTCATCCCCTGGTGGTCGGACCGGGGCGAACTCGGCGTGTGCGTCGAGCCCCGCTCGTTCGCCGAGTCGATCGCGCTGGTCTCCCCGGGGGCGACCGTCACCTCGCGGCGCGACCACGTGTTCGTCGTGGTGCCCGTGCCGTACGTGCCGCCGAGCGGGGGGCCCGCGGCGGAGCTGGTGCTGCGCAGGGCCAGCAGGGGGGAGCACGAGATCTGCGCGCCCGCGCTGGTCGAGCCGGGCGTGCCGGGGCAGCTCGCCGGGCGGCTCGTCGCCAAGGTGCCGGTACGGCGGGTCTACCGTGAGGGGTTCCTCGCCCCCGGCGACTGGCGGCCGTTCCTGCGGATCGGGGACCGGGAGGTCGGACTGCGCTTCAAGGTCGGGATGAGCCTCGGTGGCCGGGTCGAGGTCCGCGCGGCCTCCGCCGCGAGGAGACCGGCCCCGCGCTACCCGCTGTTCAAACGGGTGGCGTTGCGCATCCCGGGGGTTCGCAGGGTCGTCAGGGTGACGAGGGCCGCCCAGCGGCGTTACGTGCCCGGCTGACCCGGCGGGGCCGAGCCCGGCCGGCCGCTGAGCCGGTGCAGCCGCAGGGCGAGCTGGACCTCCAGGGCCCGTTCCGGGGCCTGCCAGCCCGGCCCCAGGAGCTGCGCCACCCGGTCAAGGCGCTGGGTGACCGTGTTGACGTGGATGTGCAGGGCCTCGGCCGTACGGGACAGGGAGCAGCCGGTGCCGAAGTAGGCGGTGAGCGTGCGCACCAGCGCCGTCCCCCGCCGGGCGTCGTAGTCGAGCACCGGGCCCACGGTCGCGGTGAGGAACGCCTCGATGTCACGGCCTCCGCCGACGAGCAGCCCGACGAAGCCGAGCTCGGCGACGCCCGCACCCTCTCCCTCGCGGCCCAGGGCCACCAGGGCGTCCGCGCAGCGCCTTGCCTCCTGGTGGGCCCCGGCCACCTCTCCGGGGCCGCGTACGGGGCCACAGGCGCCCGCCGTCGCCGGACGGCCGAGGGCGGCGCCGAGTTCGGCCGCGACCCGCCTGGCGAGCGCGCCGGGGTCCTCGCCGGGCAGCAGCAGCACGACCTCGTCCCCGCCCTGGGCCGCCAGGCCGCGGTTGAGCGCGGCGTGCGAGGAGGCCCAGAACGCGGCCCGCTCCCGCTCGTCGCCGTAGCGGGCCACGACGACCACGTGGGCGGCCCCGAGATCGACGCCGACCCGCCGGGCCCGCTCGGTCAGGCCGTCCATGCCGGGACGGGAGATCAGGTCTTCGAGCAGCTCGCCCCTGACCCGGCCCTCGGCCTCGGCGACCGTACGGCGGAACAGTGTCAGCAGCGCGGTGACCAGCGCCGCCCGTTCCAGGATGCGCTGGTCGGTGTCGGCGACCGGTTCCGCGGCCCGCAGCACGAGCGTGCACAACGGTTCCGCGCCCACGTCGACCGAGGCGACCAGCAGGTTGCCCCTCCTGACCGTACGGCCGAGCGCGCGGGACGTCCTGGCCGCCTCGGCGATCACCGCCGTGACGCCCTCGCCCAGTTCGCCCGGGTCGCCGGCGATCGGCCGTCCCGCGTCGTCGAGCACGACCAGCGAGCCGCCGAGCACCTCGGTCACCACGGCGGCCACGTCCTCGACGCCGCCGCCGCGCAGCACCAGCCCGGCCATCCGGTCGTGGGCGTGCGCCGCCCGCTCGACGGCCCCGCTGTGGGCGCTGGCCAGGCGGCTGGTCTCGCTCAGCTCCTCAAGGGCGTTCCTGGTCTCCTGCAGCAGCCTGGCGTTGTCGATCGCCACCGCCGCGTGCGCGGCCAGCGAGCCCAGGAGCACCACCTCGTCCTGGCTGAAGGGCCGCACGCCGCGGTTGGCCGCGAACAGCACGCCGATGACCCGGCCGCCGAGTTTGAGCGGGACGCCCAGGATGGCGACCAGCCCCTCCTCGACCACGGCGTCGTCGATGTCCGTGTTGTGGCGGAAACGGGGGTCGGCGAAGTAGTCGGCCGTCGAGTACGGCGTCGCCGTCTGGGCCACCAGCCCGCCGAGCCCCGCCCCCATGGGCAGCCGCAACGCCCTGAACTTGGCCGAGACCGAGCCGTCGGTCACCCGCATCCAGGTGTCTCCCCGGTCGGGGTCGTGCAGCGTCATGTAGGCGGCGTCGGTGCCGAGCAGCTGCCTGGCCCGGCGCACGATGGCCTCAAGGACGGCGTCGAGGTCGCGCAGCCCGGCCAGGTCGCCCGCGGTGTCGAACAGCGCCGACAGCTCGGCCTCACGCCGGGCCCTGCGCCGCAGCAGCTCCCGCACCCGCAGCGCGACGATCTTGGCCTCCTCCAGGTCGGCCAGCGTCGCGGCGTCCGCGCCCGCGCTCCTGGCGGCCAGGACCGGGCCCTCGAACTCCACGGCGGACGCCTCCCTGGCCAGTAGTTCGAGGAAGACCCGCGCGCTCATGACGTCATTGTCGCGCCCGCCCCGGCGGTGGCTCTCAGCGGGCCGTCCAGCCTCCGTCGAGAGGCAGGGAGGCCCCGGTGACGAACGAGCCGTGCGGGCCGCACAGGTAGGCGACCAGCTCGGCCACCTCCTCCGGTTCGATCAGCCGCTTGATCACCGCCGGGCCGAGCATGATCCGTTCCACGACCTCGTCCCTGCCGATGCCGTGGTTCCTCGCCTGGTCGTCGATCTGCTCCTCGACCAGGGGCGTGCGGACGTAGGCGGGGTTCACGCAGTTGGAGGTGACGCCGTGTTCGGCGCCTTCGAGCGCGACGACCTTCGACAGCCCTTCGAGGGCGTGCTTGGCCGTGACATAGGCCGACTTGTACGGCGAGGCACGCAGGCCGTGGACCGAGGAGACATTGACGACCCGCCCCCAGCCCCGCCGGTACATCCCCGGCAGCACCGCCCTGACCAGCAGGAACGGCGCCTCGACCATGACCTTCAGCATCGTGGAGAACACCTCGGGCGGGAACTCCTCGATCGGCGCCACGTGCTGGAACCCGGCGTTGTTCACCAGGACGTCCACGTCGGCGGGGACCAGGTCGACGAAGCCGGGCGAGGCCAGGTCGGCGACGACCGGCGTCCCGGCGACCTCCCTGGCCACCTCGGCGGCGGCCCCCGCGTCCCTGTCCAGCACGACCACGTGCGCCCCGGCGGCGGCCAGCCGGTGCGCGCACGCCCGTCCGATCCCGCTGCCCGCCCCGGTCACCAGGGCCAGTCGCCCCGCCAGATCAGTCATGACGTCGAATGTAGTGTCCGGTCCCGCCGATCCGGTGGACGCCAGGCCCGTCAGCCGACGGGGTAACGGATGATGGTCCGCTGCTTCTCCAGGGCGGTGCGGCGGAAGTCCGACAGGTAGATCTCGTGATGCCTGCCCGCCAGGGCCAGGCCCTGCCCGGTGATGAACTCCATCAGCGTCTTGACCGTCGCGGGCTCCTCGCTGAAGGGGCCGACGTGCAGGATCTGGGCCGACCTGCCCTCGTTCATGGTGCCCAGCCGCAGGCCGTCGAGCCGCGTCCCGGGCCGCTTACGCCGTACGGTCTCCACCGCCCGCTCGACGATCTCGGCGGTCACCTGGGCGGGCTGGGGGATGAGGGCCGTCCAGCGCATGGTGGACAGGTCCCCGGGGTCGCCGTCCCAGAGCCCTTCGATGGGGGCGACCGAGTAGGTCACGACCGGCTTCAACTCGGCGCGTACGGCGTAGGCCACGCCGTACAGGGCGGCGACGGCGTCGAGGTACGACTCGTCCGAGGGGGCGCCCGAGCCGTCGAACATGAGGCAGGGCAGTTCGGGGACGTCGAGGAGGCGTGGGGTCGTGGTGGCCTTGTAGAGGTCGCGGTGGATCTGCTTCATGCCGTAAGGCTGGACTCTCCCACGGGGGGAAAGTCCAGTCGCCTCAGACGGAAACCGGGTAGGTCAGCGTGAGCTCGTCACCGGGCAGGCCCCTGATGCCCCAGTTGACCTGCGGAGACTCGATGATCACGATCTCCAGGTCGGCGGCGGGCAGGTCGAGTCGCTCCTGGGCCCTGGCGAACAGCGTGCGGATGAGGTCGCGTTTGGCCTCGTCCGTCCTGCCGGTGAAACAGACGATCTCCACGATGAGGTACCGCTCGCTCCGTTGCGGGCAGAGGAGGTCCTCGGCGTCGAGCAGCAGGAACCGGTGGAAACGCTTGTCCTCGGGCAGCCGCCACACCTCGGTGAGGCACGCGTGCAGGGTGTCGGACACCTCCCGGCGCCGGTCGGCCCAGACGTCGCGGCGGCCGTAGATCTTGATCTGTGTCATGTCCGGGAGTCTCCCCGATCCTCGGGAGCCGACGGCGGCCGGGTCATGGAGAGCACGTCGAGCAGCGCGTCGAGCTGCTCCTCGGTGAGGGCGCCGCTGGCGACGTGACCGCGCTCGACCACGACCTCCCTGATCGTCCTGCGCTGTTCCAGGGCCTGCTTGGCGATCTTCGCGGCCTCCTCGTAGCCGACGTGCCGGTTGAGGGGGGTGACGATCGAGGGGGACGACTCGGCGTATTCGAGCAGCCGGTCCACGTTGGCGGTGATCCTGATGACGCAGCGGTCGGCCAGCAGCCGGGAGACGTTGGCCAGCAGCCGGATCGACTCCAGCACGTTGCGGGCGATGACGGGCAGCATCACGTTGAGCTCGAAGTTGCCCGAGGCCCCGGCGAAGGCGATGGCCGCGTCGTTGCCGATGACCTGGGCCGCGACCATGCACACGGCCTCGGGGACGACGGGGTTGACCTTGCCCGGCATGATCGAGGAACCGGGCTGGAGGTCGGGGAGGTTGATCTCCCCGAGTCCGGTGCGCGGCCCCGAGCCCATCCAGCGCAGGTCGTTGGCGATCTTGTTGAGCGAGACCGCGACGGTGCGGAGCTGGCCGGACAGCTCCACGATGGAGTCCCTGGCCCCCTGCGCCTCGAAGTGGTCGGGGGCCTCGGAGAACGGCAGGCCCGTCGCCTCGCGGAGTTTCTCGATGACCTTGGGGGCGAAGCCGGGCGGGGTGTTGATCCCGGTCCCCACGGCCGTGCCGCCGAGCGGCAGCTGCACGAGGCGGGGGACCACCCCGCGAACCCTGGTGATGGCGTTGTCGATCTGGGTGGCGTAACCGCCGAACTCCTGCCCCAGCGTCACCGGGGTGGCGTCCATCAGGTGCGTACGGCCCGCCTTGACCACGTCCTCGAACTGCAGCGCCTTGTTCCTGAGCGCGGTCGCCAGGTGCCGCAGGGACGGGATCAGGTGGTAGGTCACCTCGGTCGTCGCCGCGACGTGGATCGAGGTCGGGAACACGTCGTTGGAGGACTGCGAGGCGTTGACGTGGTCGTTCGGGTGGACGGGGCGGCCGAGACGCTCTTCGGCGAGGGTCGCGATCACCTCGTTGGCGTTCATGTTGGAGGAGGTGCCTGAGCCGGTCTGGAAGACGTCGACGGGGAACTCGGCGTCCCACTCGTTCTCCGCGACGTCCGTCGCCGCCTCGGCGATCGCCTCGGCCATCTCCTTGTCGAGCACACCGAGCTCGGTGTTGACCTCGGCCGCGACGGCCTTGATCAGGCCGAGCGCCGCGATGTGCGCGCTGTCCAGGCCACGGCCGGAGACGGGGAAGTTCTCGACGGCCCGCTGTGTCTGCGCCCGCCACTTCGCGTCCGCCGGGACCCGCACATCGCCCATCGAGTCATGTTCGATCCGAAACTCGCTCATGCTTCCAGTTTGCGCCTTCGCCGGACACGGACGCCTGGGGTGAGGTGACCATACCTGAGGGCGTTTGCGAGACTCCTCCCACAGTCGTGGCCGCCCTGTCCGTGCCCGGAAGGTCCCGCCCAGGAAAGGACGCCGTTGAACGCCGTGCTCGCCGAGACGGTCTCGGTCCTCCTGCTCCTGGTGGTGCTGGCCTGCGCGGTCATCCGGCCGTGGGGCTGGCAGGAGGCCGTGGTCGCGGTCCCCGCCGCCGGAGCGGTCGTCGCGATCGGGGCGATCTCCGTGGAACAGGCCGTCGCCGAGATGGCCCGGCTGGGACCGGTTGTCGGCTTCCTGGCGGCCGTGCTCGTCCTGGCCAAGCTGTGCGACGACGAGGGGCTGTTCCACGCCTGCGGCGTCTGGATGGCCCGTGGCGCGGCGGGACGGCCACGTCACCTGCTGGCCCAGGTGTTCGCCGCCGCCTCGCTCATCACCGCGGTGCTCAGCCTGGACGCCACGGTCGTGCTGCTGACGCCGGTCGTGCTCGCCACCGCCGCCCGGCTCGGCGCCCGCCCAGGGCCGCACGTGTACGCCTGCGCCCACCTGTCGAACACGGCCTCGCTGCTGCTGCCGGTCTCCAACCTGACGAACCTGCTCGCCCTCGCCGCCAGCGGCCTGAGCTTCACCCGGTTCACGGCCCTGATGGCGCTGCCCTGGCTGGCCGCGGTCGGGGTGGAGTACGTCCTGTTCCTGAGGTTCTTCGCCACGGACCTGGACGCGGGGGCCGTGGCCCCGGCCGTCGCCGAGCCTCGTGAGACACCGGTCTTCGCGCTGGTCACCGTGGTGTGCACGCTGGCCGGGTTCGTGGTCGCCTCCTGGCTGGGGATCAACCCCGCGTGGGCGGCCCTGGCGGGCGCGGCCGTACTCGCCTGTCGTGCCCTGGCCAGGGGGCACACCACCCCGGTGGCCGTCGTGCGGTCGGCCGCGGTGCCGTTCCTGGCCTTCGTCCTGGCGCTGGCCGTCGTGGTGCGGGCGGTGGTCGGCAACGGCCTCGCCGACGCGCTCGGTCACCTGGTCCCGGGTGGCACCGGCCTGCCCGCCCTGCTGGGGATCGCGGCGCTGGCCGCGGTCCTGGCGAACGTGATCAACAATCTGCCCGCCGTACTGGTCCTGCTGCCGCTGACCGCCCCCGCCGGGCCGGGCGCGGTCCTCGCGGTGCTGATCGGGGTGAACATCGGGCCCAACCTCACCTACGCCGGGTCCCTGGCGACCCTGCTGTGGCGGCGGATCGTGCGCGAGCACGACACCGGGGTCGGGCTGGGGGAGTTCACCCGGCTCGGCCTGCTCACCGTCGGCGCCACGCTGCCGCTCGCGGTCGTGGCGCTGTGGGCGTCCCTGAACGTGATCGGGGTCTGACCCGGCGACGCCCCGTGGCGCCCGGTCCGTCGCCGGGCGCCGTGGTTCAGCCGGTTCAGCCGGTTCAGCCGGTCAGGAAGGACACGCCCAGGATGACGATCACCACCAGGGCGACGGCCGCCACGCCCATGAGGACGAGCACCCCGGTCCGGCTCCCGGAGGACTTCCGCTGGGGCGCCTGACCGTTCTGGGCGGAGGGGCCGTTCTGCCCGGCGATGGCGAACAGGTCGGTCCCGAGCCCGTGGGAACGCACGCCGTCCCCCGGCTGCCCGGCGGGCGCCCAGGGACCCTGCGGCGGTCCTTGGAGCGGCGGTCCTTGCGGCGGCGGTACGGCTCCGCCGGGCGGGAAGCCCGGGGAAGGGGGAGGGGCCGAGGGGCCCGCGACCGGCCTGTCCCGCACCGGAGGGGCAGGCGGGGAGGGAGTCCGCGCTCCCGCGACCGGCGTTCCGAGGCCGGGTACGGCAGGGCGCCCGTCGACCGGCGCGGGGGCCGTCGGCGGGACGGGAGCGGCGGCCTGCGGACCGGGAGGCAGGCGCAGACCCCCCTTGGGGCGGATGACCACCACCGTGCGGTTGGCGTCGAACTCCTCGTCGTCTCCCTGCGAGGAGACCGGAGCGGGAGCCGGCGCGGAGGGCTGGGCGGGAGCCGGAGCCGGGGCCTGTACGGGCGGCTGGGCCGTGGAGGGGCGGGACGGGGACTGGACGGGGTTGACGGGTACCCCGGCAGGCCTGGACGCCTCAGGGACGGCCTTCGCGGCAGTGCCTTCGGTGCCTCCGGTGCCCCCGGCGGCTGTTCCGGGCGCCGCCTTCTGGGAGGCCGCCTTCTGGGACGCGCCGGGGGCCTCCAGGGGCGGCACGACCGGGATGGACCCGGTCGGGGTGTCCGCGACGGTCCTGAGCATCGCGATCGCCTGCAGGTGTGAGGGACGGGCGGTGTGGTCCCGCTCCAGGAGGTGTTCGAGCACCGGCCGGAGCGGGCCGGCCTGGGTCGGCGGATCGGCCTTGTCCGTCATCAGCGCGGCCAGGGTCTCGGCCACCGAGGAACGCTCGTAGGCCGGACGGCCCTCGACGGCGAAGTACAGCGTCGCGCCGAGTGACCACAGGTCGGACTCGGGGCCGGTGTGCTCACCGCGTGCCCGCTCCGGCGCCGTGTAGCCGGGCGAGCCGATCACCATGCCGGTCTTGGTGAGGCTGCTGTCCCCCTCCGCCTTGGCGATGCCGAAGTCGGTGAGCACCACCCTGCCGCTCTCGGTGACCAGCACGTTGCCCGGCTTGACGTCCCGGTGCAGGATGCCCTGGTCGTGGGCGGCGCGCAGCGCGCCGATCAGGTCCACGCCGATCTCGGCGACGAGCCGGGGCGGCAGCGGCCCCTCCTCCTCGATGACCTGTTCGAGGGAGCGGGCCTGGACGAGCTCCATGATGATCCACGGGCTGCCGTCCTCGACGATCGCGTCGTGGACGGTGGCCACCGAGGGATGACTGATGCGGGCTGCCGTACGACCCTCACGGATCATGCGCTCCCGAAGTTCGGCGCGTTGTGCCTCGCTGAGCCCGGGCTCCTGACGGATCTCTTTGATCGCGACCTCACGACCGAGGGAACGGTCGTGGGCACGCCAAACGGTCCCCATCGTCCCCCGGCCGAGCGGTGTGATCAGCTCGTAGCGGTCAGCGAGCACGCGCGTCTGCTGTTCCGGCATGAGAAGAAGATAGCGATTCTTCCTTGAAGCTCGCTTTATCTTCGCTTACGGAGCTCCTTAGGCCACAACAGCCGAGGGAGCACCAGGCGGATCAGGGGCGTGACGAACCGGACAAACGGCCGCGGTTCCGGGGCCTGGCTCATCGGCTTGCGGTGCATCCCCTCCGCCGGGCGGCGGTGCGCCCTGGACGAGGGCGGCGGGTACGGCGGGGGTGGCGCGGGAGGCTGCGCCACGGTCTGCGGAGGCGGAGGGATGAGCGGGGGCGGCGGCAACGGCGCGGAACCCGCGCGGTGCAGCCCACGGTGCTGCGGACGGCGGTTGAACGACGGGACCGTGAGCGTCGCGGTGTTCCTGCCGATCCTGCCCGTGGTCCTGGCGAGCGGCTCCTCCGCCGTCCCGCCCGCCGCGACCCTGGCGAGCATCATCGAGGCGCGCACCGCGTCGAGCCTGGCCGCCGGGTCGATCATGAGCAGGCCGCGCAGTACCGGGGTCAGCGGGCCGGCCTTCTCCATCGGGATCGGCTCACCGCTGGTCAACGCGGCCAGGGCGGCGGCCGCCGTACGGCGTCCGTGCAGGCCGCGGCCCTCGACGGCGGTGTAGAGGGTCGCGCCGAGCGACCACAGGTCGGCCGAGGGGGTGGCCTTGGCGCCGAGCACGCGCTCAGGGGCGATGTATCCGGCGGAGCCGAGCACGATGCCCGCCTGGGTGATCGACACGTCGCCTTCGAGCGCGGCCAGGCCGAAGTCGGTGAGCACCGCCCGGTCGTCGGTCACCAGGACGTTGCTCGGCTTGACGTCCCGGTGCAGGATCCCCTTGGCGTGTACGGCCCGCAGCGCCCCGAGGACCTGGCGGCCGATCTCGGCGGTCTCGCGGGGCGGCAGCGGTCCCCGGTCCTGCAGGAGCTGCTCCAGGGATCTGGCGCGCAGCAGCTCCATCACGATCCAGGGACGCTCGTCCTCCGTCACGACGTCGAAGACGGTGATGACCGAGGGATGGGCGACCATCGCGGTCGCCCGCCCCTCACGCTCGGTCCTGGCGCACAGTTCCGCCCGCAGGTCCTCGTCCAGGACGAGGGGCAGCCGCACCTCCTTGACCGCGACCTCGCGGTCGAGCAACTCGTCGTGCGCGCGCCAGACGGTACCCATGCCGCCGCGCCCGACCGGCTCGGAAAGCCGGTAGCGCGCTGCAAGGAGGTATCCGGAGGGCGCACGCATGATGGGCAGCTTACCGATTTGCGTAATGCGACCAGTAGGGACCGGGCCGAAACTTCTTGCGTTCTTCGGTCAGATTTTCGCGCTCGTCGCTGTCGAGAAGCGCCGCTTCACGTCGTCCCAGTTGATCAGCGACCACAGCTTCTCGACGTAGTCGGGGCGCACGTTGCGGTACTGGAGATAGTAGGCGTGCTCCCAGGCGTCGAAGACCAGCAGCGGCGTGGTGTTCAGCCCGACGTTGCCGTGGTGGTCGTAGATCTGCTCGACGACCAGGCGGCGGCTGAGCGGCTCCCAGGCCAGCACGCCCCAGCCGGAACCCTGCACCCCGGCGGTCGCGGTGGTCAGCTGCTTCTGGAAGGCCTCGAACGAGCCGAAGTGCTCGTCGATGGCGGAGGCCAGCTCACCGTCGGGGCGGTCGCCGCCGTCGGGGGAGAGGTTCTCCCAGAAGATCGAGTGCAGCACGTGGCCGGACAGGTTGAAGGCGAAGGTCTTCTCAAGGCCGACGAGACCGCCGAACTCGCCCTTGTCGCGGGCCTCGGCCAGCCGCTCCAGGGTGTCGTTGGCGCCCTTGACGTAGGCGGCGTGGTGCTTGGAGTGGTGCAGCTCCAGGATCTCGCCGGTGATCGCGGGCTCAAGCGCCGCGTAGTCGTAGGGCATATCCGGAAGGGTGTACTCACCCATGAAGGTCTACCTCCTCGTTGGTCGGTACTTCGCCGACACTACTGCCGGATACATGCATGTGCATCAGACTTGCGACCTAGGACTCTTAGTAGTTGCAAGTAATTCGCAATTACATCATGATGGCAGGTGTCAGCTGGTCCGGAGGGGGTCCCGCACACCCGTACGGCGCGGCGCGGCACGGACGTCCGTGTGGTCCGGGCCGTCCCGAGCCGGTCGGATCGAGGGCGTTCGCACCGTCCTCCCGCGCGGGACCTTTCTCAGCCCTCTCCCGGCGGATCGCTGAAGGCCCATCCCGTCCACGACGTCACCTCGATGAGCACGACGGGGCCGTGCGGAGGCCGTTCGCGATACTGCGGGTAGCGCCGGGCCAGACGGGCCAGGGCGCGCTCCCTGCCGGGCCCGTCCGTGACGATCCTGGCCCTGCCGTCGGCACGGACCCACCACAGCCGCGTCCAGTCGTCCTCGTAGTGGTCGGCCAGCAGGCACACCCGGTCGTCGGCGGCGATGTCACGCAGCCGCCGCAGATCCGTCGTGCGCTTCGGCTTGTGGTCGATCGCGAAGGCGACCGTGTCACCGTCCACGTCGAAGGTCACCGGGACGATCCGGGGCGCGCCGGCGCTGACGGCGGCACCGGCGCTGACGGTTGCCAGGCGGGCGACCCTGGCGGTCACGAACAGGGCCCGCGCCCGTGAGGTGTCCATCCGGCCATTGAAACGCGGCCGCCGGAACACCTTGGCAGGGACGCAAAACGGAACACGGAAAAGGGGGCGAGGATCTCCCCGCCCCCTCCCAGGGTCGTCTCAGGTCAGCGCCGCCCGATGGACAGCACCGGCCCCGTGCGGTCGGTGAAGAAGTCGTCGCCCTTGTCGTCGACCACGATGAACGCCGGGAAGTCCTCGACCTCGATCTTCCAGACGGCCTCCATGCCCAGCTCCGGATACTCCAGGACCTCGACCTTCCTGATGCAGTCCTGGGCGAGCCGGGCGGCGGGGCCGCCGATGGAGCCGAGGTAGAAGCCGCCGTGGGTCGCGCAGGCGTCGGTGACCTGCTTGGAGCGGTTGCCCTTGGCCAGCATGACCATGGAACCGCCCGCGGCCTGGAAGCGCTCGACGTAGGAGTCCATGCGGCCCGCCGTCGTCGGGCCGAACGATCCGGAGGCGTATCCCTCGGGGGTCTTGGCGGGACCGGCGTAGTAGACCGCGTGGTCCTTCATGTACTGCGGCATCTCGCCGCCCGCGTCGAGCAGCTCGCCGATCTTGGCGTGCGCGATGTCACGGGCCACGACCAGCGGGCCGGTCAGGGACAGGCGCGTCTTGACCGGATACTTGGTCAGCTCGGCGAGGATCTCCTGCATCGGGCGGTTGAGGTCGATCCGTACCACGTCGTCGGACAGGTGCTCGTCCGTGGTCTCGGGCAGGAACCTCGCCGGGTCGGTCTCCAGCCGCTCAAGGAAGATCCCGTCGGCCGTGATCTTGGCCAGCGCCTGGCGGTCGGCGCTGCAGGAGACCGCGATGGCGACCGGGCAGGAGGCGCCGTGCCGGGGCAGGCGGATGACGCGGACGTCGTGGCAGAAGTACTTGCCGCCGAACTGGGCGCCGATGCCGAGCTTCTGGGTGAGCTCGAAGACCTTCGCCTCAAGCTCGGTGTCGCGGAAGCCGTGGCCGCTGGGGGAGCCCGAGGTGGGGATGGAGTCCAGGTAGCGGGCGCTGGCGTACTTGGCCGTCTTCAGGGCGAACTCGGCAGAGGTGCCGCCCACGACGATCGCCAGGTGGTACGGCGGGCACGCGGCGGTGCCCAGGGAGCGGATCTTCTCCTCAAGGAAGGCGAGCATCCGCTTCTCGTTGAGGACCGCCTTGGTCTCCTGGTACAGGAAGGACTTGTTGGCGCTGCCGCCGCCCTTGGCCATGAACAGCAGCTTGTACTCGTCGGGGTGCCCGTTGGGGTCCTCGGCGTACAGCTCGATCTGGGCGGGCAGGTTGGAGCCGGTGTTCCTCTCCTCCCACATGGTGATCGGGGCCATCTGGGAGTAGCGCAGGTTCAGCCTGGTGTAGGCGTCGTAGACACCGCGCGAGATGTGCTCGGCGTCCGCGCCGTCGGTGAGCACGTGACGCCCCCGCTTGCCCATGACGATCGCGGTGCCGGTGTCCTGGCACATCGGCAGCACGCCGCCCGCCGAGATCGAGGCGTTCTTGAGCAGGTCGAGCGCGACGAAGCGGTCGTTCCCACTCGACTCGGGGTCGTCGACGATCTTGCGAAGCTGGGCCAGGTGGGAGGAGCGAAGGTAGTGGGAGATGTCGTGGACGGCCGTCTCGGTCAGCAGTCGCAGCGCCTCGGGATCGACTTCGAGGAACCTGCGGCCCGCCGCCTCGACGACACGCACCCCCTCGGTGCTGATCAGGCGGTACTCGGTCTCGTCCTGTCCCAGCGGAAGCAGGTCGGTGTAGTCGAACTCGGGCATCGTCCTCGGTCCTCCGTGCCGGTGGCCTTCTCCGGTCTCATAGAGGGTACGGCCTGCCGCTCACGCCTCCTCGCCGTGGTCGGGCACCACAAACCCACCAAAAGGCATATATCAACATTTGGGCCTTTAATGACGGCTTTTCGACCACCCTTCGCGAAGAAGAGGAGAAAGGTGGAAAGAGAGAAGGCCGGAGGACGTCATGGGAACCGTGGACACCATCCTGAGCAGCAACATCGTGATGCTCGCGATCCTGGCTCTCCTCGTGGTCGCGGGACTGGCGGTCTCGCTGATCGCGATAGCGCTGGCGACCATCAGAAGCAACGAAGGCGAGGCGCCCCAGCAGCCGGCCGACATCTCCAAGGCGGAGCAGCGCAGGCGCCGGCTGGAGAGGAGTGACCTGCCCAGCCAGCGCAGCGCCCCGGAGCAGAGCCCCGGACAGATCCAGGGACAGACCCACGAGCGGCTCACCCACTGACCTCCGGAGGAGGCGACGGATCAGACCGCCTTGAGGAAGCCGCCGTCCACCACGAAGTCGGCCCCCGTGGTGCTGGCCGACCTCGGGGAGGCCAGCAGCGCGACCGCGTCGGCCACCTCCTGCGGGTCGACCAGGCGGCCGGTGGTCAGGCGCATCATCTCCGGCGCCAGGCGGTCCATCACGCTGTCCCGGTCGGAACCCGTCATCGAGGCGATGACGTCGGCCGCGCCGCCCTGCTTGGTCCACCACGGCGTGCGGACCGGACCGGGGGAGACCGTGTTCACCCGGATGCCCTGCGGGCCGAACTCCTCGGACAGAGCCTTGGTCAGGTTGTTCACGCCCGCCTTGGCCGCGCCGTAGTCGACGTTCATCTGCGAGGGCTGCCTGGCGTTGCCCGAGGAGACGTTGACGATCGCCCCGCCGCCCCGCCGCAGCATCAGTGGGACGGCCGCCCGTACGGCGCGCACCACCGAGAACAGGTTGAGCTCGAACACCGTCCGCCAGTCGTCGTCACCGGCCTCGAAGAACGACGAACGCGGCAACGTCACCCCGGGCGGCGGCCCTCCGGCGTTGTTGACCAGGATGTCCAGCCCGCCGAACTCCTCGACGGCACGGGCGACGACCAGTCCGGGAGCCGACGGCTCCATGAGGTCGACCGCGACGTGCACCAGGTCGTCTCCGGCGAGCGCCTCAAGCCCCGGGCTGCTCCCGCGCGAGGCGGCGACCACCCGGGCGCCCTCGGCCAGCAGGGTGCTCACGACCGCCAGCCCGATTCCCTTGGACGCCCCGGTGACGACGGCCACCTGTCCGGACAGTCGCAGGTCCATGTGTCCTCCTCCAGTCGAACCCCGCGACCCGGTCCCGGGCCGCGGTTGTCGAAGGTAGTCCGGCCGCCCGCCCCGGCCCCGGCGCAGGTCGGACGGGTAATTCGCGCGGGAATCGGCCGTCGTTATGTCGATGTCCACGGCCGCCGTCATACCGTGTGCGGCGGTGGGTCTTGTGGTCGGGCCGACGGTGTTATACGCCTGCCGGTAACGGCCAGGACACGCTGGAGGCGGCATGGGCGAAGGATCGTGCGAAACACGACGTCGGGAGAGACCATGACCCTCGTCCCCGCGGGTACCTCCACCCTGGCGCCGTGGGCGCTGTGGATCACCCCGGAGACGGCGGGCTGGAACCACGCCGGGCTCCGCCTGCTCACGCTCTCCGACGAGAGCGTGCTCTTCTGCACCGGCGACGAGGAGATGCTGGTCCTGCCGCTCTCCGGTTCGTGCCGGATCGAGTGCGACGGCGTACGGCTCGCCCTCGAAGGGCGTGTCTCCGTCTTCCACGCGGTCAGCGACTTCGCCTACCTGCCCGTCGGCGCGACGGTCAGGATCACCGGCGCAGGCCGCTTCGCCTTCCCCACGGCCCGCGCGAGCAGAAGCTTTCCCGTCAGGTACGGCCCCGCCCGCGAGGTGCCCGTCGAGGTGCGCGGGGAGGGCCGGACGAGCAGCCAGATCAACGGCTTCTGCGCCCCCGGCGCCTTCGAGTGCGACCGGCTCGTCGCGGTCGAGGTGCTCACCCCGGGCGGCAACCGTACGCCCTGCCCGCCGTACGAGCACGACGCGACCCCGGAGTGCGGGGCCGTGCGCGAGCGGATCTACTACTTCGAGGGCGGGCCCGGCTACCAGCGGATTCACGGCGCCCACGAGACGGTGACCGAGGTCTCCTCAGGGGACGTGGTGCTCGTCCCGCACGGCTGCCACGGTCCGTCGACGGCGGCGCCGGGCCATGACCTCTACCACCTGAGCGTGCTGGCCGGGCCCGAGCGCCCGGCGGCGGCCCCCGAGATCCGGGCGCACGGCCAGGCCCCCGACGACCCGCGCCTGCCCATGACGAAGGCGCCCTAGACGGTCTCCCGGACGCAACCGTGGACAGGCCGCGGGCAGGGAGGGCCGGAAGCCTCCGGCGAGCCGGGAGACCCGAAGGACCGGGGAGCTGCCGTACCCGACGGTCAACGGACGCTCACGCGGAGGCTTCACGGGTTCCCCGGAAGGTTATGGTCGAGAGGTGGACAGCTACCCTCCCCCGGCGCCTCGCGATCCCGTGTACGAACCGCGTCCCGGTGATCTGAGGGCGGGCAACGACGACCGGGAACGCGTGGCGGCGGTGCTGGCCGACGCGCTCGCCGACGGCAGGCTCACCCCCGACGAACACGAGGAACGCCTCACCGCCGTCTACCAGGCCAGGACCCTGGGTGAGCTCGCGGCGTTCACCACGGACCTGCTCCCGCCGGAGGAGCAGCCCCTGCGCACCGACGTCCGGCCCGTCATGGCCCTATTCGGCACCCAGACACACGCGGGCCGCTGGGTGGTGCCCACCCGCTACTCCGCCACCGCCATCTGCGCCAACGTCACCCTCGACCTGCGCGAGGCGGTGCTCCAGTCGAGCCACGTGACGCTGAACGTCACCGTGATGGCCGCCACCCTCACCCTGATCGTCCCCGAGGGGGTGCGCATCCTGATGTCCGGGTCGGGGTTCATGGCGGGAAGGAAGAACCAGGTCCCGCCCTCCCCGGACGGGCCGGTGATCGAGATCACCGGCCTCGTCACCATGGGCAACGTCGTCGCCAAGTCGCCCAAACGTCCCCGCAGGCCGTGGTTCCGCCGCCGGTCGGCGTGACGGGTCAGCTCGCGTCGTCGAAGTTGATCGCGCTGTAGGCCCGCAGCTTCCAGAGCTGGTGCTCGCTCTCGATCTTGCGGATCGTGCCGGAACGGCCCCGCATGACCAGGGAGTTGGTCACGGCCCGCCCGCTCCGGTAGCGCACGCCCTGCATCAGCTCACCGTCGGTGATCCCGGTCGCGGCGAAGAAGACGTCGTCCGACCTGACCAGGTCGTCGGTGGTCAGCGTGGCGTCGAGGTCGAGACCGGCGTCCAGCGCCCTGCGCCGCTCGGCGTCGTCCTGCGGCCACAGCCTGCCCTGGATGACCCCGCCCAGGCACTTGAGCGCGCACGCCGCGATGATGCCCTCGGGCGTGCCGCCGATGCCGAGCATCAGGTCGACGCCCGTGCCCGCGCGGGCCGCCATGATGGCACCGGCCACGTCGCCGTCGGTGATGAGCTTGATCCGGGCGCCCGCCTCCCGGATCTGCCGGATGACCTTGTCGTGGCGCGGCCGGTCGAGGATCACCACGGTCACGTCGGAGGGCGCGCCGCCCTTGGCACGTGCCACCGCGGCGATGTTGTCGGCGACCGGGGCGTTGATGTCCACCGCGTCGGCCGCCTCGGGCCCGGTGACCAGCTTGTCCATGTAGAAGACAGCCGACGGGTCGTACATCGAGCCGCGCTCGCTGACCGCGATGACCGAGATGCCGTTCGGCATGCCGAGCGCGGTCAGCCGGGTGCCGTCGATCGGGTCGACGGCCACGTCGCACTCGGCGCCGCTGCCGTCGCCGACGCGCTCACCGTTGTAGAGCATCGGCGCGTTGTCCTTCTCGCCCTCGCCGATCACCACCACACCGCTCATCGACACGGTGTTGATCAGCTGGCGCATGGCGTTCACCGCGGCGCCGTCCGCGCCGTTCTTGTCACCCCGCCCGACCCAGCGGGCCGCGGACATCGCCGCCGCCTCGGTCACCCGGACGAGTTCGAGGGCGAGGTTGCGATCAGGTGCGTGTTCACCCGTGGCCAGTTCGGCAGGGACGGTCGTCTGATCGGACATGGCGGAGGGCCCCTCTCGTGGATTGCTGCACATCGATCGTAGTTGTCCCTCTTCTGACCGAGCAGCGGAGGATAATGTCCCCACGATGAGCCGTGACACGGAACGGGAACCCGCGGGCCTGACCGCACGCGCCTCGGAACGAGGCGCCGCGACACGTACGGCCCTGCTCGCCGCAGCCAGGGAGGCCTTTCTCACCGGCGGTTTCGCCGACACCGGCGTCACCGACATCGTCTCCAGGGCCGAGGCGAGCGTCGGCAGCCTCTACCACCACTTCTCCGGCAAGGCTGACCTCTACCTGACGCTGTTCGAGGAGTTCCAGGAGCGGCAGGCCCGGCGGACCAGGCAGGCCGTCCACACGGCCCGCGCCACGGGTGAGGACGACCCCGTGCGGCTGTTCGTCGCGGGCGCCCGCGCCTACCTCGACGGCTGCCTGACCGAGCGCGAGATCGCCGCGCTGTTCCTGCGCGGTGACGGGCCGCCCGGCTTCGAGGTCGTCATGCGCGAACGGCTGCGCCGGTGGACCAGGCGCAGCGCCAGCCTGTTCGACGGCGAGAACGCGCTGGTCGTGGTGCTCACCGGGGCGCTGGACGCCGCCGTCATCGAGGTCGTCCTGTCACCGGACGAGGAGACCTCCCGCGCCCTCGCCGAGAACGTACTGGGCATCATCGGGCAGATCCGGCGCCCCTGAGGCGGGAGCGCCCCCGCGAGCGGATAGTCTCGATGGTCGTGAGACGGTTCACTCAGGGCTTCTACGGATACGCGTTCGCGATGATGGTCTGTCTCGCGGGCGTCGGTGTCTTTCTCCTGGTGACCCCGCAGAGCCGTACCGAGCACATTCCCAAGGTCGACTACTCGATCGACGTGGCCAACATGCGCCGGGACGCGCCGTACCAGGTGTGGTCCCCCGCGTCCGTGCTCGCCAACTGGGTGCCGACGAGTTCGCGGATGACCAAGGGCAAGGACAGCGAGGGCAAGACGACCGTGACCTGGCGGCTCGGCTTCGCCACCGCCAAGCGCGCCCACGCCCTGATCGCCCAGAGCGACGAACGGCCCGCCGCGGGGTTCGCCAACCGGATGGCCAACAGCGACCGCCCCCAGGGCAGCCTCCAGGTCGACGGGGTGACCTGGGAGAAGCGCTTCCGCGAGGACAAGAACCAGCGCTCCCTGGTGCGGGTTCTGCCCGACGTCACACTCGTCGTCACCGGCACCGCCCAGTGGGACGAGCTGTCCGCCCTGGCCGCGACCCTCAAGCAGCAGACCAAACTGACCTAGAAGGGCTGGAAGGGCGCGTCTCCCGCCGGGTCCGGCCCCCTGCGCTGCGCCATGGCCGCCGCCAGCTTCACCCGGGCGCCCTGCAGCCACTCCTCGCACAATGCCGCGAGCCGCTCGCCCCGTTCCCACAGCTGGATGGACTCCTCCAGGGTGAGCCCGCCCGCCTCAAGACGGCGGACCACCTCGGTCAGCTCCTCACGCGCCTGCTCGTACGACGGTGTCTTCTCATCGGCCACGCCCCCACCCTAGGGCTTGTTCCGCGGGGCGCGGCCTGGGCGACCTCGGTAGGTGGAAAGTTCCGCGGACAGGCCCCTGACGGGGACCCGCCGACCGCCGACGATCTTCCGCCTGGGAGACTGGGCCGGTGAGTGTTCGCCCCGCGACATCCGAGGACATCCCCGAACTGGTACGGCTCCGCCAGATCCTGGCCGACCGCATGGCGATGGACGGCAGTTTCCCGATCGACGGAGGCTGGCGCGAGTCCTACGCCGACAGTCTCAGCGAGCGGATCGGCAGTCTCGACACCGCCGTCTACGTGGTCGACGCCCCCGAGGGCGGACTCGCCTCCTGCGGGGTCGGTCTCATCTTCGACCGCTTCCCCGGCCCCGGCCTGCCCGACGGACGCTACGGCTACATCCAGGGCATGACGACCGACCCCGCCCACCGCAGGCAGGGACACGGCAGGGCCGTGCTGGCCGCCCTCATGGCGTGGTACCGCGCCAGGGACATCCGCAGGATCGACCTGCACGCCACCTCCGACGGGGCGCCGCTCTACCGGGAGATGGGCTTCACCGCCGACGGCTACCCCTCGCTCACGTGGCGGAGTCCCGTCTGACGGTGACCCGGTCGTCGGGGAACCTGATCGTCAGCTCGGCGCCGGGGGCGACGTCGGCCGCCCGCCGTACGACCTCGCCGCCGGGGCGCTGCACGATCGCGTAGCCGCGCTCCAGCGTCGCCGCGGGCGACAGCGCGACCAGCCGGGCCCGCAGATGCCCCAGGGCGTCCTCCGCCCGGTCGAGGGAGGCGCCCAGGGAGCGCCGGGCACGGTCCCTGAGCTGCTCGGCCTGCTCGGCCCTGCGCTCGATCTCCCGGACCGGGTCGGCCAGCGCGGGCCGGGACCGTACGGCCGCCAGCCAGGTCAGCTCGCGGTCGAGCCACCCGCCCGCGACCCTGCGCCCCCGGTCACGTAGCTGGCGCACCAGCGTGAGCTGCTCACCGACGTCGGGCACGACCTTCTTGGCCGCGTCCGTGGGGGTCGAGGCCCGCACGTCGGCGACCATGTCGAGCAACGGGTTGTCCTGCTCGTGGCCGATGGCGCTGACCACCGGCGTACGGCAGGCCGCCACGGCCCTGACCAGCGACTCGTCGGAGAAGGGCAGCAGGTCCTCAAGGGAGCCGCCGCCCCGCGCGACGACGATGACCTCGACCTCGTCGTCCGCGTCGAGCCCGCGCAGCGCCTCGGTGACCTCGGTCACGGCGTACGGCCCCTGCACGGCGACCGTCTCCACCTTGAACCGCACCGCGGGCCAGCGGCGCCGCGCGTTCTCCAGCACGTCGCGCTCCGCGGCCGAGTCACGGCCGCAGATCAGCCCCACGACGCCGGGCAGGAACGGCAGCCGCCGCTTGCGGTCCACCTTGAACAACCCCTCGGAGGCGAGCAGCTGGCGCAGGCGTTCGAGCCTGGCCAGCAGCTCGCCGACCCCCACGGGGCGCATCTCCAGGGCCGTGAAGGCGAAGGAACCCTTGTTGACCCAGAAGTCCGGCTTCAGGTGCATGACGACCCGGGCGCCGTCCACCGGGCGGGGGACGGTCGCCTCGTACACGCCGCGCGGGCAGGTGACACGGGCCGAGACGTTGGCCACCGGGTCGCGCAGCGTCAGGAAGACCGTGCCACCCCGGGCGGTCAGCTCGGTGATCTGCCCCTCGACCCACACGGTGCCGAGTTTGCCGATCCAGCCGCCGACCATCTGCAGCACCGTGCGGACGGGAAGCGGCTGTTCGGGGGTGGTCTTCGAGGTCATGTCCGCAGAGCCTACGCGGCCCGGGCCGTCATTCGGCGGCCTGGAGCTTGGCCAGGCGGTTCTCGTACATGCGCACGACCTCGGGCCTGGCGGAGGTGGCCCGCTCGTAGGCGAGCAGCTCACCGATCTGCTCGGCGGACTTGCCGCGCATCCGGGCGCGCAGGGAGGCGATCGTCAGGGTGGCGTACCCCGGCATCGGCTCCACGAGCGCGCTCTCCTCCTCGGCCGCCTTCGTCCCTGAGGCCTCTGAAGGCTCAACGGCCTCAGCGGCTTCGGGGGCCTTGGCGGCTTCGGGGGCCTCGGTGGTCTCAGCCTGCGGGGCGGCCTTCTCCGGGGTCCCGGTGGTGGTCTCAGCGAGGGGCTCGGCAGGGGCCTCCGCAGGGGCGTCCGCGGAAGCCTCAGCGGGGGCTTCGGCGGGGGTCTCGGCCGAAGGCTTGGCGGGGACGTCAGCGGGGGCGCTCACGGCGGCGTCGGTGGGGGCGTCAGCCGGGGTGGCGGAGGTTTCCTCGGCGACCTCACCGACGGGCTTCGCGGCGGGCTCAGCGACGGCCCCGGGAGTCTCGGCCTGCGGGGCGGCCTTCTCCGGGGTCTCGGTGGTGGACTTCGCGGTGGGCTCGGCGGCGGGCTCGGTGGCGGGCTTCGCGGTGGGCTCGGCGGCGGGCTTCGCGGGGGCGAAGATGACGGGTTCGGGGCGCGTCCTGGCGCCGTTCGCCTCGGCCTTCGGCTCGACGGGCTCGGCGGTCTCCTTGGCGGCCGTCCTGTCGGGACGCGGGGCGAAGATCACCGGCTCCCTGCGGGCGGGCTTGTCGTCGGCGGCCTGCTCGGCGGTCTCGGTGGTTTCGGTCTCCTCCTCCACGTCCTGCCCGGCGAGGCGCCTGATCCTGTCCTTCACGCGGCCGCCGAACTGCAGGGCCTGGCCGACCCCGCTCAGCGTGCTCTGCAGCACGTAGAGCGGCAGATCCTTGGTCTTCTCCTTGAACTCCTCACGGCTGGAAAGCGCCTCGCGCACGTTTCTGGTGACATTGCGAATGATGTCGGGGACTGACATGTCGTCTCCCTGATGGATCTGTTTGGGTCGTTCCGTATGGCAAGTGTCGGGCAAGACGATGCCTCATGTGGCCACAGGACGAGTGGGCGCTCCACGTAGCATAAGAACATGACGTCAGAGACCCCCACGATCCGGCGCGTCCTAGTGGCCAAGCCTCGTGGTTACTGTGCCGGAGTGGACCGCGCGGTCCAGGCTGTGGAGAAGGCCCTGGAGCGGTACGGCGCGCCGATCTACGTCCGCAAGCAGATCGTCCACAACACCCATGTGGTCCGGACGCTCGAACAGCGCGGCGCGATCTTCGTCGAGGAGACCGAGGAGGTGCCCGAGGGCGCCATCGTCGTCTTCTCCGCGCACGGGGTCTCCCCAGCCGTCCACGAGGAGGCCGCGCAGCGCCGCCTGAAGACCATCGACGCCACCTGCCCGCTGGTGACCAAGGTGCACAACGAGGCCAGGCGCTTCGCCTCCCAGGACTACGACATCCTCCTCATCGGCCACGAAGGCCACGAGGAGGTCGAGGGCACCGCGGGCGAGGCACCCGAGCACATCCAGCTCGTCGACGGCCTCGACTCGGTCGAAACGGTCAAGGTGCGCGACCCCGAGCGGCTGGTGTGGCTGTCACAGACCACGCTGTCGGTCGACGAGACCACCGAGACGGTCTCCCGGCTCAAGGCGCGCTTCCCCAACCTCATCGACCCGCCCAGCGACGACATCTGCTACGCCACCCAGAACCGCCAGGTCGCGGTCAAGGAGATCGCCGCCCAGGCCCAGCTCGTCATCGTCGTCGGCTCGGAGAACTCCTCGAACTCCAAGCGCCTGGTCGAGGTCGCCCTCGACCACGGGGCCGACGCCGCCCACCTGGTCGACGACTCCTCCTTCATCAGGGACGAGTGGCTCGACGGCGTCACGACGGTCGGCGTGACCAGCGGCGCCTCCGTCCCCGACGAACTGGTCGCCGGGGTCCTGGCCCGCCTCGCCGGGCACGGCTTCGACCACGTCGAGGAGGTCGAGTCGGTCGAGGAGAGCGTCCGCTTCGCCCTGCCGCACGAGCTGCGCAAGGACCTGCGCGCGACCGTCTGACCCGCCCCGCCACCGGGCCGCGCGGGTGTCGTACGGCACCCGCGCCCTACCGGCCGTCCGCCGCCTGCTCCTGGGTGGGCCGCTCCTCGGTGGGCTGCTCCTCGCGCGGCGTGCCGTACACCTTGGGTTCGAAGTAGCCCTCGGGCTCCGGGGCGAAGGCCGCGCCGGTCGCCTTCTGCCGCGCGGGGGCCGGTCCCGCCGCCCGCAGCTCCTCACGCAGCTCGCGCACGCACGTGGCCAGGCCGCGCCGCCAGGCGACGAGCAGGACCAGCAGCGACCCCGCGAACAACCACGGGGCACTGGCCGACAGCAGCGCGAACATGCCGAGCCCGAACGCCTGGACCGGCACCTTGGCCCCCATCGCGCTCACGGCCTCGGTGACCAGCGCCGCGACGAAGAAGACCAGTGGTGGGCTGACCACCAGCGAGAGCAGGTCCCGCCGGTTCACCAGCACGACCGCGCCCGCGCAGCCGGCCACGAACGTCAGGCCGAGCAGCGCCGACGGCCCGACCACCGCCTGGAGCACCCTGCCCGCCAGCGTCGAGACCAGCACCAGCGCGATCGCGCCCCTCGCGGTCAGCCGGACACCGCCGCCCGGCCGCCCGCGTTCGTCCTTACGCCCCGTCCCGCCCGTACGGCCTGCGGCCCCACCCGTACGGCCCGCCCCGTTCGACTGGCCGGTCCCGCCCGGCCGGTCGGCTCCGCCCACACGGGCGGCCTCATCAAGCGGCTGCCCGTCGCCTCGCTCGTTCACCACTGTGCCCCCCTCGACCTCGGCCCGCGTCGACCCCCCTGTCCGCCTGCGGTCTCCGGCCGCCTGCGCTTCGCGGGGAACAGCATCTCTAGGGCAGGTCGCCCGCCAACTTACCGTTCAGGCGGGAGATGGGAGACGGGCTTGACTCCTCTTCTGCCAGCAGTTCGGGCGAGGTCAACGCCCGCGGCAGGTTCTCGACGCTGCCGGGGCCGTCCAGCTCGCCGTCCACGAGGCCCAGATCGTTCAGTTTGCGCGCGCTCACCAGGACCCGGCTCTCCAGGGAACCGACGGTCTTGTTGTACGCCTCGACCGCCCTGCCCAGGGAACGGCCCATCGTCTCCATGTGCTGCCCGAGGGTGCCGAGCCGTTCGTAGAGCTCCTTGCCCAGCTCGAAGACGGCCCGCGCGTTCTCGCTGAGCGCCTCCTGCTGCCAGGCGTAGTGCGCGGTACGGAGCATCGTGATCAACGTGGTCGGCGTCGCGATGTGGACCCGCCGCCGCATGGCGTATTCGAGCAGCCCCGGGTCACGTTCGAGCGCGGGCGCCAGGAAGGCCTCACCGGGGATGAACAGCACCATGAACTCGGGCGCCGGGCTGAACGCCTGCCAGTAGGCCTTGCCCGCCAGCCGGTCCACATGCTCGCGCACATGCCGGGCGTGGGCGTCCAGCCTGACCGACTGGCGCTCGGGGTCGGCCGACTCCGCCGCCTCCAGGTAGGCGGCCAGGGAGACCTTGGAGTCGACCACGATGTTCTTGCCGCCCGCGAGCCGTACGACCATGTCGGGCCTGAGGGCGCCGTCGGCGGTGGTCACGCTCGCCTGCTCGTCGAAGTCACAGAACCGCTGCATCCCGGCGATCTCGGCGACCCTGCGCAGCTGCAGCTCGCCCCACCTGCCCCTGGCCTCGGGCCGCTGCAACGCCCGCACCAGCGCCGTCGTCTGCAGCCGCAGCTGCTCGTTGCTCTCCCTGACCACGTCGATGTGCTTGGCCAGCTCGGCGTGGGCGGCCCGCTGACCGGCCTGGGTGTCACGCAGCTGCGTCTCGACCCGCGCCAGGGTGTCCTTCAGCGGCTCGATCAGGTGTTCGACGGCCTGCTTGCGCTGTTCGAGCTCGCCCGCGGCCTCCGCCCGGCCCGCCGCGAGCCTGGCCTCGGCCAGTTCGAGGAAACGCAGGTTGTTGACGTCGAGCGCCTTGGCCGACAGCGCCTGGAACCGGTCGGTGAGCTGCCCTTCGACGTAGGCGAGCTTCTCCTCGGCGGCCTTCGCCCTCGCCTCGGCGTCCGCCATGCGCGCCACGACGTCGTCCGCACCCGTGGAGGCACGGGATCTGCCGAGCAGGAACCCGATGGCGAGCCCGGCGGCGAGTCCTACGGCGAGTTGGAAGGCGAGCGCCATGACATCCACCACGGAATGATGTCAGCACCGCCGGTTCCGGGTGCCTCCGGCCCGCAGCGGCGGTCAGCACCGGGTGATTCGCCGTAAACTCGGCTGACGTGAGCCTGAGCATCGGCATCGTCGGATTGCCCAACGTCGGCAAGTCAACGCTTTTCAACGCGCTGACGAAGACCGCTAACGCCCTGGCGGCGAACTACCCCTTCGCCACCATCGAACCCAACGTGGGCATCGTCGGTGTTCCCGACCCCCGTCTGGAGAAACTGGCCGAGATCTTCGGCTCCGCGAAGATCCTCCCGGCGAAGGTCGAGTTCGTGGACATCGCCGGACTGGTCAAGGGCGCCTCCGAGGGGCAGGGGCGGGGCAACCAGTTCCTCGCCAACATCCGGGAGACCGACGCCATCTGCCAGGTCATCCGTGTCTTCGCCGACCCCGACGTGACCCACGTGGACGGCGCCGTCGAGCCGGGCCGTGACATCGAGACGATCAACACCGAGCTGATCCTCGCCGACCTGCAGACCCTGGAGAAGGCGCTGCCCCGCCTCCAGAAGGAGGCCAGGACCAACAAGGACCGCAAGTCGGCCCTCGACGCGGTCGAGGCGGCCGTCAAGCTCCTCGACGGCGGCACCACCCTGTACGCCGGGGCCAAGGGCGCGGGCATCGACCTCGCGGACCTGCGTGAGCTGCACCTGCTGACCGCCAAGCCGTTCCTGTACGCCTTCAACCTCGACGCCGACGAGCTGACCGACGACGACCTCAGGGCCCGTCTGTCCGCGCTCGTCGCCCCCGCCGAGGCGGTCTTCCTCGACGCCAAGATCGAGTCCGAGCTGGTCGAGCTGTCCGAGGAGGAGGCCCTTGAGCTGCTGCAGTCCGTGGGCCAGCAGGAGTCGGGCCTGGCCCAGCTCGCCCGCGTCGGCTTCGAGACGCTCGGCCTGCAGACCTACCTGACCGCCGGTCCCAAGGAGACCAGGGCCTGGACGATCCGCAAGGGCGCGACCGCCCCCGAGGCCGCCGGGGTCATCCACACCGACTTCCAGCGTGGCTTCATCAAGGCCGAGATCGTCTCCTTCGACGAACTGGTCGAGGCGGGCTCCATCGCCGCCGCCCGCCAGGCGGGCAAGGCCCGCATCGAGGGCAAGGACTACGTGATGCGCGACGGCGACGTCGTCGAGTTCAGGTTCAACGTCTGACGGCCCCCGCAGATCCGCGACGCCCGAAGGCCCGATTCCAGAGGTCGTCGTAACACAGGTCGATCAACCGGCTGCCGCCGGAGGCTTGGCGAGACGCTCGGCAGGGGTTTCCCCGCCGAGCGTCTCGCGTGGGGCGGCCGTCGGGTTCGGTTCAGGTCCTTGACGGTGTGGACCCGCCGGATATGCGTCCTTGCGGAAGTATCGGCGTGGCGGGCCGTCGGCGTTCCCGTCGGAACCGCGCCGCCACGGGTCTGCCGGGTCGAGGAAGCGCGTGCCCTGGTCCCAGGTCGGGGAGCGCCACAGGCGTGCTGGATCAGAGGTACGGCGGGCGGGACGAGACTTTCCGCTCGCCGTATCCGTTCCCCGGCCGTTTCCGCGACGAACGGCGCGGCGGCTCCCGGCCCGGCCTTCGTGATCATGGACGCGAGCGCCTCTGACGTGTTGGTTCCGGCCCGCATGGCGGCTCTGTCCCTCCCGGCGCCCTTCGCGACGTCCCTCGCGGCGTCCCTCCCTGTGCGCCTCCCGTGCGAGGGGAGCGGGCCTGCGTGAGCGGTCACGGTGAGTGACCGGTTCGGGGAGGAAAGGGCAGGTCGGGACAGTGTGGGGACCGTTTGGATAGCAATGCGTGGCGTTTGAGTAATCGACGTAGGGGCTGGCCAGGTGGAATGTGCTTTCTTCGTCTTGTTGTCCCCGGATGGGCCGTCAGCCGGGTTCCAGACCCGGTTTGCTCGGTAACCGTGATGCCTGCAGCATAGGCGTGGCTTTCCTGGAACAATCGTCAAGGCGGTTAGAGTAAGTGCTTGACCATGGTTTACGGGGTCGGGAGTAATACGAGACCGCGTCAGCCGGGGGTTTGGCGCGAGCGGAGGCAAGATGGCTCGAAGGTCAACCGTCCGTGATCCTCGGATCACCGACGACCCTGAGCTGTCGGCATACCCGGGGGCGCCGCACGACCCCGAGTTCGACCGTGCTCCGGCGCGGGGACGTGGTGCGCCGTCCAGGGGTCGTTGGTCCGGTGGCGGTGGTCGTTGGCTCGTATGGGCAGGTCGCGCCATACTTTGGGCGCTAATAGTGGTCATCGTGGTGAACGGGGTCCGTGCACCTTTTGAACGCTTCACCCAGCAGAACACGACCAGTGGAACCCCGCAGATTTCCCCCGACGCCGAATTCCCCGTCAGCAGGGCGACCTCTTTCGCCAGCCAGTTCGCGGCGGTCTATCTGAATTTCGACGCCGTCCGCCTCCAGGAAAGGGCGTCGCGGCTGGCCCCCTATCTCCCCGACGGCGCCGAGCCGCAGTTCGGCTGGGACGGCCTGGGCCGGATGGCCGCCGGGGCGGTGCAGCCGTACGGTTCGGAGATCATCGACAGGCAGAACGCCGTCGTGACGCTGGCCTTCCAGTCGGACGACCGCCGTCAGCTGCTGTCCGTGCCGGTGTTCTACGACACGGAGACCGGGAGGTTCGTGGTCTCCGGCCGCCCGGCTGTCCTGCCCGCGCCCTCCTCGGCGAACCTGCCCGCGATCCCGGCGGGAGACAGGGACGCGGCCGCGGAGACCGAGCTGCGCACACCCTTGGCCGACTTCTTCAAGGCGTACGCCGCGGGCAACAACGTGTCGTTGCAGCGTTACGCCGCCGCCGGGGTGACCCTGGAGGGCTTCGGCGGCGCCTTCACCTTCGTGAGCCTCAAGGACCTCGTCGTTCCCGCGGGGAGCGGGGCCACCCGGGAGGTGACCGCGACGGTCGTGTGGGGGGTGCCCGCGCGGACCACCACGTCCCTCGACTCGACCACCAACGTCGATCCCGGCGAGGCGAGCGGGAAGTTGGAGCAGGCCTACCGGCTCACCGTGGTGAAGCAGGGCGACAAGTGGTTCGTCAAGGACATCCGAGGCGCGAAACGGTCTGTGGGGTAACACATGATCGAATGGTGCCGGTCCACAGTGAACAAACCCCCCCTGATCGGTGAGTCGGCAGTGAGCGGGTTCCCATATGCGCGTCGCGGGCCCGTTATCCCCCGGGCCGTGATCATGAGCACGGAGGACGAGAAATGATCCTGAAGACGATCCTGCTGCACGCGGTCGATCTCGCCCAGCCGACGTCCCCTCCACAGGGTGTGAACACCCAGGGGCTGGCCACCTTCCTCAGGAGCTTCTTCGCGCCGCTCTTCCTCGTCATCGTCTCCGTGGTGGCGCTCTTCTTCCTCTTCACGCGTGAGATCACCAGGTTCGTCCAGTTCATCATTCTCGCGATAGCCATCGGAGTGATCTTCTACGTGCCCAACATCATCGAGGTGACCGCCAAGGCGATCGCGGGAGCACTGGGCATCTCGGCGGGTTGAGACCGCGTGTTTGCGGTCAAAGAACGAGTGGCGGAGAGGAGGAGCGTGTGGATCTACCCACGTATACCAATATCTGGCGGATCGAAAAGCGGCTCTACAAGCTGTACGACCTACGGCTGCCGACGCCGCTGCCGATCGTCTGGATCGGTGTCTTCGTGGGTGTGGCGGCCCCCTGGTCGTTGCTGCTCGCGCTTCTCGGTCTGCCCTTCGACGCCCCCTGGCACGTGGTCTACCTCGTGCCGCCCGGGGTGGTGACCTGGCTCTCGACCAGACCGGTGATCGAGAGCAAGCGGCTCACCGAGCTGCTGCAGTCACAGGTCCGCTACATGGGGGAGCCACGCTCCTGGTGCCGGATGGCGCCGACCTCCGAGCCCGGCGAGATCGCGCTGACCGGCCGGGTGTGGCGGGCCGATCCCAGTCCCGCGCGGGTGAAGGACCGTGTGAAGGGCAAGGCCGGGCGCAAGGCGAAGGGCGCCACGGCCCCGGAGATCGCCCCCTCGGCCCCGGCCCGTGAGGTCCGTCCCGCCGTGGCCGCCGCGGCGGCGGCGACCACCGCTCCCGCCGTCCGCGAACGTCCGGTCAAGGGCACGCCTGCTGTCCCACGCAGGGGTACGGCCCCGGCCCTCGGGACCGAGACGCCGAGCCCGGTCGAGCGGGTCTTCGCCCCTTCCGCACGCGCCCTTCCCGAGCAGGCCCCGGTCCGGGAGGCCGAGGCGGCGCCCGCCGTACCGGTGGCGCGGGTCGAGCCTGTGGTTCAGGCTCAGCCCTCCACGGCGTCCGAGAACGCGCGAACCCCGGCTCCGGCATCCCGCGCCGAGACGGCCACGCCCCAGGCCGCGGCGCCCCGGACCCCCGCCGCGCAGGGCCCCACGGCCCAGAGCCCCACTGCGCGGAGCCCCGAGATCGCGCTCTCCCAGGCTCCGGCCCCCGGTCCCCAAGCCGTCCCCACGGTCTCGGAAACGGTCTCGGAACCGGCGGCCTCCGAGCCCGTGGCCCCCACGGCGTCGGCGGTCGCGGCGTCCACACCCGCGGACTCCGTACCGGTGAACCCCGCCTCCGAGGACTCCGCTCTTGAGGAGTCCGCCCCGGTGGCCCAGGAGGCCCCGATCGGTCCGGAGGCGCTGCGCCGGCTGCGCAGGCTCGCCGCCGCCACCGAGGCCGAGCGCGCTGCCGCCTTCCGCGCCGACCCGCCCGCGACCGAACAACCCACGACCGTCACGCGCGACGACAGGCCGGAACGGCAGGCGGTGCTTCCCGGTCCGTCCGAGCGGGCCACCCCCGTCGAGGCCGTGACCGCCCCGGCGCCCGAGGTGCCGAAGGCCCCCGAGAAGCCCGCCGCGCAGGCCCCGGTCCAGGCCGCGGCACCCGGCACCCCGGCCCCCACGACCGAGGCGCCCAAGACCGAGGCCCCTGGCACCTCGGCCCCCGAGATCGCGGCACCCGGCACCCCGGCGACCGAAGCCCCGGCTCCCGAGGCGCCCGTCGGCCTCCCGGACCAGGAGCCCGTGAAGCGGCCGGAGGCGGCGCCGTACAGGAACGTCCCGCCCGTGGGTGCCCCCGCCGGAGCCGACGAGGGGGTTCGCGCCCAGCACCGCAGGGGGCAGCCCGTCCCCGCGGAGCAGTTCGCCGAGCGACGCCGCCTCGCCGAGGAGCAGCGGGCCGCCCAGGCAGGCAGAGGGCAGGACCGGCTGGTCGCCAGAGCGCCGCGCGCCGAGCAGATCCCCCAGGTACGGCGGAGCCAGGACCAGCAGGCCACCGGCGAACACCCGGTGCAGAGACCGGCTCAGCGCCCCACCCAGCGCCCCGCCCAGCGGCAGGGGCCCCCGCAGGGCGTCTCGATCAGGGCGGTCCCCAGCGGGCCGACGGCGGGCCCGGCACCGGTCGTGCCCCCGGTCCCGGTGTCGAGGCCGGGGCAGGCCGAGCCCAAGGTCCGCCGGGTCGAGTCGGTCGTCGGCAGAGACTCGGCCGGCGGCTGGCGGCGTCTCGCGCAGGTCGTGATCGGGCCGGGCGCGGGCCGTACCGACGGGTCGGAGATCGACGAGGCGCGGGCCAAGGCCATGTTCACCGGCAGCCGCAGGGTGGTCGTGCTCGGGTGCACCGGCGGCGCGGGCCAGACGACGACCGCGCTCATGCTGGGTCACACCCTGGCCAGGCACCGTGAGGACCGGGTGCTCGCGGTGGACGCCAACACCGGGGCGAACGCCCTGTCCGGCCGGATCCAGGCCGAGTCGCCGGAGACGCTGACCTCCCTGCTCGCGGGCCTGGACGGCGTCAACGGCTACCTCGGCATGCGGGCCTACACCAGCAGGTGCGCCTCCGGCCTCGAAGTCCTGGCGGGCGACGCCGACTCGGGCGCCGAGCAGCGGCTCTCCGACCGGACGCTCTTCTCCGACCGGCGGCTCGGCAGGACCATGGACCTCCTGGACCGGCACTACAAGCTGGTCGTGGTCGACCCGGCCGCCGCGCTGGCGGCGAGGGTGCTGCCCTACGCCGACCAGCTGGTCCTGGTCGTCCCGGCCAGCGAGGACGGCCCCGACGCGGTCGCCATGACCTACGAGTGGCTTGACGGACACGGCTGCGCGGACCTGCGCAAGCGCGCGATCATGGTGGTCAACGGAGTGAGCCGCCGCAGCATGGGCGACGTCGAGCAGGCCGAGGCCGTCGCCAGAGGGCGGTGCAGGGCGATCGTGCGGGTGCCCTGGGAGGACGAGCTGGCTCCGGGAAGGTCGGAGCGTGTCGAGCCGTCCCACCTGCGTGCCCCCGGCCGCCGGGCCTACCTCGCGCTGGCCGGGGTCGTGGTCGCGGGCTTCGGGACGGCGCAGGCGGTTCGACCGAGCGAGGAGGAAGTGGCCCAGTGATCCCCCGGGCGCGAGGAGACAGCGAGGTGCTCAGGTGAACCCCCGAAAGGTCGTGCCGGTTGGGGGGCACGGGTGAGCCGCTCTTCGCGGGCGCGCAACCGTCTGGCCGTCCGCTACTTCGACGACAGGATTCTGCTGACCGACACGTCGGTCTGGGCGTACTTCCGGCTGCCGACCGTCAGCTACGAGTTCATCACCCCCGACGAACGGGAGGCGCTGGCCACCAACATCACGATCGCGCTCGCGGCGATCAGGATGCCGGACGCCGAGGTGCACCTGCGGGTCGCGCACCGCACCTACCCGGCGGCCGAATGGGCGATGGCGCTGGACGCCACCTCCGACGAGGGGCCGGGCTGGCGCGACTACCTGGAGGAGATGTACCGGCACGTCTGGGCCAAGGACTTCTGGACCAAGGAGGTCTACCTCGGCGTACGGCTCGGCGCGCGAGGCAGGCAACTCGGCACCGGGGTGCTGTCCCAGCTGTTCGGCTTCTACCAGCGCGGTGAGAAGGTCCTGGGCATCGAGGACGACCACGTCCCCAAGGCGGAGATCACCCGGTGGAGCGAGCAGGCCGAGCGTCTGGGACGGGCCCTGTCGTCGAGCGCGCTGTACGCCAGGCACGCGACCTCGACCGAGATCGCCTGGCTGTTCCAGCACGCCGCGACCGGTTCCCTGGGCGATCCGCCCCCCTCGGCCAGCCCGAGACGGCAGTGGGGGAGGGGCGAGATCGAGTCCCTCGTGGAGGGGCAGATCCACAACGGCAGGTCCCTGCTGCGGATCGAGCAGCCGGACGGCGACTCCTACGTCGCGCACCTGTCCTTCGCCCGCTTCCCCGACCTGATGCCCTTCCCCGACGGCGAACCGTGGATGCACTTCGCCGACCAGCTGCCCTTCCCCGTCGAGATCAGCTCCAGGATGCGGCTGATCTCGCCGATCAAGGCGAGCAAGGACGTGGCGCGCAAGCTCGCGCACGCCCGCGACATGGACATCCACATCCGCGAGGCCGGGGCGGAGGCGCCACTGGCGCTCGCCGAGCAGATCGACGCGGCCCGGATGCTCGAACACGGCATCACCAAGGAACGCCTGCCCTTCGTGTACGGCTGGCACCGGCTGATGGTGTCCGCCCCGACCGAGGAGATCTGCGTGCAGCGGGTCGAGGCGGTCGTCGAGCACTACCGGGACATCGGCATCGACATCGTCAACTCGACCGGCGACCAGTTCTCGCTGTTCTGTGAGGCGCTTCCCGGGGAGAAGGTCAGGGTCAACGCCTACGCCCAGCGGCAGCCGCTGCGCACGATCGCGGGCGGCATGGCCGGCGCCACCGTCGATCTCGGCGACCGGGTCGACGAGGGCAACGCGGGCTGGATGGGACCGTACATCGGGGAGACCCTGGGCAGGGCCCGCAGCATCGTGCACTTCGACCCGCTGGTGGCGGCGACCCGTAACCGGCCGACGGCCATCGCGATCACCGGTGAGCCGGGCGGCGGCAAGACCACGCTGGCCCTGCTGATGATCTATCAGATGGCGCTGCGCGGGGTGACGGTCGCGGTGATCGACCCCAAGGGCGACGCCGACTCCCTGGTCCAGCTGTTGCAGGCGCGGGGCAGGAAGGCACGGGTCATCCCGCTCGGTTCCGCGGCGCCGGGCCTGCTCGACCCGTTCTCCTTCGGCGACGACATCGCGGCCAAGAAGACCATGGCCAGCGAGACGCTGCGGCTGCTGCTTCCCCGGATGTCGGAGGAACGCGAGTCGGCGATGATCCAGGCGGTCGCGGCGGTCTCCGCCAGGCCGGATCCGTCGCTGGGCAAGGTCGTCGACTTCCTCGAACAGGCCGAGGACGCGGCCTCGAAGAACCTGGGCGCCGTGCTGCGCTCGATGTCGGAGATGCACCTGGCGCGGTTGTGCTTCGACCCGTCGGGTGGCGACCAGATCGACACCGAGGGCTGGACGACGGTCTTCACGCTGGGGGGCCTGACGCTTCCCGACGCCTCGACGGGCCGCGACGACTACTCCTACGAACAGCGCCTGTCCGTCGCGCTGCTCTACCTGGTCGCGCAGTTCGCCAGGGGACTCATGAACGGCCTCGACCGCAGGACGCCGAAGGCGATCTTCCTGGACGAGGCGTGGGCCATCACCTCGACCCCGGAGGGCGCCAAGCTGGTGCCCGAGGTCAGCCGGATGGGGCGTTCGCGCAACACCGCGCTGGTGCTGGTCTCGCAGAACGCGGGCGACCTGCTGAACGAACAGGTGACCAACTGCCTGTCGTCGGTGTTCGCCTTCAGGTCCACCGAACGGGTGGAGGTGGACCATGTCATGGCGCTGCTCGGGGTCGAACCCTCCGAGGAGCACAAGGCGGTGCTGCGCTCGCTGGGCAACGGCGAGTGTGTTTTCCGGGATCTGGACGGGCGCGCGGGACGGATAGGGGTGGACCTCATCTCCGATGAGCTGCTCCGTTGGCTGGACACGAATCCGACCCACGACAAACCCGCCGAGAACGTGCATGATCTTTCCGGGGGCGACAGAGTCAGTAGGCCGGGGGCCACGGCGCTGGAGGTACGGTCATGAAGGGCTCCCGCGAGGGCAGCAGAAACTCCCGCAAGAGACGACTACGCAGGCGGATAGCCATCACCCTGGTGGCCCTGGCCGCCTTCTTCGCCTTACCGATGCTGGTGCCGACGGGGGACTCGACCGCCGTCGCCGCCGGCCCCTGCGACCTCTCCCCGGACCTGGCCCCCGAGATCGTGGGCTCGGGTGTGGACGGTCTGGTCAAGGCGCCGCCTCCGGACACGCCTGCGGCGGGCACGCCCACCGCGGCACCCACCCCGGCGCCGACCGCGCCCGGCGCCGCCCCGCAGAGCAACTACGCCCGGTACGGCACCGGCGGCCAGTTCTGGCACACCTACGGGCTCGGCTGCGGCGACGTCGCGGCGGTCATGGGCAACATGACCGCCAACACCGTCTTCTCCTGGGCCAAGGCGCTCGACCGGCTGACCATCACGACCTACCAGGCGGCGGCGACCGAGGGGCCGCTTGAGTCGATCAAGGGCGTCGTCGACGACATCGTGGGCAACCTGGCCGAGGCGATGTACTGGCCGTACCTGCGGCCCATCGTCATCCTCGGCGCCATCTGGCTGGCGTGGTACGGCCTCATCCGCAAACGCGCGACCACGACCGCCGAGGGCATCATCTGGATGGTCCTGGCCGTCACCGTCGCCGTCTGGTTCTTCAGCAGGCCGGGCGACTTCACCGGTCTCGGCAAGACCGTGACGGACAAGACCGGAGAGGTCGTCAACTCGGCCTTCTCCAACCTGCCCAACGCGGGCGGTGCCTCCTGCCTCGCTCCCAAGGACGTCGCCAATCCCCAGGCGAAGCCCGGTGGTTACGGCCAGACCGGCGTCCCCGGCGTCGACCAGAACGCCGAGGCGCTCTGGTCGACCCTGGTGTGCAAGCCGTGGCTCATGGGTGTGTTCGGTACCGCCGACCCCAACGCGCCGGTGGTGAAGGTCTTCGGTGCGAAGCTGCTGGACATCCAGGCGCTGGACGCGGCCGAGCTGAAGGCGAACCAGACGCCCAACACCAATGCCCACCAGGCAAGATACGAGGAAGAGGTCGCGAGCAAGCTGCAGAACACCCCCATTTTCTTCCTCTTCCAGGGAAAGGATTGGACGAGCAGGCTTGGCATCGCGATCGGCGCCCTGATGGCCGCGATGGTCGCGGGGTTGTTGATCTTCCTGGTCGCGGTCTCGCTGCTGGTCCTGAAGATCGGGTTCCTGCTGCTGCTGATCCTCGCACCGGTCTTCCTGCTGATCGGCGTCCATCCGGGGTCGGGGCGGATCATCGCGATGCGCTGGGTGGAGATGCTGATCGGCACCCTGCTCAGACAGGCGGTGCTGGCACTGGTCCTGGGCGTCCTGGTGTACGGCTACGCCCTGATCATCGCCACCGAGCTGCCGTGGGGCATGCAGGTCATGTTCATGGCGCTGATGACGATCGCGGTGTTCTTCTACCGGCGGCCGTTCCAGCACCTGTTCTCCTCGATGGACGGCCACACGTTCACCACGCGCATGCTGGGTGAGGCGGCCTCCGCGCCGACCCTGCAGCGCGCGGCGGGGGTGCTGCCCCCGGTCGCGGCGGCCAGGGCGGGCCGGTGGGGGATGCGCAAGGCCGAGCCCGTACTGCAGGCGGCGGCCATGGCGGGCGGCGCCTCCGTCGCGACGGCCGCGGCGGCGGTCGCCCAGGGCAAGGTCAGGGGCGAGGAAGGCGACCGGGGCGCGGGAGCGGGCACCCGGGTCCCGGCGGGCGCGCAGCCCGCGCCGCTGGACACCGAGGCCCAGTCGGGCAACCGGCGCAAGGGCGTGGGGCGTCCCGTCACCGCGACCCGCACGGGCGCGGCCCCGCCGCTGAACCTGTCCGGTGGCGCGGGCGGCTCCACCCCGGCCAGGACGGGCTCAGCCGGTCGTGGCACCGGCTCGGGCGGCTCGGCTGGTTCGAGCGGCTCGGGCGGCTCGGGTTCCGGCGGTGGCTGGTTCGGCGGGTCCTCGGGAGGCTGGGCTCCGCGAGGCTCCTCCGGCGGGTCGTCCACGGGCAGGTCGTCGGGCGGTGGCCGGTCCTCCGCGCCGTCCTCGGGCAGCAGGCCGTCCTCCGGCGGTGGCAGGTCGTCCGGTTCCTCCGGCGGTGGCCGGTCGGGCGGCGGCCTCTTCGGCGGCGGTGGCGGCAACAACGGCGGCGGTTCCCGGCGTGCCGAGTCGAGCCCGCGGGGCTCCGGCTCCTCGGGCGGTTCCTCCAGGTCCGGCAGCAGCATCTTCAGCTCCTCCGGTTCCCGGGACGACGCGGGGCGCGGCCGGTCCTCAGAGGCACCGCCGCTCTGGCTGGCCAGCAGACCGGAGCGCGACAGGCAGGCAGGGGAGGCGGCGCCGTTCTGGCTGCGTGCCTCGAACCCCGATAAGGACTGACGATGGTCGAAGGCAGGCGGGGCGTCGTCTTCGCGGTGCTGGTGGCGGTGCTCGCGCTGGTCGGGCTCTACCTGACCATGTGGTCCGGTCCGGACGGCGGCGGGCAGGAGCCCGCCGCCGAACCGGCGGGCGTGAGCCGTACGACACGGGGGGAGGCCGAGCCGCCGCACGCCGAGGCGACGGCGAGCAACGCGCCCTTCGACGTCTACTCCTACCTGCCGATGACCAAGCAGGAGCTGGCGGCAGCCGCCGACTACGCCCGGCGGTTCACCGTCGAGTACGGCACGTTCAGCTACGACGAACAGCCCTCCGCCTACGGTGACCGGCTCAGGAGCTACACCACGTCGGACTTCGCCGACGTGCTGCTGCGTACGGTCACCTCGCCGGGCACCATCGCGGCCAACACCGCCGACGAGGTGGTCTCCGTCGGATCGGCGAAGGTGAAGGAGATCAGGCAGATCCAGCGGTCCTCGGTGATCTTCGTGGTCACCGGGACCCAGACCGTCACCGCCAAGAGCGGCGCCAAGGAACGCACCGCCGACTACGCCGTGACGGTCGTCGAGATGGGCACCGAGTGGCGGATCCACGACCTGCAGCCCGCCGACGAGGGACAGGACGGAGACGACCAGTCCTCGGGCGCGGCCGGATGAGAGGGAAAGCGATGCTCGTCCGCCTGATCCCGTACGGCGTGCCCTCCGGAGCGGCTGGATGAGGGACAACAAGAGGATCCGTCTCGCGCTGATCCTGGCCGTCGGGGCGCTGTGCCTGTTCACGCTGAGCATGGCGCCGGTGCTGATGATCGGCTCCTTCCCATCCTTCACCGGCGGTGACCTGCCCGACTGCAACGACAGGGCGCAGCCGGTCGGAGACGAGTCGGAGACCGCGGCCTCCGACATCCCCTCCGAGTACCTCAAGCAGTACCGCGCCAGCGCCAAGAAGATCGGCGTGCAGTGGAACGTGCTCGCCGGGGTCGGCAAGCGGGAGACCGACCACGGACGCTCGACACTGCCGGGGGTCAGCAGCGGCACCAACTACGCGGGCGCCGCGGGGCCGATGCAGTTCCTGATCAGCACCTGGGGCGGCAAGGCCAAGATCAAGATCCCGTCGACGTTCAACGGCTACGCCTCGGACGGCGACGGCGACGGCTGGGCGGACGTCTACAACCCGGCCGACGCCATCCTGGGCGCGGCCAAGATGCTCAAGCACAACGGGGCGCCCGAGAACGTGCGCAGGTCGCTGTTCGTCTACAACCGGGCCTGGTGGTACGTCGACCAGGTCATGGAGATCGCCGAGCGGTACGCCAAGGACGGCGCGGTCGGCGTGCCGTCACAGGCGGAGGAACTCTGCGACGAGCCGCTGATCGCGGCGGCCCCCTCCGGCACGGTGGCCGGGATCCTGGAGTACGCCCTGAACCAGCGCGGCAAGCCGTACCTGTGGGGTGGCACGGGGCCCGACGCCTTCGACTGCTCGGGGATCATCTACATGGCCTACCGCAGCGTCGGCCTGACGATCCCGCGCACGACCTTCGGCCAGTGGCCGTTCGGCGTCAAGGTGCCGGAGGGGCAGGAACAGGCGGGAGACCTGGTCTTCTTCAACGCCGGGCCCGGCACCTCGGCCGACCGGCCGGGGCACGTCGGAATGGTGGTCTCACCGGGCAAGATGGTCGAGGCCAGGTGCCGTCTGTGCGGGCCGATCAAGGTCACGACCTACAAGGACCGTACCGGCATCGTCGGGTTCACCCGGCCGCTGGCCAACCCCCAGGTCGTCGAGCAGCTCAGGTTGAGGGAACAGGGCTGACACAATCGAGCCCATGGACAAGGTCGTTGTGGGAGCCGCGATCGTCGACGGCAACGGGAGACTGCTCACCGCACAGCGCGCCGACCCCCCTGAGCTGGCGGGCGGTTGGGAGTTCCCCGGAGGGAAGGTCGATCCGGGGGAGGACGACCGCACCGCGCTGGTCCGGGAGTGCGAGGAGGAACTCGGCGTCCTGGTCGAGGTGGGGCAGCAGATCGGCGGTGACTGGCCGCTGGCGGGTGGATACGTGCTGCGGGTCTGGCTGGCGCGGATCGTCGAGGGCGAGCCGGAGGCCAAGGAACACCTGGACCTGCGCTGGCTGGCAGGTCACGAACTCTACGACGTGCCGTGGCTTCCGGCGGACCTGCCGATCGTGCGGGCCGTACAAGGTCGGCTCGGCGGGGGTTGATCGGCTACTCACTGTGACATAACACCACTGAACGTTTGTTGTCGCGTGTCCGAATCGGGGGATCGGAGAGATGCGGTGACCGGATGGTGGCGGGGTGCCCGGATCATGTCGGCGGTCGGAGCGGGGACGTTCGTCCTCGGCGGGGGGCCGGTGGTCCACGCGGCCGGGGCGGGCGACGCCGTACCACCGGACGTGGTCCGTGCCGACGGGACGGCGGGGTTCCGGGTGTGGCTGAGCGGGCCGGGCAGTGAGGCGCGGCTCACGGTCGTGGCGACGCCGGGTACGGAGATCCGGTTCGTCGGCTGTCCCGTGTCGGGACTCACACCGGGGTCCAGGTCGGGACCTGAGCCGGGGGCCGCGTCGGGACTCACACCGGGGTCAAGGTCGGGGTCCGCGTCAGAGCCTGAGCCGGGACGCGGGTCGGAGCCTGAGCCGGGGGCCGCGTCGGGATCCTCGGAGGGCTTGGGGTCGTCAGGAGCTGTGCAGGTATGGCGGGAGTGCCTCCTGGGGGAGGTGAGCGCGCGCACGTCCGTTGACGTGCTGGTCGACGCGCCCACGGCCGGGGCCTGGCCCGTCGGGCTGGCCGCGCTGCTGCGGATGCGCACCCCGGAGGGCGAGTGGGTGACCCGTACGGCCACCGGCCTGCGGGGGGCACGGCCCACGGGCGGCCCCGGGGAGGCGGACTCCCTGCCGCGGCGGCGCCCCGAGGGGATCGAGATCGAGCCGATCGCCTGGGAACGGCCCGAGGGAAGCGGTTCGTCGGCACCGGGCCCGGACACCCGGGGTGTTCCTGGCTCGCCGGGAGCGGGGGAGCGGGGGAGCGCGTGGGCCCCGGCGATCCAGGGGCCGGGATCCGTTCCGCCGGCCCAGGGGACTCCGCCGGTCCGGGAACCAGGGGAGACCCTTCCAGGGCAGGGGGCTGGGGCCGCCCATCCGGTCCCGGGGGCGGAGGTCGTGCCTACGGTCCGGAAACCGGGGACCGTCCGTCCGGTGAAGGGAGCGGGAGGGGTCCCTCCGGCCTTGGGCGTGGAGGCTGTGCCGCCGGTTCAGGGGTCGGGGAACGTCCGTCCGGTCCCGGGGGCGGAGGCCGTCCCATCGGTTCGGGGGGCGGAGGCTGTGCCGCCGGTTCGGTGGCCAGGGGTTGTCCGTCCGGTTCCGGGGGCGGAGGTCGTGCCGCCGGAAGGCGGTTCCGGGGAGGTGGATCAGGGGGCGGACCCCGGGCGGGACCGGGGCGAGGTCACGGAGGTGGGTGTCCAGCCTGGGCCTGAGCCGTATGAGACGGTCACGCCGCCCACGTCGCATAAGGCGGTCAGAGCGCCGAAGGGGCCGGGCGCCGGGCGGCGGGCGGAGGTTCCCGGGCCGCCGGTCCCGGCCGGTGTCCCAGGGGCCGGGCAGACGGCCAACATGCTGGGGGCCGGGCAGGTGGCCAACGTGCCGGAGACCGGATCGGCGGCCAATGTGCCGGGGGCAGGGGCGGCGGTCAACGTGCCGGGGGCCGGGCAGGTACCTCCGCTGTGGAACGACCCCAACCTGAGGATGCCGCTGGCTGCGCCGACGGTCGTCGGCGCAGGGCCCCCCGCGTCCCCCGCGATCGCCACGGATGTCCCGCCGCCGGGTGCGCCGTTGCCCCAGGACGTGGACGGGCCCGGTCAGGAGATCGAGCCGGTGGCCCTGTGGACTCCGTCCTTGACTGGCGCGAATGGATTTCCCGTGGTGGGGGGTTCGGTCGGCGGTCTGCTCGGTCTGCTGTGGCTGCAGGCGCGTATTCAGCGCAGACGTGGTACGCGATAGGTGTCATGAAACAGGGGTTTGTTATTCCTTTTATCCGACTAGTATTTCCTTGACTTGACTGGGCTTGTATAGGGAATCCTCGGAGGGCACCTGTGAGGCGATCACGGCGTGCGGCGACCGTCTCAGCCGTCCTGGTGTCGGTGGGAGTGTGCGCGGGACTGGTGGTCGCCAACGCGCCGTTCGCGAACCGGACCCCGGTCGGGGTCACCCGGCTGCTGGCCGCCAACCCCTCGGAGATCCCGGGCTGCGACATCGATCCCGCCGGGCCGTGTGAGGAGGAGCCGACGCCGGTCGTCACCGTCACGGTCACCAGCGACCCGGACCCGCTTCCCCCTTCGCCGACCCCGCAGAAGACGGTGACCACCACGGTCACCGTGACGCCGAGCCCGAAGCCCAAGAAGCCCAAGAAGCCGCAGGTTCCGGAGCCGACCCCCACCCCGGCGACGGTCGAGACGCCGACCACCGCGCCGGTGGTCCCCGATCCGACGCCGACGGCCGATCCGACGCCCTCCGACCAGGCGCCGGTCTTCCCCACCACGGAGGAGACCCAGCAGCCGACCCCGACCCCGACCCTGACCCCCGTGACCGGCGCCACGCCCGAGCCGACCGAGAGCACCACGTTCGAGGACAACGGGCCCGCCTCGGTGCCCTACGAGATCCGTAACGCGGGCTCCGACTTCGACGCCGCCGGGCTGAGCCAGCGGCTCGGCATCCCGGCGTTGGTCCTGGCGCTGCTGGTCCTGTTCGCCGTGTTGATCTTCGAGGGCAGGCTGCGCCGTCTGGCCCACGCCTCCGCCGTACGCAGGGCCGGACCGCGTGGCCCGGGTGCCGGGCTCGACCCGAGGCTCTACCCGCAGGGCGCCGCCTACGCCCCCGCGCCGGGCATGCCGCCCACGGTCTATCAGGGCGGTACGGCCTACGCCCCGATCATCAGCTTCGTCCCCATGCAGATGTACGCCCCGGTGCTTCCCGAGGGCTACGCGCCGGAGCAGTACGAGCAGCCGACGAGCTACATGCCGGTTCCCGGCCAGGAGCAGCCCTTCGGGCAGGAGCAGCATCCCGGGTACGGCGAGCCTGCGCGGCCGGAGGAGTTCACCGGGGACGCCGTGAGGCCGTTCCCCCAGGGCTCGGAGCGCTTCGACGGCCCTCTCCCGCAGGATCCTCCCGGCGTTCCCCAGAGGGGCGTTCCCGGCGCCGTGCAGGGGGACTTCCCCGGAGCGCCGTTCCCGCAGCGACCGGACGAGTTCCCCGGGGCGCCGGTTCCGCCCGGTAACCTCCCCGGCGGAACCGGCGAGTTCCCCGGCGGCCTCCCCGGCGGAGCGGGAGGGTTCCCCGGTGGACCCGGGGAGTTCACCGGGCCGATCCACGGGCCGCAGGGGCCGGGCGAGTTCCCGGGGGCGCCGTTCCCGCAGGAGCCGCGGGACGACAGGCGTCCCTTCGGTCTCGAACCGCTGCCCGGCACCAAGCCCGCAGGGGAACAGCAGCCTCGGCGTCCCTTCGGCCTTGAGCCGTTGCCCGGCACCAAGCCCGAACCCTCGGGAGGTCCGCAGGAGCCGCAGGGCGCCCGCCGTCCCTTCGGCCTTGAGCCGCTGCCCCCGGCCAAGTCCAGGAGGGGCAGGTCGAAGGCCCCCAAGCCCGAGACTCCCAAGCCTGAGGCGCCGGCCCCCGAGGTCTCCAACTTCGAGCCACCCGGTTCTGGCCCCTCGGGCACCGCGGTCTACCCCCTCCCCGGGGAGGGCGGCAAGAAGAAGCGCGGCCTGTTCCGCAAGAAGTAGTCACCTACCCCCGGGTCGCCACCCGGGGGTATTTGGCATGAAATACCTGGTCAAAGGCGATATGTCGGCCAGGGGGTGAGATTTCCGGCCCTAATAATTCATCAGCATTTTTCCGGATATGTCCTGACAGGAAATGGCCGGTCAACGCGGTGAAGCGAGCCGTACGGCACCGCCACGCGGCCGACGCGTCACAGTCGGCGCGGGGCGGTGGCGCCGTCACGCGGGTGGCGAGCCACGGACCGCGCATCACGGCCGGCGGACCACGGCTGGCGCGTCATGAAGGGCGTGGACCGGCGAAGTCGTTACGTGGGCGGCCGGTCGCGAGCCGTACGGGGTCATGAGCCCTGACATGCCGAGGCGCCGGTCACGGGGGTGACCGGCGCCGGGGCGGGGGTGTCAGCTCTTCGAGCCGGACCGCTTGAAGATCTTGTTGCCGAGCCAGACCAGCGGGTCGTACCTACGGTCGACGACCCGTTCCTTCATCGGGATCAGCGCGTTGTCGGTGATCTTGATGTGCTCGGGGCAGACCTCGGTGCAGCACTTGGTGATGTTGCAGTACCCCAGACCGTGCTCCTCCTGCGCGGAGTCCTTGCGGTCGGCCACGTCGTAGGGGTGCATGTCCAGCTCGGCGATCCGCATCAGGAAACGCGGACCGGCGAAGGCGGGCTTGTTCTCCTCGTGGTCACGGATCACGTGGCAGACGTTGTTGCACATGAAGCACTCGATGCACTTGCGGAACTCCTGGGACCGCTCGACGTCGATCTGCTGCATGCGGTACTCGCCCGGCTGCACGTCCGCGGGAGGGGTGAAGGACGGGATCTCGCGCGCCTTCTGGTAGTTGAAAGACACGTCCGTGACCAGGTCCTTGATCACCGGGAACGTCCGCATGGGCGTCACGGTGATCGTCTCGTCCTCCGTGAAGGTGGACATCCGGGTCATGCAGCCCAGGCGCGGCTTGCCGTTGATCTCCATGGAACACGAGCCGCACTTGCCGGCCTTGCAGTTCCAGCGGACCGCGAGGTCGGGGGCCTGGGTGGCCTGGAGCCTGTGGATGATGTCGAGGACGACCTCGCCCTCGTTCACCTCGACGGTGAAGTCCTCAAGCTTCCCCTCGCCGCCCTCGCCCCGCCACACGCGGAACTTCGCCTTGTAACTCATGGCTACTCCTTGACCAACGCGTCGAAGTCGGCCAGCTCATCCTCGGTGATGTACTTCTTCAGCTCGGCCCGGTCGAAAAGCGTGATCAGGTCGTCGCGCATGGGGGGCTGCACCTTCTCCTCGACGGACACGCCGGAGCCGTCGGAGGACAGGGCGCACACCAGGAGCCTGCGCCGCCACTCGGCCGACATGCCGGGGAAGTCGTCCCGGGTGTGACCGCCGCGGCTCTCCTCACGGATGAGAGCCGCCTTGGCGACGCACTCGGAGACCAGCAGCATGTTGCGCAGGTCCAGGCAGAGGTGCCAGCCGGGGTTGTAGATCCTGCTGCCTGCGGCGCCGACCCCCTGGGCCCGCTCCTTGAGCTTGCCCACGGCCTCCAGCGCCTCGGTGACCTCCTGGGCGTTGCGGATGATCCCGACGAGCTCGTTCATCGTCCGCTGGAGCTCCTGGTGGACCTGGTACGGGTTCTCCCCGGTGCGCTCAAGCGGGGCCAGCGCCTCCGCCTGCGCGGCCGAGACCGCCTCCTCGGTGGCCTGCGGCCTGGCGGCGAGCCCGTTGACGTACGCGGCCGCTCCCGCCCCCGCCCGGCGGCCGAAGACCAGCAGGTCCGACAGCGAGTTGCCGCCGAGCCGGTTGGAGCCGTGCATGCCGCCGGAGACCTCACCCGCGGCGAAGAGGCCGGGGACGTCCGCGGCGCCGGTGTCGGCGTCCACCTCGACCCCGCCCATGATGTAGTGACAGGTCGGGCCGACCTGCATGGGCTCGGCGGTGATGTCGACGTCGGCCAGCTCCTTGAACTGGTGGTGCATCGACGGCAGCCGCTTGATGATCTCCGCGGCCGGGAGCCTGCTGGACACGTCGAGGAAGACGCCGCCCTGGGGTGAGCCGCGACCGGCCTTCACCTCGGCGTTGATGGCCCTGGCGACCTCGTCACGGGGCAGCAGCTCCGGAGGACGCCGGTTGTTGGCCTGGTCGGTGTACCAGCGGTCGCCCTCCTCCTCGGTGGTGGCGTACTTGTCCTTGAACACGTCGGGGATGTAGTCGAACATGAAGCGCCTGCCCTCGGAGTTGCGCAGCACCCCGCCGTCACCGCGGACCGACTCGGTGACGAGGATGCCGCGGACCGAGGGAGGCCAGACCATCCCGGTCGGGTGGAACTGGATGAACTCCATGTTGATCAGCTTCGCCCCGGCCAGCAGCGCCAGCGCGTGGCCGTCGCCGGTGTACTCCCAGGAGTTGGAGGTCACCACGTAGGACTTGCCGATGCCGCCGGTGGCCAGCACGATCGCGGGGGCGTCGAAGACGATCAGCTTGCCGTTCTCCCGCCAGTAGCCGAAGGCCCCGGCGATCGCGTCGCCGTCCTTCAGCAGCCGGGTGATCGTGCACTCCTGGAAGACCTTGATGTAGGCCTCGGGGTCGCCGTGCAGCCGCTCGTCCTCCTGCTGGAGCGCGACCACCCGCTGCTGGAGGGTGCGGATCAGCTCAAGGCCGGTACGGTCGCCGACGTGGGCCAGCCGGGGGTACTCGTGGCCGCCGAAGTTACGCTGGCTGATCTTGCCGTCCTTGGTGCGGTCGAACAGCGCGCCCCAGGCCTCAAGCTCCCAGACCCGGTCGGGGGCCTCCTTGGCGTGCAGCTCGGCCATCCGCCAGTTGTTGAGGAACTTGCCGCCCCGCATGGTGTCGCGGAAGTGCACCATCCAGTTGTCGTCGCTGTTGACGTTGCCCATGGCCGCGGCGGCGCCGCCCTCGGCCATGACGGTGTGGGCCTTGCCGAACAGTGACTTGCAGACGATCGCGGTGCGCTTGCCCTGCTGGCGGGCCTCGATGGCCGCCCGTAGTCCCGCCCCGCCCGCGCCGATGACGACGACGTCGTATTCGTGACGCTCGATTTCCACTGGTGATCCTTATGCGAACGGGAAGTTGACGATGCCCTTGGCGACCAGCCGTACGTAGAGGTCGGCTCCCATGACGGTGAACATCGAGATGAGGGCGAGTTCCTGGTGCTTGGCGTTGAGCTTGGAGACGAAGCCCCAGGCCCGGTAACGGACCGGGTGCTTGGAGAAGTGGTTCAGCCGCCCGGCCGTGATGTGCCTGCAGGAGTGGCACGACAGCGTGTACAGGTTGATGAACACGGCGTTGACCACCAGGATCAGCGTCCCGAGAGCGAACGGCTTCTCCACCAGGGCCAGCACCGCGTCCCAGGCGAGGATCAGGCCGACCACGATCGCCGTGTAGAAGAAGTAACGGTGGGCGTTCTGCAGGATCAGCGGGAAGCGGGACTCACCGGTGTACTTGCCGTGCGGCTCGCTGACGGCGCACGCGGGCGGCGAGAGCCAGAACCCGCGGTAGTAGGCCTTGCGGTAGTAGTAACAGGTGAAACGGAAACCCGCGGGCAGGGCCAGGATCAGCAGGCTGGGCGACAGGGTGTACCAGTCGCCGAAGGGCGCGAACCCGAACAGGCGCGCCCCCTCGGGGCAGCTCGTGGCCAGGCACGGGGAAGAGAACGGAGCGATGTACGGCGCCGCGTAATAACTGTTGTCGAAGAGCGTCCACGTGGCGTAGACGAGGAACCCCCCGAAGATGATGAAGGTGACCAGCGGATAACGCCACCACTGGTCGGTGCGCAGCGTGCGCTCCTTGATCTGCGCGCGCTGCCTTCTGGCCGGGTTCTCGGCCGCTGTCTGGGTCATCGGAGACCTCTCCACCTCCCGCGGACCCCCGCTGCTCGCCGGAGGGGTCCGGGTCGTTTCAGTTGTCCGCGCACCGCGCCGTGGTCGCGCCGGATCACCGTGCGCGCGCTTGTTGGTGGGGATACGTTACGACGCTGCTACCCGCTCATGTGAGAAGCGTCACTCACATTTTCCGTCACCCGGTGTGATTCCTGTCACGTTGGTCAGGAGCAGGGAATAAGGACGCCACATTCCGCGAGCTGGGGAGGGCCGAGTGGAGATCCTCGGTCACGGGCCCCGCAGGGCCCGCCCGGGTCAGTAATGCTGGTCGGAGCTGGGGAGTTTGACCACGGTCACGAAGAAGTCGTCGATCCTGCGGACCACGCTGATGAACTGGTCGAAGTCGACGGGCTTGGAGACGTAGGCGTTGGCGTGCAGGTGGTAGCTGCGCAGGATGTCCTCCTCCGACTCCGAGGTGGTCAGCACGACCACCGGGATGCCGCGCAGCTTCTCGTCGCCCTTGATGTCCTGGAGCACCTCCCTGCCGTCCTTGCGGGGCAGGTTGAGGTCCAGCAGGATCAGGTCGGGCCGGGGCACGTCGGCGTACTCGCCCTCCTTGCGGAGGAAGGCCATGGCCTGCTCGCCGTCGTTGACGACGTGCAGTTTGTTCCTGACCTTGTTCAGCTCGAACGCCTCACGCGTCAGCAGGACGTCACCCGGGTCGTCCTCGACGAGGAGCACGTCGATCCAGCGCAGGTCATTCATCGCTCTCTCCAGGGGGAAGGGTCCACCGGAAGGTCGTTCCCGGGTGCTCGGGAGCCTCGCTCTCCACCCAGATGCGGCCGCCGTGGTACTCGACGATCTTCTTGCACAGGGCCAGACCGATGCCGGTGCCCGCGTAGACGTCCCGGCCGTGCAGCCGCTGGAATATCAGAAAGATCCGGTCAGTGTACTTGCTCTCGATGCCTATCCCGTTGTCCGAGCAGGAGAACTCCCACATGTCCCCGGCGCGCCGTACGCCGATGTGGATCACGGGGGGCTCCTCGGAGCGGAACTTGACGGCGTTGCCGATGAGGTTCTGGAAGAGCTGGACGAGCTGGGTGCGGTTGCCGTGCACCGTGGGGAGGTCGTCGGAGGTGATCGTCGCCCCGGCCTCCTCGATCGGCGCGGCGAGGTTCCTCAGCGCCGCCTGCAACGGCACGTCGGCGTCGACCGGGGCCGGTTCGCCGCCCTTCCTGCCGACCCGGGAGAAGTCGAGCAGGTCGTTGATCAGCAGCTGCATGCGCTTGGCGCCGTCGACCGCGAAGGTGATGTACTGCTTGGCCCGGTCGTCGAGCTGGTCGCCGTAGCGCTGTTCGAGCATCTGGGTGAAGCTGGCCACCTTGCGCAGCGGTTCCTGCAGGTCGTGACTGGCCACGTAGGCGAACTGCTCAAGCTCGCCGTTCGAGCGCCGCAGTTCGGCCGCCTGCTCCTCAAGCTTGGCCTGGGCGTCCTCGACCCTGCGCCACTCGGCGATGATGCGCCGCCGCATGGAGTTCACATGGCCGGACAGCTCCGACAACTCGGAGGGGTGGTCGACCTTCAGCCGGTGCTCGAAGTCGCCCTGCGCGACCGCCCGGACCTGCCCGCTCAACTCGGCGAGCGGGCGCAGTACGGCGTTGCGCACGATGAGCGCGGCGCCGATCGCGGCCAGGAGCAGCGCCGCGACCACCCCGCCGAGCGCGAGGTACAGGGCCTGCCAGCCCCGGTCGAGACGTGCGCTGCCCTCGACGTGCAGCCGGTCGAGATTCTCCTGGAGGGCGACGATCGAGCGGCGGACGTCGGCGAACCGGCTGGCGTTGATGGGAGCGTTCCGCGAGGCCGTCTCCGACTTGTGGACGGGGATCTCGGCGATGACCTTGTCCACGTAGTCGCGGCGCCACGCCTGGGCCGCGGTCCTCAGGCGCTCCACGTCGGCTCTGATCGGCTGCTCGTCCGGCATCCTGGGCAGCAGGCCGTCGAGCGCGCGCAGGGCGTCGGTTTCCGCGGCGACGGCCTCCCGGTAGTCCTCAAGGGAGACGGCCTCGTTGGTCCTGCCGTACGCCCTGGCCGCGCTCTCCTGTGCCGACAGCGCGTTGGCGACGTCCATGGTGCGCAACGCCGCGGGATCGACGACGTCGGCCACGGCCACGCTGGCCGCCCTCGTCTCCTCGATCGAGGAGACGGTGAAGGCGGCGGAGATCGCGAACAGCAGGGTGATGGCGACCCCGGTGAGTGTGAACCACTGACCGACCCGCAGCCTGCCGAAGCCGCTCGCCGGGGTGACGGCGGGCAACGGCCTGATCTCCGCTCGCCGGCTCACCGTCCGCCGTTCCCGGAGGAGCCGCGGGAGATGAGCACGGTGGCGAGGTCGTCGCTGAGAGAGTCACCGTTGAGCTCGATCACCCGCTCGATCAACCGGTCGAGGTGGATGCCGCCGTGCTCGTGCACCAGGGCGAGCAGGCCCTCCGTGCCGAGCAGGTCGGGGCCTCCGCCGACGGTCGCCTCGATCAGGCCGTCGGTGTAGAACAGCAGCGACCAGTCGTCGCCGAGCGTGACCTCGATCTCCGACCAGACGACGTCCTTGAAGATGCCCAGCGGCGGCCCCGAGGGTGTGCCGGGGACCACGCCGATCGTGCCGTCGCGGATCAGCAGCGGCGGCGGGTGGCCGACCACGTGCATCCGCGCCCGGCTGAGCGCGGGGTCGATCGTGGCGATGCACAGCGTCGTGAAGATCTCCGCGGACTTGCGCTCCAGACGCAGCACGGAGTCGAGGACGCTCAGCAGCTCGTTGCCGGTGTGCCCGGCGAGCACCAGGGCCCGCCAGGCGATGCGCAGCGCGACGCCGAGCGCGGCCTCGTCGGGCCCGTGCCCGCACACGTCGCCGACGACCACGTGCACGGCGCCGTCCGGGCTCTGCACGGTGTCCCAGAAGTCACCGGCGAGCAGGGCGCGCCTGCGGCCGGGAAGGTAGCGGGCCTGGTGTTCGAGGCCGCCCTGTTCGAGCAGGGGGACGGGCAGCAGTCCGCGTTCGAGCCGGGAGTTCTCCTTGGTGAGCAGCTCGGCCTCGACCAGCCTGCGCTGGGCCAGGTCGGCGCGCTTGCGCTCCATCGCGTAACGGATGGCCCGCGCCAGCAGCCTGGCCTCCACGTCCTGCTTGACCAGGAAGTCCTGGGCGCCCGCCGCGACGGCCTCCACGCCCACGTGGGCGTCGTTCAGCCCGGTCAGCACGAGCACGGCGGCGTCGGGCACCATCGCCAGCACCTGTTCGAGCGCCTCAAGACCGGTGGCGTCGGGCAGGGAGAGATCGACGAGGACGCACTGGACGTCGTCGGTCAGCCGTTCCCGGCTCTCCTGCAGACTGCGCACCCAGATGATCTTCGGCGGGTTGTTGGCCTGGGCGAGCAGTTCCTCCACGAGAAAGGCGTCGCCCGCGTCGTCCTCAATGAGTAGGACGGTGAGCGTTTCGTTGGGCGGGGCGGTCACTGACCCCTCTTCGCTGTCTCAGGGGGAACCTACTTGACGGTATGAAGAATAGTGCGGCACCCGGACGTACGGGACAACGACCGCCCGGACTGCGCCGTCCGGTCGCGCGCTCGCTCAGTCCTGGACGATCAGCTCAAGGCCTTCGGGAAGACTACCCTCATGGGAGGCCTCGGCCAGGAAGAACAGCAACGTGTCACGGAACGCCTGGGCGGCCCTGGTCGGTTCGACGTCCTTGCGGTGGGCGATGGCGATCGTACGGCGCAGCCCGGGAGGCGCCAGCGGCGTCCCGGTCAGCCCGGGGCGGCCGTCCAGGACCATCGAGGGCACCAGGGCGATGCCGAGCCCGGCCTCGACGAAGCGGAGCACGGCGTCCATCTCACCGCCCTCGACCGACAGCCTCGGTTCGAACCCCGCCTGACGGCAGGCGCCCAGCGTCGCCTCCCGCAGGTCGTAGCCCCGCCGGAACATCACCATCGGCTGCCCCCGCAGGTCCTCTATCCGCATGTACGGCCTGCGCGCGTGCGAGATGGACGGGGCGACCACGACCAGGTTCTCCCGCAGCACCTCCTCGGTGACCAGGGAGGGGTCGTCGTTCTGCAACGGCATGATGATCAGCGCCATGTCGAGCTGGCCACGGGCGAGGGCGCGGACCAGGTCGCGGGAGCCGCCCTCCTCGACGAGCAGCTCGATGCCGGGGTAGGAACGGTGGAACCTGGCCAGGGCGTCGGCCATCAGCCCGGCGCACAGCGAGGGGGTGGCGCCGAGCCGTACCCTGCCGCGGCGCAGGCCGGCCAGCTCGGCGACCTCACGCCTGGCCGTCTCGGCGTCGGCCAGCATCCTGCGGGCCAGCGGCAGCAGGGCCTCCCCGGCGGCGGTCAGGGTGACGTTCCCCCGGGCCCGGCTGAACAGCGGCGCGCCGAGATCGGCCTCAAGAGCCCTGATCTGCTTGCTCAGCGAGGGCTGCGCGACCCGCATCCGCTCGGCCGCGTGGGTGAAGTGCCGGGAGTCGGCCACAGCCACGAAGTAGGCCAGTTGCTGGAGCTGCACGTTTCCCTAGCGTACGGATGGGCCGGTGGCGGATTCGGGGCGGCCCCCCGACCCCGGGACAATGACGGACCCGGTGTGAGATTGCTCGCATCCGCGCGGGGGTCGTCGTTGTAAAACCCGCATAAACCCAGACCTGATAGCCGGGGGCTATGGGAACCACATCCACGATGACTTGGACGAGGGGAAACCACCCTACCTAGCGTCGAGACGTGACTGCCACGATTGAGCGCGGCGCCGCCACAGCGCCGGTCAAACCCTCCGGGTCCGCCAAGACCCCATCCCCCAGGAGGTCAGGCGGCTTCCTGGGCTCGTCCAACGGTAAGAAGGCCGTGATGGCCGTCACCGGTGCCATCCTGGTGCTCTTCCTGGTCGGCCACATGGCCGGCAACCTCAAGAGCTTCTTCGGCGCCGAGGCGTTCAACACCTACGCCGAGTTCCTGCGGACGATGGGCGAGCCGCTCGTGCCGCGCAGGGTTCTGCTCACCCTCGTCGAGGTCGTGCTGTTCGCCTCCGTCGTACTGCACATGTGGTCGGCCGTGTCCCTGGCCCGCAGGGCGAACAAGGCCCGCCCGGTCAAGTACGCGGCCAAGCGCAAGTCCCAGGCCAGCGGCTACGCCACCCACGTCATGCGCTGGGGCGGCCTGACCATCCTCCTCTTCGTCGTCTGGCACCTGCTCGACCTGACCTTCGGCGTGGTCAACCCGGCCGGTTGGGACGGCACGCCCTACGACAGGCTGGTCGAGGGGTTCGCGACGTCGCGCTGGTGGGTGACCGCCTTCTACGTGCTCGCCGTCGTCATGGTCGGCCTGCACCTGCGGCACGGCCTGTGGAGCGCCTTCCAGACGCTCGGCCTCGCGGGCTCGCGCAGCTACCGCCCGCTGAAGGCCGTCGCGGCCGTGGTCTCCGCTGTGCTGGTGCTCGGCTTCCTCGCCGTCCCCGTCGCGGTCATGATCGGAGTTGTCAAGTGACGAAGTACACCCTCGGTGAGCCGATCCGCGACACCAAGGCCCCCGAGGGGCCGATCGAGGATCGCTGGGAGAAGCGCAAGTTCGGCGCCAAGCTCGTCAACCCGGCCAACAAGCGCAAGCTGCACGTCATCGTGGTCGGCACCGGCCTGGCGGGCGGTTCGGCCGCCGCGACCCTCGGTGAACTCGGCTACAACGTCACCTCCTTCTGCTACCAGGACTCGCCCAGGCGCGCCCACTCGATCGCCGCCCAGGGCGGCATCAACGCGGCCAAGAACTACCGGGGTGACGGCGACTCGATCTACCGGCTGTTCTACGACACGGTCAAGGGCGGCGACTTCCGGGCCCGTGAGTCGAACGTCTACCGGCTCGCCCAGGTCAGCGTGAACATCATCGACCAGGCGGTCGCCCAGGGCGTGCCGTTCGCCCGTGAGTACGGCGGCCTGCTCGACACCCGCTCCTTCGGCGGCGCCCAGGTCTCCCGCACCTTCTACGCCAGGGGCCAGACGGGCCAGCAGCTGCTGCTGGGCGCCTACCAGGCGCTCGAACGGCAGATCGCCGCGGGGACCGTGAAGATGAACACCCGTCACGAGATGCTCGACCTGATCGTCTCCGACGGCAGGGCGCGGGGCGTCATCGTCAGGGACATGGTCACCGGGGAGATCGAGCGGCACGTGGCCGACGCGGTCGTGCTGGCCAGCGGCGGCTACGGGAACGTCTTCTTCCTGTCGACCAACGCCAAGGGCTGCAACACCACGGCCATCTGGCGCGCGCACCGGCGTGGCGCGATGTTCGCCAACCCCTGCTACACCCAGATCCACCCGACCTGCATCCCGGTCAGCGGCGACTACCAGTCCAAGCTGACGCTGATGTCGGAGTCGCTGCGCAACGACGGCCGCGTGTGGGTGCCGGTCAAGGCGGGCGACGACCGCCCGGCGGCGCGGATCCCCGAGGACGAGCGCGACTACTACCTGGAGCGCATCTACCCGGCCTTCGGCAACCTGGTCCCGCGTGACATCGCCTCCCGCGCCGCGAAGAACGTCTGCGACGAGGGCAGGGGTGTCGGCCCCGGCGGCCTGGGCGTCTACCTCGACTTCGCCGACGCGATCCGCCGCCTCGGCCGTGACGCGGTCGAGAAGAAGTACGGCAACCTCTTCGAGATGTACGAGCGCATCACCGGCGAGGACCCCTACACCCAGCCGATGCGCATCTACCCGGCCGTCCACTACACCATGGGCGGCCTGTGGGTGGACTACGACCTGCAGTCCACGATCCCCGGCCTGTTCGTGATCGGTGAGGCCAACTTCTCCGACCACGGCGCCAACCGCCTCGGCGCCTCGGCGCTGATGCAGGGCCTGGCGGACGGTTACTTCGTGCTGCCGACGACCATCGGCGACTACCTCGCCAACGGCCCCTACGGTGAGGTCGAGGAGCAGGCCGTCGCCGACGCGGAGACCGCGGTGCGCGAGAAGATCGCGAAGCTGCTCGCGGTCAACGGCGACCGTACCCCGGACTCCTACCACCGTGAGCTGGGCAAGCTCATGTGGGACTACTGCGGCATGGAGCGCACCGAGGAGTCGCTGCGCAAGGCGCTCGAACGCATCCCGGAACTGCGTGAGGAGTTCTGGAGGAACGTCAAGGTCTCCGGGACGGCCGAGGAGCTCAACCAGGTGCTCGAAAGGGCCGGGCGGGTCGCCGACTTCTTCGACCTGGCCGAGCTGATGTGTCTCGACGCGCTGCACCGCACCGAGTCGTGCGGCGGACACTTCCGCGCCGAGTCGCAGGACGCCGACGGTGAGGCCCTGCGCGACGACGAGAACTTCGCCTACGTCGCGGCCTGGGAGTACGGCGAGCAGGGCCCGGTCCTGCACAAGGAAGAGCTCGACTACGAGTACGTCAAGATGAGCCAGCGGAGCTACAAGTGAGCGCCTCCCGCGTGGCTCCAGACCGACGAGTGGTCCGTACAGCGAACGAGGAGCGGTAAGCGAGCCATGGGTATGAACCTGACACTCAAGGTCTGGCGCCAGAAGGGCCCCCAGGACGAGGGGCGGATGGTCACCTACCGTGTCGAGGACGTCTCGCCGGACATGTCCTTCCTGGAGATGCTCGACGTGCTCAACGAGCGTCTCATCCTGGAGGGCGACGACCCGATCGCCTTCGACCACGACTGCCGCGAGGGCATCTGCGGCATGTGCGGCATGGTCATCAACGGCGTGGCGCACGGTGAGCAGGTGGCGACCACCACCTGTCAGCTGCACATGCGGCACTTCGCGGACAACGCGGTCATCACCATCGAGCCGTGGCGCGCGGCGCCGTTCCCGGTGGTCAAGGACCTGGTCGTGGACCGCTCCGCGTTCGACCGGATCATCCAGGCGGGCGGTTTCGTCTCCGTTCCCGCCGGGTCGGCCCCCGACGCGCACAGCGTCCCGGTGAAGAAGGACGACGCCGACGCGGCCTTCGACGCGGCGACCTGCATCGGCTGCGGCGCCTGTGTCGCGGCCTGCCCGAACGGCTCGGCGTCGCTGTTCACCGCGGCCAAGATCACGCACCTGGGCCTGCTGCCGCAGGGCCAGCCCGAGCGTGACGCCCGCGCCAGGGCCATGGTCGAGCAGATGGACGCCGAGGGCTTCGGCGGCTGCACCAACACCGGCGAGTGCACGGCGGTCTGCCCCAAGGGCATCCCGCTGGACACCATCGCCAGGATGAACCACGACTACCTCAAGGCCTCCAGGTAGGCCCCACAGCCAAGAAGGCCTGGTTCCCCGTGGGGGCCGGGCCTTCGGCCTGCCGTCCGGCGCGGCGACAAGACCGGATGAGGGCCATCGCCCCCTAAGGGATCCCCGAGGTTTTCCAGGGACATCCCTGATGCGTGTTCGTGGGGCCGTTGGGAGGATCATCGGGTGAAGAAGATCGTGGCAGGCGGGGGCCTGCTGACCGTCGCGGTGCTCCTGACGGGGTGTGGACTGACGAACATCGGCTCCGCCTCCCATCATGAGACCGCGACCCACCAGGTCACCGAGAAGGTCACAAAGCTGAACGTCAGGGGCAGGTCGGGCGACGTCTCGGTGACCGAGGTAACCGGGGGCGGCGTCAAGGTCGTCGAGACGGCCCGGTGGAACGACGAGAAGCCGGAGACCACGCGCAGGGTCCAGGGGGAGACCCTGTTCGTGAGCTACAACTGCCCGTCGAGCATGGACAACTGCGGCGTCGACTACCGGATCGAGATCCCCAAGGGGACGACCGTCGATCTGCAGACGGGCTCGGGACACGTCAGGCTCACCTCCCTGACCGGGGCGATCACCGCCGTCACGGGGTCGGGCGACATCACCGGCACGGGGCTGTCGGGCAGGAAGGTCTTCACCAAGGTCGGCTCGGGAACCGCCGAGCTGGGATACACCGCCGTCCCCGACGAGGTCGAGATGCGGGGCGGTTCCGGCGACGTGACCGTCCGCCTCCCCGGCGGGCCGTACAACGTGTCGACCAGGGCGGGATCGGGTGACAGGGAGGTCTCCGTGCCGCAGGATCCGGCCTCCGCGCACAAGGTCGTGATGTCCACCGGCTCCGGCGACATCAAGGTGCTGGTCGGCTGACGCTCTTCGCGGGCGAGTTGCGCGTGATCCCTTTTATCTGAAATAAGGGGACCCGCAACTCGCTCGGAGTCAGACCACGGGGGACGTCACGTGTTAGATGCCCGGCGCCATGACGACCTCACTCCTCAGCTGATCGACTCACCGATCTGGCACGACCAGATGGTCCAGGAAGCGGGCATCCCGTTCCACGACGTGCCGCTGGTCTCGGTGGGCGGGGGACTCGGCTCCTTCACCCTCGTCGACGTGCTGAGGATCTGCGGGGTGCCCACCTCGTCCATACGCGTGCTGTCCAACAGCGACACCCCGTGGCAGAGCTGGGAGTACCTCACCCGCGTCTCCCAGCTGCCGCCTGAGGAGCGCATCCGCTCCGACGCGGGGGCCAGGCCGGACAACATCTGGGGCTTCCCGTCCTACGCCGTGCACGAGGCCTGGCGGGACAGGTCGCCCAAACTGCTCTGGCAGGTCCTGGTCGAGCCGCTCCTGACCGACTTCTTCAGTCCCAGGGCCTCGACGGTCTTCTCCACCGTCAAACGCGAGGCCGACCGCGTCTCGTACTGGGAGATGCTGCTCAAGGGGCAGGTACGGATGGTCCGCCGCAGGTTCGGGGGCGGCTACTTCACGCTCCTCACCCCTCCGGCGGGCATGACGCCGACCAAGCGGGTGGCGATCCGCTCCCGGTATGTGCACCTGGCGGTCGGTTACCCCGGCCTGAAGTTCCTTGAGGACCTCCAGTGCTTCCGGGAGACCTACAACGACTACCACCACGTCGTCAACGCCTACGAGCCGCACGAGCACGTCTACGAGTTCCTCAAGACCAGGCCGGGCACGGTGGTGGTGCGCGGCTCCGGGATCGTCGCCTCCCGGGTGCTCCAGCGGCTGATGGACGACCGGGAGCGCTACGGCCTGCACACCCAGATCGTGCACCTGCTGCGCACGTACGTGACCGGACCCCACGGCCCGAGCCCGTGGATGCGGCGCCCCGGCGGGGACGGCTGGGCCTACCAGGCGTTCACCCTGCCCAAGTCGGCCTTCGGCGGCCAGCTGAAGGCGCGGTTCCGCCGGGCGGAGGGCGCCGAACGCGCGGCGCTGGCCAAGCTCGTGGGAGGCACGACCACGCCGAAGCTGCGCCGCTGGCAGGAGCAGATGCGCCGGGGCCGGGAGGGCAACTGGTACCACGCGATCCAGGCGGTGGTCCACCGGGTCGAACCGACCCCGGACGGGCGGCTGGTCAGCTTCACCAGCAGCGACGACGGCAGGGCCGGGCAGGTCGTCTCGGACTTCATCGTCGACTGCACCGGGCTTGAGGCCGACATGCCCGAGCACCGGGTCCTGGCGGACCTGCTCGAACACGGCGGAGCCCAGCGCAACGGCGCCGGTCGCCTGGCCGTCGGCAGGAACTTCGAGGTGAGCGGCGCGGGCAGCGGGGACGGCATGCTGTACGCCTCCGGTGCCGCCGTCGCGGGCAACCACTTCCCGGCGGTGGACAGCTTCCTCGGCATGCAGACCGCCGCCCTCGACATCGCCGCCGACCTCTCCCGGCGCGGGTTCTGCGCCGGGCTCGGCCCCCTGCGCTCGGTCAGCCAGTGGTTCAAGTGGGCCGCGGGCCGTCCCATCTGAGGAGTTCACGTCGTGATCCCCACCCTCGCCGGTCGTCTCCAGACCCGGATCTTCCTGCTCGCCACCGTCGGCGTGGTCCTCACGGCGCTGGTCGTGCCGGTGCTGCCGGGCACGAGAGGCCCCATGTCCAGGACGTACGGCGTCGCCTACCTCATCCTGCTCGCGGTCGCCGTCGTCGGCCTGCTCTGGGAGCTGCTCTACCACCTGCTGATGCAGTTCCGCTGGGACAAGGACTGGCCGACGCTCTTCGGGCTGCTCACGATCGTCCCCGAGGGCCTGCTCATGTGGGTCCTGCTGGACCAGAGGCTGATCCCCGGCATCACCCGCCCGGTGGCCTTCTCGACGTTCGCGATCATGTTCACGGTCGTCTGGATCGGCCAGTGGCTGTTCGCCAACGGCCCGATGCGGGTGCTGTCGGTCCACTGGCGGTTGCGCGGCGGCCGGATCATCTGACCCACAAGCGGTTCACAAGTCACGGATGATGCACTGTTCGACGAACCAAAGCGGTGCGGAACGCATCGAACAAGCAGACATCTCGCGGCAGTGACCGAAACCCGATCGGGCCCATCTCCCGGGTGTCACCCCCCTGACGATCGTGATCCCGAGGGAACTCATGAGCAAACGGCCCGTGGGCGGCATCGACTTCGCCCACCCCCTGGCTTTCTGGACCGGATTTCTCACCTGCGTGGCGGGGGTGGCGCTGCACATCCCGATGTACGTGCACGCCGCGGACATGGGCTTCCACATGGCGGGCATGCCGATGGACATCCCGATGACGGTCGGCATGGCGTTGATCGTCGTCGGGCTGGCGGTGACCACGTACGGGCTCGTCCCGCGTGATCTCAAGGCCGCGAGGCAGGCCGGTGAGGTGCGCATCCGTACCTCCGACGACGCCGGGCTCCGCCCCGCGCACATCGGCCTGATCCTCGTGATGACCGCCGCGGTGACCATCGACGCAATGAAGCCGATCACGCTGGCGTTCGTGGCCCCGGGCATGGGCAAGGAGTACGGCCTCAAGTCGGCCCTCAACCCGGGCGGCGACCTGCCCGTCGCGCTCCTTCCGCTGTTCGGCCTGACGGGAACGGTCCTGGGGTCGTTCCTGTGGGGATGGCTCGGCGACCGGATCGGACGGCGGGCGGCCATCCTGCTGGCCGGGGTGATGTTCGTGGCGACCGCGATCTGCGGGGCGATGCCGTCCTTCGGATGGAACCTGGTGATGTGCCTGGTCATGGGACTCGCCGCGGGCGGCATGCTGCCCATCACCTTCTCACTGCTGGCCGAGACGATCCCGGGACGGCACCGGGGCTGGGTCATGGTGCTCATCGGCGGCAACCTGGCCCTGGCCTACGCCATGACGAGCTGGCTGTCGTCGGAGCTCATCCCCGTCTACTCGTGGCGGTCGCTGTGGCTGCTGGGCATCCCCACCGGAGTGGTGCTCATCCTGCTGAACCGCTGGATCCCCGAGTCGCCCCGGTTCCTGCTGGCCCACGGCCGTGAGGAGGAGGCGCGGGCCATCATGGTCAGGTACGGTTCCACGGAGGCGGCCGAGGCCAAGATCGAGCGGGCCGTCACCGAGGAGAGCGCCGCGGACAAGGGCGGTTACACGCCGTTGTTCCACCGTCCCTTCACCGGCCTCAGCGTCGCGGTGGTGATCCTGGGGCTGAGCGTCGGGCTGGTCACCTACGGTTTCCAGCTCTGGATCCCCTCCAACCTGCAAAAGCTCGGCCTCGCCCAGCAGGCCGCCGACCGCGCGCTGCGGGACTCGGCGCTACTGGGTCTGCCGCTGGTCTTCGTCGCCGCCGCGATGTACGGGCTGTGGAGCGCGAAGAAGACCATCGTCGTGCTGAGCGCCCTGGTGGCCGCCGCCCTGCTGGCCTTCTCCGTGGCGGGGGATTCGCTGGTGCACGACGAAACCTGGCTGTACGTGCTGCTCGCGGGCCCGATCGTCGGCACCGCCACGATCGCCGCGGTGGTGGCGGCCTACAGTTCGGAGATCTACCCGACCCGGATCCGCTCGCGTGGCTCCGGCCTGTCCGCCGGGGTCGGCAAGTTCGGCGGGGTCGCGGTCACGGCCGTCCTGGTCGCCGGGGTCACGGTCCCCTCCATCGGCGCCACCGCCCTCCTGGGCGCGGTTCCCCTGGTCCTGGCGGTCCTGGCGGTCGCCCTCTTCGGCGTCGAGACCCGCAAGGCGAAGCCGCTGGGAACGACCGCGTAATCTCCCCCATCTGTCGTGACACCGTTCTGCGAGCCGCCGCGCGGCTCGCCGAACGGTGTGGTCCCATGCCACCGGTGCGCCGCTGATGCGCCGCCGGTGCCGGCTGACCGCGGCGCGTTCTGCGGTTCGTCCGTCCACGGCGGCGCGCCGGTCGCCGTCTTTCACGTCGGCTCGGGAAGGCGAAGCGCCCCGTGCCGGACGAATCCTTTCCGGCGGTCACGATGTTTATCGGCTACCTTTTATTCGGCGGTGACGGCCGCCTCTTGTCTAGCAGTAGCAGGTCCTGACGTCGCACCCGCATCCGCTCCGGCAGTACGCGTCACAGGGGGCGTTCCAGCCGCATCCGAAGGTGCCCTTGCACTCCCAGCAGCTGGAGTAGCTTTTGATCACGACGGGGCCGCAGGCCGCCGAGGCCTCGACCCGGGGCACGAACATGCCAAGAAGACTGCTTCCCATCGCTTCGGGCTTCTTTGGGCTCGGCACTTCCTTTCGGCTGGGGTTGCACACATGGCGCCGGTCGTGCCGATGATTGAAAAACGGATTTTGTGTTTGTGGCGGGCTTTATTGTGAGTTTGTCGTAACAGCGATTTCCGATGATGTCAACACTTGATGGCCGTGTATTCGGATGCCATACTGAAATTCAATTGTTGATCATGTGGAGGGCGTCCGGTGCAATATCTGGCGATCGGGCTCCGCTGTGTCATCGGCGCCGTGTTCCTAATATCTTCGACGGGCAAGCTCATCGGGCGCGACACGTTCGGTGACTTCGTTGCCTCCATACGTGATATGCGTTTGGTGCCGCCGGCCTCGGTGCGTTCCCTCGCTCGAATTGTGCTGGGCGCAGAACTCGCGACATGGGTGTTGCTCGCGACACCCACACCCGTCACCGGCGTCGCCGGTTTCGTGGTCGCGGCGGGACTGCTCGCCGTGTTCACGGTGGTCGTCGTTCTTGTGGTGCGCAGGGGGACGCGGGCGGCGTGCCGGTGTTTCGGGGCGTCCTCCGTCCCGATGGGGCCGCGCCAGGCCATAAGGAACGTGATTCTCGCCGCGGTCGCCGTTGTCGGCGTGATCGGGACCCTGACACCGCAGAAAGGCCTGGAGACCGCTGGAGTGCTGATCGCCGTCCTCGGCGGGACGATGCTCGGCGTGCTGGTCACCGCGCTCGACGACATATTCGAGCTTTTCCAACCAATGAACAAGGACATCGAGCGGCGCCCATCCCCTCCGGCAGTCGGTTGAAGGAGGACGTCATGCTTTCTGTGATCGCGGCCCTGGTGCTCGTCGGGACGTCTGCGTACCGAATCTGCTCCTTTCGGTAGGGGTGATCAAACGCCTCCGGGAACACACGGAACCGCTGTCCAGGCCCGGCCACGGAGAAGTCATGTCCTCTCGGGGTGGGTGAGGAGGTCGGCGAATTCCTCACCTTGACCGTTGACGGTGGAACGTTGAGCAGGGAATCGCTGGCCGATGACACGGTGGTCGGGTTCTTCTCGCCGAACTGTGGCCCCTGCCGGGAACGGTTGCCAAGGTTCGTGGAGTACGGCGGGGCGCTGTCCGGCGGACAGTGGCAGCGGCTCGCGCCGGCCCGCGCGCTCCTGCGCGACGGGCGTGACCTGATGATCCTCGACGAGCCCTCGGCGGGGCTGGACGCCGCGGCCGAGCACGAGATCCACGCCTCGCTCACCGCGCGGAGCGGACCGGCCCGCGGTACGTGACGCCGACCTCATCGTCGTGCTCCGCGACGGGCGGATGGCGGAGCAGGGCGACCATGCCCGGCTGATGCCCGGCGGCGGGGAGTACGCGCGGTTGTTCGCGCTCCAGCCGTCCGGTTGTCGGGATCCCGCCGCCGAAGGGCCGGCGCCGACGGCGGAAGGCGCGGGATGACCGCCGACGCCGGCCCTCGCCCGGGTTCCCGCGCTGTCCGACGCGCCGGAGGATCGTGTGCCGCCGGGCAGGCCGGTTCTCCTGGGTGACAACCAGGAGGCCGGTTACGACTCCCGGCACGTGGGTTGCTTCCCCGCGGAGCGTGTCCTCGGAGTCGTACTGCGCCCACTCCGTCGGAGCGGTTTTCGAATCCGGAGTGCGGGCCGATAATTCGCTTTTCATGCCATCCGAAAGATGGGGAAAGGAGGCGGAACACTCGGGAGGTCCGAAGGCATGGGGACGGCCTGCCCGGCGTGTTTTCGCTCCGGATCGAGGTGGGGTGTGCGGTGGCTGGAAGTACTTCAATATCTGCTATGAATGCCCGGTTTCGCACCCGGGCAGAACGTTTCCACGCCCTGTTACGGATGATGTGCCGCCGATCGCGAAGGTGGTCACGGTAAGTCTTGCCGCGTGAACACAGAGGTGTGCCGAACCGATGGAAATGGCGGCATGTCAGATATATTCTCGGCACGTATGGGGCTCTCTGGCGACAAATGACCACTTTCATCGCCAGTTCTAATGGAAATGATGTTGAATGTCGGATTGAGGTGCCCTTATTCGTATATGGTCGCTCCATCGACATGATCATCTTTGGCGGGCGCCGGAGGTGAGCCGTCCCTAGGCCGTCACGATCCGCAGTGGCCGGGAGGCCGGCGTCCCCCTACTGAGCGACGGTTGGATTTCGCGTGGTCACGGCATTGGAATGCCGGCAGGAGCGCCTTTCCCGGTATAGGTGGATTCGCGGGAGTCATTTCCGGCATCGCTTGTTCGCGGTGGTCGTGACCCTCGCCCTGGGGCTCAGGGCGCTGACGATGCTGGGATTCCGGCCCGGACGGATCTACTGGACTATCTGCGGACCGTCGCCGGGGACGTCTCGCTGGCCTTTCACTGGACCCCGGCGGACCATCCGATGCGGATGTCCGGGCCGCTCAGCCTGTGGGGAGGCGTGGCGGCGCCGGCCGTTCCCGACTGGGCCCGTTCGTACCTGCGGAGATACGCGCCGGGCGTCACCGGGGAGTACGAGGCGGTCCAGCCGTACGCCGGGTTCCTGCAGGCCTTTCAGAACCCCTCCTACCTGCGTGGGCCGTTCCTCGGGGTGATCCTTCTGCTGGGGGCGGCGGACCTGCGCCGTAAGGATGTGCTGCTGCCGTGGGGGACGGCGGTGGTTCTGCTGGTGCTGCCCGTCGCCGTGCTCGATTTCGATCACCGTTACGTGCTTCCCGTCGTGCCGTTCGCGTGCCTCGCCGCGGCCCTCGCGGTTTCCGCGCGCTTCCGGGCCGGTTAGGACCGGGCCGGAGAGAGGCCCGGTCCCCGGCCCGGCCTACGCCCGGGAGGCGCCGCCCTGATCCTGGCCGAGCTCCGCGACGATCTCCCGGCGCAGCGCCCCCGTGTCGATGCCGGCGTCGGTGATGACGCGGGAGCCCAGCCCTCTGCCCTCGCGGAGGATGCCGAGCAGCAGGTGGCCGTCGCGGATGCCCTTCTGCTTGAGCGCCAGCGTCTCGCGCAGGGAAAGCTCCAGGGCCTTCTTGGCCTGTGGGGTGAAGGGGATGTGCCGTCCGCTGCGGAGTCCGTTCCTGGTCGTGACGGGGTCGCGGTCGAGGGAGCCGGGCCCGAAGGCGGCCTCGACCCTCTCCCTGATGGCCGACAGGTCGATGCCGATCGTTTCGAGGGCCTCGGCGTCGAGGGCGGTGGCGCGTCTGACGGGGGTGAGCCGTACGACGGCCCGGTAGGCGCGTTCGTAGTCGAGGCCGTGCCCGGTCAGCACCCGGGTGACCATGCAGGAACGCTGGTCGAGCAGGCCGAGCAGGATGTGCTCGGTGCCGCAGCGGTCGTGGCGCAGTCGCCTGGCGTTCTCCTGGGCGAGGGTGACCGCCTGGCGGCTCTCCTGGTGGAACCGTTCGAACATCGCTACCTCTCCCGTCTCAGCAGCCCGCGGCCACCGGCGTACTTCTTGTGGACCGCCTGCCTCGTCACCTCAAGGCAGTGGGCGATCTCCTGCCAGGACCAGCCCTGTTGTCTGGCGTTCTCGACCTGGAGGGCCTCCAGCCGATCGACGAGGATCCGCAACGCCCGTACGGCCCGCAGGCCGACGGCCGGGTCGCGGCTGCCCGCGTCCGAGGCCAGCTGTGCCGTGTCGCTCATGTATGTCAATGTAAGTTGACGCCATTGAGATGTCAACCTTGATTGACGAGGCCCGTCTCACGGTCAGAAAACGGTTTGCCGGGTGATCGTGGGGTTTGTCAGCCTGGTAGGGCTATGCGTTCCCTGCCTGCCGCTGATCCCGGCGATCCCGATTCCCGAAGTCCCTTCCGATATCTCCTCTGGACCGCCCGCTCGCAAGCCGGTCCCCTGCTCATCGGCATCGGCTACGCCATCCTGTGGTGGACCTCGATGGCCCTGATCCCCGCCGCGATCGGTCGCAGCGTGGACGCCATCTGGAACCAGGACATGCGGAGCCTGCTCATCTGGACGGCGGTCGTGTTCGGCCTGGGAGTGGCGCAGGCGGTGACGAGCACCCTTCGTCACCGGATGGCCGTCTTCAACTGGCTGTCCGCCGCCTACCGCACGGTCCAGGTCACCGTCAGGCAGGCCACCAGGCTGGGGGCGACCCTGCCCAAGCGGGTGTCGACCGGCGAGGTGGTCAGCGTCGGCAACTCCGACATCGCCCACATCGGCAACGCGATGGACATCCTGCTGCGGGGCACGGGGGCGGTCGTCGCCGTCGTCACGGTCACCGTCATCCTCATCAGCACCTCGCCCGCGCTCGGACTGACCGTGCTCGTCGGTGTTCCGATCATGGCCGTCGCGGTCGGCCCCCTGCTCAGGCCGCTGCACCGGCGCCAGCACGCCCACCGTGACCTCCAGGGGGAGCTCTCGACCAGGGCCGCCGACATCGTCGCCGGCCTGCGCGTGCTGCGCGGCGTCGGCGGCGAGCAGATCTTCGCCGAGCGCTACGCGGAGGAGTCCCAGAAGGTACGGCGGGCGGGCGTGCGGGTCGCCGCGATCGAGGCGACCCTTGAGGGAGCCCAGGTCCTGCTGCCCGGCCTGCTGATCGCGGGCGTGACCTGGCTCGGCGCCAGGTTCGCGCTCAGCGGGGAGATCACCGTGGGCCAGCTCGTGGCCTTCTACGGCTACGCCGCCTTCCTGATCTCCCCGCTGCGCACGCTCACCGAGACCGCGGACAAGCTGACCAAGGGACACGTGGCCGCCCGCAGGGTGGTGCGGATCCTCAACCTGCGGCCCGAGATCACCGGCGGCACCGGGACCTCGCCCGGCGGCCTGCTGCGTGACGTCGCCTCCGGCGTCGCCGTACGCCCGGGTGCCCTCACGGCCGTCGTCTCGGCCGTCCCCGAGGAGAGCGCGACGATCGCCGACCGGCTCGGCCGGTACGCCGACGGCGACGTGGACTTCGGCGACGTACCGCTGGACAGTCTGCCGGTCGCCGAGGTCCGCCGCCGGATCCTGGTCGCCGACAACGAGGCCGGGATGTTCGCCGGGGTGCTCAGGGACGAGCTGGACGTGACCGGGGCCGCCTCCGAGGAGACGATCAACCGCGCCCTGCGCGCCGCGTGCGCCGAGGACGTCGTCGAGGCGCTGCCCGGCGGTCTCGACGCGGCCGTCGCCGAGGCGGGCCGGGAGTTCTCCGGCGGCCAGCGGCAGCGGCTGCGGCTGGCCAGGGCGCTGGCCGCCGACCCCGAGGTGCTCATCCTCATCGAGCCGACCAGCGCGGTCGACGCGCACAGCGAGGCGCGCATCGCCGTACGGCTGGCGGAGGCCAGGGCGGGCAGAACCACCCTCGTCTGCACCACGAGCCCGTTGGTGCTCGACCACGCCGATCACGTGATCTACGTGGAGGAGGGCGTCGCGCGGGCCCAGGGCACCCACAGGGAACTGCTGGCCGTCAGCGCGGACTACCGCGCCGTCGTCACCAGGGGAGAGGAGGAGTCCACGCGGCCCCCGGAGCCCGCCGGCGCCGGACGCGGGAACCCAGGAAAGGAGGCCGCGTGAGCGGGCAGATCCTCCCGGTCGCCGACCGGGCACAGGTACGGGCCTACGCCCGCAGACTCACCCTGAAGTATCCCGGCACGCTGTCGGCGGCCCTCGGCCTGCACGGCCTGGCCGCGGCGGCGGGCCTGGTCGTGCCGTGGATGCTCGGCGACCTCGTCCACGGCATCAAGAGCGGCACGGGGATCGACGTCACCGTGGTCGCGCTGGCCATCGCGGGCTTCCTCGCCGCGCAGGGGGTGCTCGTCAGGTTCGCGGTCTACGTCTCCTCACGGCTCGGGGAGAAGGTCCTCGCCGAACTGCGCGAGGAGTTCGTCGGCCGCGTCCTCGCCCTGCCGCTGTCCACGGTCGAGCGCGCGGGGTCCGGCGACCTGATCACCCGCACCTCACGGGACGTGGACACCCTCTCCCGCAGCGTGCGGCACGCCGTACCGGAGACGGTGATCGCCCTGGTGGCCTTCGTGATCACCGCGGGGGCGCTGATACTGACCGGGCCGTTGCTCGTGCTGCCCGCGCTGCTGGTCGTACCGCTGCTGTGGATCTCGACGCGGTGGTACCTCAGGCGGGCGCGGGACGGCTACCTGCGGGAGAACGCCGCCTACGCGGACATGACCGAGGGGCTGGCCGAGACGGTCGGCGGCGCCCGTACCGTCGAGGCCCTGGGACTCCAGGAGCGCAGGCGGCGCCGTACGGACGTCGACATCGCCAGGTCGTGGGCGGCCGAACGCTACACCCTCGGGCTGCGCATGGTGTGGTTCCCGGCCGTCGAGTTCGGTTACGTGCTCCCGATCGTGACGACGCTGCTGGCCGGGGGTGTCTTCTACATCCAGGGCTGGGTCACGATCGCCCAGGTGACGGCGGCCACGCTGTACGTGCAGCAGCTGGCCGACCCGCTCGACCGGCTGATGTCGTGGGTGGACGAACTCCAGGTGGGCGGCGCCTCCATGGCCCGGCTGCTCGGCGTCGCCGAGGTGCCCGACGACCGGGAGGCCGGTTCCGAGGCTCCCGAGGGGGAGGAGTTGCGGGCCGAGGACGTCCGCTACGCCTACCGCGAGGGACACGACGTGCTGCACGGCGTCGACCTGGTGGTCAGGCCGGGGGAGCGGCTGGCCATGGTCGGTCCCTCCGGGGCGGGCAAGTCGACGCTCGGCCGCCTGCTCGCGGGCGTCCACGGGCCGCGGACCGGCTCGGTCACGGTCGGCGGCGCCCCGCTGGTCGAGCTCCCGCTCGACGACCTGCGCGGCCACGTCGCGCTGGTGACCCAGGAACACCACGTGTTCCGGGGCACGCTGCGGGAGAACGTGCTGATCGCCCGTCCGGACGCCGACGCGGACCAGGTCAGGGCGGCGCTTGAGGCGGTGGACGCCTGGGAGTGGGCCGCCGGTCTGCCCGACGGGCTGGACACGATGGTCGGTTCCGGCGGTGAGCCGGTCCCGCCCGCCCAGGCCCAGCAGCTCGCCCTGGCCCGGCTGGTCCTGGCCGACCCGCACACCCTCGTCCTGGACGAGGCGACCTCGCTGATCGACCCCAGGGCGGCCCGTTCCCTTGAGCGTTCGCTGGCCGCGGTGCTCGACGGCCGTACGGTGATCGCCATCGCCCACCGCCTCTACACGGCGCACGACGCCGACCGGGTCGCGGTGGTCGAGGACGGGCGGATCAGCGAACTCGGCTCCCACGACGAGCTGGTCGCCGCGGGTGGCTCCTACGCCGCCCTGTGGAGCAGCTGGCACGCCAACGGCGGAGTGAAGGAAAACCGTCCTGTCCGGTGGGGAAAGGAGGGGAACCTCCGGGTGCACCTTCCGGGGGAAACGGTTCCGCGCGACTACAGTGATCGTCACTGACAGTGGTCAGTCGAGTGCGAAAAGTCGCAGGAAAGGGGTGCCCCCGTGTCACCTGAATCGATCGCATCCGTCACGAGCTCGACGCTGGGCAGGCTCCTGGCGGGAGCCGCCCTTCTTGTCCCCGCCTTCATGATCTGCGGGGGGCCGGCCGAGGCCACCGTGCCCGCCGTCGGTCACACCGTCACCGCGGACCCGGCCCCCGTGGCGACCCCCTCGCCCGGCCCGACGAAGACCGGGCGGCCCGCCAAGCGGAACAGGGCCGCCGAGGACGCAGGCCAGGACGTCCGCTCGATGACCGGCGGCCACAGCGGCGGCAAGGTCGGCGGCAGGGGCGGTGGCAAGAACGGGGGCGCCACCGGCCCGCAGGGCGGGGACACCTACGACCCCGAGGCCAGTGCCGACGACGCCGCCCCCGGGGGCCGCAGCGCGGGTGCGGGCCCCGGCTCCAACACGGGCCCCGCTACCGGCCACGGCCGCAACGGCATCAAGCGGTCGGCGGGCAAGTGGCAGCGTTTCAAGTGACGCCCCAGGACTGAACGGAAGCGGCCGCCGTACCCCGGGGAGGGTACGGCGGCCGCTCCTCGTCAGGACAGGGCCTTGTTGAGGAAGTCCACCTGCAGCAGCAGGAGGTTCTCGGCCACGACCTCCTGCGGCGTCATGTGGGTGACGCCGGACAGCGGCAGCACGTTGTGCGGGCGCCCGGCGGCCAGCAGCGCGGACGACAGGCGCAGCGTGTGCGCGGCCACCACGTTGTCGTCGGCCAGGCCGTGGATCAGCAGGAGCGGGCGTTCGAGCTTCTCGGCGTCCGCGAACAGCGACGAGGCGTCGTAGTGCCCCTCGGCGGGCTGGCCGAGATAGCGCTCGGTGTAGCAGGTGTCGTAGAGCCGCCAGTCGGTCACCGGGGCTCCGGCGATGGCGGCGTGGAAGACGTCGGGCCGCCGCAGCACGGCCAGCGCCGCGAGGTAGCCGCCGAACGACCAGCCCCTGATGCCGACCCTGGACAGGTCCAGGTCGTCGGGGAAGCGCTCCGCCGCGCCGTGCAGGGCGTCCACCTGGTCGTCGAGGACCGGGGTCGCCAGGTCGTGCAGGATCTCCCGCTCGAACTCGGGGCCGCGTCCCGGGGTGCCCCGGCCGTCGGCGACCACGACCGCGAAGCCCTGGTCGGCGAACCACTGGCTGGTCAGGTAGGCGCCCGAGGCGGACAGGACACGCTGGGCGTGCGGGCCGCCGTACGGGTCCATGAGGACCGGGAGCCTCGCCGAGCCGGGTACGTGCCCTGACGGGAAGACCACGGCGGTCGACAGCTCGCGCTCGCCCGTACGGATCAGGGAGACCCGCAGGTCGAGGCCGTGGCGTTCGGCGTGGGAGGTGATGTGCCCGACGTGGCGGCCGTGGTGGGAGACGCGGGTGACCGGTTCCTCTCCGTCGAGGGTCTGGCCGGTGACCACGAGGGTCCCGCCCGCGGCCTGGCCGCTGTAGACGCCGCTGTCCTGCGGGCTGACCAGGGTGATCCGCCCGTCCTTGTAGGCCCACAGCGCGATCTCGGACGGCTCGCCGCTGGCGCGGAACAGCACCGTGTCGCCGCTGACGCCCGCGACGTCGCGGACCTGGAGGGAGGCCGGGGTGACGGGCTGGTCGCCGACGACCAGGCGGCGGCCCCCGTCGAGGTTCGTCACCCAGACGAGGGAGCCGTCCGACAGGTGGCCGGGGACGCCGGTGACGACGTCGACCCAGGCGGCGTCGGTGTCCTCGCGGACGAGGGAGGAGGCGCCGGTCTCGGGGTCGACGTCGAACAGGCGCATGGTCCGCTGGTCACGCGTCATGGTGACGATGGACAGGCCGTGGTCGTCCCAGGCGGCGTTGACGAGGTACTCGTCGGTGAAGGGCACCGGGACGCGGCCACCGGCCAGGGACAGCACGAACAGCTCGACCTTGGCGTTGGGGGACCCCGCCGCGGGGTAGCGCTGCTCGGTCGCGGGCCTGGCGGGGTTGGCCGGGTCGGCGATGTGCCACTTCTCGACCGGTGAGTCGTCGGCCCGCTCGACCAGTACGGCCTCGCCGGACGGAGACCACCAGTAGCCGCGCATCCGGTCCATCTCCTCGGCGGCGATGAACTCGGCCAGGCCGTAGGTCACCTCGGGCGCCTCGGGGCGGGCGAGCGCGTGGTCGACCTCGTCCTCAAGGTCCTGGACGTGGAAGGCGCCACCGGTCACGTATCCGACGTGCACACCGGTCGGGGAGAGCCGGGGGTCGATGACCGGGCCCGGGGTGCGCAGGTGGCGCACGCTCCTGGTCCGCAGGTCCACGACGTACAGGCCGCCGGAGAGGGCGAAGGCGGCCGTGGTCACCGCGGCGTCGGTGCTGTAGGCGACGATGCCGCCCGCCGACTCCCTGGCGCGCTCGCGGCGTGCCCGTTCCTCCGGCGGGAGGTTCTCCTCGTCGGCGGCGATGACCCGGGGATCGGCGATCAGCCGTTCCGTGCCGCTGGCCACGTCGAACTCCCACAGACAGGTGACCGGGTCGCAGCCGCCCTTGGTCCGCAGGAAGACAATCCGCGCACCGTCGGGCGCGACCGTGAACGCACGGGGAACGCCGAGGGTGAAGCGGCGGGTCCTTGCGTGCAGCCGAGGAAAACTCTCACTCATACCAGTCATCTTGCCAGTACGGTCCCGGGAAGGGATCTCCCAGGATGGTCCAAATGAATGTGATCATGGGAGAAACTTGGGCGAGTGACGCTTACCGAGCGAATCGCTCGCTCCCCCGGGACGCCCGCCGTTCTGGCCTTCGCGTTCGTGATGTGGGGGATCGGCGTCCCCTCGTTCTGGCGTGACGAGTCGGTCAGCGTCCTGGCGGCCAGGATGTCCTTCGACGAGCTGCGCGAGCTGCTCTCCCACATCGACACCGTCCACGCGCTGTACTACCTGCTGCTACGCCCCTTCGCCGCCCTCGGCGGGGAGGTCGCGGTCAGGCTGCCCTCCGCGCTCGCGGTCGCCGGGGCGGCGGCCGGGATCACGGCCCTGGGCCGCAGGCTCTCCGCCCCCGGCTCCTGGACCGGGACCTACGCGGGCCTGGCCTACGCGCTCATCCCCATGGTCAGCCGCTACGGCCAGGAGGCACGCAGCTACGCCCTGGTCAGCGCGGTCGCGGTGGCCTCGACCCTGGTCCTGCTCGGCGAACGGCGCTCCCGCCACGCCGGCTACGGCCTGCTGATCGCCCTGCTCGGCTGGTTCCACCTCTACGCGCTGCTCCTGCTGCCCGCGCACGCCCTCATCGTGCTCCGCCGCGGGCGCCGGGAGATCCTGCCCTGGCTCGCGGCGCTCGCCGGGGCGGCGGTGCTGCTGGTTCCCCTGGTCCTCATGGCCTCCGGGCAGCGGGACGAACAGCTCTTCTGGCTGAAGACGCCCGACCTGGCGGCCCTGGCGCAGCTCGGTGTGGAGATCTCCGGAGGACCCGTCTCCTGGCAGGACTCGGGCACCCCGCCGCTGTTCCTCGCCCTCCTGGGGCTGCTCGCCCTGCTCGGCGTCTGGTACGGCAGGGCGTCGCTCACGGAGGTCGCCCTGCCGTGGGCCCTCGTCCCGGTCGCGCTGTCCTACGCGATCTCCCAGGTGTACCCGGTCTACAACCCGCGCTACGTCATGTTCGTCCTGCCCGCCCTGGCGCTGCTGGCCGGGGCCGGTCTGGCGGGGCTGCCCCGGCCGTTCTCCGGGCGGGCGCCGATCGGCCTGGCGGCCCTGGCCGCCCTCGCGGCGCTGTCCATGAGCGCCCAGCTGACCGTCAGGGGCCCCGCCAACCGCCCCGACGACCTGCGCACCCTGGCGGCCGAGCTCGGCGCCGCCGAACGCCCCGGCGACGCCGTGCTCTACGCGCCGGAACGCTTCTGGCTGTTCGTCTCCGTGTACGGCGGGCCGTACGGGAAGCTGGTGCCCTTCGACCCCGGCGCGGAGCGGGTGTGGCTGGTCTCCCGGCGGCTCCCGGGGACCGAGTGGCAGAGCGACCCCCGGCTGGCCGCCCTGAAGCGGGGCTTCACCAAGGCCGGGCCCACCCGGATATCCGGTGCGGTCCGTGTCACGCTCTACACCCGGCGGCTACCCTCGAACCATGAACGACCGCCGTCTGCTGCTCGTGCACGCCCATCCCGATGACGAGACGATCGGCACCGGCGCCACCATGGCGAAGTACGCCGCCGAGGGGGCCGGGGTGACCCTGGTGACCTGCACCCTGGGCGACGAGGGCGAGGTCATCCCGCCCGGCCTGGCCCACCTGACGTCCGACCGCGACGACGCCCTCGGCGGGCACCGGATCGGCGAGCTGGCCGCCGCCTGCGCGGCCCTCGGCGTCACCGACCACCGCTTCCTCGGCGGCCCGGGGCGCTGGCGCGACTCCGGCATGATGGGCGTGGCCTCGAACGACCACCCCGCCGCCTTCTGGCGGGCCGACCTCGACGAGGCGGCCGGAGAACTGGTCAAGGTCATCCGCGAGACGCGTCCCCAGGTCCTCGTCACCTACGACGAGAACGGCTTCTACGGCCACCCCGACCACATCCAGGCGCACCGCGTCTCGGTACGGGCCTTCGAACTGGCCGCGGACCCGGCGTTCGGCGAGGGCGAGCCGTGGCGGATCGCCAAGTTCTACGTCACCGCGGTGGCCAGGTCCACGATGCGCAGGACCGCCCAGGCGCTGGTCGAGGCCGGGACGCGCTTCCTCCCCGAGCGGGTCGAGGACCTGCCGTACGGCTGCGCCGACGAGGACGTCACCACCGAGATCGACGCCCGCGCGCACATCGAGGCCAAGTTCGCGGCGATGCGGGCGCACGCCACCCAGATCAGCGTCGAGGCCCCGTGGTACGCCCTGTCGAACGACGTCGGCCAGGAGGTGCTGGCGGTCGAGCACTACATCCTGCGCTCCGGCCTCCCCGGCTCCGGCGCTCCGGCGGCACCGGTCGAGGTCGGCGGCCTCGGCGAGCCGTACAAGCCGGAGGACGATCTCTTCGCCGGGATCGACTAGCCTCCATGGTTGTGATGGAGCAGGTCCCCACGGCCGAGCGGTCCTCGGGCAGGGCGGTCGCCGTGGCGGCGTACGCCGTCCTCTTCGTTCTCGGCCTTCTCATGGGCCTTCTGGGCGCCTTCCAGCATTCGTGGTACCTCAGGCCGACCACGGTCCCGATCTCCTCCTTCGGCTGCGTCCTGGCGCTGTTCGCCGTCTGCTACGGGGCCGGGCGGATGATGCGCGGCAAGCTGGCGGCCCTGGCCGCCGCGAGCGGCTGGCTGGTGATGACGATGATGTGGCTCTCCGGCAGGCAGGAGGGCGACGTGATCATCGCCGCCGACCTGTCGGGCTACGTCTACCTCTACGGGGGCATGATCGCCGCCCTGGTGGCCGTCCTGATCACCCCGACCTCACACGGCGGCTCCTGGCTGCTGACCCGCCACTGAGGATGTCCACGTTGGCGGTGACGATCGCGCCACCGCGTCGCAGCCGCCAGGCGTAACCTCGGACTCGCGAACGGTCACGAGGCAGACGATCTGGTCATCTCCCGTACCGGAGAGCCGTTGGCTCCCCGCGGCACGGCGGCGCACAATCCTGGTATGCGGCGGTTGCATCGCGTACGGCGCACGCTCAACTACCTCAACCTGTCCACCCCGCTCGGACTGTTGCTGGTACGGCTGGGCGGCGCCAGGAGGAGGGCGGGGCCGGACGGGCTGATCCTCGCCTACGGCTACCGCATCCCGTTCCCCGTCGCCGGGGCGTTCACCGTCGGCAACGTGGTGCTGACCAGGTCGCAGGAGGGGAGTCTGACCGAGTCCCTGGTCAGGCACGAGGGTAGGCATGCCTCGCAGTACATGTTCTGCGCGGGACTGCCGATGCTTCCGCTGTACGTCGTGGCGGTGGTCGTCTCGGTGCTCGTCTGCGGCGACCCCTCCTCGTGGAACGTCTTCGAACGCCTCGCGAACCTGGAGGACGGAAACTACATCCGTAAATCACCGTGGTGGTTCAGGACGCGGTTTTAGGATTTTGTGACGGCGGAGGAGGTTGGCGGCAAACCTTCGTCATTTGGCAGGGATCACGGTGGAGCCGGTGTCCGTCCGGCGGATAGTTTTGACGAAATTCCAGCCAGAACACGAAGGGGTGCCGTGGCCTGCTACCACCACTGTGGCTCCTCCGGCCGGGTTCTCATCCGTGTCGGGCGGACCTTCGACCGGCCCGGACACGACCAGTGCGTCAGGCCCGGGATGACCCTGCCCGGCATGCCGTACGACATCGAGTACGCCTGGGCGAAGGGTCCCCGCTGAACCGACTCCGTGGCGGTGGAGACCGAGGAACATCGGGACGACGCCGTTTTCCGGGGAGACGGTCGCCGGGTTGTTCCACGTCCGGTCCTCTGGGGTGTGATCGGTCGCGGATGATTCGGTGAACATCTCCGTCGGCATTGATTCGTTCGTCGATGAACGGCGTGGGACCGGACTCCGCGGTTCCCCGTGACGGAGCGGAAACACTGTGGTGATCCACAGTGGAGGGGCCGGGCCGCGTGCGCGGCGGGGGCCCCCCCCCCGGGGGGCCCCCGCGGGGCCGCAGAGGAAGAGCGGCGG